>NZ_JBQDSX010000151.1:0-2603 GCF_052099035.1 Microbacterium sp. | reverse complement strand
CCCGCTGGGCCCACCCTTCGCCCCCTTCCTTCGGGAAGGGGGCGTTTTGCGTTGCGGCCGTGGTCGGAGGGGGCGCTCGAATCGCTGGCGAAGATCCGCGCCGCTCGGATCAGCGCAGCATCAGGTACGGCGCGAGCGCGAGGAGCGCGATCACGAGGGCGTATGTAAGACCTCGCGTGGGAACAGAATGTGCGATCCGCCAGCCGATCACGACGCCGATGACCTCGGGAATTCCCACGAGCAGCGCGAGCGGCCAATCGATCGCGCCGAGTGTCGCGTATCCGATGGATCCCACCGACGCGACCACGACGCTCTGCGCCTGGGCAGCGGCCAGCGCGGGAAGCAGGGGCACGCCGATCGCGAGCAGCACCGGAACCGCGAGCATCGGGCCGCCGACGCCGAAGACGCCGCTGACAGCGGAGACTCCGAAGCCGATCGCCGCGAGCGTCAACAGCGAATGCCGCGGATGTGGTCGAGCCTGGTCACCTGCACCCGCCGACCGCTGATCGCGCCGATCTCGGTACAGCACGAGCACGGCAACGACAGCGATGAACACTCCGAGCAGCGGCCCGAAGGAATCGCCGGGAAGCGCCATGTTGATGAAGACGCCCGCGGGCGTGCCCAACAGGGCGGTCACGGCCAGAATGATCGATGTGCGCAGCGTGACCGATTCGCGCAGCTGCCCGGACCGCAGAAACACCGCCGTGCCCATGAGCCCGGTCGCAATATGCGTAACGATCGAGGTGCCCGCGACCGAGCTGGACGACAGGTCCGTCAGAGCGAAGAGCCCGATGGTGACGAGCACGCCGCCGGGGCCGAGTGCGGCGATCCCGATTCCGCCGACGAGACCGATAATCGCAAGAAAAGCCCACGTGAGATCGCCCATCCGCGACCCCCGATTCAGCTACTGACCAAAGCCCCTAGTTTATCAAGTCGCCTGCATGGGCGAGAGGCTATGCCGAGCCGGTGTACCCGTTCTGCCGCCAGGCCTCGTACGTCGCGATCGCGGCCGAGTTCGAGAGGTTGAGCGACCGCACGCCGGGGCGCATCGGGATCCGCAGGCGGTCCGTCACCCGCGGATCCGCCATGACCTCTTCGGGGAGCCCGGTCGGCTCAGGGCCGAACAGCAGTGCATCGCCGGGCTCGTACGACACGTCGGCGAACGAGCGCGTCGCGTGGCCGGTGAACGCGTAGATCCGCCCGGATCCGTGTTCGGCGAGATACGCGCACACGGCGTCGAAGTCGGGGTGCACGATCACGTGTGCGAGGTCGTGATAGTCGAGCCCTGCCCGGCGCAGGTGCGTGTCGGACAGGTCGAACCCGAGAGGCTCGACGAGGTGCAGCGTGTTGCCGGTGATCGCCGACATGCGGATCGCGTTTCCCGTGTTCGGCGGGATGCGGGGCTCGAAGAAGACGATGTGGAACACGTCATCGAGCGTAGTCGGAACGGGGACCGCTTCCGCTGGATGTACTCTGTTGACAGTTGACGATAGGTGGGAGCGAAGATGCGAGACACCGTGAGGCGCGGAGCCGCGCTGGGCGAGCAGGTGGCCGACATCATCCGGAGGCGGATCGTGCACGGCGAGCTCGTCACGGGAGACCGGCTGACCGAGGAGGGCGTCGCCGAGGAGTTCGGTGTGAGTCGGGGGCCCGTGCGCGATGCGGTCTCGCAGCTCGTGTATGAGGGCCTCGTCGAGCTGCGCCGCCCCCGGGGGATATACATCAAGGGGCTGACGGTGGAGGATATCGAGCAGCTCTACAGCCTGCGCACCGCGCTCGAGCAGCTCGCCGTGAAGCGCGCGATGGCTGCTGATGATGAGCACTGGAAGCCGGCGGAGGACCTGGTCGATCAGATGGCGAAGGCCGCCGACTCCGGCGACCACGGGGCGTTCTACCGCGCCGATGTCGCCTTCCATTCGATGTTCTACGAGCTTGCGAACCATCCGCGCCTGCTCGCCACGTGGCGACAGTACGAACCGACGTTCACGGCGCTGCTCGACGTCACGATCAATCATGACGAGGACCTGCACGAGTCGGCTCAGTCGCACCGCGCGCTGTACGACACCATCCGGTCGGGCGACGCGGAAGCGGTCGCACGCGCGCTCGAAGACCACCTTCGACGCGCCGAGGAGCGGATGCACCTGGAGCTCGAGGCGCGCTGACACGCCGCGCTCCGTGCAGGAAACGCGCATCCTCGTTGACTGTTAACAGTAAACGTGCCATGATCGTCGGACCCCAGAGCGAGACCCTGCACATTGAAGGAGCAAAGATGCCCCGTTACTTCCGATTCGTGGCCAGCATCGCGGCCATCGGCCTTGGCGCCACCGCGCTCGCGGCCTGCACCCCGGTCGAATCCGGCGACGGATCCGACTTCCCGGCGGACGATATTCGCCTGGTCATCCAGGCCGACGCCGGCGGCGGATCCGACCTGTCGTCGCGCGCACTCGCCGCCGAGCTCGAGAAGAGCCTCGACGTCAGCGTCATCCCCGAGAACATGCCCGGTGCGTCGGGCGCCAAAGCGATGGAGTACATCGCCGCTCAGGACCCGGACGGCTACACGATCGGTTTCGCGCCCGTCGAGATCGCCATGCTGAACACGACGC
>NZ_JBQDSX010000150.1:0-2663 GCF_052099035.1 Microbacterium sp. | reverse complement strand
CAGCTACGTCATCGGCAAGGCCGTGGCCACCGAAGACGACGACTGGGACTTCTGAATATCCCCGGTCGGACACAGTTTCCAAGTGGATGAATGTTGGCAAGGCTCCTGCGCACACGCTCCCGAACTGGGGGCAGCGCCGGGGCCTTGCCCACGTTTTGCCCACACTCGCCTCGACTAGGAAAGGAGGTGCATCGTGGCCAGCAAAGGACACGCGCGTAGCGCGATCACTGGGCGCTTCGTGAAGAAGTCGACGGCCGCCCGCAACCCGCGGACGACCGTCGTGCACAAGCCCAAGAAGAAGTAGCTAGATGAAACTTCAACGGGCGCGGGGTCGAGCTGGTACCTCGACCTCGCGCCCACCTTACCGACGACGGGCTGAACGATCGAGGCGGGCGTGTCGTTGCTGTCGCAGTATCCTCGTCGCATGGACGGCCCCGATGCCGCAGAGCCTCGCCTCGTCTGGTCGGAAGTGGTGGACATGATGTCGATCAGCCCGGTATCCACACCGTCGACGAGCTGATCACCGCGCTCGAGCGATACCGGGACGACCCACCGAACCCGGATCCGCCACGGCGCGGGCTGCGCGGGCACTGACTCGGGAAGCATTCGAACATTCGTTCTATACTCGCGTGCATGGGATCGAACCGCCGCTACCCTTCCCTGGGCGAGGACAGGCGCGAGGAGCGCGAGCTACGCGACGCCACCGCCAAGGGACCACTGCAGTCACTCACGCCCGAGCAACTGGCCTTGACGCGGTTGCCGATCACGGTCGCTCCACCGCGTACCCCCATCACCGGCACGGCTTGGCTGCGGTTCGGTGACACCGATGTGCAAGCCACCGTTCGCATCGACCGGTGGACCGAACGCGCCGTCGGCGTAGAACTCGAGCTCAACGGGAAACAACTGCGCTGCTGGGTCTGGCGGGGAGCTGTCACGTTCAATGGCTAGCCTGTGCTCGTGCCCTACATTGCGATGATCCGCCCGACCGAGACCGTCGACATCGAGACCCCGGAAGCGGACAGCCTCGACGAGATGCACGCCGGCCTGCGAGCGCAGATTCCCGAAGGGTTCGAGCTCGCCGACATCCGCCCATCCCAGCACAAGGGCACCGCGCGGCGAACGGGGTTCCGTGAGATCACGATCGAGAGCCGCGACGATCTCGAGTCGAGCATCCCGGACGGGTGGCAGGCAATCAGCATTCGCAGCGTTTGAGCGCGACGTAGCCTGGCGCACGATACCGCTTCACCTCCACGATTCACCCTCGAGGATTGGCGTTGTGCGCCAGGACTGCCGCTAACTGAGTGCTAGTGCACCACTATTTGCGCGGGCCGTACTGGATCGCCAAAACGATCGCCAGTACGAGCACGAGCGAGAACCCAAGGTCCACGTCGCACCTTCCTGTTTCGAAAGCTTGCGCCTGAGGGTGACTTCGGGGTACTCTTAACGTGTTCAAACATATCGAGTCTCCATTTCATGAGTCGCGAGCAGCTAAAGGGCAATCGACATAAAGAGTGCCCTTTACTCATCTTACCAGATGCCCAAAATCGGCCTCGCGGGCCATTTCGGAGCGCTGAATGACAAGAGCTCCCCCGCCCGGGATCCGAAGATCACGGAGCGAGGGCGTAGCCGTGCGTCCGGGGCGCGTTCCTAAGGGTCGGCGTGCTCGCGCATGCGCTACGGTCGCCCCGGTCCAGATCCGGCTCACCCGTCTGCAGGCCCCGCTGATAGTGTTTCTTCATGGCGTTACTGAAGCACGTGCTCGAGGCGCACGTTGTCGAGCTCTCCGACAGCGAATACGCACAAGCCAACCATGGTGAGGACACCCACTCAGCGTCGTCGCTGAGCGCGTTCACACACCGCATCGCTCGCTTCTCTAAGAAACCAGGCGGTTTCCTAGACCGCCCGACCCCTGACACGGCGCGAGTAACGTCAGGCGTTCACTATGCGCTTCGCTCAGCCGACGTCGCCAAGTCCGCCGAGATCCCTGTCATGGTGTTCTCTGTGTTCGGCAGGGAGCAGTACTACTGGCTCTATGCTGGCCGCTTCTACACAACGACCGATCGCGATCTCACGCCGGAAGATGTCCGTGCCCTTGCAAACGAGATGGCCAATCGTCGACGGCTTGCGCTCGAGAAGGCCCATGCTCTACAGGCGATGACAGATCAGCTCGACCGCCCCACCAAACGTACGAAGATCCCGCAGGACGTGAAGGTCGCGGTCTGGCAACGCGACGGCGGAGCATGCGTCGAATGCGGCAGCCGGGAGAACCTCGAGTTCGACCACATCATCCCGTTCTCGATGGGCGGGTCAAACACCGCCAGGAACCTGCAGCTCCTATGCGAGCCGTGCAATCGCCGAAAGGGCGCCACGCTCGGCTGACTCGCGCCCCGCGCGCTATTGCTCCGCACACGACGAAAGTGCCCCTCCTGCTCGAGAGCAGGAGGAACGCTAGCGCCGATCTCGCCGGGACTAGCGGCTTCTAACGGCTAGGAATCTAGCTGCCTGCCGTGCTCCGCGATTATCTCTGAGCTCGAGCGCGTCTTCTTCTTTCTGTCCTGGTCCGCGTCACCCTCGTCGATGATTCTGGCAAGCCCAGCAAGCAGAGCGGTGGGGCGTGAGGAACGAACTGGTGACAGGTGTGGTTTAGGCCGCGAGGGTGAGCG
>NZ_JBQDSX010000149.1:0-2678 GCF_052099035.1 Microbacterium sp. | reverse complement strand
GACCGTGCACTCGTTCACGAACGACCAGAACCTCATCGACAACTTCCACAGCGGCCCGCGCCGCGGTCGTGCCGCGTCGCTGAACATGGTCATCACCGAGACGGGGGCGGCGAAGGCCGTCGCGAAGGCCCTGCCGCAGTTGAAGGGGAAGCTGACGGGCAGCGCGATCCGCGTGCCCACGCCCAACGTGTCGCTCGCGATCCTCAACCTGCAGCTCGACCGTGCCACGACGGCCGACGAGATCAATGCGTTCCTGCGCCAGACCTCGCTCACCGCGCCCCTGCGCCAGCAGATCGACTACAGCGAGAACCCCGACGCCGTCTCGACCGACTTCGTCGGCACGAACCGCGCCGGCATCGTCGACGGGCTCGCGACCCTCTCGGAGGGCGACGAGAACGTCGTGCTCTACGTCTGGTACGACAACGAGTACGGCTACTCGGGCCAGGTGCTGCGCGTGCTCGAGCGCATGGCGGGCGTGCACCCGCGGATCCTGCCCCGGCGCGAGCCCGTGCGGATCGAGGCGGCGCTCGTGGAGGAGGCCCTGGTCTGACCCGCGCTGGTCGTTCGCGATAATGGGCTGATGCCCCGGACGCTGCCGTCCGGGCATCAGCTCAGAGAAGAGGTATCGCGTGACGCACTCCACCGGCCTGCGCATCGGCACGGCACCCGACTCGTGGGGCGTGTGGTTCCCGGATGATCCCGGCCAGGTGCCCTGGGAGCGATTCCTCGATGAGGCCGCTGACGCCGGCTACACCTGGATCGAGCTCGGCCCGTACGGGTACCTGCCGACGGATCCGCACAAGCTCCAGGACGAGCTCGGCGCGCGCGGCCTGAAGCTCTCGGCGGGAACGGTGTTCACCGGCTTCCACAAGTCGGAGGACGAGCGCAAGCGCGCGTGGGATCAGGCCGTCAAGGTCGCCGGGCTCGCCTCGGCGCTCGGCGCGGAGCACATCGTTGTGATCCCGGATCTGTGGCGCAGCGACGCGACGGGGGAGAACCTCGAGCCCCGCACGCTGACGGACGAGCAATGGCGCGCACTCTCAGGCGGCCACGACTGGCTCGGCAAGGCCCTCTACGAGGAGTACGGCGTGCGGCAGCAGTTCCACTCGCACGCCGACAGCCACGTCGGGACGACGCGCGAGGTGAACCGCCTGCTCGACGAGACGGATCCGCGCTACACGAACCTCTGCCTCGACACCGGACATTTCGCGTACTACGGCGGCGACAGCCTGTCGCTGATCAACGAGCGCCCCGATCGCATCGGCTACCTGCACCTGAAGCAGGTGGACCAGTCGATGCTCTTCGATGTGCTGAAGAACGACGTCAGCTTCAAGGACGCCGTGGCGGACGGCATCATGATCGAGCCTCCCCAAGGCGTCCCCGAGCTCGCCCCGATCATCGAGGCCGCGGCCGCGATCTCGCCCGACATCTTCGCCATCGTCGAGCAGGACATGTACGGATGCGATCCGGACCGTCCGCTCCCGATCGCCCGACGCACGCGCGAGCACCTGCACGGCTGCGCGCACCTCGCGCGCCAGTTCTGAGGATCCGCGCACATGACACAGGACCTCCGCATCGGAGTCGTCGGGGCCGGCGCGATGGGCGCCGACCACATCAGGCGGATCGAATCGCGCATCACCGGCGCGCACGTCGCGGCCGTGGTCGAGACGGATCCGGGGCGCGCGGAATCCGCCGCGCTCGCCGCCCCCGATTCACGGCCTTTCGCGCGGATCGAGGACGCGATCGCTGACGACGCAATCGACGCCGTGCTCGTCGCGGTTCCGGGAGCGGCGCACCTCCCGGTGCTGCTGCCCGCGCTCGAGGCGGGGCTGCCGATCCTCTGCGAGAAGCCGCTGACGCCCGACTCCGCGACGTCGCTGCGGGTGCTCGAGGCCGAGCAGAAGCTCGACCGGCCGCACATCCAGGTCGGCTTCATGCGCCGGTTCGATCCGGAGTACGCCCGGCTGCGCGAGCTCATCGCGTCGGGAGACGCGGGCGAGCTGCTCATGCTGCACTGCGCCCACAGGAACCCGTCGGTGACCGAGTCGTATGTGCAGGAGATGCTCATCAACGACTCGGTCGTGCACGAGTTCGACGTGGTGCCGTGGCTCGCCGGATCCGCGGTGAAGAGCGTCGAGGTGCGGTACTCGCGGCGCAATCCGCTGGCGCCGGAGCGCCTGCGAGAGCCGATCCTGGTGCTGATGGAGCTCGAGAACGGCCTGCTCGTCGACGTCGAGATGAGCGTGAACGTGCAGTTCGGATACCAGGTCACGACCGAGGCGGTGTTCTCGCAGTCGGTCGCGCGCATCGGGGACGCGCAGTGGGAGTGGGACGACCCCGCCGAACACACGAGCTTCACGACCCGGTTCGCCGACGCGTACGACATCGAGGTTCAGCGCTGGGTCGATGCGGTCAGGGGAGGGCGCCTGGTCGATGGGCCGAACGCCTGGGACGGCTATCTCGTCTCCCTCGCATGCGAGGCGGGCGTGCGCGCGCTGTCGGGCGGCGTGCAACAGGTCGAGACGCCGGAGCGCCCGGCGTTCTATTCGCCGACGCCGACCGGCCGATGACACCACGAAGCCTGGCGTGAGTATTCTGCTGTGAGCAGATCTCCGTAACGCTCGCGACTCATGTGCCATCTACACTCGGGTCCATGGCAGAGGCATCGTATCCGCACG
>NZ_JBQDSX010000148.1:0-2767 GCF_052099035.1 Microbacterium sp. | reverse complement strand
GCGCCGTGAGCGTCACCGCAGCCCAGGGATTCGTCGCCGCCGGCGTCGCGGCCGGACTCAAGTCGACCGGCAAGCCCGATGTCGCGCTCGTCGTCAACCGCGGGCCGCAGAAGACGGCGGCCGCGGTGTTCACCTCGAACCGCGCGAAGGCCAACCCGATCATCTGGTCGGCGGAGGCCATCAAGGACGGCAAGGCCGAGGCCATCGTGCTCAACTCCGGCGGAGCGAACTGCTTCACGGGCTCGTTCGGCTTCCAGACCTCGCACCAGACGGCCGAGAAGGCCGCGGAGCTGCTCGGCGTCGGCGCGGTCGACGTGCTCGTGTGCTCGACGGGCCTGATCGGCACGGGCGACGAGGTGTTCCGGCAGAAGGTGCTCGACGGCACGACGGCGGCGGCCGCGGCGCTGAGCGCCGACGGCGGCGAGAGCGCCGCGCGCGCGATCATGACCACCGACACGGTGCCGAAGCAGGCGACGCGCTCCGAGGGCGGCTGGACGATCGGCGGCATGGCGAAGGGCGCGGGCATGCTCGCGCCGGGCCTTGCGACGATGCTCGTCGTCATCACGACCGACGCCGAGCTCACGCCGGACGAGGCGGATCAGCACCTGCGCGCCGCCACGCGGACGACGTTCGATCGGCTCGACTCCGACGGCGCGATGTCGACGAACGACCAGGTCACGCTGCTGGCCAGCGGCGCCTCCGGCATCGCCGCCGACGCCGACGCGTTCCGCGCCGCGCTGACCGACGTCTGCCTCGACCTTGCGACCCAGCTGATGGGCGACGCCGAGGGCGCGAGCCACGACATCCTCATCACGGTCACGGGGGCCGAGACCGAAGACGACGCGGTCACGGTCGGCCGGTCGGTCGCCCGCAACAGCCTGTTCAAGACCGCCGTGTTCGGCAACGACCCCAACTGGGGGCGCGTGCTCGCGGCGATCGGCACGACCGATGCGCGGTTCGACCCGTACGACACCGACGTGACGATGAACGGGGTGCGGGTGTGCACGAAGGGCGGACCCGACCGCCCGCGGGAAGACGTCGACCTCACGCCCCGCACGACGACCGTCGAGATCGACCTGCGCTCGGGCTCCGAGTCGGCGACGATCATGACCAACGACCTGACGCACGCCTACGTCCACGAGAACAGCGCATACTCCTCATGACACCGATCGATCTCCAGCAAACGAGCCCCGAAGAGGCCGAGTTCAAGGCCTCCACGCTCATCGAATCCCTGCCGTGGCTCAAGCAGTACCGCGACGAGATCGTCGTGGTGAAGTACGGCGGCAACGCGATGATCTCGGAGGAGCTGCAGGAGGCATTCGCCGAGGACATCGCCTACCTGCGGTACGTCGGCATCAAGCCCGTCGTCGTGCACGGCGGCGGCCCGCAGATCTCGAACATGCTCGACCGCCTGGCGATCCCGAGCGAGTTCAAGGGCGGGTACCGCGTCACCTCGACCGAGGCGATCAGCGTGGTCCGCATGGTGCTCACAGGCCAGATCAACCCGCAGCTGGTCGCGAAGATCAATTCGCACGGGCCGTTCGCGGTGGGGATCTCGGGGGAGGACGCCGCGCTGTTCGGCGGCCGCCGCCGCGGCGTGATGATCGACGGCGTCGAGGAGAGTCTCGGCCGCGTCGGCAACGTCGAGCGGGTGGATCCGACGCCCGTGCTCGACCACCTGCGGGCCGACCGGATCCCGGTGGTCGCGGGCGTCGCCCCCGACCTCGACAACCCGGGCCACACCCTCAACATCAACGCCGACGCGGCCGCCTCCGCGCTCGCGCGGGCGCTCGGCGCGAAGAAGCTCGTGATCCTCACGGATGTTCCCGGCCTCTATGCCGACTGGCCGAACCGCGATTCGCTCGTCTCGCACCTGACCGCGGCCGAGCTCACCGACCTCATGCCCAAGCTCGAATCGGGCATGATCCCGAAGATGCAGGCCTGCCTCGACGCCGTCACCGACGGCGTGCAGAAGGCCTCGATCATCGACGGACGGGTGCCGCACTCGGTGCTCGTCGAACTCTTCACCAGCAACGGAATCGGAACGGAGGTCTCGGCATCATGACGCAGAACTGGAAGGACGAGGCCGGCCGCGACCTGATGAGCCTGGGCGGCCGTCTCGCGAACCTCGAGCGCGGCAAGGGATCCCACGTGTGGGACACCGACGGTGGCCGTTACCTCGATTTCCTCGGCGGCATCGCCGTGAACTGCCTCGGCCACGCCCACCCGGTCGTCATTGACGCCATCACGCAGCAGGCCGGCCGCCTCATCCACGTGTCGAACTACTTCGCCACGCCCCAGCAGCTCGAGCTCGCGTCGCGCCTCAAGCGGCTCGCGGGCACGGGCGACGAGGGGCGCGTGTTCCTCGCGAACGCGGGCACCGAGGCCAACGAGACAGCGATCAAGCTCGCGCGTTTGCACGGCAACAAGCACGGCCTGGGCACGATCCTGTGCCTGAACGGCGCGTTCCACGGGCGCACCACGGGCGCGCTCGCGCTCACGCCGAAGCCCGCGTACCAGGATCCGTTCGCGCCGCTCATGCCGGGAGTGAAGGCGATCGACCCCACGATCGCGGCGCTCGAAGAGGCGTTCGCGGCGGGTGACGTGGCGGCGATCTTCGCCGAGCCGATCCAAGGCGAGGCCGGGGTCGTTCCGCTGCCCGAGGGCTTCCTCGTGCGGGCGCGCGAACTCGCGACCGAGCACAACGCCCTTCTCATCCTCGATGAGGTGCAGACCGGATCCGGCCGCACGGGCGAGTGGTTCGCCC
>NZ_JBQDSX010000147.1:0-2849 GCF_052099035.1 Microbacterium sp. | reverse complement strand
GCATATCTGAATCATCTGCTAGCGCCGCATATGCCTGCGTGCGGGTCAGTACCTCGTGGAGATCAGCAAGAATCGTGTCGATGTCTCCGATAGCGGCAGCCTCGTCAGACCGGACGGAGAGATGGAAGTCAGGCCCAGAAATATCGACTACGTCTCCGTTTTCAGTCTGAGCTGATATCCCGCCAAACGGTGAAAACTCGACTCCAGCGGGAGCTCCTTCGACGGGGACAGTGAAGATCTTGGACATGGCCGCGATCCTACCCATATAGGTGAGTTCGGCGCCGCACAACGTGCTCGCTGCCATGCCGTGAGCCTCTAAAGCCGATCCACTCCGGTCACGACGACAACGGCTTCGCCGGCCTCATCGGATGCCGCAAGATCGACGGTCGCGGAAATGCCCCAGTCGTGGTCGCCGGCGGGGTCGTCGAGAATCTGACGGGCGGTCCATTCGGATGCGCCCTCGGTGAGCAGGAGGAGCTTCGAGCTGCGCGCCTCCGGACCGGTGAGGATTTCATCGTGATCGGCGAAGTACGCATCCAGTGCGTCGTCCCACGCGTCAGCGCCGAAGTCAGGATCGAGAGCGGCCAGGGCATCGACGTCCTCAAGCGCGGCGAGCTGCACCCGACGGAACAACTCGTTGCGCACGAGAATCCGGAAGGCACGCACGTTCGACGTCAGTCGCTTCGGCGCCGGCGGCACGATCGGCTCGTCGTCCGGACGGTGCAGGTCGACCATGCCGTTGTCGGTGCCCGCGCGCAGCTCCTCCCATTCGTCGAGGAGTGACGAGTCGACCTGGCGCACCAGCTCACCCAGCCACTCGATGAGGTCGCGCAGATCTTCGTTCTTCAGCTCTTCGGGGATCGTCTGCGACGCAGCCCGATACGCGTCCGACAGGTACCGCAGCACGACGCCCTCTGAGCGGGCGATCTTGTAGTACGCGACATATTCCCCGAACGACATGGCCCGCTCGTACATGTCGCGGACGACGGATTTCGGATGCAGCTCGAAGTCGCGGATCCACGGCTGCGCTGCGCTGTACGTCTCGAAAGTCGCGCTGAGCAGCTCGTCGAGCGGCTTCGGATACGTGATCTGCTCGAGCAACTCCATCCGCTCGTCGTACTCGATGCCCTCGCGCTTCATCTCGGCGACGGCCTCGCCGCGCGCAAGGAACTCCTGCTGGCTCAGCACCGCCCGCGGATCGTCGAGGGTGGATTCCACGATCGAGATCATGTCGAGGGCGAATGTCGCGGCATCCGGGTCGAGCAGTTCGAACGCGGCCAGCGCGAACGGTGACAGCGGCTGATTCAGCGCGAAGTTCGGCTGCAGGTCGACGGTGAGGCGGATCTCACCGTCTGCCGACTGTTCGACGATCCCGGATTCCCGCAGCGTCCGGTAGATCCCGAGGGCCCGGCGGGCGAGCTCCCGCTGCCTGGATCGCGGCTCATGGTTGTCATATATCAGTGCACGCATATTTCCGAACGCGTCACCGCCGCGACCGATGACATTGAGCATCATCGCGCTTGTGATCTGCATGTGCGAGGTGAGTGTCTCGGGTTCTGCATCCACGAGTTTGCGGAACGAGGGTTCCCCCCACGAGACGAACCCGTCCGGCGCCTTCTTGCGGATCAGCTTGCGCTTCTTCTTCGGGTCGTCGCCGGCCTTCTTGATCGCCGCCGCGTTCTCGGTCTCGTGCTCCGGTGCCTGGACGACGACCGTGCCCGCGGTGTCGTATCCGGCGCGCCCGGCGCGGCCAGCGATCTGATGGAACTCGCGGGCGTTGAGCTGTCGCATCCGTGTGCCGTCGAACTTGGTCAGAGCGGTGAAGAGCACCGTGCGGATCGGCACGTTGATGCCGACGCCCAACGTGTCGGTGCCGCAGATGACGCGCAGCATCCCGCGCTGGGCGAGCTGTTCGACGAGGCGCCGGTACTTCGGCAGCATCCCGGCGTGATGAACGCCGATGCCCGCACGGAGGAACTTCGAGAGCGTGCGCCCGAACGCGGTCGTGAAGCGGAACTCGCCGATGAGAGCCGCGATTGCGTCCCGCTGCTCGCGTGTGGCGACCTTCGTGCTCGACAGCGCCTGCGCGCGCTCCATCGCGGCCGCCTGCGAGAAGTGCACGACATAGATCGGCGCCTGCCCCGTGCCCAGCAGGTCGTCGATCGTCTCGTGGATCGGAGTGAGCTCATAGAAGTAATGCAGCGGCACCGGCCGCTCGACGCCGGTGACGACGGCGGTCTCGCGCCCCGTGCGCCGACTCAAATCCTCCGCCAGCGACGTCACGTCGCCGAGCGTGGCCGACATCAGGACGAACTGAGCCTGCGGCAGTGTCAGCAGCGGAACCTGCCACGCCCACCCGCGCTCGGGGTCGGCATAGAAGTGGAACTCGTCCATGGCGACCTGGCCCACATCCGCCGAAGGGCCCTGCCGCAGCGCGATGTTCGCGAGGATCTCGGCCGTGCAGCAGATGATCGGGGCATCCGCGTTGACCGACGAGTCCCCGGTGACCATCCCGACGTTCTCGGGCCCGAAGATGTCGACCAGCGCGAAGAACTTCTCGCTCACCAGGGCCTTGATCGGCGCGGTGTAGTAGCTGCGCCGCCCGTCTGCGAGCGCCGCGAAGTGCGCACCGATCGCGACGAGCGACTTCCCGGTGCCGGTCGGGGTCGAGAGGATCAGGTTGTTGCCGGAGACGATCTCGATGACCGCCTCGTCTTGGGCGGGGTAGAGCTGGATGCCGGTGCCCTCTGCCCATTCCACGAACGCCGTGTAGACGGCATCCGCATCGGAAGCGTCGGGAAGGGTGGTGGGGTCCAGAAGCGAAGGCATGGTCCTTCGATCATCCCCTA
>NZ_JBQDSX010000146.1:0-2867 GCF_052099035.1 Microbacterium sp. | reverse complement strand
CCATGAGACAGATCCTTCCAAGGAATCCTGTCTCCGGACACGCCGGGGCGAGTCACATCACCCTCGCGACTCGCTTGTGGTTCACCCGCGCCTCAGGTGCTGCGCCGTCGTTGAGGTCAGCGGTGACTCTGGGCGCCCCGTAGGCGCGGTCCCCTCCTTGCTCCGGGTCCTGCAGAACCCGAATCCGCTCCGCCAGCACCTCGTCCGCGGACGCTCTCGCGGAGCGCCCCGGCCCGGCTGTGAGCCATGCGTAGAACGATGACCTGGCGACCTCGATAACCTCACACAACCGCTTCACGCCATAGGCGTCCTTGTGGTCTTCAACGAACTGGAAGCGGTTCACCAGTTCGTCTCCCCGGCGAAATACTTCGCCGCTTGACGGAGGATGTCCCTCTCCGTCTCGAGCTTGCGGGCCTCGACCGTCAGCGCAGCGTTCTCGGCCTCAAGGCGCACGATCCGCGCCGCCTGCGACTCGTGCCGCCCGATCATCGCAGAGGCCTCCGCCATGCCCCGCGTCGTCGCCCCAGAGCCAAGCTTGTCGACCCACTCCTTCAACGCACCCCGCGAGACCCCGAGATCGGCAGCGATGCCCTTTAGCGTCGCGCCCGGCGACGACTCAAACAAGTCCACCGCCCGCCGACGAAACTCGTCCGTGTAGTTCTTTCTTGCCATGACTTGAATTCTCGCTTCCCCAGCAGCCTGCTGGAATCAGCGTGTCCAAGATCAAGGGTCAAGCCCCGAAGTCGATGGCGTTGTGGGCGATCTTGCGCGCGTAAGAGCCCCGGCGAAGGCTCCCGATGATTACGCTGATGTTCTTTGTCATTGGCGGTGTTCTCTTTCTTCGAAGTGATATCAGTGCTCGATGGGCGGGAGAAAAGGTCGGGCCCCAAACGCCGGCGGTGGGCCGGCACGGTGCGACGCGGCGATGAACTGATCAAGCTTGTGTGGACTCTCCGCGCGGAGAAACATGCCAAGCATCGAAAGGAGCCCACCGATAACGGCATCTCGGTTCGAACTGGTTCCGAGTAACCGCAGCGCAGCGGGCTGGTTGCCTTCTCGTACAGCATGAAACAAGGCGATAGTTTCGAGCCAGGCCCCTTCGTGGGGACGGGGCAAAGGCTCAGAAGTCCCAGTCATCGTCACTGGTATCTACGGCTTTGCCGATGATGTAGCTGGACCCAGATCCAGAGAAGAAGTCATGGTTTTCGTCCGCGCCGGGTGCGAGAGCCGCGAGGATTTCCGGGTTCACTTCGGTCTCTTCTGGGGTGAAGCGGGCGGGGTAGCCGAGGTTCATGAGGGCTTTGTTCGCGTTGTAGCGGACGAACACGGCGACGTCGTCCATGAGTCCGAGCGGCTCGTAGAGCTCACCGGAGTAGGCCAGTTCGAGTTCGTAGAGCTCTTCGAGGAGCGCATAGGTGAACTCGCGCATGTGCTCTTGTTCGGCGAGGGTGTGGGTTTCGAGGCCGCGCTGGTATTTGTATCCGGAGTAGTAGCCGTGCACGGCCTTGTCGCGGAGGATGAGCCGGATCATGTCGGCAGTGTTAGTGAGCGTGGCGTGCACGGAGAAGTGCAGTGGCAGGTAGAACCCCGCGTACAGCAGCAGCGAGGACAGCAGCGTCGAGGAGACCTTCCGCTTGAGCGGATCATCCCCGTAGTAGTGCGCGAGCACCCTCTTACACCGCTCCTGAAGAAGGTCGTTCGCGACGGCCCACCGGTAGGCGTCGTCGATTTCGGGGGTCGAGGTGAGCGTGGAAAACACAGACGAGTAGGAGCGGGCGTGCACGGACTGCATGAACGCGATATTTGTGTACACGGCCTCTTCGTGTTCGGTGCGGGCATCCTGGATCTGGCAGATCTCGCCGACTGTGGCCTGCACGGTGTCAAGCATGGTGAGCCCGGTGAACACGCGCATGGTCAGCGTGCGTTCCTCCTGGGTGAGTTTCTGCCAGGCGGAGAGATCGTTGGAGAGCGGCACCTTCTCCGGCAGCCAGAAGTTCGCAGTGAGGCGGTTCCAAACTTCGAGGTCTTTGTCGTCTCCGACGCGGTTCCAGTTGATGGGCCGCAGGCGGGCTGCCGGGTCGTGCCGATAGCCCGGCGGAGTGACGGAGATCTCGGTGATGGGGCGGGTGATATCGGTGAGGGTCATGGGTGTTCCTTCGGGAAGATCGGATTCTGGGGTTACAGCGCGCAGGAGACGCAGCCTTCAATCTCGGTGCCTTCGAGCGCGGGCTGGCGCAGGCGGATGTAATAAAGGGTCTTGATCCCGGCACGCCAGGCATGGATCTGGGCTCTGTTGATGTCGCGCGTGGTCGCCGTGTCGCGGAAGAACAGCGTGAGAGACAAACCCTGGTCGACGTGGCGGGTGGCGGCGGCGTAGGTGTCGATGATCTTCTCGTAGCCGATCTCGTACGCGTCCTCGAAGAACTCGAGGTTGTCGTCGGTCATGTGCGGGGCCGGGTAGTAGACGCGGCCGAGCTTGCCTTCTTTGCGGATCTCGATCTTCGCTGCGATCGGATGGATCGACGCGGTCGAGTTGTTCACGTACGAGATCGATCCGGTCGGTGGGACGGCCTGCAGGTACGCGTTGTAGATGCCGTGCTGCCGCACAGATTCCCGCAGCTGCGCCCAGTCGCCGCGGGTGGGGATCGCGACACCTGCCTCTGCGAAGAGGATGCGAACGCGGTCGGTGGCGGGCTGCCAGTCACGCTCGGTGTACTTGTCGAAGTACGAGCCATCGGCGTAGGTGGAAGTTTCGAAGCCTGCGAAAGTCGTACCGCGTTCGATGGCGATCAGGTTCGACGCTCGCACGGCATGGTAGGTGACGGTGAGGAAGTAGATGTCGGTGAAGTCGATGCCTTCCTCGCTGC
>NZ_JBQDSX010000145.1:0-2892 GCF_052099035.1 Microbacterium sp. | reverse complement strand
GCCCGGGCTGCGCTCCCCCGACCGCTGCCCGGGCCCAAAGCCTCTCGGCCGTCGATGTCGCGTGATCGCGACCCCCGACTCTTCGAGATTACGGCGATGACCGCTGGAATTCCGCCCTATCGCGGGGGTTTTCACCCGCCGGTCACCCCCAATTCGCCCGCGGTCACCCCCGTGCCAAAATGGACGCATGACCGATCGTCACCGGCTGTCGAGACCTCGCCTCGTATCGCTCTGGCGACGCGTCACGCCCGGCGCTACCGTGCTCGTGACGGCGCAGCACCGCTCGGGCGTCGCCTCGAGCGTGCGCGAGTGGCTCGAGGGGTCCGACCTTCGACTGATCGTGTGGTCATCGAACCGCGTGGAGGTTCCCGCCGATACTCCCGACGCCGACGTCGTGATCCTCGAGCTCGAGGGCATGCGCGAGGACCACGTGACCGCCACGTTGGCCGTGCGCGACCGGTGGCCGAGCGCCACTCTCATCGCGGTGACGAGCACGCAGTGGCCGTCGCCGCTGCTCGACGCGGGCATGCGGCCAGAGCGCGTCTTCGCGGGATCCATCTTCGGCTTCACGGCGGACGAGGCGATCGACCGTGCCGAGCAGCTCGGCCTCACCCTCACCTGGGACGAGGCGACGGCGCTGCTCGACCGGGTCGGATCCCACGCCGGGTTCGTCGATGCGGTGCTCCGGGCCGCCGCCGTGCGCGGTGCGCTCGACGACGCGGCCGTGCGCGCGGGGTGCGACGAGCAGTCGGCGCACTTCGCCGGATCCGCTGCCGCCGGGGTCTTCCGCCCGAACGGCTGGCGGGCGGCGCTCGTGTCCGCCCGCATCGGCCCGATGCCCCGCCGCACGCTGCTCAGCGTGTGGGGGCGCGACGAGGTCGTGCGCGCGGCACTCGACAACGTGCTGCAATCCGGGTTCTTCGTCGAGGATCTGGAGCGCGACACGATCGAGCTGCGTCCCGACCTCCGCGTCGCGTTCACCGCACGCATGGAGCGCGAGGTGCAGATCGAGCAGATCGATGCCGACGTCACCGAACTCGCGACCCGACTGCTGTCGAACGGCGATGCCGACGACGGGTGGGCCATCGTCGCCGAGCTGCCCGGCGCACGCACCCGCCTCCTCGCACGCCACTGGCGCCTGCTCGGCGAGGTCGATGTCGCACGCGCGCGGCCGTGGCTCGAAGAAGCCGTGAACCGCGACCCGGATCCGGCGTTGCGCGTCGCCCTCGCGCGCACCATTCTCGACGTGACGAGCATGGACCACACCGGCAGCATCTCGGAGACCGACCGGCGCCAGGCGGAGGCTCTTCTCGACGAGGTCGGCTCCCCGGAGGGCGACCTCGGTGTCGTGGCCGCCGCACTGCGCGGCGTCCTGCTGCGATTGGACGGGCGCTTCGACGAGGCGCTTGCCGCGCACGAGACGCTCGCCGATTCGGACCGTGACGCCGCCGCAGACCCGGCGCACAGCATCGTTCGCGCGGGAGTGCTGATGCAGGCAGCGCTGAGCGCCTTCGACGCGTCGCGATCCGACATCGCGTCCGAATGGTTCTCGGCCGCCGCCGCGCTCGCCCATGCCGCCCACGACGACCGCCTCGCGCGGTTCGCGCACGACATGCTGCTGATCGCGACGCCCGGAGGCGTGCCGCTTCCGACCAGTTTTCAGGCTCGCATCGACGGACTCGTCGGCGCCCAGGCGGTCTCCCCGTCGATGCGCGGGATCGTGGCGATCTCGAGCGCACTCTACGTCGTCGATCCGCGCGCTCTGCAGGAGGCGCTCGACACGACCGAGGTCTCCGCCATCGACGACCCGCACACCCTGCGCTTCGTCACGGTCGTTCTGCGCTCGATGGCACACAGCCTGCTCGGCACGTCGAGTCTCGCGCTCAGCCGACTCGAGCTGTTCGAGCAGGAGCTCGGCGGCCGCGACCTCGCGCGCAACCCGCAGACGCTCCTCGCCTGGGCGCGCGCCGAGGCGCTGCTCGATGCGGAATCCGGCGAGAAGGCGATCGCGGTGCTCGATGATCTGCCGGCGGCGGGCACGCGCACGATCCCGATCGACCTGCTGCGCGCCCGCGCCTACCTCCGCGACCGCGAGCCGGCGCGCGCACTCGCGTGCCTCGCGGCGACGGGCGACGCGCCGGGGTCCGGAGTGCTCGCTGTCTGGTCGCACGTCGTCCTGTTCCTGGCGTACCACGACCTCGGATCCGAATCATCGATCGATGTCGCGCGTTCGCACCTGCAAGCGGCGATCGTCGCCGCCTCGCGCGCACGCCCGATGCTGCCGTTCGCGATGCAGGGCATGGGAGCGCTGAACACGACGATCGCTCAGGCGAGCGAGCTCACGCTCGATGCCGCCGGACGCCGGCTCGTCGCCGACCTCGAGACGATGCGCGATGGACTGCAGCGGGCAACACGCTCGACCGACGCCCTCAGCGACCGCGAGCGCGCCGTCGTCGCCGAGCTCGTGCGCGCAGACTCGACCAAGGACCTCGCCGCCCGCCTGCACGTCTCGCCGAACACGGTGAAGACGCAGCTGCGGTCGATCTACCGCAAACTCGGCGTCTCCTCCTGGGCCGACGCCGTTTCCACCGCCCGCCGTCTCGGCCTGGCGAAGTAGCGACGGTCCGCACCCCGGTTCTGTCGGAGCTGCAGGAGCGGTGCCTCCGGTTCTGTCGGAGATCGGGCGTCAACATGCGTGTAGCGGCCCGATTCCATCAGAATCTCCGACGTATCCGCAACGGGTGCGGCAGGGGTTCCAACAGAACCGGGTCGAGGGTGGCTCAGGCGCTCTCTCGAACGACCAGTTCGAGCGGAAGGATGGTCTCGCGGGGCGGATCCTGCCCCGCCAGCACCTGCAGCAGCACGTCGGCCATCGCCGCACCCTGATCGCGC
>NZ_JBQDSX010000144.1:0-2922 GCF_052099035.1 Microbacterium sp. | reverse complement strand
CAGGCGGATCCGCTGCCCGCGTACGACGACGCGTTCGCGGATGCGGACGATGCGTTGAATGTGTGTCGGCGCGCGGGCGACGCGGTCGCGCTGCGCTTCGCGGATCCGCTCGGGCGGAGGGATGCGGCCGGTCGTGTGATTCCGCACGAGTTCGTGCTATTCGGAGAGCTTGCCTCGCGAGTGGGGTCGGTCGAGGAAGGCGTTGAGGTCGTGTGGCCGCTCGTGGAGGAGCGGTACGCGGAGGAGTGGGATCGGAGTGATCAGGGCGGGTTCGCGTAGGGGAGTGTGAAGTGAGGCCCTACGGCAGAACCGAGAGCACCTGCACGGCGATCGCGAGGGCGAGCATGCCGAGGCAGTTGATCCAGAATTCTTTCCCCGTGAAGCGGGCTCGAAGGTGGGCGACGGCGGCGCTGGCGAAGTAGATGATCACGCCGGTGTTCGCGGCGAACGCGACACCGGGTACCCAGATCCCCACCACGAGGCCCACGACCGCGGTGGTTTTGATGACGAGGAGCGTCCACCACCACTCGCGCGGGAAGCCGACCCCGTCGAGGCAGTCGCGGATGAACTTCGGCGGCCGCAGCGACAGCACGACGTCGATCAGCAGAACGAGGGCGAGCAGTGCGGGCAGCCACCAGACGTGCGGGAGGAGAATCATGATGTCGCCTCACAGATGGCGGTGAAGGTGTCGCGGAGGGTGTCGGTCAGCTCGGCCGGGTCAGCGCCGGGGCGCGCCGACCACGAGAAGAGGGTGCCGACGTAGGCGAAGTACGCAGCGTTGGCGGTCGCCGATGCGCGTTCTTCCGTGGCGTTGCTCGAGCCTAAGATCACCACGCGGATCTCCTCGACGAGCGTCGCGGCGAGGCTCGTGAAGAGCGTCGAGGAGTGGGTGCCGGAGACGAGGATCGACGCGTAGGCCCGCGCGAGGTCCTGCCGATCGATGAAAATCGTCACGAACGGATCCACGAGCCGCAGGATCCGATCGACGCAAGTGCCTGCGGTGGGCGGGGCGCTTCGGGTGGCGTGCTCGGCGGCGATCAGATCGTCGAAGACCTGCACGAGCAGGGCAGGCTTGTCGCCGGCGGCCATCACTGTGCCGACGCTGACGCCGGCCGCGTGGGCGATGTCGCGGATCGCCGTCGCCGCGAATCCGCGCTGCTCGAACAGGCGACGCGCCTCGTTGAGGACGCGGGCTTCGGTCGCCTGGCGTTTTTCCGTGCGGAGCGGGGGCATGGGATCCTTCGTTCGATGAACGTGTTCAGTTTACAGCGGAGGCGGCTTGATCGGGGCGGCGTTAACTTTGTCAGTGGTTCGCGATTGACTTCTGACATGGACATTTTCAGCGAACTTCGAGAGCAGGTCGCGTCACTCGACGGCCTGCTCGGCGAGGGCGCTGATGATCTCACGCACACGATGCGGTGCCTCCCGGATGAGCAGCTCGTGCGGGTGATCGAGGCGGCCGCACTGGCGGCTCGCTGCCTCGGCCGTGTCGAGGCAGTCGGCGCCGGTGTTCTCGCCGAACGTTCCGCGCACGGGGCCGGGCAAGGCGGGCTGGCTCAGGTGCACGGGCATCGCAGCCCCGCCGACTTCGTGCAGGCGATCACGGGCACGTCGAAGTCCGACGCGCGCCAACGGATCCGGGTGGGGCAGTCGGTTCTCGACGCGAGCGAACCGGCGAATACGGATCCGGCTGCGCCCGACGCGCCCGCCAGGCCCGCCGTGCCGGCGTGGCATGCGCCGTTGGCGGGTGCGCTGATGCGCGGGCGCGTGTCGTCGGCGCAGAGCGACGCGATCCGCCGCGGACTGGGGGAGCCACCGGCAGATCGTTCCGGCTGCGTCGATGACGATGTGCGGGAAGCGTGGTCTGCCGCAGCTCAGCAGCTGGCCGATGAAGCGGGCCGCCGCACCGTGGAGGAGCTGCGCGACGAGGCCCGCTTGATTCGCGACCGCCTCGATCCTGAGGGTGCCGAGCGGCGCTATCTCGAGCGGCACGAGGCGCGCACGTTCCGCACCTGGACCGACGCCGACGGCCGATGCCGCGGATCAATCAGCTTCGACGACGACGGGCACGCGCTGATCCGCTCGATCTTCGATTCGGCCCTGCGTCCGCGCAGGGGAGGGCCGCGGTTCGTGGACGCGGCCGAGGCCGAGGCGGCGAAGGCGCTCGCCGAAGATCCGCGGTCGATCGATCAGCTCTCGTACGACCTGTTCGTCGATCTGCTGAGGGTGGGCGCGTTCGCCGACGCGAAGGTGGTGCACGGTACGAGGCGTGCGGGTGTGCGGGTCGTGACGGTCGTCGATGCGTCCGGCGGGCACACCGAGGACGGCCTCGTGTCGCTTCCGCAAGAAGACATCGACCGGCGCATCTGCGACACGGGAACGGTGGCGGTCACGGTCGATGCGGGCGGTGATCCGCTCAATGTCGGGCGCGAGCGTCGCCTGTTCACCCCGGCACAGCGCGTGGCGCTCTCAGTGCGCGATGGCGGATGCCGCTGGCACGGCTGCGACCGGCCGTCGTCGTATTGCGAGGCGCACCACATCGACCCGTACTCCGAGGGCGGACGCACCGATATCGACCGGGGCATCCTGCTCTGCCGGTTCCACCACATGCAGCTGCACCACTCGGGGTGGCGCATCAGCCGTGATGGAAAGTCAGCGTTCATGCTGCACGACCCAGGTGGAGGTGCGGTCACGCTCGAACCGAGGCTGGCGCTGAGATACGCATTCGGCGACGTCGATCCGCCCCCGCGACGATTCCGGCCCGCGGCGTAGTCCTATGTCGAAACGGCCTCTCGCTGCGGATAACTCGGCATCGCGAGTCTCGTCATCACGCCGCTGCCGCGACCGCCAACGCCGTGACCTCGTCGGCGCGGAAGTGGTCGTCGCCCGTGATCGTGATCACCGCGTCGCCCGCGAAGATCA
>NZ_JBQDSX010000143.1:0-3069 GCF_052099035.1 Microbacterium sp. | reverse complement strand
CGCAGCGAGGCTGCTACCGGGCAGGCCCCCGCGGAACATACGCCGGTCGAGCAGAAACAGGCAGACGAGACCGCCACCGAGCAGCCGCGGCACGAGCCGCGCACGACGCACGCGTCGATGACGCCAGCGCACCCGATCGGCGCGCCGCGACCGTCGCAGCCGCGTCAGAAGAAGGCTCGCTCCCGCCCGCAGACGGAGCTCGCGAACCGGAAGCGGCCCCGAAGCGCCCACCGTTCCGGCACGGGCATCCGCACGACGATCATCGTCGCGGTCGCCGTGCTCGTGATCGCGGGCGTCGGATACGGGGTGTTCACCTCGTTCAACGCGACGACACCGAACGATGAGCCGCAGGCGGTGCCCGCCGACATCATCGAGGAGGCTGCTCCCGCGGAGCGGGCGATCGAAGTCGGCAACGATTTCCTCGAGGCGATCCGCACGGCCGACGGCGACGCGGTCCAGAGCATGATCGGCAGCACGCTCACGGGCGATGCTTCGCTCATCACCGACGAGGTCCTGGCGGAGATGCTCGAGCGCCATCCGCTCTCCGAGACGTCCGTCACGGCCATCGGATCCGACGATTCCGCAGGCCTTCAGGACGTCGAGATCAGCTACCGGCTCGGCGATCAGGCCTTCGTCTACGAGATCGGCGTCGACACGACCGACCGCGATTCCACGGACGGTGCGGTCGACCTCGACCTGCCGCTGCTCACATTCGACGGAGGATTCGGCGACATGGAGATCACGGTCAACGGGGCGGTCGCCGCGACGGGGTCGGGCTCGATCTATTCGGTTGTGCCGGGCGTGTACGAGCTCGCGACGTCGGCCGACTACGTCGAGCTCGCGGGCGTTCCGGTCATCGCGACCACCGGGTTCGCGTACGCCTACACGCACGAACACGAGCCGACGCTCACGGAGGACGGGCTTGCTCAGTTCCGCAGCCGGGTGCGCGCCTCCGCCGAGGAGTGCCTGTCGTCGGCCGCGCTCGACGCCGGCTGCGAGCTCGCGGTGACGCCAGGGCTGCAGGGCGACAACTCCCTCATCGACGGCACCATCGAGCGCACGATCAGCGATGAGTCCTGGGCGGAGATCGATGCGCTCGAGCCGACCGCATCGTCATCCGCGCCGCTCGTCATGGAAGATGCGTTCTTCTCCGCCGAGGTGGTGTTCACGGGAGACTGGTCGGGGGCCTCGGGCTCCGGCCGCGATCAGATCTACGGCGGCCCGTACCTCGCGAGCCCCTCGGTCGACTTCGCAGACGCCGACCTGCCGGTCACCTGGGGCTACTGACGCTCGATCAGCGCCAGGAACATCGCGTCGGTGCCGTGGCGATGCGGCCACAGCTGAGCGGTCGTCAGCCCGTCCGCGCGCTCGGCGAGGTCGAGCGGTTCGCGTGCGACCGCCTGTAGGGAGGCGGCGGCATCGAGCAGCGTGACGTCGTCTCGACGATCGAGGATCTCGCGCACGACACCGGTCGTCTCGGCCGGATGCGGCGAGCACGTGACATAGGCCACGACGCCGCCTGGCTTCAGCGCGTCGATCGCGCGGTCGAGCAGGCCCGTCTGCACCTCGACGAGGTCGGCGACGTCCTGCGGCGACTTGCGCCAGCGCGCCTCGGGACGCCGGCGCAGCGCGCCGAGGCCCGTGCAGGGGGCGTCGACGAGGATCCGGTCGAACGCGCCCGCGTTCTCGCTCGCGAGGTCGCGCCCGTCGCGCTCGTGCACCTCGATGGTCTCGGGGATCGCCTCCAGCGCGCGGCGCACGAGACCGGCCCGCGCCGGGATCACCTCGTTCGCCTCGAGCAGCGCCGACGCGTTGCGGGCCTCCGCCGCCAGGACGGCGGTCTTTCCGCCGGGGCCGGCGCAGAGGTCGAGCCACCGCTCCCCCGCGACGGGCGCCCGGCGAGCGAGTGCGAGCGCGACGAGCTGGGATCCCTCGTCCTGCACACGCATCGCGCCGCCCGAGGAACGAACGAGGGGCTCCGGATCGCCGGACGGCGCGCGGAAGCCGATCGGCGAGAAGCGCGTGCGCGGGCTGCGCGGCTCGGCGAGACCCGTCAGGGCCGCCATCGTGACCGACGGCGACGCGTTGTCGGCGGCGAGCAGCTCCTCCAGCTCGTGCTCCCGACCCTCGGCTCGCAGGGCGCGGCGCATCGCGCGCACGATCCACACGGGGTGCGAGCTCGTCCAGCCGATCGCCTCGTCGTCGCTGCGGGCGAGGGCCCTGACCTGGTCGAGCCAGCCGTCGAGGTCGTTGCGCGAGATGCGCCGAAGTACCGCGTTCGCGAAGCCCGTCGCGCTCCGGCCCGACGACCGGCGCGCCAGCTCGACCGATTCGTTGACGGCGGCGTGCGGCGCAACGCGCGTCGCGAGCAGCTGGTGGGCGCCGAGCCGGAGTGCGTCGAGCACGCCGTGGTCGATCTCGTCGAGCTCGCGGCCCGCGGCAATCCGGATGATGGCGTCGTACATGCCGCGGCCGCGCAGCGTGCCGTAGGTGAGCTCGGTCGCGAGAGCCGCATCGGCCGGCGAGAGCCCTGCGCGATCGATCTCGATCGGCAGGAGGAGGTTCGCATACGCGTCGTCGGCATCGACAGCGTGCATGACGGCGAACGCGACCTCACGGGAGCGCTGCACGATCGTCGGGGGCGCATCGCGGCGCCGACGCGGGTCGGGGCGGCCGCTCATGATCCGAGCTCCACGTCGCCGCGGAGGCCGCGGTACCAGGCGTCGGCGGCCATCGCCGCCTTGCCGGCGGGCTGTACTCGGTCGACGAAGATCGCGTCGGTCGCGGTTCCGACCAACACTCCGCCCTGAGCGGGAGCGACCGCGCCCGGCGCGAGCGATCCCTCGCCGCGCGTCGCCGAATGGATCTTGAACCGCTCTCCGGCGAGCCGCGTGTGCGCCCCGGGCTCGGGCGTGACGCCGCGGAATCGGGCGAGCACCTCGTCAGCGCTGCGCGTGAAGTCGAGCAGGCCGTCGTCGATCGTGAGCTTCGGCGCGAGCGACTCCTCGCCCCGCTGGGGCCGGGCTTCGGCCGTGCCGTCGGCGATGCGGTCGACGACGTCGGCGAGCA
>NZ_JBQDSX010000142.1:0-3119 GCF_052099035.1 Microbacterium sp. | reverse complement strand
AAACGCGGCCCTCGCTGAGCGCCTCGAATGTCTCGGGAAAGTCGCCCACGATTCTTTCGGCTTCGTCCATCTGCGCGCGGGCGGTGTGCGGATGCACGCGCGTCGCGGCAGCTACTTCTGTCGTCATCGACCGCCGAGCATATTCGGGGCCGTCTGAACCCAGGGCGTCGCTTGATATGGCATCGGCAATTGTCGCTAACTCTTGCGTGGCAGCGATGATGTCGGCCTCAATACGCGCGATCTGCCGGCGCCGTTCAGCGATCCGCGCGACGAGTGCGCGGGCGCGATCGAGCTGCTCGGGAGTGAAGCCCGGGAGCCCTTCGGAGAATCGTGCCTGCGCCATGTCGTCACGTTATGGGGAACCACCGACAAACGAAGGGCGCTTCAAAAGAGCATCGAGAGCGATGCCGCGAGTCAGTATTCATCGTGCTTCATTCCGCGACGTACCACGGCGTCAACGCCATCTCCCCGCCGTCCACGACGTCGAGAACCTCCGACGTCGAGGTGCGTACTGCACCCGCCCAGGGGGCCAAGAGCACTGTGAGGTCGATCGGTCGTCCCGTCGGCGCACGCCACACGAGATCGGCGCGTGCCGTGCCCCCGGGAGCGAGAGTCACTACGTCTTCCCCGATCGGCTCGCCGGCTGTCGTGAAGTTCCTCGGTCCGATCACCGGACGGATCGCGTTCCCGACGTCCGACGCGAACGCGAGATCGGGCGCACCTCTCAGATCACATGCCTCGGCAGACATATTGCGCGCCTCGAACGTGAGGTAGCGGGATCCGGTCGCCGCATCGAACCCGCCGATCTCGACGGACACGTCGTCGGCCGCGCACCGTCCCGGGAAGTCGGGGTCGATCGTCTCCGCAACGGCCGGAGGAGGATCCGTGGGGGCCGCCGGCTCCGTCTGTTTCGGAGGATCCTGCGTGGCCACTTCTGTGCGCGCGGAGAGCGCGGCCCCGCGCGTCGTCGCGGCGAGAATCGCGCACGCCAACGCTGCTGCGATCACGAGCACGGTGGCCACGACGAGCGCTCGGCGCCGGGACGGCCGGTTCGGGCCCGGCACGCCGCACAACGTCGTCGCGAGCGCAGGTATCCACCCCCAGAGCAGTCCCCAACGCGCCGCTTCTTGCAGCGCGGGCAGCGTGAACGTGCGGATGTGGGATCCGCCGAGCCCGCCGAACGACTGAACCTCGAGCAGCCATTCTCCAATCTGCGCGACACCGACGACGCCGACTGCAACGACCACCACGGAGATCCACAGAACAAGCGCGCGAAACCACCACCCGCGCCGCTTCCGGCCAGCGAGGAGGATCATCGAGAACGCGGCGAGAGCCAATCCCAGCGCGAACAGCAGCGTTCGCCATATCAGGGCGGGCCAGGGATCCACCGTGTAGCTGGCGTACGCGGGAACGAGCGTTGGCAGCCAGGCCTCGCCCGCGCGCCAGAACTCGATGGACGCGTTCCGCCGAAGTGCCCGGTGAAGAACGTCTGCCGTGACCGCCGCGAGCATGCCCAGCACGGGGAACGCGACCCAACCAATCAACCGGATCCATGACGAGCTTCTCGCGGATCCCGCCCTCGACGTATCGGGTGTCATACGTCGGCGAGTCTTTTCACGTGCCGGCGTTCCCGAAGAACCAGCCCTGGTCGCTCGTCGACTTTGAGGGCGCCGTTCGCCATCCGGCCGTTGCGTACGTAGAAGCCCACGGCGCGCTCGGCGCTTGCGCCTACAGACAGGTCATCGAGCACCGCCTGGGGCATCAGACCCGCGTACGCCGCGCGCCACGATTCGACGTGCACGCGCGCGATGCCTGGCGCGTCCTCGACCACGGCATCTCTGGTTCGCATGGCACCACCGTACCGGTGAGTTCGCGCCGATGCCCCGCGCCCCTATACGCGGCTCCCGTCGCGTCCGAGAATGTCCGCAGGGAACTTATCCGTATCGACGAAGGCGGCATCTCATGGACCATGCAGAAATCACTCGGATCCTCACCCTCCCCTACAGCGAGCAGCTTCTCGCACGTGACATCTTGCGCATGGCATACGTGTCGATCGACGGATCCCCGCGCAATGTTCCGATGGGATTCGTCTGGAACGGATCCGAAATCGTCGTGTGCACGACCACCAACGCGCCGAAGCTGCGCCACCTGCGCGCGAACCCGCAGGTGGCGCTCACGATCGATACCGAGGAATTCCCGCCGAAGATCCTGCTGATCCGCGGCAGCGCCGCACTCGAAGTTGTCGATGGCGTTCCCGAGGAGTACCTGAGCACGAACAACGTCTACTCAATGACGCCCGAGCAGCGCGCCGAATGGGAAGCCGAGGTGCACTCGCTGTACAAACAGATGGTGCGCATCAGGATCACTCCTACCTGGGTGAAGCTCATCGACTTCGAATCGACCCTGCCGACGGCCGTCGAACAGCTTGTCGCTGAGCGTGACGCGCGCGAGCAGACTTAGCGCTGCGCTCGCCTCACGTGTACCAGCTCGGCTCCGGCACTTCCCCGAGCAACGCGTACCGACCGACCTCGTGCTTCTTGTACGCCACCGGGTCGTGAAGGCTGTGCGTGCGGAGGTTGCGCCAGTAGATATCGAGGCCGACCGAGTTGGCGCTCGCGCGCGCACCCGTCAGCTCGAACACTTTCGTGGTGACCTCGAGGCCGTCCTCGATGATCCGCAGCTTCGCGGCCGCCACGCGCACTGCGATCTCGCCGCGCCGGCGTTCGGTCAGATTCTCACGGTCGTCATGCAGAATCTCACTGATCTCCCGGTCGACCTCATCGACGAGGGCCGCGTTGGCCCATACCTTCGACACGAGCTCGCCATACCCTTCGAGCACGTAGAACTCCTCGGTTCCCCGGCTCTTGCCTTCTCCCCCATACGGCCAGGCGCGCGTATATTCGCGCGTGTACGCCGTGGCGGCGCGGAGGGCGCCCTCCGCGATCCCGAGGTAGATGTTGTTGAACGTGGCCTGCAGCGCCGGAACGTTCAACGTGTTGTAGACAAGTGGCTGATAGACGCGGTCGATGAACCCCGCAGCGCTGGCCCAGTCGACTCGCACGTTGCGGATCTCGACGCCGCCCGATTCGGTGAGGCGCTGACCCAGGTTGTCCCAGTTG
>NZ_JBQDSX010000141.1:0-3141 GCF_052099035.1 Microbacterium sp. | reverse complement strand
TGTAGTTCCCCGTGACGTTGTGAACGCGGGTCGAGGGGAACTGGCCGCCGATTCCTGAGTGGGGCCGGTGGTGGTTGTAGTGATGCAGCCATCGAGGATATTCCGCGGCGCGGGCGTCGTCCGAGCTGTATGCGGTGGCATAGGCCCATTCCGCGGCAAGAGTGCGGTTGAATCGCTCCACCTTCCCGTTTGTCTGCGGTCGATAGGGCTGGGTGCGGCGATGCTTGATTCCGTTCAGTGCGGCGGCGAAGGTAGCAGACCGGTAGCAGGAGCCATTGTCTGTCATGACCGCGGTGACTTCGACGCCCGCAGCTGCGAAGAATGCGCGGGCGCGTTCCCAGAACGACGCTGCAGTCTCCTTGCGCTCGTCGTTCAGGATCTCCGAGTACGCAAGGCGCGAATGATCATCGACCGCGTGGTGGATGTAGGCGTACCCACGACCATTCCTCTTGCTGCGTGCCCCGGCCGCACGTCCGAGGACGCGGTGTCCGCCGCCGTCCGGGATACGCCCGAGCTTCTTAATGTCGACATGGACCAGCTCTCCGGGTCTGGTCTTCTCATATCGGACCGGCCTTGACTTCCGGATGGGGAGCCCATTTGACCGATCGAGATGTGACAGCAAGGGCATTCGATATCGGTGCAGCACGCGGCCCACTGTCGAGCGAGGGATGCCGAGGTGATAACCGATCCGATGCGGTCCCCACTGCCGCGTAAAGCGCAGCGCGATGATCCGTCGTTCGGTTCGTCGCGCAGTGCGAGACGGCGAGTAGCGGGGTCGCGACGGGAGATCTGTGAACGGCAACCCCGCACGATACCGTCGTGCCCACTTCGACGCGGTTGCCGACGAACATTGGAATCGGTCGGCGGCACGGCTGACCGTCCACCCTTGATCCACGATCAGGACAGCGAGCCGCCTCCGTCCAACCGGGGTCAGAGGCGCGTTCGCATGCGTCACTGCGAATTGCTTCTTGCCGTCGCGACGGATGCGAACAGAGCAACACCGGCCAGGAGAACTGCCCAGGCGGTCCCATGCAACACGAGAGCGACGAGGTCAGTAACGCCGCCGACGGTTGTGTCGAGCACGGTTGATCGGGCTGCCAGCCACACAAAGAAGGTTCCGATGAGAATCACACCACTGATGAGTCGAGCGGCCGTCGCTTTGGTTGTCATCGTGGTTCTATCGTGACGGAGACATCGACGGCGTAGTCTTGTTCGCTCTGACCAAGCACGGTTTGGCGCACCTCTAAGCCGCCCAGTTCGATCTTCCGATCAGCAACTGCGTCGAACAATGCGACGACGGCAGGGTGTGCAGCCCCGTCCGGAAGCGTCTCGCCCTCAGTCGGTCGCCAGGTCGCGACCAAGTCGGTGCGGGCCGGGAGAATTCCAGCAAATGTCTGCGGACCGCCCCACTCATCGTCGACCTTGATCAGCGTAGGCCAGCAGCAGATGACCTCGACCGTTCCGCGCTCTCCCGCTCGGAGGGTGGTCCAGAATTGCCCACTCGGACCGAGATTGGATGCCTGCAACTGCTCGAACAGTTCACCGAACACCGCATTGGCGTCCTCGTCGGAGAGCGACTCAGCATCATCCACCCTCACGGAGATAGCCTGCCCGACGAATGGTTGCGCGTCCACCTCCCGCTCAACTACCGACACCGGAGCAGCCAACGCCCGAAGCACGTCTTCAGCAGCGACGAACGCGTGGTCTTCTCTCGCGCGGTCCTCAAGAACCCGCCGACGGTGCGCCGTCAGAGCATCGCTCGCTCCGCCGGTGGCAACCACCGCCGCGACCGCCGGAAGTGGAACACCGCCGTCGCGAAGCGCACGGGCAACGACACCAGCACGAACTTGACTCTCTCCATACCTTCGATACCCTGACAGATCATCGACCTCGGCCGGGACCAGCACACCCTTCTCGTCATAGTGGCGAAGCGCCTTCACGCTCAGCCCCGTCAGACCTGCGAACTCACCGATTTGTAGCATGAGTCCAGCATCGCGGCTCCCCCTACCGGAGGGTCAAGCTTCCGCGTTCACAACCTCGTGGGGAACTACAGCTAGGCCCGCCGTGCCGGTCGATCCGGACGGAAGCGCCACCATCACACCGAGCGGTGCCAGCACTGCCATCACAGCCAGCGCAATGCCCGCGGTGATGGATGCGAATCGAATCTGAGCGTTCACTGGTCTCTCCGCGGTCGGTTCGTACTTAGTATCGTACATTGTACGGTACTAAGTACGTTAGTGTCGAGTCAATGTCAAGGACCCCGAGAAACTCGCTCTCCGCGGAGCGGATCGTGAGCGCGGCGCAGCAGCTCGCCGACCGCGCTGGTCTCGACGCGGTGACGATGCGCAATCTCGCGGATGATCTCGGCACTCGCCCGATGTCGCTGTACCACCACGTCGCGACCAAGGACGCACTCCTGAGCGCCGTCGTCGACAGCGTGTTCGCCGAGGTCTCCCTCCCCGGCCCCGACCTACCGTGGCGCAACGAACTCGCCGAGCGTGCGCGCTCAATGCGCTCGGCCCTGCGGCGGCATCCGTGGGCACTGCGTGTCATGGAGACGCAGCGCCAGCCGGGCCGGGCGAGCCTGGCGAACCACGAGGCGGTGCTGGAGGTTCTCCGCCGGCAGGGCTTCAGCGTTCGTGCCGCCGCTCATAGCTATGCCGTGCTCGACGCCTTCGTATACGGGTTCGCCTTGCAGGAGTCGATGTTGACCGACGTGGGACTCATGGATGCGCCGGATGAACTGGCGCAGGGCATGGATCTGGCCGCGTCCCCCCGCATCGGCGAGCTCGCCGCGCTGTACGTCGCCTCCCCCGCCTCGCCCTTCGAGGACACCTTCGAGGTCGGTCTGACGATCGTGCTCGACGGGATTGCCCGCTTGGCAGCCTCATCCGCCGACGAGAGTCACGACTGACCGTGCCGGCACGGAGAATCCCGTCGTGATCGACGACACGGACATGCATCCATCGGGCCGCGCGACCGCCCCATCCGCACCAGTCGCCGCGGCAGGGCCGGCACTGGCCGTCTGCCTCGCCGCACCTGCGCTGTTCGTCTTCGAGATCACCTGGTTGGGCTGGCTGCTCGCCGCCGTGGCGCTCGTGCTGGCCTGGATCGTCGATCGGCGAACAGGGGTCGCGTCGT
>NZ_JBQDSX010000140.1:0-3359 GCF_052099035.1 Microbacterium sp. | reverse complement strand
GCCACGGAGCGGAACAGGGCGTTCTTCGACAGGCTCGGCCTACCGTCGAGCTAGGCCGTGTTGATCAAGAGGCGGGGCCGGGCGCGGCCAGTGATTCCATCCGACGGGAAGGTCGCGGAGGACGGGCTTGGCGTCTTTGAGGCGCTGGGCAGGAAGATCTTGGGAGCGGGATTTCCCGGAGCTCGCGCCGTCGGGATAGGTGAAGGCGTAATCGACCCAGGGGCGAAGTCCGCGTTCGATCGTCTCTCGGTAGTTGCCGCTGACGGTCGCGAACACTTGCTGCTCGAGTTCATCGGCTTCGGCCTCCCAGTTCGAGTCGCAAGCGTCGCAACCGCAGACTGGGTAGTGGAAGTCGTGCAATAGTCCCGCGTGCATGTAGATCCCCGGATAAGCGGTGAAGACCAACGTCAAGGACGCGCACTTCGGATCATTAGGACGTATCCGCACCGCGCGCACCACATCATGAAACGCGGGACGCAGCAGATCCGCTGCCACCTCAACACCCTCATCGACCTCGACGTCATACGTCTCTCGGAGGTGGGCGATAAGGGCGTCAGCGACAACGTGCAGCGGTGCGAACCGCTCGGGATGCGTGTCGACCGAGTAGGTGTCTTCCGGAGGTGACCCGTGCCACCGACTCCCGTAGTTGATCACCGCGCCGTCAGCATCGCGGAACACCGGCGCTTCGATCAAAGGGCGAACGTAGGAACTCATCCCGTCATCCTGCCGCATCGGCGCGGCGCCGGCCGGCCTATGGCCAGGCCGGACGGGACAGGTCCGTCTTGATCCAGATCAGCGTCGCAGCGAGGCTGATCGCGGCACGATAGTTGCGAGCGAGCTTGTCCGAACGCATCGCGATGCCGCGCCACTGCTTGAGCTTGTTGAAGCAGCGTTCGACGACGTTGCGGCCCTTGTAGCGTTCCTGCTGCTGATCGCCGAAGTCGATCGGTCGGCCTGGCTTCTTGCGGCGGTGCGCGATCTGATCGTCCCTCTCGGGGATCGTGGCCGCGATCCCTCTCGTGCGCAGCCATGCACGGTTCGCCTTCGACGGGTAGCCCTTGTCGGCGAGCACCCGGTCGGGGCGGGTGCGCGGCCGGCCCTTCCCGTCGCGGGGCACGCGGATGTCCTCAAGCACGGCGGGCATCATCGTGGTGTCGTTGACATTCCCACCGGTGATGACCATGCCCAGCGGCCTTCCGCGGCCGTCGCAGACCAGGTGCAGCTTGGTCGTCAGGCCGCCACGGGAGCGTCCGATCCCGTGATCAGGCGGCTCGAACCACGGATTCTTGTGATTCGGCAGGGCCCCCTGTGTCACGCTTCAGTGTCGCGCCGTGCTGATGCACACGTGCAATCGTGGAGTCGATCGAGACGACCCAGTCGATCTTCCCGGCGGCGTCGGCCTGCTTCTGCACCTCGGCCAGCAGCTTCTCCCAGGTGCCGTCCTCGGCCCACCGGTTGAACCGCTTGTAGATCGAGTTCCACTTACCGAACCGCTCCGGCACGTCCCGCCACGGCGCCCCGGTGCGGTACTTCCACGCCATACCCTCGACCGCGAGGCGATGATCCGTCCACGGCCTCGACCTCCCGGTCACCGTCGGCATCAACGGCTCCAGCACGGCCCACACCTCGTCCGAGATCTCCTGCCGCGTCACCGTTCAAGACTCGCCCAGCGGAGAGTGAACCCTCTTGATCAACACGGCCTAGCTGGGGAGGCGATCTCCCGCCCCGGGAGTCCGTGGACATTGTCCAATCGTACACAAACAACAACCGCCGGCTTCGATGCCAGCCCCATTCGGCGCAGCTCCATCGCGCCCATCACCATCTCAGCGGTCTTGCCCGCACCGACCTGGTGGAACAGACCCACCGCGGGCTCGGACACGATGCGCGCGACGGCGGCGCGCTGGTGCGGACGTGGCGAGAACGACTCGGTCAGACCCGGCAGGGTGAGGTACTGCCCGTCGTTGGTGTAGTCGCGCAAGACGATGGCGTTGAAGCGCCGGTTGTACTCGTCAACGAGACGCTGCGCACGCTCGGCGTCCTCCCACACCCAGTCACCGAACCGCTCCTGCAGCTTGTCGGCCTTCTCCTGGGCGGCTGTGGTCTCTTGAGCGTCGATCACCCGGCGCTTGGAGTCACCCACCTCGATCTCCACCCGAACCTCGACCGGGCGCTGTTCGAGCAGCGCCGCGGCGATCTCGGGCGCGGGGCGGGCGTTCGTGCCGTACTCCTCAGTGGCCAGGAGCGAGTGCTTGTCGCCCTTGACCACCCACTCGCCGGGAAGCGGGCTCTCGACGCGGAAGGACCGATCGCGGAGCACGTCTCGGAAGAAGGCCTGGTGCGTGGCGGCGTCGATCCACACCGCACCGATGCGCGCCTCGATCTGATCGCTGCCGATCGTTTCGGGGATGACCTCCTGCAGCGCGACGACGTTGGGTCCGTACCGCTCCGGATCGTCGTCGGCCGCGGTGCGTGCGTGGTCGAACTTCTCGCGCACGTTGCCGGACAGGTATTCGGCGGCGGGGACAATCTGACCATCCTGGTCGGGGTCGTCGAAGACGAGGGTGCCCAGCTGTTCGCGGGCATCCTGCTCCGTCGTTCCCAGCAGGTAGGCGATGGTCTCGATGTCGGCGTACCCGTGCCGGTCCATGCTGAGCGCGACGGCCTCGGCGGGGGTCTCGGCCCCTTCCTTGATCGGGCGCGGTGCGACGACGCGGCGCTCGAGGCGCGCGGCGGGCTTGGAGGTCTGGGTCTCATCGTCGAACAGCTCCAGGGCGAGGACCGCGGGACCGAAGGGGTCGGCCTTCATGAGACGCGGGGCTTCGGGGGTGAGGCGTGCGCCCGTCTTCGTCACCGTGAAGCGGTTGATCGGCCCGTAACGGCGCACGTATGACTCGTAGCCGGCCCGCAGGTCGGCGCGTGTCGCCCGGATCTCGTCACCGTCGACGGTGCTCTGGGATTCGAGGTCGAGCAGACGGGTGACGCCATCGCGCAATGCGAGCAGGTTGGTCAGCTCCGTCTCGTTCTTCTTCGACACCCTCAGCGGGTCGCGGCGGCCGCCGACGACCTGAGCGAAGGCGCCGTCGTCATCACGGACGATTGTGCCGTCCCACAGTTCGGTGTCGGTCGGGATGAACTCGGCCCGTGCCTGCTCGACGGCTGCGGTCCGCGCCGTCATCGTCAGGCCCTGATGCTCCGCATCGGCCACGACGCCGTCAAGGGCGCTCCGCAGACGCGCAGGCACGGTCGCCAGATCGCTGGTGACGTGGAGGGTGGTCGAGCCATGCATGCCCGTGCCGATGTGCAGGGGTCTGCTGTAGGAACAGGTGACATCAAAAGTGGCTAGCCCGGGAGGGCTGGCC
>NZ_JBQDSX010000139.1:0-3444 GCF_052099035.1 Microbacterium sp. | reverse complement strand
GAAACAGTCGCCGCAGGGTCACAGGCGAGACCAGGCGCCCGGAGAGGATGCGCAGGGCCGCGACGGCGATCGCGCCAAGAAAGGCGTTCACAGCGATGGTCTGGAAAATCGCCGCATCGCTGCCGAAGTCATGATCTGGGCCCACGAGTACCTGACCGGTGACGACAGGCGCGAGCACGGCGATCGCTGTCGCCCAGAGTGAGATGAGCAGCCCCGTCCAGCGTTCCGCGAAGAACGAGACGAAGAAGACGATCAACGCCGCCAGGAAGCTGATCGTCCATGCCTTCGGGGCATAGCTCGCTTCCCAGAGAAACGGCAGAGCGCCGGGCGTCGCCAACCGCTCTAACGGCGTGCCGTTGGAGTCGAGTGCCTCGAAGACCACTAGAGCTCCGGCAAACAAACCCCACGCTCCGGAGGCGACCCGGAGCACGGAGATCTCGAAGTTGTCCGAGAGATGCCGTGCCCGGCGGGCGGGCGCATCACGCAAGAACAGCACGTGTACCATAGCACCACTGGTGACCAGCGTGGCGAGATGAGCACCCGACAACAGCACGGTGGTGACAACGGCGACGTCAACGCCCGGGTACCCGACATGCAGACGTTCATAGGGCGCGTCGCCGAGGACGACGGCCACGACAACCGGGAAGACCACGAGGGCGACCGCGGTCGCCGCGATGATGACCGCGGCCACCGCGACCAACGGCTTGCGGACGCGTGGGTCCGAGGCGGATACGGGAGTGGCTGCGGGGGCGCGGGAGGCGACAGCGTCAGGCATTCGTCGCTGTGGGCCACGCCCGCACGGTGTAGCCGGCGTCCTGGACGGCCGAATCCACCGCCGCCTGTTCGAGCGGCGTCTCGTGGGTCACCTGGACCCGACCAGAGGCGGCGTCGACCTGGACATCGATAATGCCCGACACGGCGGACAGTTCGGCGGTGACCGCACGTTCGCAGTGCTCGCAGGTCATCCCGTTCACCCAGAACTCGAACTCGGCCATGACCACTCCTCTTGACGCCGAACAACGATTCCTTAACTCTACATCGTGTCATAGACGGGGTCGTCGGTGCGAGCGAGGTCAGGCGTGTGCGAGGGCGGCGGCGCGCCTCATCTTCGGTGCCTTCCACCGGCGGAGGGTGAGCCGGTCGGCGCGAAGCTCCAGTCCCGGATCGGCCGTCACACGCCCCATGGTCGCCAGCGCGTTGGCGAGGTGGACGGCCCCGGCCCGCCGGGCCGCGGCGTCGTCCGCAATGAGCTCGATCAGCAGAAGCGTGGCACGCTTGAGCTCCCGCCCGGCAGGGAAACGCCGGGGGACGCAGAGCGCGTTGATCTCGGCGATCCGCACCACCCACCCATGATGCTGACGCAGATGGGCACGCTCATGCTCGATCACCGCGTGCAGCTGCGGCTCGCTCAACAGCTTTGTGAGGGCCGTCGACAGGAAGATCTCCGGGTCCCTGGAGGGCACGGCGCATGCGGTCGGCTCATCCGAGTCGAACCACACGAAGGTCACCCCGTCCGACTTCTCGCGGGAGACGGCGACCGGTGCGAAGCGGCCGACGGCCTCGCGCCAGGAGTCGGCAAGAGGTTCCGCGGAGGCGGAGACGAAGGCGATCACCGCCGCGAGCACGCCGAGGCTCAGCCAGCCCACGACCGTCAAGAGCATGCCCTCGGCCGGCGCGTGCACCTCTCCGACCTCGACACAGCACAGCAGCGCCGTGGTCGCGGAGGCTCCCGCAAGCCCGATGCCGGCGAAGAGCGCATGGAACCAGAGGGTCAGTGCGATACGCGGGTGGCGCACCTGCCATCGCCCGGCGGTCAGCACGAGAGGCGCGAGCAACAGGACCAGCGCGGCGGCGGCGAGGAAGGAGCCGGTGACGATCACCTGCTCACCTGCGCTTGCGGGACGTCTTGCCGGTGATCGCGCTGCGGAGCAGATCCAGGTCCTCCTCGGCGAGGTTGCCCGCGAACCGCAGCAGTGCGGCCTGCCGGTCGCCGGCTCCGTCAAGGGCGGTCATCATCGACCGTCCGACGTGTTCGTCGCCGGATCGAGCGGCATGGAAGCGGACCTTTCGCGGGGAGTCGCCGGAGCGAACGACGTCGCCCTTCTTCTGCAAGCGTTCCAGCGCGGTCATCAACGTCGTGTAGGCCGGGACGTGACCGGTGAACACAGCCTGGATGTCGCGCGCGCTCAAGGGCTCCGAGGCGTCCCAGAGGATGCGCATGACCTCGCCCTCGAGTTCGCCTCGTTCGCGCGTACGCTCTCCCGCCATCTGGCACCTCCGGCACTCAGTCTAGTCACCTTCAAATCTACATGATGCCGTAGACTTCTGGCGTTCTGCCCGCTCACATCGCGAGGATCTCCGTCCTTGGCTCTCTCCCTCTTCCGCTCTCGATGCTCCACCGCGAAAGCTCCCACCCCGAGACCGGCTGTGCCAGCCACCAGGCAGAGGCTCGTGCGCGTGGCACGGAAAGAGGCCGTCTCCGACCGCGCCGTGCTGCTGGAGCTCCTCGCCGCCGATGACGCACTTCTGGAGCCGTTCACGCCGGGCGCGCACATCGACCTACACATCGACCCGGGCGTTGTCCGGCAGTACTCGCTGGACGACGTGGATCGGAGTGCGGGCGCCTACGTGATCTGCGTGCAGCGCGAGCCGGCTGGGCGCGGAGGCTCGATCGCGGTGCACGACAGCATCCGGGAGGGCGATACCGTGCAGATCTCTCTCCCGAGGAACACGTTCGGCATGGTTGAGTCGGCCGGGCACGTCGTTCTGCTGGCGGCAGGGGTGGGGGTCACCACGTTGGTGTCGATGGCGGCGCATCTTCATCGTTCCGGCGCGGACTTCGAGTTTCATGCGTATGCGCACTCCGCACGCGCGCTCGCGCTGCAATGCCACAGACGTCACCGCGCTCCTCGACCCGCCCGCACGCGGTAGCAGTCAGGCGATCGAGCGCGAACCAGACATCGCTCGACCTACTCACCGGCAGGGGCGCGTCCTGTAGCTCGACGGCGCGCATCGAGCCGAGAGCACATGACCGCTCGGTGCGAAGATGAAGGCATGTGTGCGACGAATCTGTGGGCGGTGAACGCCGGTGACGTCCCGCTGTGTGGTGGAGAATCTCGACATCGTGCGGGATCAGCTGTGTTGATTATGCCGCGTTGAGTTCCGGGATGGCCACCTCCTCGTCGTGGGTGTTGAGGAGCTTCATGGAGTGCTCGCTGAAGTAGCGGCGGCCAGCACCGTCCCACTCGTCGTGTTGCTCGATAAGAACGTGCCCGGCCAGGCGCAGGAGCGCGGCGGGGTTAGGGAAAGTGCCAACGACGTCGGTGCGTCGTTTGATCTCCTTGTTGACACGCTCGAGCGGGTTCGTGGACCAGATCTGTCGCCAGTGCTGCTGCGGGAATCCGCAGAACGCGAGGATGTCATCCTTCGCGTCTTCGAGCATGT
>NZ_JBQDSX010000138.1:0-3480 GCF_052099035.1 Microbacterium sp. | reverse complement strand
GCAGCACTGCGCCGATGAGCACGGACAGGCTGAGGTAGCGACGTGCGGTGGTCATGTCGAGATCCTTTACTTTACCGTCTGGTCGGTACAGTTTGAAGGATCTTGTTGTGGGGATGCTGGGCACGATGGGCTCGGTTATCGCGATGTCGCAACCGATCAACGTTATGGCGAAACTGCGATAGAGCCGCTTCATTGCGATATCACGATAGGAGCGTGCCACGGGACGACCAACAGCCAAGATCCGCGTTCCGACTGACATCGCCACGGCGCACTGACGCGCGAGCACCTCGTTCGTGAAATTGCGTCTTGGGAGGTGCGTGCCGCGCCCCTCGCTCGTGGTTCAAGCGCTCGAAGACATCGACGCGATTCTGCGCTCGGAAGTTCCCGTCGACGGTGCCCACACCAACCTGCACCGCGACCTTCGTCGATTCACGCGCAATCTGCTCGACGATCGCGAAGTGGGCGCCTGAGGTTCTGCCCACATCGAGCGATCGTCGACTTCACGACCGCACGTCCCACGTGACACCCGAGACGCGCAGGCTCGCGCGGTGCGCGGTCTGCTCGATGAGTGCGGCGTTGTCCCCGTCGACGGTGCGGGCGAATTCGGTCGCCTGCTCGACGCTGCGACCACCGAGGGTGTGGCGTTCGACGAGCCGCCGCTCGCGCTCATCGGCGGGAGCCTCACAGAACCACGCCTCGTCGAGCAGATCGCGCACGCGGATCCACGGATCCTGCTCTGAGAGCAGGTAGTTGCCCTCGACAACCACGACGCGAGCTGACGGCTCGATCGCGACCTCGCCGGCGACGGGCTCGTCGACCTCGCGGCGAAAGCTCGGGGCATAGACCGTGTGATCCGTCTCGCGGCGCACGCGCTCGAGGAGAGCAACGAATCCGTGCCCGTCGAAGGTGTCGATCGCGCCCTTGCGCGCGCGGCGGCCGAGCCGGTCGAGAGTGCGGTTCGCGAGGTGGAAGCCATCCATCGGCAGGTGCGTCGCGCGCTCCCCCAACTGCTCGACAAGTGCCGTCGCGAGCGTCGTCTTCCCGCTGCCCGGACTGCCCGCGATGCCGACGATTACGCGCGGTGAGGACCCGGCGAGTGCATCGATTCGGGCGATCAGGGTGTCGAGGGGCATGGAGGGAGTCTGGCAGAAGATTTCGTTGAGTGTCTCGTGGTGAAAGGCGACGGGCGCAGCCTTTCATGAGGAGCTCCCGCCTCGACCAAGCGCACAATTATGGCTAGAATTGAATCATGACTAACGCCACATTAGGAGTTCGAGAACTCCGAGATGGCCTCAGCCGCCACCTTGCCGCAGTGCGCGATGAGGGCGTGGAGATCACCGTCACGGATCATGGAACACCGGTCGCGCGAATCACCCGGATCGTCTCAGAGTCCGGGGTGGAGCGACTACTCCGTGAAGGCCTCGCGCGCGCTGCGACCGCTCCCCGGGAGCCGCTCCCCGAGCCCATCCTCACCGCAGGCACCGTGAGCGATCTCGTGGCTGATCAGCGCGGATGACGGCATACTTCGACACGTCTGCGCTGATCCCGCTGATCATCAAAGAACCGAGCAGTGCGATCTGTCTGAGTGCATGGGATGCGGCAGGTACGGTCGCTTCGAGCGCGCTCGCGTACGTCGAGGCCCACACGTCGTTCGCCCGCGCCCAGCGCATGGGGCGACTCACTGAGGAACAGCTCGACCGCGCGCTGGGGCGTTTCGATCACCTCTGGCGCCAGGTCGTAGCGCTCACGCCGACCGACGCCATCCTCGGCGAGGCCGCGCTGCTCGGCCGACGTCATGCGTTGCGCGGGTACGACGCCATACACTGCGCCTCAGCCCTTGCAGCCCGTGACGAGAGCATCTATGCCGTCAGTGGTGATCAGGCCCTACTCGAAGCGTGGCATGAGCATGGGGTTGTGACAGTGGATGCGAATCAGCGGCGTACGCCATGACATCGCCGGGCGCGCGTATGTCGACCGAGGATGAAAACGCGCCCCTCACCGCCCCGTGTTCTCCCCCTGGAACAGCTCGGCGATCTTCGCGTTCTCGTAGCCGAATCCCGGCCCCTGCGGGGCGTGAATGAGCCCGTTCGCATCGACCTCGGGATTGACGTTGATCGGGTTGCTGTGGATCAACGCCTCGTAGTAGGTCGTATTGCTGATCGCCATGCAGAGGTGCTGGTGCACCACCGAGGGTCCGTGCACCTCGGCGCGCATGCGGAACGCGTTGGCAAGGTGTGCGATGCGCATTGCCCCGGTGACCCCGCCCTTGAGCGGCGTGCTGACACGCACATACGCGGCGCAGCCGTTCACGAGGAAGTCGGCGGAGTTCGGCGATCCGGGCGCATGCGCGGGAGGAGGGCTTGTCGTGAACTCGCGACTCAGGCGTTTCGGCCGAGGCCCTCGAACGCTCCGCGCAGCTGCTCCCGCACGACCGGATCGTGCACGTACATGTACGTGCCGCGCATGCCGCGGGTCATCAACACGACGTAGATGTTGACGATCAGCGCACGCAGATCCTCGTCCGTGACGGCTACCCCGTACTTCGGGCTGTTCTCCTTGCCCTTCGTATCGAAATAGTTCGCGCGATCGATGCGGATCCGGCCGGCCTCGTCATCCCAGCGCACCTCGGGCCCGACGATCACGCCGGCGTAGTTGAGGTCGTACCCCTGCACGGTGTGGATCGAACCGACCTCGTCCGCGGACCCAGATGAGTTGATCCAGTCGCGCGCGGCCACGTTCCAGCGCATTCGGAAGTCGCCGATCTCGATGTCGTATGCGTGGGCGTCCTTCTTAGACTTCCAGCGGTACCCGTACCCCGCGAGCATGCGGGAAAGACCAACTTCTGCTTCGCGCTTCGAGATCTCGTCGCGCATCGCGCCAGGGTCGTCGAAGAAGCGCACGTCATACTCGCCAACATCGACAGGCACTGGCTTCTCCCCCGACAGCACCGCACGCACGTAGCCGACGTAGTCCGTGCCCGCCTTGACGCGCATCTGGGTCATCAAACGGTAGAGCCGCCCGTTGCGTTCGGCACCCGCGACCAGCCCGCGCTGGGTGGACGGTGCGAGATCTGCGGGGCGGACCGACTGTCCAGCATCGACGAAGAAGACCTGATGATCGCTCTGCGCACGGATCCAATCGATCTGCGTCTTCGAGGGATCATCCTCACCGAACAGCTTGCGATTGATATCGGCGTACGACGTATTGAGCGCCGCCGATGGCTGGTTCGCACGCCGCGTGAGTCGATGCGACTCGTCGACCAGGAGCAGATCGAAGCGCTCAACGCTCTTCCCGACATCGAAGGCGTTCATGACCATCGACTTGTCGAGGCCGGGCGTGCGCTTGAAGACCTTGGCGACAGACTCGCGCAACGAGCCCTGCGGGATGACGAGACCGATCTTGAGATCGCGCGCGTGCTCTTTATAGGGCTCTTCGCGGATGGGGGTGTAGTCGTCGGTTGACGAGCCAGCGGCGTGGCGG
>NZ_JBQDSX010000137.1:0-3608 GCF_052099035.1 Microbacterium sp. | reverse complement strand
CGGTGGCCCAGGCGGTGAGGGCCTCCTGGACACGGGCGTTCTCGACGATGTTCTGGGCAGGCATGGGATCTACGGTACGGGATCGCGTTGATCGAGGGGATCGGGATCGACGCCGAGGTGCGTTCGCGGTTTGGGTGGGAGTGAGGGGGCCTTGATCATCTCGTCAGCGTGGGGTGGAAGTAGTCGTAAAGACCGCTCGACACCGCGTTCTCGAGAATGAGCCGCATCCGCACGACGTTGAGCGGCTCGCCGTGCTTGCCGGGCATCGTCGTCTGCTCGGGGTCCGCGGCGTGTGCGCGCCCGAGATAATAGAAATCGGAGCCCTCGGCGTCATCCTTCTTTACAAAGACGTGAACATCGGTTTGACGCTCGACGATCGTCGCGACTTCGTCGCTCTGAAGCGTGCGCCTGCTGCGCGTGTACCAACGGACGGTTGACGGATCCAGCAGCTCGTCTTCGTACGCGGTGCTCGCCGAGACGTCCTCATCCTTGTGGAGAGTGATGAAGATCGGGCAGGTACCGGTTGGCTTGTGCACCTTGTACCCGTAGATCACGCCTTGCTCGTTGCTGTCCCAACCGAGCAACCGGCAGGCGTCCTTGCGGGAATACTGACGTCCAGCACGTAAGGACCCGTCACCATACCGATCGACGTTGAGCGCAATGCCCGCATCGATCGTGTCTCGCACGGCTGCGTGGAACTCTGCGCTGTCGCGGTATGAGGACAGGAAGTCTTCGCCTACGACGAGGGACTCAAACGTGCGCGTGGCGAGAGGCTTCTGATACTGCACCATCTCCTGACCCGTTTGGAACTCACCCGTGAGTGCCGCCGCGAGGGCGTCAATTTCGACGGCGCTCAACTGCGCGCCGACGATATTGGGCACGTCGGTCAGGGCGATCGCGTGTCGGGCCAACAGGGCATCGACGACGCGGAGCTCGTGCGCGCGCTTTGCCGCGAAGCATTCCCGCGAGAGGAACATCAGCATTTGATCCTCGCGCTCGCTGAATGCGTTCGGTCGCTTCAACGTCGCGGCGACAAGAGCCGGAAAATGTGGCGGGTTCCGTTGCGTCGCGAGGACCACGGGGTCCGCGGTTTCGAACTGAACGAAGTCGTTAAGCCGCGGGGCGCGCCCGAGCCGCGCATACATTGCCCTGATCGCGGCCTGCAGATTCTTGCGCGAGTCGAGCTTCGTGTCTCTGATCGCCGCCAACACCCGTTCCTGTGCCACCTTGTCGAACCTCACGCTTGCGAGGCCAGGTAGTACACCGCGTTCCTCCGCCGTTATCAGCTCCTTGCGCAACGACTCCTTGTTGAGGCTCGTATCGCCAAATAGCGCGATCGGGATCATGTAGTTGTTTTTATAGTTGCCGATGAAATCGATGACGACGAGGTATTCCTTGCCGCTCGTCGGATCCTTGCGGAGGCCTCGTCCGAGCTGCTGCACGAAAACGATTGCCGACTGTGTCTGACGCAACATGACGATCTGGTTCACCGACGGGATATCGACGCCCTCATTGAAGATATCGACCGTGAGGATGTATTCGATCTCGCCGCGCTCGAGGCTATCGACGACCGTTTCACGGGTGTCGAGCGAGTCCGCGCCCGACAACGCAACGGTTCGAAGTGGGCGCCCGCGGTACTCCATCGCATTGAGAGCGTGCGACAGGAGTTCCGCCTCATCAACGCGGCTGCAGAAGATGAGACCGCGTGGTTGCACGCCCGCCTGGGCGTACTTCTCGAGCGCACCGACGACATGCTCCGCTCGCTCGGACGTGACCAGCAGGTCGAGCTCTGAATCATCGCGTACTGAGGATCCGTCGGCGTACGTCACGTCCGCAACGCCGTAGTAATGGAACGGCGAGAGCATCTTCGCTTCGAGCGCGTGCTGTAGGCGGATCTCGAAAGGAACGTTAAAATCGAACAGCTCGAACACGTTGAAATCATCGGTGCGCTCGGGCGTCGCCGTCATGCCCAGCAAGAACTTGGGAGTGAAGTAGGTCAAGACATCGCGATGCCCTTCGGCGCCCGCTCGGTGCGCCTCGTCGATGACGATGTAGTCGAAAGCGTCGGGCGCAAACTCGGTGAGGTGCCGGGCGAGCGTCTGCACCGTCGAAAAGACGTACCGGCGATCCTGCTGTTTCGTGGACCCGGTGAACTTCCCGTAGTGGGCCGCGTCGCCACCGAGCACGCGCCGATACTCCTCGATACTGCGGTCGAGAATCTGCTCTCGGTGCACGACGAAAAGCACGCGGTCCGGAGCGAATGCCCGCACATCGAGCGCAGACAGGATCGTCTTTCCTGTCCCCGTCGCGGAGATGACGATCGCCTTGCGGTCGCCGCGCGCACGCACGGCACCGATCGATTCGAGCGCACTCTCCTGCATCTCGTTCGGCGTGATCGCGCGAGTCCGCGCCGTTTCCGGATCCGCGTCGATGATCGCGGGGAGCTTCGGGGCGCGCGCCGGCGGAATCCAATTCTCTGCATAGGTGTCGACCCATGCGCGGGTGAGTTGCTGTGAGAACGTTCGCTCGCGATCAGCGAGGTCCTTGAGCTGTTCGGCAAGGTCGCTCGCCGGAGCAGCGGAGACCTTGAGATTCCATTCATGATTCGAGCTGAGCGCGCGCTTCGTGAGATTCGCGCTGCCCATCATGGCGGTGACGGCGTGCTCTGATCTGAAGACGTAGCCCTTCGGGTGAAACGCCTTCGAGCTGTGCACGCGCACGTCGATGCCGCACTGCGCGCGCAGATTGAGCAATTCCTCGAACGCGCGTGGGCTGTTGAAGGAGAGATAGTCGCTCGTGACGATCGTGCCGTGCCCCTCGAACTCGAGGAGCTCCTGCTTGAGCATTGCGATCGCGCCCGGGGTGACGAATGCGACAGAAAAGAGGAACTCATCGCATCGCTTTATCTCGTCGCGGATGACGCGCAGCACGTTCTGATCGCCGTCGTTGACCACCACCCGCGGGTGGAACCTGCGAGAGGCTCGCGCAGCCGCGTCGATAAACCCGTAGGCGATGTCCGTTCCGAGAACGTCTCCCGGAACGAAGTCGATCGTCACGCAGCGAATCTTTCGCGGATGAGGTCGACGGCCGGAACATCTGCCGGCGCCCACGTGAGGGTGTTCAGTTCGGTCGGTGCGAGCCAGCGGACTTCCGTGTGTTCGGTGAGTTCCGGCGATCCGGCAACAAGCTCGCAGATGAACGTCGTGAGGCTGACGACACCGAAGTCGTACTCATACGCCGTTGTCGTAATCTCGTCGCCGACGACGACTGTGCAGCGGAGCTCTTCCGTGATCTCGCGTTGGAGCGCCTCACGCGCGGATTCGTCCGGCTCAATCTTGCCGCCGGGAAACTCCCACAGCCCCTTCAGCGCACCTTTGCCACGCTGAGCGCACAGAATCGCGCCATCCTTCACAATCACGGCGCCGACGACGTTGATGTGCTTCTTCACGGGGCTCCTTGGACGTGGTGACGCTTGCAAAGAGCAGCTTTCCACGGATCCTTCGTGAATGCAGCGAGGCGCTACCGGAAGCGCCCACCCACACCCGCCCTACCGCCGCCCGATCCCGAACAGCCCGCGCACCACTCCCGAGACGACCTGCTTCGTCATG
>NZ_JBQDSX010000136.1:0-3624 GCF_052099035.1 Microbacterium sp. | reverse complement strand
TCAGCATGCCCGTCGCGCGGTCGCCGTCGCGGACGACCCCGCCGCATTCCACGCCCTCGGCAGCGAGGGTGCGCAACACGAGCGCCCCCGATTCGTCGTCACCGACGCGCCCCGCCCACGCGACGCGGTGCCCGAGGCGCGACATCCCCACCGCGACGTTGCTCTCGGCCCCGGCGATCGAGGTGGCGAGGCTTCCGCCCAGCCGCAGCGGCCCGCTGCCGCGCAGCGCGAGCATCGTCTCGCCTGCGGTGACGACATCGACGCTCACCGCTGAACCGCCTTCAGGAATCGGCGGGCACGCTCGCGCAGCGCGTCGAGATCGCCGCCGTTCGCCGCGTCGCCCAGCAACGGGCTCGCGACCCCGACCGCGACCGCACCATCAGCAAGGAACCTCGCGGCCTCGTCAGTTCCTACGCCCCCCACAGGGATGAACGGCGTGCGCGGGAATGGCGCGCGCAGATCCTTCACGTAGCGCGGCCCCATCGACGAGACGGGAAACAGCTTCACGGCATCCGCCCCGGCATCGAGTGCCGTAAGCACCTCGGTCGGAGTAAGCGCACCGCACAGCACGGGCACGCCGCGATCCACGGCCGTCGAGATCGACGGCGCGATGGCGGGGGTCACGATATAGGTCGCGCCGTTGTCGAGGGCGGCATCCACATCGGCGGGAGTGAGAACGGTGCCCGCCCCGAGACGCACACGGTCGCCGAGCGCCGAGGACACCTCCGAGAGGACGGTCAGAGCATCCGCACTGCTGAGCGAGATCTCCATCGAGCGCACGCCTTCGTCGACGAGTGCGATCGCGGTCGCGATCGACGCCTCCACGTCCTTTCCGCGGATGATCGCGAGCAAGCGATCGGCTGCAAGATCTTCGATGAGTGACATACTTCAGTCCTTTCGTCGCGGCTCGTCACCACTCGGCGAACGAACCATCCGAGTGCTGCCAGACGGGGCCGCGCCAAGGTTCGTCGTTGCTGTCCGCGCGCCGCACTGCAGCCTCGTCGACGTCGATTCCGAGGCCCGGCGCGTCCCAGCGCTCGATGTGGCCGCCAACGAACGCCAGCGGTGCGCGATCGAGCACGTAGTCGAGCAGTTCCGCGCTTCCCTTGTTGTAATGGATACCGATCGACTGCTCCTGCAGCAGGAAGTTCGGCGTCGCAAACGCCACCTGCAGGCTCGATGCCAGCGCGATCGGGCCCAGCGGGCAGTGCGGTGCGAGGAGGGCGCCATAGGTCTCCGCGAGCGCCGCGATCCGGCGCACCTCGGAAATACCACCCGCGTGCGAGAGGTCGGGCTGGACGACGGCCACGCCCGCCTGCAGCGGCGCGAGGAACTCGGCGCGACTATACAGTCGCTCCCCCGTCGCAATCGGAACGTCCGAGGTCGACACGATGTCGGGCAGGTGCATGGCCAGTTCCGGCAGCACCGGCTCCTCGATGAACAGCGGGCGCATCGGCGCGACCGCCCCGATCAGCCGGCGCGCGTCGGCGACGCCGACCCGGCCATGGAAGTCGATGCCGATATCGACCGAATCACCCACCGCCTCGCGGACGTCGGATACGCGCTGTACGACCTCCGCGATCCCCGCGGGCGCGGCGAGGCGATCCCATCTGCCTGTCGCGTTCATCTTGATCGCGGTCAGACCCGCCGCAACCTGCTGCTCAGCCGCGTCGGCGACGGCACTCGGCTCGTCTCCACCGATCCATCCGTATACGCGCACCCGGTCGCGCACGTGGCCGCCGAGGAGCTGGTGGACAGGGACGCCGAGCGATTTGCCGAGGATGTCCCAGAGCGCCTGGTCCAGGCCGGCCACGGCGCTCGAGAGCACGGGGCCTCCTCGGTAGAAGCCGCTCTTCGTCAGCACTTGCCAGTGCTGTTCGATACGCCGAGGATCGCGACCGATCAGCAGCTCACTCAGTTCCGCGACCGCTGCACGAACCGTCTCCGCGCGACCCTCGACGACGGGCTCGCCCCAGCCGACGATCCCCTCGTCGGTCTCGACGCGGCAGAACACCCACCGCGGCGGCACGGCAAAAGTTTCAATATGTGTGATCTTCACGCGTCATGCTCCTCGGTCAGTACCTTCTCGACATCGGCGACGCTGTCATCGAGCAGCGCTCGTGCCGCGTCGGCCGCGGCGTCGGCGTCCTGCGCGATGATGGCCTCGACCACGCGCCCATGGCTCGGCACCGGATCCGTCACCTCGTGCCCGTGCACCAGCTCGTCGCGGATCAGCAGCGCCGGCTCGACGAACACGCTCATCTGAGCGAACAGTTCGTTGTGCGTCGCGCTCAGCAGCGCCTGATGAAACCGCAGGTCGGCGGCCGCGGAATCGTGCGCCGACCCGTCTCGAGCGTCCCGCATGTCGACCAGTGCGTGCTCGAGCTCGGCGAGATCCGCGTCGGTGCGGCGCTCAGCCGCAAGGCCCGCGGCTGCGGGTTCGATTGCCCGCCGCACCTCGGCGAGATCGCGCTGGACCCCGACCGCGTCGCCCGACTGGTGTCGCCAACGGATCACGTCGCTGTCGAGGACGTTCCATTCCTCCCGCGGCCGGACGAAAGTGCCCTTCTTCTGGCGCGCATCGAGGAGCCCCTTCGCCATCAGCACCTTGATCGCCTCGCGGAGGGCGGTCAGCGACACGTCGAGGCCGCGGCCGATCACCGGAAGGTCGAGCACGTCGCCGGGAGCCAGAGTGCCGTCGACGATCTGCGCACCCAACACGTCGACGGTGGTGCCGTGGACCCCTCGCCCGATGTACCTGCTCACAGCATGTCCTTTCCTCGTCCGCGGATCATGACGAGTTCTTCGTAATGCTCCAGCCGCCGTCGACGGTCAGCGTCGTTCCCGTGATGAAGGAGGCGTCGTCGCCCAGGAGGAAGGCGATGGCACCCGCCACCTCGTCGGCGTCGCCGAGCCGGCCCATCACGGTCTCCCGCGCACTCGCCTCGATCTCCTCGTCACTCAGTCTGTCCCACTGCGCCGTCCGGATCGGCCCGGGAACCACGCAGTTCACGCGCACCTGTCCCCCGTACTGAACCGCAAGCTGGCGGGTGAGACCGGTGAGTCCCGCCTTCGTCGCCGCGTACGCGGGAACGTCGGGCAGGCCGAACGACGCGTGCACGGAAGACACGATCACGACGCGGCCGTGCCGCTCGCGAATAAGATCCGGAAGACAGGAACGCATCGCGTGGAATGTCCCGGTCAGATTCACATCGAGCTGGCGCTGCCACGACTTTAGCTCCATCCGGTCGATCGGCGTCGGATCCGTCACGAGCGCGTTCGAAACGACTGCGTCGATCGAGCCGAGATCCGTCTGCACCTCCGTGACGACGCGCGTCCAGTCGGCTTCGTGCGAGACGTCTCCGACGTAGCCCCGGCAGGATCCGCCGATCGCCTCGGCGGTCGCGCGCACGCCGTTGTCGATATCGAACAGCGCGACGTTCCAACCGTCTGCGGCCATGCGAGCGGCTGTCGCGGCACCGATTCCTCGCGTCGCACCGGTGATGAGGACCGTTTCGCTCATCGGTCTGCTCCCTTATCGCGTGCCGGGCCGGCGAGGATCCCCGCGTCCCAGGCCGTCATTCCGTCATCCGAACATACGCGCAACGGCTCGCCGCGAAGATC
>NZ_JBQDSX010000135.1:0-3829 GCF_052099035.1 Microbacterium sp. | reverse complement strand
CTAGAGATCGGTTCTGATCAGACGATCGGGAGCCGCGCGGATACCCGCCATCGGCCGTCGACCTCCGCGGCGCTAAACTCGCCGCTGGCTCCGAGCACGCGCTCGGCCATCCGGTTCAATCCGGTGCGACTGGAAGAGAGCGCGCGGCGCGGTTCGGAGGAGAGCGGGCTGCTCACCGAGAGCTCTGCCGCATCATCATCGACATCCAATCGGATGCTGATCTCGCCCTGCCCGGCATACTTGAGGACGTTCGTCGCGGACTCGCGCACGATCCGGGCGAAGATGATCTCGGCCACGCGCGGAAGCCGTTCGTCACGAGGATCTCCGTCGCAGCGCACCGAGTGCCCGGCATCCTCGAACTCACCACGCGCTTCTTCGATGGCTTCAGCGAGATCACCGGTCTGCACACCGGCGGAGCGCGGCCCGTCATCGGTTGCGAGCTCGATCACGAATCGCAGATCCGCCATCGCCTTGCGCGCTGCCGCGCCGATCGCGTCCTGAGACTGCTGACTCATCTCGGCGTCATCAAGCATCTGAACGTGCAGAGCGACGACGGTGAGATGGTGCGCGATGCTGTCGTGCAGTTCGCCGGCGATCCAGCGACGCTCGGCGAGGACCGCTTCACGCTCCTGCTCGGCTTGGAGCGCGAGCTGTTCCTCGAGGTGATGGCCCCGCGCCGATCCGAACCGCAGCGCGAACCCGATTCCACCCGACACGATGGCGATGATGAGGTAGATGCCGACGTTGACCGTGGCCCCGCCATCGGTGTACGCGATGATCACGACGGCCACCAGGAACAGCACGACGTACGACAGCATGAGCGCGGTCCGGCCGATGCGCATGACCAGTCCCACAGCCACGGCCGCGGCGAAGACCACCGTGAACTGCGTGCCGGTGATGAACGACAGCCCGAACAGGACTGCCAACAGCGTCGTGGCCGTCCACGGCCACCAGAGGTACAGGACGAACGTCGCGGTCGTCGCGACGCTGAGGATCGTTGCGAGTGGTTCGGCGTTCGGAGAGACGAAGAAACCGACGAGATCGACGGCGGCGATGCCACCGATGAACACCAGGATGATGATGCGTTCGATCCGGCTCAGCGCCTCATCGTGCGCCAGTTGTCGGACGCGATCTTCCCGCAGCCGCAGGCCTGATCTCACGACTATCTCTTCTCCTATGCGCCAGGTACTCTAGCGATAGAGCCCGAATGCGCGTGCAAGCGCTTCCCAAAAAGTCATCCCGTTCACCACCCTATGCTGGTCTTAGGTCGAATGCCTGACTTAATCTTCTCGACATCGATTCGATGCCACATCGGACTCGTGATCAGACTTGCCTGGCCAAATGTCTATGCTCGGCGCGAAGCGCCCATCCGCCCCGGTTAGGCTTCCTCCATGCCGAGCATCCGCGTTCTCGTCGTCGATGACGATCCCCTGGTCCGCACCGCACTGTCGCACTTCGTCTCCAGGGATCCTGAGATCGAGGTCATCGGCCAGGCCGAGTCAGGGCGAGAGGCCATCGACTTCGTCGAGAAGGACCGCCCGGACGTCGTCATGATGGATGTGCAGATGCCCGAGATGAACGGGATCGAAGCAACAGGTGCGATCACCGCACGCTGGCCGGACGTCCGCATTCTCGCCGTCACGACACTCGACGGCAGTGACACCGTGCTGCCGATGCTGAGCGCCGGGGCATCCGGGTACCTGCTCAAGGACTCCAGCGCGGAGAGCATCCTCGCCGGTGTTCGCGAGGTGCACAGCGGGGCGAGCTCGCTCTCGCCGAAGATCGCCTCGATGCTCATCCGGCATGTGCGCGACGAGGCACCCAGCCAGACCGGCTCCGATGATCTCGAGCAGCTCACGGACCGTGAGTCGGAGGTGCTCGATCACCTCGCACAGGGCATGTCCAATGCCGAGATCGCGCACGCGCTCATCGTTTCGGAGGGCACGGTCAAAGCGCATCTCGGACGCATCATGGCGAAGTGGCAGGTGCGCGATCGCGTGCAGATCCTCGTCACCGCCGCACAGGCAGGACTCGTGAGCTTTCGCTGACCGCGGATACGATCGAAGGCATGGTCGTCACACCCGCAGCCCTCTCGCACGCCGAAGATCTCGCTGAGTTCGTCGCGGCATCCCCCTCGAGCTATCACGCCGCCGCCGAAGTCGCACGCCGTCTCGAAGACGTCGGATTCGTCCGACTCGAGGAAGAGAACGAGTGGCCGGCGCAGCCGGGTGGGCGCTTCGTCGTCGTACGCGACGGCGCGGTGATCGCGTGGGTCGTGCCGACGGATGCCGTACCCACCAGCCCCGCGCAGATCCTCGGTGCGCACACCGACTCCCCCGGCTTCAAGCTCAAGCCCAAGCCGACCACCGGGTCGCGCGGCTGGCTGCAAGCGGGCGTCGAGGTGTACGGCGGGCCGCTGCTGAACTCCTGGCTCGACCGCGAACTGCGGTTGGCCGGGCGGCTCGCTCTCGCCGACGGCCGAGTCGTGCTCGCCGACACCGGTGCGCTGCTGCGCCTGCCGCAGCTGGCGATCCACCTCGAGCGCGACAGCAACAACGGACTCGCCTTGGACAAGCAGTTCCAGACGCAGCCGGTGTGGGGCCTGGGTGATCCAACAGCCGAAGACCTGCTCGGTGAATTGGCCGCATCGGCGGGTGTGAACGCCGGTGATATCCGCGGCTTCGACGCTGTCGTGGCCGACTCCGCCCGCGGGGTGGTCTTCGGCAAGGACGATGCCTTCTTCGCGAGCGGACGACTGGATGATCTGGCATCCGTGCACGCCGGCGTCGTGGCGCTGGCCAGCGCTTCGACTGCTGAGCCTGCCGGAGCATCGGGAAGCATCGCGATCCTCGCGGCGTTCGACCATGAAGAGCTGGGCTCCAACTCGCGCTCCGGCGCCGCCGGGCCCTTCCTCGAAGACGTCCTTGCCCGGGTCTACGACGGGCTGGGGGCAGATGTGACCGATCGGCGCCGTGCATTCGCGGCATCCTGGCACCTGTCCAGCGACGTCGGCCACTCGGTGCACCCGAACTACCCGCACAAGCACGACCCTGTGGTCCAGCCGCTGCTGGGATCGGGACCGATCCTGAAGATCAACGCCAACCAGCGCTACGCGACCGATGCACTCGGCGCCGCGGCGTGGGCGCACTGGTGCGAGTCCGCGGGCGTCGCATCGCAGGAATTCGTCTCGAACAACGCCGTGCCCTGCGGGTCGACGATTGGTCCGATCACAGCGACGCGTCTCGGCATCCGCACGGTGGACATCGGCATCCCGATCCTCTCCATGCACTCCGCCCGTGAGCTCGCCGGCGTCAGCGACCTGCACGACCTGACCCGCGTCGCGGAGGCTTTCTTCTCCGCCTGAGCCCGTTTTCCGGTCCCTGAGCCTGTCGAAGGGCCCGGAAAGCAACAGAGCAGTGCCAATATGGTGGCATGTCAGAGAAGATTGCGTCAGCGCCCGGACTGATCGAGCGCGCCGGCATCGAGATCATCCCCGAGTCCGACCGCACCGCGAAGCCGCGCGACCTGTTCTGGCCGTGGTTCGCAGCCAACGTGTCGGTGTTCGGCATGTCCTACGGGTCGTTCGTCCTCGGCTTCGGCATCTCGTTCTGGCAGGCGACGATCGTGTCGGTCATCGGCATCGTCGTGTCGTTCTTCCTCTGCGGGCTCATCGCGATCGCCGGCAAGCGCGGATCGGCTCCGACCATGGTGCTCTCCCGCGCGGCGTTCGGCGTGCACGGACAGAAGGTGCCGGGCATCGTCTCGTGGCTGACGTCGATCGGCTGGGAGACGTTCCTCGCGATCATGGCGGTCCTCGCCACCGCGACCG
>NZ_JBQDSX010000134.1:0-3902 GCF_052099035.1 Microbacterium sp. | reverse complement strand
GCCATGATGATTCGGACGATGTCGGCAAGGTCACGGTATCGGGTTGACGTACCTTTTCCGGAAACCCCGTGCTTCTCATACAGGGCGCAGACTTTGTCGGCCAGATGATTTTCTACGGGGATCGTTGGCACTTTCGGCAAGCCGTTCAGTGACTCGTCGTTGATGATGCGCTTTAGCGCGACTTGGTCGACGGGCGCATCAGCGTGACGACGAGTTGTCAGGTCGATGCTGAATTTCTCGAAAGTGGCTCCTCCAAGAGTTGCTTCTGCTTGAAGCTTCGCAGTCAGAGCGCCATACCCGTCATCGTCGGGCGCGGCGTGTGGTGTGATGCTCTTCAGAATGAAAGCGAAGTCGCTCTTTCCTTTACCGACAGCCAGTAGCTTTCGCAGCTCGTCAACGACAGCCGCTGGGGACTCCCATCCCTCTTCGCGAGCGAGGTCTACGTCGCGGGTGAAACGACCGCTTCCTGTACGAATGAGTAACGCATTTCCGCCGAGCAACACCCAAGGAACATCGTCTTGGTGGAAGAGCTGTGCGAGAAAGATAGTGAAGACGTACTGTTTGCGTACGAAGTCGGTAGCGACCCCGCGGCGGTTAGCTTCGTTCTTCAGCTTCGCGGATAGGGAGGCTCTGCGTCTTGCGATATCTAGCGCTGGTACTGCCATCGGAGAGCGCCTTTCGAATACTGCGGTTGAAATCTGTTGCCAGCTCGGTGGGGAATCTGATGCTACTTCTGAGGACAGAATCCACAGCGTCTTGAAGTTTCGCGGCGACGTCCGGCGACAGGTGAATCTCGGACCCAGCGATGTCGAGTCCGTCGATGCGGATGCGAGACAACAACTCGCGCCCGTGTGAGAGCACCTGCTCCACCTGAGAGGTGAGAAGGGTATCTGCGAGATCGGCCGCCTTCAGGTCGATGCTCGAGGATCGAACCATCTGGGTAAGCAGATCTTTTCCGCTGTCTGCGCCGAAGTGGGCGGCGTGAGGGCCCAGCGCATGCGCTACGTCAGAAGCGCGTACCTCTGGTTTCTCCAAAGCGTCACGTACTGCGTGAGTGAGATGATCAAGATCGAGCTGATCCCTTGCGAGGTCACTCAATGTCCTGAGCACGGTCGTGACGGGAAGACCATCGATGATGGTGACCTCATCGTTGGCCAGTGCGCGTCGCCTGAACCGCACGTCCGATTGTGTGCTCTGGCGCCTGTTAGCAGACGTGAATTCGTGTCTGTGTGCGATGACATCGCCCAGACCATGGACTCCCGCAGCGGAAGGCCCGGAGACGATAACGGCATCACCTGATTGAGTGCGTTCAGTCGCCGCCTTCTTCGGATCTGTCGCGAGCCAGGCTGCCCGAACGTCTTGAAGCGGACCATGTGGTGCCGACGGCAGGGCGTACACCCCGTGTCGTACCCTTTGGAGGGTGCCGCTCTCGGTCAATCGAATGAGCATGTTCCGTGTGATGCCGATGGCGGAAGCTTGCGCGGTCGTGACGAGGTTCCACTGGTTGGATCCCAGGAATTCCAACGCCGCGAGCGCATCTAAGGTTCGCATGTTGCACCTCCTCCGACTCGTTACTTGGATAGTACCGCGTTCGTCGGTACTATCCAAGTACTCGGCGCGCACCAGCGCCTCGCCCACCCAGGAAACAACGATGGCCGCGACTCCCGAGGGAGTCGCGGCCATCGCCGAGTAAGACTAGATCAGACTGCGTCAGCGTGCTGCTTGTTGCGGCGCACTGCCGTTGCGACGGCGATGCCGCCACCGACGAGCAGGAGCGCTCCGCCACCGATCCAGAGGGTGAGCAGCGCGTCGCTGTCAGCACCTGTGGTGGCGAGGTCCTTGTCGCCGGTTCCGGTTCCGGTTCCGGTGCCGACCGTGACCGTCGCCGAGACGCCGACCGGGTTGGAGTCCGAGGTAGCGAGGATCGTGTAGGTGCCCGAGGCGTCGGCCGGCAGTGTGACCTGCACGTTGTCGAGGCCGCCCGAGGCGTTCGCCGTAGCGGAGCCGAGAGCCTTGGTCTGCACCGCGAACTTCACGAAGCCGAGGGTTGCGCCACTGGCGTTCTCGCCGGTGATGCTGATGTTGACGGGCTCGCCGGCGACGAAGACATCGGCGTTGACATAGAAAGTGAATGTGCCACCGGCTGCGACGGTCGAGGTGCTGACCTGGCCGGTGGGCGGTGGCGTGTAAGCCGATGCTGCTGTCGGAACGGCGAACATTGCGCCGGCAACGATCGCTGCGGCTACCGCGGCCCTCGTAAACGTGTGCTTCATGAGTCCCCTCCGGACTGTGTAGATACTGCATCGGCAAGCACAGAGCTGCCGCAATCTCTCATACGTCGGCGCACTTGGGGAGCTCCAACGTCAATCATTTCCTTATTGATTATTGAGGAAGTTCACAGGCAAATGCAAATGCAGAGTCATTCTGATCATGAATTGTGGGTGTCATCCGCGTAACGATCTGATTACTTGCGGTCGCGTTTGCCCGAATATTCAGGGTGATCTCTTCGCCGGGTGCGAGTTGCGTCTTCCAGACGATGACCTGCCGACCGGCATCCGTTCCGCCGCCGAGCCCTGGATTCTCCTGGCCAGGGACGGATGCTGACTCCAGCGTGGCGCCCTCGGGCAGGTACACGTACGCCGTCGTTTCGACGATGCCGGGCTGGACACCGTAATAGCCGCCGCCCGTGATGTAGCGGGGGAGATCCGCCGCATCAGCTGGCGCATTGTTACGCAGCGTGACCGTGAGAGCCGCATCGCCGGGGGCACACCAGCCGGCGGCGCTTTCGGCCTGCATGTAGTAGTCCATCTTCGAACCGGTGCCGTCGTTGAGGTAGACGCCGAATTCGGTGACGTCCGGGTCGAGCGGTCCGAGCACGCCCTGCAGCGTGGTGCCATCGAGAATCGCCTGCTCTTCGGGCACCGCATTCCACACCATGAGTCGGCCCTCGTCGCCTGCGCGCCCGAGCGCCGAGACGAGTGTGACGGGGTCGGTGCCGCCCGCAGTCAGCGCCGAGAACACCGAGCCTGCGGCTGCGGCGAAGAACAGGTCCTGCTCGTCGGGATCTTCGTAGCGCAGGTAGACCTCGTTGAGCAGCAGCTGCACCGCGTTCGCGCTGTTCAGCTCGTCGCCGGTGGGCAGGGTGAGAGGCCCCGTCGCCTCGAGCAGGTAGGAGAGTGCAACAGGGTCGAGCGAGAGTACTCCATCGATGGCGGTGCCGGTCTGGCGTTCCCACATCGCCTGGATGATCGGTGCGTCACGGGTGAAGTCCGGAATCTGGGTGACGTTCTGCACGTAGGTGGCGGGCTGCGTGCCGAAAAGCCGCAGCTCCTCATCGGTGAGCGGCACGACGGGGGAGTCGTAGTGCGGAAAGTCCTGTGACGATGCCTGGCTTGCGAGCGTGATCTGGCCGTTCTCGGTGTGCACGAGCACCATCGCGCCGACGATGCCGCCGAGCGAGCGCCATTCGGCGTTGTTCTGAAAGACGATGAGGTAGTTGCGCGGTCCGTCGGCGCCGAGCATGGCGGGCAGCAGCTGGGTGGTGCGGTTGAGCGCATCGGCTCCGGTGTGCACCTGGGTGAGCAGGCCAGAGACCTTGTCGACGGCCTTTCGCAGGGGTGAGACGAGGGGAGTGGTGTCGATGTCGTTGATCACGGATGTTGCGGCACCGATGCCCGAAGCACCAGTGCTGGCCGCATCTTGCAGGCTGGTGAGGACGGTCAGGTCGATCGCGCCGTTCTGGGGTCGGATGCTGTCGAGCGAGAACGATGCTGCCGCAGAGGCGAGTGGCGCAAGCGACTGCGACGCGACGTTGTCGAGTGCGCTCGCGACCGTCGAGAGAGCGGCCAGCTGAGGCCCGACCCAGGGCAGTTTCTCGCCGGCCTTCCAGATGATGTCGTCGG
>NZ_JBQDSX010000133.1:0-3950 GCF_052099035.1 Microbacterium sp. | reverse complement strand
AATGTTGTGTAGGTTCACCCCTACCGTGGGTTCAAATCCCACCGTCACCGCCACTTGAAACCCCCGCAGAACCCTTGTAAACACTGGGATCGCGGGGGTTTCTTCATGCGCTGATCATGATCGTGGTAACTCCTGTAAGGGCTGATTGAGATTCGTGACATCAGTCTGGCGCCTTCCAGATTCTTGGGGTACTTTGGTACCAAGCACAAGGAGATACCACTATGGCTGGCGCACTTGCCCCGATCAAAGTGGACGGCGAGACCGACGCTCTCATTTCGCACGCTGCTCACTTTCTACGCTCGTCCAAGAAGGACGTCGTTGATGTCGCCGTGCGCGAGTACATCGAGCGTCATCGCGAGGAGATTCAAGAGGCGGCGCTGGAGGCGCTTCGTACGCTCGACGGGTCCACAAAGAGTGCCGTTCAGCTTCTAACCGGCGCAAGCGACGGTGAACTCGATGAGCTTGGCGGATTCAGTGGCTGACTCGCTGTCGGTGGGTACTTGTAGCCTCAGGGTCTATGAGCCATGTGCGCCCGACGAAGCGATGCCTGGATGATCTCCGCCTGAAATTCGCGCCGCTCGACGTGCCGTTGCACGAGACCGAGCACGATCTGGTCGCCAAGGCGCAGCGTCTGCCGAATGAGTCCGCTTCGGGCGGCGCAGAACGCGTGCTCGCCATCGATGATCGCGTCTGGTTCAAGGTGAAGGTCGGAGACTACCGAGGGGCCGGTGGTCGTGTGGTCGACATTCCCGACGACGTCCCACCGCTTTGATGGCTCGTCGCCGGAGGGCACCGTCGTGCCGACTCGAAGGACCAGGATTTCTACAGCGCTCTCGAAGCCGAGTGCCGACGCGCCGCGAAGGGGTCGTCGGCTCCGGTGAACAGTGACCACCTCCTGCCACAGGACGTCGACTTCCGACGGTGGCGGACGGAGCAGGCTGCTCTTGGCGTGGTTGCGCTTCAACGCGTCGTCCGGGAGCTGATCTTCCGCTCGGCGCACTCGAGCGGTCCGGTCGAGGCTACCTCCCAGGGGCAGGGGCTGATCGCCTGGGTCAAGTCACAGGACGGTGAGACCTACCTCGCGATCGCGACGGAGGGGTTCCTCGACCCCAGGGAGGTTGCGGTCGTGCTCAATGCCGTGCCTGGAATGACCGCCGAGGATTGGCAGATCGAACCCGGTGAGGTGCTGGGAATAACGCCCGGCATGGGGCAACTCGTGTACTCGGCGATGCTTCCACCGGCGACCTTGGCGGCGATGCTTGACGACTCGTCAGGCGAGTATTTGTAGGTGCGCGCGAGACACGTCCCGCGCGCACCTCACTCCAGCTGCAGGTACCCGCCCCACCCGGAGCCGATGAGGATCCGACTCTTGAGCCGGCCCGTTCCGTCGCCGGGATACAGATAGAGGTTCCCCGCTCCATCACGACCGATGATGTCCACGCGACCGTCTCCGTTGTAGTCGACGCCCCCGGTGAACGCGGTGAATGCTCCCCAACCGCTTCCGACGCCGACTCTCGCACTGAATCGGTTTCCCAGCCCCCGGTAGAAGTAGAGGTTGCCGTCTTTCGCCACGGCCATGATGTCGCCGATGCCATCACCATCGAAATCACCACCGGCCAGGAATTTGATGGTGTCCCACCCGCTGCCGACGGTCGTGCGCGGACCGGAGAGCGCACCGCTGCCGTTGCCGCTGTAGACGGTGAGGACGCCCGATTTGGATGCTCCGAGCACATCCTGAAGGCCGTCGCCGGAGAAGTCGGCGCCGGACGTGACATGCAGCATGTCGTACCACCCGAGCTCCAACCGGTCATAGCGGTCGAACCCGATACCCGACCCTCCGGCGTAGTACTCGAGCAGGCCGTCACCGCGCACCGCGAGCATGTCCGCTCTGCCATCGGCGTTCAGGTCGGTGTGCGTCAGATGGCGGTAGAGACCCCATCCGCTCGTCATGACCGACGCGGGAAGCAGGCCCCCGCCGCCGTTGCCCGCGAGGAACTGCAGATCGCTGTCGGCGGCGACGCCGAGCAGATCGGCCTTGCCGTCACCGTTGAAATCCGCCGACGACACCGGCGAGAGCGGTGTCGTACGCAGACCGGGGAAGGTGAGGGGAAGAGGCTTGCCACGCGTGACCGTGGACAGGCAGACGAACCCCTGATTGATCGCGGAGTACACGGAGCCGTTTCGCCACACCTCGAAGTGCAGGTGGGCGCCCGTCGAATTGCCCGTGCTGCCGACCACCCCGATCTGCTGGCCGCGCACGACCCGCGTGCCGGGCGCGGCCAGGCCCGGCGAAACCATATGGGCGTACCGCGTGACGTACCCGCCGATGTGTTCGATGTCGACGTAGTTGCCGTATCCGTTGCTCCACGCGCGCGTCCTGATAACGCCGTCATAGGCGGCGAGGATGGGCGTGCCGCCCTGACCCGAGATGTCGATGCCGTCATGGACACGCGTGTTCGAACGGCATCCATCGCCGACCTTGGACTGGATCGTGCCCGAGGCCGGGTAGATCATCTGTCCGTCCGTCGCCGCTGATGCGGGCGTCGCCGTCGTGATGGAGGGGATGACTCCGATGAGGACGGCCACCGTCACCGCCAGCGCCACGCACGTCACACGCCACCGGGACATTCGCTTCATGTCGCGCGCCCTCCACCTCGCCGCCCCGCGGACAGCTATCGAGGTCACCGTATCAGCGAGGCCGCCCCCGAGTCGTCGGCACACGAAGGCTTTCGTTTCGTAGAAGAATCGTCAATTTTCTGTGTCGATTTGGTATGGACGGGTGCAGTTCTTGCCTAAGAGTGGAGGTAACGCCGACCGCCATCACAGCAAAGGACACATCATGACCGCCTACCAAGACGACATCGAAGCCATCCGGGCACTGAAGGACGAGGCCGGTTCGAGCTGGGATGCCATCAACCCCGAATCGGTCGCCCGAATGCGTGCGCAGAACCGATTCAAGACCGGGCTGGAGATCGCCCAGTACACCGCAGACATCATGCGACGCGACATGGGCGAGTACGACGCCGACTCCTCGGTCTACACGCAGTCGCTCGGCGTCTGGCACGGCTTCATCGGTCAGCAGAAGATGATCTCGATCAAGAAGCACCTGAAGACGACCAACAAGCGCTACCTCTACCTGTCCGGCTGGATGGTCGCCGCCCTCCGCTCCGAGTTCGGGCCGCTCCCCGACCAGTCGATGCACGAGAAGACCGCCGTACCCGCGCTCATCGAAGAGCTCTACACATTCCTCCGCCAGGCGGATGCTCGCGAGCTCGATCTCCTGTTCGTGAAGCTCGACGACGCCCGCGCAGCAGGCGATGACACCGCGGCAGAGTTCATCCAGTCGCAGATCGACAACTTCGAGACCCACGTCGTGCCGATCATCGCCGACATCGACGCCGGCTTCGGAAACCCCGAGGCCACCTACCTCCTGGCGAAGAAGATGATCGAGGCCGGCGCCTGCGCCATCCAGATCGAGAACCAGGTCTCCGACGAGAAGCAGTGCGGTCACCAGGACGGCAAGGTCACTGTTCCCCACGAGGACTTCATCGCCAAGATCAACGCAGTCCGCTACGCCTTCCTCGAGCTCGGCGTCGAGAGCGGCGTGATCGTCTCCCGCACCGACTCACTCGGCGCCGGCCTCACCCAGAAGCTCGCCGTCACCACCACCCCCGGCGACCTCGGCGACCAGTACAACTCGTTCCTCGATGTCGAGGAGATCTCGGAGGACGAGCTCGGCAACGGCGACGTCGTCATCAAGCGCGACGGCAAGCTGCTGCGCCCGAAGCGCCTGGCCAGCAACCTGTACCGCTTCCGCGCCGGAACCGGTGAGGAGCGCTGCGTGCTCGACAGCATCACGTCACTGCAGAACGGTGCCGACCTGCTGTGGATCGAGACCGAGAAGCCGCACGTCGAGCAGATCGCCGGAATGATGGACAAGGTGCGCGAGG
>NZ_JBQDSX010000132.1:0-3953 GCF_052099035.1 Microbacterium sp. | reverse complement strand
GGCACAAGACGTGCTCACCGACCTGAGCAAGGTCCGCAACATCGGCATCATGGCCCACATCGATGCCGGTAAGACCACGACCACCGAGCGCATCCTGTTCTACACGGGTGTGAACTACAAGCTCGGCGAGACGCACGACGGCGCGTCCACGACCGACTGGATGGAGCAGGAGAAGGAGCGCGGCATCACGATCACGTCCGCCGCCGTCTCGTGCTACTGGAACAAGAACCAGATCAACATCATCGACACGCCCGGCCACGTCGACTTCACGGTCGAGGTCGAGCGCTCCCTGCGCGTGCTCGACGGCGCCGTCGCCGTCTTCGACGGCAAGGAGGGTGTCGAGCCGCAGTCGGAGACGGTGTGGCGCCAGGCGGACAAGTACAACGTCCCGCGCATCTGCTTCGTCAACAAGATGGACAAGCTCGGCGCGGACTTCTACTTCACCGTCGACACGATCATCAACCGCCTCAAGGCGAAGCCGCTGGTCATCCAGCTCCCGATCGGTGCCGAGAGCGACTTCACCGGTGTCGTGGACCTGCTCGAGATGAAGGCGCTCGTCTGGCACGGGGAGACCCAGCTCGGCGAGGCGTACGACACCGAGGAGATCCCCGCGGACCTGGTCGAGAAGGCCCAGCAGTACCGCAGCGAGCTCGTCGAGGCCGTCGCGGAGGCCGACGAGGAGCTGCTCGAGAAGTACCTCGGTGGCGAGGAGCTGACGATCGCCGAGCTCAAGGCCGGCATCCGCAAGCTCGTCATCGCGGGCGAGGCGTTCCCGGTCCTGTGCGGCTCCGCGTTCAAGAACAAGGGCGTCCAGCCCATGCTCGACGCGGTCATCGACTACCTGCCGTCGCCCCTCGACGTGCCGGCCATCGACGGTCACGACCCGAAGGACGAGGAGAAGGTCATCCAGCGTCACCCCGACGCCTCGGAGCCGTTCTCCGCGCTCGCCTTCAAGGTCGCGGCGCACCCGTTCTTCGGCAAGCTCACCTACGTGCGCGTGTACTCCGGTCGTGTCGAGCCCGGCCAGCAGGTCGCGAACTCGACCAAGGGCAAGAAGGAGCGCGTCGGCAAGATCTTCCAGATGCACTCCAACAAGGAGAACCCGGTCGACGAGGCGAGCGCCGGTCACATCTACGCGGTCATCGGCCTCAAGGACACCACGACCGGTGACACGCTGAGCGACATGGCGAACCCGGTCATCCTCGAGTCGATGAGCTTCCCCGAGCCCGTCATCGACGTGGCGATCGAGCCGAAGACGAAGGCCGACCAGGAGAAGCTCTCCACGGCGATCCAGAAGCTCGCCGAGGAGGACCCGACCTTCCGCGTGAAGCTGGACGACGAGACCGGCCAGACCGTCATCGGCGGCATGGGCGAGCTCCACCTCGACATCCTCGTCGACCGCATGCGTCGCGAGTTCAAGGTCGAGGCGAACGTCGGCAAGCCGCAGGTCGCGTACCGCGAGACGATCCGCCGCAAGGCCGAGAAGATCGAGTACACGCACAAGAAGCAGACCGGTGGGTCCGGGCAGTTCGCGAAGGTCCAGGTGACCTTCGAGCCGCTCGACACGTCCGAGGGCGAGCTCTACGAGTTCTCCAACGCGGTCACCGGTGGTCGCATCCCGCGCGAGTACATCCCCAGCGTCGACGCCGGCATCCAGTCCGCGATGGAGCTCGGCGTGCTCGCCGGCTTCCCGCTGGTCGGGGTGAAGGCGATCCTGCTCGACGGCGCCTACCACGAGGTCGACTCCTCGGAGATGGCGTTCAAGATCGCCGGCTCGATGGTCCTCAAGGAGGGCGTCAAGCGGGCGGACCCGGTTCTGCTGGAGCCGGTGATGGCGGTCGAGGTGCGTACGCCCGAGGAGTACATGGGCGACGTCATCGGCGACCTGAACTCACGTCGTGGAATGATCCAGTCCATGGAGGACGCGACGGGTGTGAAGGTCGTCCGGGCCCACGTACCGTTGTCAGAGATGTTCGGGTACATCGGTGACCTCCGGTCCAAGACCCAGGGTCGTGCGGTGTACTCGATGCAGTTCGACAACTACGCCGAGGTTCCTCGGAACGTTGCCGAAGAGATCATCAAGAAGACCCGGGGCGAGTGAGTCCCCACAGGTCGAAGACCCGCACAACCATCAACCTGTAGGAAACCGCAACGCCCCGCGGATGTAGGATCTCTCGGTCGACATTCGCAACGTTCGGCACATCTACCCAAGTCCCAGGAGGACCCCAGTGGCTAAGGCCAAGTTCGAGCGGACCAAGCCGCACGTCAACGTCGGCACCATCGGTCACGTCGACCACGGTAAGACGACGCTGACGGCAGCGATCTCGAAGACGCTCGCGGACACGTACCCGGACCTGCCGGCGAACACGCAGCGCAACTTCGACGAGATCGACGCGGCTCCCGAGGAGAAGCAGCGCGGCATCACGATCAACATCTCGCACATCGAGTACGAGACGCCGAAGCGCCACTACGCGCACGTCGACGCCCCGGGTCACGCCGACTACATCAAGAACATGATCACCGGTGCCGCCCAGATGGACGGCGCGATCCTGGTGGTCGCCGCGACCGACGGCCCGATGGCCCAGACGCGCGAGCACGTCCTGCTCGCCCGCCAGGTCGGCGTGCCGTACCTGCTCGTGGCGCTCAACAAGTCCGACATGGTCGACGACGAGGAGATCCTCGAGCTCGTCGAGATGGAGGTGCGCGAGCTCCTCTCCTCGCAGGAGTTCGACGGTGACAACGCGCCGGTCGTGCGCGTCTCCGGTCTCAAGGCGCTCGAGGGCGACCCCGAGTGGACCGCGAAGATCCTCGAGCTCATGGAGGCCGTGGACGAGAACGTGCCCGAGCCCGTCCGCGAGCTCGACAAGCCGTTCCTCATGCCCGTCGAGGACGTCTTCACGATCACCGGTCGTGGCACCGTCGTCACCGGCAAGGTGGAGCGTGGCACGCTCGACCTCAACTCGGACGTCGAGATCGTCGGCATCCGCTCGCCCCAGAAGACCACGGTCACGGGCATCGAGACGTTCCACAAGCAGATGGACCAGGCTCAGGCCGGCGACAACACCGGTCTGCTCCTGCGCGGCATCAAGCGCGAGGACGTCGAGCGCGGCCAGGTCGTCGTGAAGCCGGGCTCGATCACCCCGCACACGCAGTTCGAGGCGCAGGTCTACATCCTGGGCAAGGACGAGGGCGGCCGTCACAACCCGTTCTACTCGAACTACCGTCCGCAGTTCTACTTCCGGACCACCGACGTCACCGGCGTCATCACGCTGCCCGAGGGCACCGAGATGGTCATGCCCGGCGACAACACCGAGATGACGGTCGAGCTGATCCAGCCGATCGCCATGGAGGAGGGCCTCGGCTTCGCCATCCGTGAGGGTGGCCGCACCGTCGGCTCGGGCCGCGTCACCAAGATCCTCAAGTGATCTGACGCTGCCTCTGCAGCACCTCGTCGAAGGCCCGGTCCCGTCCGCGGGGCCGGGCCTTCGGCCTGCGGTCACCGTCACACCGGCGTCGCGTCGTCCCGACTTGGACGACGGCGGCTTCGTGTGGCAAACTGTTCAGGTTGCCTGTTACGGGTGCGCTCTTTCACGTGTCGAACAGTGTGTTGAACCGGTCCTCTCGCCGAGGGCCAGGACCCCGGGACTTCTCCCGGGTCTGCGGGTTGAGCTCTCTGTGTCGCCATGGATCGAGTACCCCGCGGAACACACGTTCCGACAGGCTCGCACAAACGTTGTGGTCCGGTTCGCGGAGCCGTGCGTCAGCACGGAGCCCGGCGGGAGTCCACATATCCAACGGCCCTGCGCCTCTCGGCGTGTGCGCCCAGGTGCGTCGCGACTACGCGACACGCCCGAGCGCGGGGGTCGGACAGCTAGCGGTTCGAGAGAGAGAGTCAGACGACGCCATGGCGGGACAGAAGATCCGCATCCGGCTCAAGTCGTACGACCACGAGG
>NZ_JBQDSX010000131.1:0-4052 GCF_052099035.1 Microbacterium sp. | reverse complement strand
CGCTTCGCCGTGGAGAACTGGGCGTCAGCGATGGCGAACTGGCCGATCTTCACGTACCTCGGCAACTCGCTGCTGGTGGCGGGCGTCGCGGTCGTCGTCGCGCTTGTGATCGCGGTGCCGGCGAACTACGCGATCGCTCGGTTGCGCGTCGGCGGCGGGCAGACGCTGCTGCTGATCGTGTCGGCGTACATCGCGCCGCCGGTTGTCGCGATCGTGCCGCTGTTCCTGCTGGTGCGCACGGCCGGTCTGATGAATTCGCCGTTCGGGCTCGGTCTGGTCGAGGGGCTGATGCTGACGCCCGTGGCCGTGTGGCTGCTCGATGGCTTTTTCCGCAGCATTCCGGGCGAGATAGACGAGGCAGCGCAGCTCGACGGGTGCGGCCCGGTCCGCACGTTGGTCTCGGTGCTGCTGCCGCTCATCACGCCGGGGCTCGCCGCGGTCGGGATCATCGTGTTCATCCTCGTGTACAACGACTTCCTGATCCCACTGCTGCTGACACAGACGGGCAGCGCGCAGACTCTGCCGGTGGGGATCGCGCTGATGCAGGGCGGGCGTGAGGTGATGTTCGGCCAGATGGCGGCGGCGAGCCTGACGGGAATCATTCCGGTGTACCTGCTGGCCCTGTTCGCGCAGCGGTGGCTGATCGGCGGGCTGACGCAGGGGAGCGTGAAGTGAGGCGCTACGGCAGAACCGAGAGCACCTGCACGATGATCGCGAGCGCGAGCATGCCGAGGCAGTTGATCCAGAACTCCGTACCCGTGAAGCGGGCTCGAACGTGGGCCGCGGCGGCAGCCACGAAGTAGATGATCACGCCGGTGTTCGCGGCGAACGCGACGCCGGGCATCCAGATCCCGGCCACCAGCCCCACGACCGCGGTGGTCTTGATGACGATGAGCGTCCACCACCACTCGCGCGGGAAGCGTACCCCGTCGAGGCAGTCGCGGATGAACTTCGGCGGGCGAAGTGACAGCACGACGTCGATCAGGAGCGCGAGAGCGAGTAGCGCGGGTGGCCACCAGATGTCCGGGAGGAGGGTCATGACTTCCTCTCGCAGATGGTGGTGAAGGTGGCTCTGAGGGCGGCGATCAGTTCTCTCGAGTCGGCGCCATGGCGCGCCGACCAGGAGAACAGGGTGCCGATGTAGGCGACGTAGGCGGCGTTGGCTGTCGCGTATTCTTCGGCGTCGTTTGAGTTCCCGAGTACTGCGCGGATCTCCTCGACGAGCTGCGCGGCGAGGCTCGTGAAGAGCGTCGAGGAGTGGGTTCCCGAGACGAGGATCGACGCGTATGCCCTCGCGAGATCCTGGCGATCGGTGAAGATCGTCACGAACGGATCCACGATGCTGAGGATCCGATCGACGCAGGTACCAGCGGTGGGCGGGGCGCTTCGGGCGTCGTGTTCGGCGGCGATCAGATCGTCGAAGACCTGTACGAGCAGGGCGGGCTTGTCGCCGGCGGCCATCACCGTGCCGACGCTGACGTCGCTCGCCTGGGCGATGTCGCGGATCGTCGTCGCCGTGAATCCGCGTTGTTCGAACAGGCGGCGTGCCTCGTTGAGGACGCGGGATCTGGTGGCCTGACGCTTTTCTGTGCGCAGCGAGAGCATGGGATCCTTAATGCTGAACGTGTTCAGTGAACAGATTTAGTTTAAAACTGTGCGGTGGCGATGTCGACCACGTTGGGCGGTGTTGTTGCGCGGTCGAAAACGGCGGGCACCATCCCCGAGCGCGGTACGCGTAATGGTGGCCCGTCGCCGCATCGACCTGGGGGAGCGCGCGTTGAGCATCGGGTATTGCTCGTTGCGTCGCTCGGCAGGTGATGCGCACATCGAAGGTTGTGAACAGCGACGGGAGCGCGGGCGATTTCGTCGCCGTCACTAACTTTGTCAGGGGTTCGCGATTGACTTGAGCATGGACATTTTCAGCGAACTCCGAGAGCAGGTCGAGTCCCTCGACAGCCTGCTCGACGAGGGCGTTGGCGACCTCACGGGCGCGATGCGCGGGCTCAGCGATGAGCAGCTCGTGCGGGCGTTGGAAGCGGCTGCGGGTGCTGTTCGCGGGTTGGGCCGCATTGAGGCGATCGCGGCGGGCATCATGGCCGAGCGTTCCACCCGTGAGGCGGGGCAGGAAGGCATGGCGCAGGTGCGCGGCCACCGCTCTCCGGCTGAGTTCTTGCAGGTGATCACCGGCGGGTCGAAGTCTGAGGCGCGTCAACGGATCCGTGTGGGCCAGTCGGTCCTGGACGCGACCGAACCAACGACCGACCCTGCGACGGGCGCGGGCGCGGTGGGCACGTCCGGTGCGCGTGTCGTGCCGGCGTGGCATGCGCCGCTGGCCGACGCGCTGATGCGCGGGCAGGTATCGTCCGCGCAGAGCGACGCGATTCGCCGCGGGCTCGGAGAACCGCCCACAGACGCGACCGGAACCGTCGACGACGACACACGGGACGCATGGTCGACCGCGGCAGGTCAGCTCGCGAACGAAGCCGAACACCGCACCGTCGAAGAGCTGCGTGATGAGGCACGGTTGATTCGGGATCGTCTCGACCCGGAAGGCGCCGAGCGGCGGTTCCTCGAACGGTACGAGGCGCGATCGTTCCGCACCTGGACCGATGCCGACGGCCGACGCCGCGGGTCGATCAGTTTCGACGACGACGGGCACGCCCTGGTCCGGTCGATCTTCGACTCGGCGCTACGGCCACGCCGCGGCGGTCCACGGTTCGTCGATGCCGCCGAGGTGGAGGTCGCGCAGGCGCTTGTGGAGGACCCGCGCTCACTCGATCAGCTCTCCTACGATTTGTTGGCCGACCTTCTCAGAGCAGGTGCACTCGCCGATGCGAAGGTCGTGCACGGCACACGTCGGGCTGGCGTAAGGATCGTGACCGTCACCGGTAGTGCGGGCGGATACACCGAGGATGGCCTCGTGTCGCTGCCGCAGCCGGATATCGATCAGCGCGTGTGCGACACGGGGGCAGTGCCGGTTACGGTCGATGCGGGCGGTGACCCGCTCAATGTTGGGCGCGAGCGTCGGCTCTTCACGCCAGCGCAGCGTGTGGCGCTCTCAGTGCGCGATGGCGGATGTCGCTGGCACGGGTGCGACCGGCCGTCGTCGTATTGCGAGGCGCACCACGTCGACCCGTATTCCGAGGGCGGGCGCACGGACATCGACCGGGGGATCCTGCTCTGCCGGTTCCACCACATGCAGCTGCACCACTCGGGGTGGCGCATCAGCCGTGATGGCAGGCGTCAGTTCGTTCTGCATGACCCGGGCGGGGGTGCGGTGAACCTCGAGCCCCGGCTCGCACTGAGGTACGCGTTTGGCGACGTCGATCCGCCTCCGCGACGATTCCGCCCCGCGGCGTAGGGGGGAGGGGCCGATTCTCGCGCGATCGGCGCCCCGCGGGAGCTCGCGTTCGAGGGGCTCATCGCAGTTCGGCCTCTGAGGTAGCGTGTCCGAGTGCGGTTCAACGCGTTCGAGGCCTACTCCGCCGAGATGGGATTTCCTGTTGAGGTGAGCCCCGAGACACAGAACAGCGATTACGAGTCAGGGATTGCCGTGATCGGCAACGAGACCTGGCACATCCGCACTGCGCGGAACACCCCGTCCAAGCCGGGCGCTTTCGTCGCGTTCTGGCAGCGGGATGCCGAAGGGGAGACGAGCCCGTTCGGCGATGACGATCTCGCTGCGGGCCTGCTCGTCTTCGTGGAACAGCAGGACCGACGCGGCGTGTTCCGGTTCACCGGCGCGCATCTTGCTGAACTCGGTGTCGTTTCAGGGAAGCTGCCCGGCAAGCGTGGGTTCCGGGTATACCCAAGCTGGTGTGAAGGGTTAAATAGCCAGGCCGCGGCCACGCAACGCGCTCAAGCCCCGGCATTCCGGGAGTACTGAGCCCAGATTGTGTGTTCTCACATCGTCCGCGCCATGATTCCACGGCGCAGCGATCGATGGAACACCTCGGGTCAGCTCGCGGCAGCGACGGCCATCGCCGTGACGGCGTCAGCGCGGAAGTGGTCGTCGCCCGTGATCGTGATCACCGCGTCGCCCGCGAAGATCA
>NZ_JBQDSX010000130.1:0-4149 GCF_052099035.1 Microbacterium sp. | reverse complement strand
GCTCGCTGCGGACTCTCGACGAAGATCCACCAGCTTGTTGACGGGAACGGCCTTCCGCTGGCAACTACCGCGCCGCAGCTGTCCTCAACTCCGCCATCGCCTGGACCAGCACCAGGGCATAGTCCGACACACGCTACACGTGCTGAACGCCCTTCGGGGTGAAGTACGTCACTTCACCGCTGGCGTCCTCGCCACCAAAGATGAACTGCCCCGACGGCGTCGCGCAGATATCGATGATCACACCACGGGACTTCGTGGTGAAGACCTCATCGCCAACCCTGAACTGTCCCTCGTCATAGCGACACGCTAGCGCCTAGGAGGACCACCCAGGGACCCGCAACGACCTCGGACGGGCGCGCACGAGTCGGGACGCTTGCAATCCGTAGTCGGCGAATCCAGAGACATGATCCCCATCTGTAGCTGCGTCCCGCGGGGAACGACCTAGGCCGAGGGACGCTCAGTGCTCACCGTTCGCTGCTTCCTCGATCCAATCGATCGCCGCGTCAGAGAGGAAATTCCCGTCGGCCCCGGACTCTCCAACCCACCATGCACCAGCGGCCGGACCCCCACCCGCATCGGTGATCTCGCTCACAACAGAAGCCGGAACTACCTCGCCATTGTTCGCCGTCAGCCACTCGCGCGTTCCCACGCTCAGCCTCGGCCACCACCGCTCAATATCCATGGACACAGTCTCGCGCTAGAAGAGCCAGCCGGCCAGATGGTCTCCAGCCCGGGCATCCCACTGGTCTCAGATCAAGCGGACATTCTCACGGCGCCCTGTACGAATGTCCCCATTCCCAGTCTTTGTCAGACACACCCTAGCGGCCTTACCGACATCTTCGGGGGACAGCGAATGTCGCCATCAGACAACTCCGGTCGTCCCGAGGGCGGAGCCGAGTGCGAAAGTCGCCGCGAGTGCGAGCGCTCCGCCGAGCACGACCCGGATCGTCGGTCTGGTAGCCGAGTTTCCTCCGATCCTCGCACTGGTGAACCCGGTGACAGCGAGTGCTATGAGGACAACGGTGAAGGTGATCGGTACGCGGATCGCCTGCGGGGGAAGCAAGATGGCGAGCAGCGGGAGGAGCGCTCCGAGCGTGAACGCCAGCGCCGACGCTCCAGCAGCAGCCCAGGGGCTAACGACGGCAGCCTCGGTGATGCCGAGTTCGGCCTCGAGGTGCGCGGTGAGCGGATCATGAGCCGTCAACTCCTCCGCCACCTGACGCGCGGTCACGGGCCTTAGACCTTTCGCTTCGTAGATCCCGGCGAGCTCGTCGAGTTCCGCTACGGGTTCATCGGCCAACTCCCGCCGTTCCTTGATGATGAGAGCCCGTTGGCTGTCTCGCTGACTACTCACCGACACATACTCGCCGAGCGCCATCGAGATCGCCCCTCCGACAAGTCCGGCTACGCCAGCGGCCAGCAAAGGGGCCGACTCGCTCGTGGCACCGGCCACACCCACGACCAGTGATGCCACCGAGACAATGCCGTCATTCGCCCCCAACACGCCCGCGCGGAGCCAGTTCAGACGCCCTGCGAGGTCACCACGGTGCGGTTCGTCCGGATGAGCGCCGGAGGCGGGCTGAGGTGATTGCTTCTTTGCATCCGTGGCGCGGCTCATAGCGCCGGAGGTGCCTGCTCGTTGACCATTCCCGCAGGGAGCGGCGAGGGCGCGGATTCCGTGCCGGAGCGATACCGCCAGGGTCGCTCGCCATGGAATTTCAGTAGCTGAGCGCCGAGACCGATGAACACCATCGCGCACCACACCAGGATGTTCAGCCACGGGATCTGGAGTGCGACGATGAGGATCAGACCGCCGACCAGCGACTTGACCACCGGATGCTGACCGCCCCGCAGCAGTAGTCGACCAATGTAAAAGGACGCGAACACGAACGTGGACAGCGTGAGCACGACCCACACCAGCAGTCCTGCAAACGCCAACGGCGCGCCGACGACGGTAACTAGAAGGACCAGCAGCCCGATCGGGATAGCGAAAGATCCAACGAACCCGACCAGCAGCGCTTTCCAGGGGGACGGAACAAGCTGATCCGTCACTCGCTGCAGCCAGCGGGGAATAAGCAGCCCAGCAAGCAACGTCACCAAACTGAACGCGACCAGCGCATACAGCAAACCGACAAACCAAGCGACGATCGCCGCCCACGGTGACACCTCGACCTTGGGTGACTGTGGGGTCGCCACACGCTCGACGGAGCCATCAACTGCCCCGTCCGCGATGTGAGCCTTGCTGTCGCTGACGTATGAGACGTCACCACCGACTGACCCCCCGATGGTAAGGCGGTCGACACTAACGAGAACGTCACGGCCCACTTCGCCAGCGATGGCGACGGTGCTCGCCGCCCCAACCAGGTCATCACCCAATGACGCAGTTTCGGCGATGTTGATGTCTGCGGCGAAGATTGTGCCGCTGTGAGTGACTTTCCCGTTGATTGTGATGGACTGCGCGGACAGGCGCACGTTGCCATCCACAGTGCCAGTGATTGTGATCGTCTGCGCAGCCGCGATGACGTCGCCGGTCACGTTTCCGCTGACGGTTACCGACTGGCCCGCCGCATACACATCGCCGTCGATATCCCCCGACACATTGACGATCGCATCGGCATAGAACTGTGGTCCCTCACGAGCGTCTGTAACGGAGAAGGGGGCAGCGGGTGACGGAGCTGAGGTCGAGGCGGACGCTACCGCACCTGAGCTGAGAACCAGGAAGCCGACGGCAAGAGCGGCGGACATATAGCGGCTCAACGCAGATGAGGGTGTAGCCGGAGTCTGAAGCCGCCGGCTTCGAGGAGTGATCGGGCGATGTAGTGGGTCAGGTTCCGGAAGCCGAGGGCGGAGCCTCGGAGGTGTTCGAGTCGGCCGTTGATCGCCTCCGTCGGTCCGTTGCTCGAGCCTGGTAGGTCGAAGAACGCCAGCACGTCGGCGGCGCGCTTCTTCAACGTCCGCCCGAGCGTGACGAGCTCGCTCAGGGCCGCCGGAACGCCGCGGGCCACCGAGTCGATCACCGCGGTCATGAGAGCACGGCCCTGGGCGCGGTCGGGGTGGCGGTAGGCGGTGATCATGCGTTGATAGATGCCCCAGGTCGCCTCGACCTCGACGTGCTCCTCGATCGCGAACAGGGCCTCGATCCTGGTCGTCTGCTTGTCGGTGAGCAGGTCGGCGCCGGTGTGCAGGGTCCGTCGTGCGCGGTAGAGCGGGTCCTTGGCGCGGCCGCGGTGGCCGTGCAAGTCGAGTTGGACTCGGCGGCGGCAGCGGTCCAGGGCATCACCGGCCAAGCGGACGACGTGGAACGGGTCCATCACCGCGGTCGCGTCGGGCAGCTCTTCGGCAGTGGCGGTCTTGAACCCGGTGAAGCCGTCCATCGCGACGACCTCCACCTGATCTCGCCAGGTCTTCGGGCGGGTGGCGAGCCACTGCTTGAAGGCCTGCTTGGAGCGCCCCTCGACCATGTCGAGCAACCGGGCGGATCCGGTGCCGTCGCGGATCGGGGTCAGGTCGATGACCACGGTGACGTACTTCTCGCCGCGGCGGGTGTGCCGCCACACGTGCTCGTCGACTCCGATGACGGCGACGCCGTCGAAGCGGGCCTCGTCGTCGATCAGCACCCGCCGACCTTCGGCCAGGACAGCGTCGTTGGCGGTGTGCCACGCGATCGCGAGGGCCTCGGCCACCCGCGCCACTGTCAGGTGCTGAACCACGATCCCGACCAGGGCCCAGCGCACCGCCGCGCGCGACAGCTTCGCCCGCGGATCCGCAGCCGCCGTGGTGTCCTGCCGCCACACCCGCCCGCAGCTCTCGCAGCGGTAGCGGCGCACCCGGACCAGCAGCGTCGTCGGCCGCCACCCGAACGGTTCGTGCGCCAGCCGCCGAGACACCGTCCCACGCGGCGTGCCCTCGGCCCCGCACTGTCTGCAGAACGCGTCGTCATCGCGCGCGACCACGCGGCACTCGAGCACCGCCCGGTCAGGCTCCAGATGCTGCCCGACCACGACGAGACCGAGCTCGTCCAGGCGGCAGAACGTCGTCAGGTCAGGTGTGCAGAAGGTAGCGTCGTCCACGTCGAGGTCTTCCGGATGGGCAGAGAGGTGTTCTCACCAGCGTGATCGTCGGGTCCCGCGTTGAAGGTTGAGCAGCACG
>NZ_JBQDSX010000129.1:0-4229 GCF_052099035.1 Microbacterium sp. | reverse complement strand
CGGAGGCGTGGGCTTCGACCAGTCGCACCAGGAGTGGATCCAGTCGAGCTTCTTCTGGATGATCGACGACACGATGTCGCCCTTGCCGTGGTCGCCCCAGCCGAAGGTCGTCTGGACCTGCGTGGCCGCCGCCCCGCTCGCCGGAGCGGCCTGGGCCGCCCCCGCCGCGCCGAGCGATCCGATCGCCAGTACCGCGCCGACGCCCGCGGCAACCGCGGTCCGTCGGATGACGTGTGAGTTCTGAGACATGTGTCTCCCCCTTGTGTGTACGCCGGCTCTGCCGGCTGGACGCACCGCAGCCGTCTGGATGCGGCGGTCGCTCCCCCGATGCGCGACATCGCGCTGACGTCCCCCGTTCGGGGGTGGCGACGGCGACAGCATATGCCCTCCCACCGGCACGGTCCGCGGACTTATCCACGGTCACCGGAGGACGTCCGGCGGTGGCCCCACCGTGCGCCGACCGCCCCGTAGGCTCGTGGTTCGTGACCCCAGGCCCGTCCCCCTCCCTACGCCGCGGCCGTTCCCCCCGGCAGACGCTGCTCGTCGCGGCCGGCGTCCTGTGCCTGGCCGCGATCGCCGCCATCTGCCTGTGGCCGCAGCACGTGGACGCCGAACTCCGCGCCCCGCTCGGTGGATGGCTCGACTCCGCGCACCGGAACGGGCTGCCCTCCTGGATCGGCTACGCCACGGTCGAGTCGCTCGCCAACGTCGCGCTGTACCTCCCCGCGGCCGCCATCGCGGGCGCGCTCGTCCCACCCCGGTTCGTGCCCGCCGTGCCCGTCGCCGCGCTGCTGCTCTCTGTCGGAGTCGAGCTGACCCAGGATCTGCTCCTCCCCGGGCGCACCGGGGATCCGCGCGACGTGCTCGCGAACACCGCGGGCGCGGCCATCGGTGCCGCGATGCTGCTGCTCATTCGTCGGCGACGACGTCGACGGGCGGGCACCGCCCCCGCCACGGAAAAAACACCCGGCCCCGGAGCGTGAGCTCCGGGGCCGGGTGAAACCAGCAGTAAGGCTACTTACTTGTTGATCTTGGTGACGGTACCGGCACCGACGGTGCGGCCACCCTCACGGATCGCGAAGCCGAGGCCCTCCTCCATGGCGATCGGCTGGATCAGCTGAACGCTCATGTCGGTGGTGTCGCCGGGCATGACCATCTCGGTGCCCTCGGGCAGCGTGATGACGCCGGTGACGTCGGTGGTGCGGAAGTAGAACTGCGGGCGGTAGTTCGTGTAGAAGGGGTTGTGACGTCCACCCTCGTCCTTGGACAGGATGTACGCGGTGCCCTCGAACTCGGTGTGCGGCGTAACCGAACCCGGCTTCACGACGACCTGACCGCGCTCCACGTCCTCGCGCTTGGTGCCGCGGAGCAGCAGACCACAGTTCTCGCCGGCCCATGCCTCGTCGAGCTGCTTGTGGAACATCTCGATACCCGTGACCGTGGTCTTCTGGGTGTCGCGGATGCCGACGATCTCGACCTCGGAGTTGATCGCGAGGGTGCCGCGCTCGGCGCGACCCGTAACGACCGTGCCACGACCGGTGATCGTGAAGACGTCCTCAACGGGCATCAGGAAGGGCTTGTCGCGGTCGCGGACGGGCTCCGGGATCGACTCGTCGACGGCCTCCATGAGCTCGACGATGCGCTGCGTCCACTTCTCGTCGCCCTGGAGCGCCTGGTAGCCGGACACCTGCACGACGGGAGCGTTGTCACCGTCGAAGCCCTGCGACGACAGCAGCTCGCGAACCTCGAGCTCGACGAGCTCCAGGATCTCCTCGTCGTCGACCATGTCGGACTTGTTCAGCGCGACGAGCAGGTACGGCACGCCGACCTGCTTGGCGAGCAGAACGTGCTCACGGGTCTGAGCCATCGGGCCGTCGGTAGCGGCAACCACGAGGATCGCGCCGTCCATCTGAGCAGCACCGGTGATCATGTTCTTGACGTAGTCGGCGTGGCCGGGAGCGTCAACGTGAGCGTAGTGACGCTTCGGCGTCTCGTACTCGATGTGCGAGATGTTGATCGTGATACCACGCTGGCGCTCTTCCGGCGCCGAGTCGATCGTGGCGAAGTCACGCTGAACGTTGGTGTCCGACGGGTACTTGTCGGCGAGCACCTTGGAAATGGCTGCGGACAGCGTCGTCTTGCCGTGGTCAACGTGACCGATGGTTCCGATGTTGACGTGCGGCTTGGTCCGCTCGAACTTGGCCTTGGCCACTGGGTCCTCCTCAGGACGTTCGTGTAGAGATTGCCGGGCACTGGATTGTGACCGGTTCGCTACGGGGTTTGATTCTCAGTTTAGTAGAGAGAGCTTTGTGAAGTTGTATGTTGTCCGGGATGCCGCGCCGAGACGCAGCATCCCGGGCGAAGGGCTTACTCGCCCTTGGTCTTCTGGACGATCTCATCCGCCACGGCCCGGGGGACCTCAGCGTAGGAGTCGAACTCCATCGAGTACACAGCGCGACCCGAAGTCTTCGAGCGCAGGTCACCGATGTAGCCGAACATCTCGGACAGCGGCACCGAAGCACGAACGATCTTGATGCCGGTGGAGTCTTCCATCGACTGGATCTGGCCACGACGCGAGTTCAGGTCGCCGATGACGTCGCCCATGTACTCCTCGGGCGTACGAACCTCGACAGCCATGAGCGGCTCGAGAAGTACCGGGTTGGCGCGACGCAGAGCTTCCTTCATACCGATCGAGCCCGCGATCTTGAACGCCATCTCCGAGGAGTCGACGTCGTGGGCTGCACCATCGACGATGGTCGCCTTGACGCCGACGATCGGGAAGCCGGCGAGAACACCGACGTTCATGGCGTCCTGGAAACCAGCATCAATCGATCCGATGTACTCACGCGGGATGCGACCACCGGTGACGGAGTTCACGAACTCGTAAGTCTTCTCGGCGTCCAGATCGAGAGGCTCGATGTTGAACTGGATCTTTGCGAACTGACCCGATCCACCCGTCTGCTTCTTGTGGGTGTAGTCGTACTTCTCGACGGCCTTCTTGATCGTCTCGCGGTACGCCACCTGGGGCTTGCCGACGTTGGCCTCGACGTTGAACTCGCGCTTCATGCGATCCACGAGGATGTCGAGGTGCAGCTCGCCCATGCCCTTGATGGTCGTCTGACCGGTCTCGGGGTTGAGCTCGGTGCGGAAGGTCGGGTCCTCTTCAGCGAGCTTCTGGATGGCGACACCCAGCTTCTCCTGGTCGGCCTTGGTCTTCGGCTCGATGGCGACCTCGATGACGGGCTCGGGGAACGTCATCGACTCGAGGACGACCGGAGCTGCCGGGTCGGTGAGGGTGTCACCGGTGGTGGTGTCCTTGAGGCCGATGACCGCGTAGATGTTGCCCGCGGTGACCGAGGGAACCGGGTTCTCCTTGTTGGCGTGCATCTGGAAGATCTTCCCGATGCGCTCCTTCTTGCCCTTGGTCGAGTTGACGACCGCGGAGCCGGAGTCGAGGTGACCCGAGTAGACGCGAATGTAGGTGAGGCGACCGAAGAACGGGTGCACAGCAACCTTGAACGCGAGAGCTGCGAACGGGTCGTTCGAGTCGGGGTGGCGCTCGACGATCGTGTCGTAGTCCTTCGGGTCGTGCGCCTGAATGGCACCGACGTCGAGGGGGTTCGGCAAGTAGTCGACAACGGCATCCAGCATGGGCTGAACGCCACGGTTCTTGAATGCCGAGCCGCAGAGCACCGGGTAGATCTCGGATGCGACGACCATCTTGCGGATGGCGCCCTTGATCTCGGCGACCGTGAGTTCTTCGCCACCGAAGAACTTCTCGAGCAGAGCGTCGTCGGTCTCGGCGACGGTCTCCAGAAGCAGCTGACGGTACTCGGCAGCCTTCTCCTTGAGGTTCTCCGGGATCTCCTGGACCTCGTACGAGGCACCCATGGTCACGTCGCCCTTGGAGTCGCCCTCCCAGACGAGTGCGCGCATTTCGACGAGGTCGACGACCCCGACGAAGTCGCTCTCTGCACCGATGGGGAGCTGGATGACGAGCGGCTTGGCACCGAGACGGTTGATGATCGTGTCGACGGTGTAGTAGAAGTCCGCACCGAGCTTGTCCATCTTGTTGACGAAGCAGATGCGCGGAACGTTGTACTTGTCAGCCTGACGCCAGACGGTCTCGGACTGGGGCTCGACGCCCTCCTTGCCGTCGAACACGGCAACAGCGCCATCGAGCACGCGCAGCGAGCGCTCCACCTCGACGGTGAAGTCGACGTGGCCGG
>NZ_JBQDSX010000128.1:0-4302 GCF_052099035.1 Microbacterium sp. | reverse complement strand
GCCTGGTTGCCGAGCTCCATCTGCGATGAGGCGCGCCCGACCGTGCCAGCGGCATCATCGAGGACGGCGATGGAGTTGATCGTGAAACCGAGACCGGCGCCGAGCCCGGCGATGATCCAGCCCACGGCGGCGACGGGGACGGGGACGGTGGTGAGGATCACGGCACCGATCACCGTCAAACCCGCGATGACGAGAATCGCTCCGAGGCGCGCGATGCCCCCCTTGGTCATGCCCCACTTCAGGAGCCGGGCGGGGGCATAGGCGCCGGCGGTCCACCCGATGATGCCTGCGGTCAGGACGATCCCGGCGAGTGTAGCGCTGATCCCTCGCACGCTGGTAAGGGCGAGCGGAATGAACAGGTCTGCGGTGAAGAACGCCATGGACAAGGCGGCTGCGAACACCACATTCGCCGGGAGCCCTCGACGCGCGGTGAGCGTCCCGGCAGGCAGAACCCGCCGGACGTGCGTGCGCGCCCTGACCTCGAGCTCGCGGAGGTTGCGGCTGACGCGTTCGATACGTAATTCAGTACAGGCGTATCGAGGTGGCTGCACCACTGGGCGCCGATTTGTGGGCGCGAAAAAGCCCCCCGACGCAGGTCGCGTCGAGGGGCAGGTGAGTACGATCCGGTCGTGACTTCGTCTGATCTTCACGAGGCCTTTCCGACTGCTCGGTCTGCGGGCTGAGCTGCCGATACCGGAGGGCGCCCGGGAGGGTCACACGCCGACGCGCGGCGGGTGGTGAGACGGTCAGTGATGACTCAGTTGTAAAGCATGCCGCCGTCGACGAGAAGCACCTGGCCGGTGACGTAGTCCGAGTCGGGGCCGGCGAAGAACGACACGACCTTCGCGACGTCCTCGGGGGTCTCGATGCGGCCGAGCGCGATGCCCTCCACGTTTTCCTTGAGGTTCTGGCCGAGTGGCTTGCCGTTGATCTTGCTGAGCTCGGCGTCGATGAGTTCCCACATGCCGGTGCCGACGATGCCGGGCGCGTAAGCGTTCACCGTGATGCCCTTCGGAGCGAGCTCCTGCGCGGCCGCCTGGGTGAAGCCGCGAACGGCGAACTTCGAGGCCGAATACGCGCTGAGGATGGGGAACCCCTGGATCGACGCGATGGATGCCGCGGAGATGATCTTTCCACCGTGACCGAGCTGTTCGAACTTCGCTGCGGCCGCCTGGATGCCCCAGACCACGCTGTCGACGTTGATCCGGAAGATCTGATCGAGCTCTTCGGCGGTGATCTCGAGTACGGGCTTGATCTGGGCGATGCCGGCGTTGTTGACGATCACATCGAACCCGCCGAGCTGTTCGGCGGCTGCGTCGACAGCGGCAACGACCTGGTCGCGCTTCGACACGTCCGCAGCGACGAAGACCGCTTTTCGGCCCAGCTGCTCGATCTCGGCGACGACCGAATCACCCTTCTCGCGCTGCGGCTCGATGTCCGCGACGGCGATGTCAAAACCGTCGGCGGCGAGACGAAGCGCGATGCCGCGCCCGATCCCCTGCCCGGCTCCGGTGACCAATGCGACCTTATCCTGAATAGCCATTCTCGTACTCCTTCTCAAACGCGAACGGGCGCCCAGCAGATTCGATGTTCGCGGGCCTGGCGCGTCGTACAGTGCAGGGCCAGCAGAAGTGGCTGCCCGTCTCCCACTTCAACATGGCGAATCGATTGTATTCCCTGGCGCTCCTGACGTGCCAGGGTCACGCCATGAACGGCATGAGTTCGGGAGGCATGGTCACAAAGGGCCGCATCATATCGCGATCCTCGTGCTCGAGGATGTGGCAGTGGTACATGTAGCGGCCGCTGTAGGCGTGGAACCGGACGGCGATCTCGACGATTTCGTGGGGGTTGACGCGGACTGTGTCTTTGAGCCCGCGCTCGTTGGCGTCGATGACGTGGTCGAGCTCGTCGTCGGGGTCGCGACCGAGAGTGATCCGCGCGCTGAGGTCGAGATCGCCGATGCCGTCGTCGGGGATCTCCCAGCCGATGGGCCGGCGCGCGAGGACCTGGAAGGGATCGAGGTGGATGTGGATGGGGTGCGTGTCATCGGTGAGGTTGATGAGCTGCCAGATCTCGTACTGGCCGAGCATCGGGAAGAACGTGGCGGTGTCCTCGAAGTGGGCGGCAACCGCGCGGTAGCGCGTCGTGTGGTCGCCGTCGGTGAGGGTGATCAGCGGACCGGTCGTCTCGTCCTCGTCGTCGACAACGGCGAGCTCACGCATGGTCAGCATGTTGGGTACGTCCTCGAACTCGCGCTCGACAAGCGCGATGGCACGCCGCGGCGCCGCGTCCAGCTCCTCGGGTTTTGGCAGGGCGAAGTCGGTCGCCAGTTCGCGGGGCACCGGACGGTGCGCGACCGGGCCCGGGACGACACGGAAACGCATGACCTGGGGGTACGGCAGCAGCGCGTCGAGATCCGCGGCATCGGCGGCATCAGCGGCGGGAAAGGGCGCGCCATCGAACGGAGCGCCGGCGGTGTTGTAGAGCGTGAGCTCGGTGCCCGGTTGAAGGTCCGAGAAGTCGACGAGCAGGTCGGCGCGCTCGGCTGAGGCGAGGACCAGCCCGTCGGGTGGCAGCGCGACGGGCTCGCGGAGTAGGCCCGAGTCGGTGCCGATCTGAGTGATGCGATCGAATTCGGGCACGCCGTCTCGCAGCAGCACGAGCCGGAAGGTGCGGGCGTTGGAGCCGTTGAGCACGCGGAAGCGGTACGTGGCGGGCTGGACGTCGAGGATAGGCCAGACTTTGCCGTTGACGACCGTGAACGGCGCGAAGGCCTCCATCACCCCAGGGTCGGTCTTGTGCACCAGCTGGCCGGTCAGCCGACCGCCCTCGTCGAGTCCGAAGTTACGGTCCTGCAGCAGCAGCGGCACCTCGTACGGTGGTCCCTCGGGCAGCCCGAGGTCACGTTCGCGCTGGTCGCGGATGATCCACAGTCCCGCCAGCCCGGCGTATACGTCGAACCGAGTGACGCCCATCACGTGGTCGTGGTACCAGAGCAGCGTCGCGCGTTGGTCCATCGGGTAGTCAAATACGGCGAGCTGGCCGGGTGCGAAGAGGTTCTCGGTCCAGCCGTCGTACACGGCCGGTGTCAGGCCACCGTGCAGGTGCACGACCGAGTGTCCCGTCAGCGCCGCGGCGTGCGGGTCCGGCGTGCCGCCGCTCAGACCGGGACTGCACTGCACAGGCACACCGTCGGCGTCGACCTCGTCGCCGGCCATCGTTACGATGACGGGCAGCCCGCCGTCAAGCTCGTTGCGCCACTCGACGCGGACCGGGTGGCCGCGCTCAGCCTCGATCGTCGGGCCTGGGAGCGTGCCGTCGTAGCCCCACACACGCGACCGGGGCAGATCGCGATGGAAGCTGTGTGAGCCGGTACGGATCCGCACCGTCAGACGGCCGTTGTGATCGCGCGCGAGCAGGCGCTCGGGCAACGGCAGAACGTCGACGAACGGCGTCAGAGGCATGCGCTGCGCGGCGGCCATGCGCTACACGCTACCAGCCCGCCCGACGTGTCGTGGGACTATGCGCACACGGGCATAACGGATGGAGTTCCGCGCGCAGACGCGAGCGTCGAACAGAGGTCTCGCGGATGTCGCGGGCGCGGTCTAGATTCCCGGGTATGAGCGCTGGGGAGCGGATCTACTCGGCGGTGTTGCACCGGGACAAGCGGGCCGAGCAGGAGCTCGATCCTGAGGTGCGACGCAATCTCGCGCCCAATGGACTTCGACTGGTGGCCGCCAACGCGCTCCAGTCCTCGGGCGATCAGATCGTCAACGCCTCGACCGTGCTGCCGTGGCTGTTCAACGCCCTCGGCGTTCCCGTGGCGCTGACGGGCCTACTGGTGCCGATCCGCGAGTCGCTCTCGATGCTCCCGCAGGCGTTCCTCACGCCACTCATCGTCCGTGTGCGGTTCCGCAAGTGGGTGTTCATCTCCGGCGCTCTGGTGCAGGCCGCTTCGGCGGGAGTGATCGCCGGAACCGCCGCGCTCGGGCAGGGCCTGGTCGCCGGGGTCGTGATCCTGGTCGGGCTGGCGGCGTTCGCGCTGGGGCGGTGCCTGTGCTCGATCGCCTCCAAGGACGTCCAAGGGAGGACCATACCCAAGGGCGAACTGCGAACCAGTTCGGCCCGGGGCCAACATCTTTCTCGACGCGGCCGGCGCCGACAGGTTCTTCGGATGGTTCGCGAATGCCGACGTGGCGGCTCATCACACTCCGTGGCGAGGACCGCACCCGACTCGGCGAGGCACTGGACGCCGTCGGCAGCGTCGACCGCGAACCTGGGGAGCGCAACCCCAAGCCCTTC
>NZ_JBQDSX010000127.1:0-4332 GCF_052099035.1 Microbacterium sp. | reverse complement strand
ATAGATCACGGCGGAGCGCCACCATTCGTTCGTCATGCTCAGAAGCGTAGGGGATGCGTCGATAAAATGGAAACGTTTGCAATTTGCGAACGCGTCATGCATGCTGGATTTCGCTAACGACTCTCGACACGGATCCTCGCGTCGGCATCGCTAACGTTCCAAGACTGCAATCGCTTACAAATCTGGTGCTGTTGCCAGACTGACGAAAGGCCACACCGATGACGGTGACAAAGCCGACCCGCGCAATCGCGGCTCTCTCCCTCGTGGCAGCGCTCGGGCTCGCCGGATGCTCGGGCGGATCCGACGCAGACGCGCCCGCGGACGACGCGGCGAGCGCCGGATCCGACCAGGCGGCGTCCACGACGCTGACCGTCTGGGTCGACTCCGAGCGCACCTCTTCGCTGCAGGGCGCCGCGGACGCGTACGAGGAGAAGACGGGGGTCGCCGTCGACATCGTCGGCAAGGACACCGGCGACATCAAGGATGACTTCATCCAGCAGGTTCCGACCGGCGAGGGCCCCGACATCGCGATGGGTGCGCACGACTGGCTCGGCGAGCTCACCACGAACGGCGTCGTCGCGCCGCTCGAGCTCGGCGACGCGGCCGGCGACTACCTCGACGTCGCGATCAACGCCGCAACCTACGACGGAACCGTCTACATGCTCCCGTACGCGGTCGAGAACATCGCGGTGCTGCGCAACCAGGAGCTCGTTCCGGAACAGCCCTCGAGCTTCGACGAGATGATCGCCGCCGGTAACGACGCGGGCCTCGAGAGCCCGTTCATCGTGGAGCAGGGCGCCGAGGGCGACCCGTACCACCTGTACCCCTTCCAGACGGCGTTCGGTGCGCAGGTGTTCGGCACGGACGACGAGGGATACGACGCGACCGACCTGCAGATCGGCAACGCGGGCGGCGAGGAGTTCGCCGCGTGGCTCGGCGAGCACGGCAAGAACGGATCCGGCGAGTTCAACACCGACGTAGACGGCGACATCGCCAAGCAGGCGTTCCTCGACGGCGACGCCGCATTCTGGCTGACCGGTCCGTGGAACGTGAGTGCCGCGGTCGACGCGGGCATCGACGTCGCGATCGACCCGATCCCGAGCCCGACCGATGAGGTCGCCGCGCCGTTCGCCGGCGTCAAGGGCTTCTTCCTCTCCGCCGAGTCAGAGAACAAGGTCGCCGCGACCGACTTCCTCGTCAACTACATCGGCACCGAGGAAGCGCAGCTCGCGCTGTTCGAGGCCGGAAACATCCTCCCCGCGCTGAGCGCCGCCGCCGAGACCGCGTCGGATGACCCGATCATCGCGGGCTTCGCGACCGTCGGCGAGAACGCCGTGCCGATGCCCGCGGTCCCCGCCATGGGCGCCGTGTTCGAGTACTGGGGCATCGCCGAGGCCGAGATCATCGGCGGATCCGAGCCGGTCGAGCGCTGGCAGAAGCTCGCGGCCGACATCGAAGCGGCCATCGGCTGATCCGGGCCGACCCCGACTGGTCGCCGCTTTCTGCGGCCCGCGCGCGAGCGCGCCCGCAGAACGCGGCGACCGCCATGACTTGAGAGGAGCGCCGTGAGTACGCAGACCGAGCGCATGACGACGGATCCGAGCCGTCGCCGCCGGCAGGATCGCGCGCGCGGCATCGCGGATCAGGCGGGCGGCAGCATCCGCGGCATGATCGTGAAGCTCGTGATCGTCGGCATCGTCGATGCGATCGCGGTGTACGCCGTGTTCGTGCTCGCGACCTTCGCCGAGTGGGGCGTGCTGGCGATCGTCGTCGCCGTGGCGATCCTCATCAACTGGATCTACTTCTCCCGCCGCGCGCTGCCGGCGAAGTACCTCGCGCCCGGCGTCTTCTTCCTCGCCCTGTTCCAGGTGTTCGTGCTGCTCTACACCGGCTACGTCGGGTTCACGAACTACGGAACGGGTCACAACGGCTCGAAGGATCAGGCCGTGAACGCCCTGATGGCCTCTGCGCTCGAGCGCGTTCCGGACTCGCCCGCGTACCCCGTCACGGTGGTCGAGTCGGGCGGCGAGCTCGGGCTGCTCGTCACCTCGCCCGGCGGCAACGCGCTGCTCGGGACGGCAGAGGATCCGCTCGCCGCGGTCGACGCGACGTTCGACGGCGACCGTGCGGTCGCGGCGGACGGGTGGGAGAGCCTGCAGTTCGCCGATGTGCTCGAGCGCCAGGGCGAGGTCGCCGACCTGTCGGTCGCGTTCAGCGACGACCCCGGTGACGGCCGCCTCAGCACGCCCGACGGATCCAGCGCGTACCGCTACACGTCGACGCTCGACTACGACGGCGACGTGATCACCGACACCGCCACGGGCACCGTGTACGAGGACATCGGCACGGGCGCGTTCACCTCGGACAGCGGCGAGGAGCTGCTGCCGGGCTGGAAGGTCGCGGTCGGGTTCGACAACTTCGTGCGGGCGGTCTCGGACTCCCGCCTCGCGGGCCCCCTCTTCTACGTCACGCTGTGGACGTTCGCGTTCGCCGCGATCACGGTGGCCGCGACGTTCGCGATCGGCCTGTTCCTCGCGATCACCTTCAACCACAAGCGCATGCGGGCCCGGCGCGTCTACCGATCCCTGCTGATCCTGCCGTACGCGATCCCATCGTTCCTCTCGGCGCTCGTGTGGGCGGGCATGATGAACGAGAGCTTCGGATTCCTGAATCAGGTGATCTTCGGCGGGGCCTCAATCCCCTGGCTGACGGATCCATGGATGGCGAAGGTCTCGGTGCTCATGGTCAACATCTGGCTCGGGTTCCCATACATGTTCCTCGTGTGCACGGGCGCGCTCCAATCGATCCCGGAGGAGCTGCAGGAGGCCGCCACGGTCGACGGCGCGAAGCCGTGGCAGGTGTTCCGACTGATCAAGCTGCCGCTGCTGCTCGTGTCGATCGCGCCGCTTCTGATCTCGTCGTTCGCGTTCAACTTCAACAACTTCAACGTCGTGTACATGCTCACCAACGGCGGGCCGCGCGACTCGGATGCGGCGATCCCGGTCGGGCACACCGACATCCTGATCTCGATGGTCTACAAGGTCGCCTTCACCGGTCAGACGCGCGACTACGGTCTCGCGAGCGCCTACACGATCATCATCTTCCTCATCGTCGCGGTGATCGCCGCCCTCGCGTTCCGGCGCACCAAGTCGCTCGAGGAGCTGAACGGATGAACGCCAAGAAATGGTTCCTCGACACCGGATGGCGCCACGTCACGGGCATGCTCGTGCTGATCGTCGCGCTCATGCCGGTCGTGTTCGTCATCTCCAGCGCCCTCAATCCCAACGGAACGCTCACGGGATCCAACGCGCTCTTCTCGAAGATCGGGTTCGACAGCTTCGAGCGGATCCTCACGAACCCGCAGGTGCCGTTCGTCGCGTGGTTCGGGAACACACTCATCATCTCGGGGATCACCGCGATCCTCACGGTGTTCCTCGGGGCGCTCGCCGCATACGCCTTCTCGCGGATGCGATTCACCGGGCGGCGGTTCGGGCTGATCGCGATCGTCATCGTGCAGATGTTCCCGCAGCTGCTGGCGGTCGTGGCGATCTTCCTGCTGCTCAGCGCGCTCGGCGACTGGTTCCCGGCGATCGGTCTGAACAGCCGGATCGGCCTGATCCTCGTGTATCTCGGCGGCGCGCTCGGCGTGAACACCTATCTCATGTACGGGTTCTTCAACACGATCCCGCAGTCGATCGATGAGGCTGCGCGGATCGACGGCGCCGGCCACGCGCGCGTGTTCTTCACGATCGTGCTGCCGCTGGTCACGCCGATCCTCGCGGTCGTCGCGCTTCTGAGCTTCGTCGCGTCGGTCAACGAGTTCGTCGTCGCATCGGTCGTGCTGATCGATTCCGACGTGCAGACGCTCGCGGTCGGGCTCACGAAGCTCGTGTCGAACCCGCGCTACGCCGACTGGAGCGCGTTCTCCGCCGGCGCGGTGATGGCGGCGCTGCCGGTGGTCGCGCTGTTCCTCTTCCTGCAGAAGTACATCGTGGGCGGTCTGACCGCCGGGGCCGTGAAGTAGCGCCGACACGAGGAAATCTTGGCCGGTCGGTGAGACCGCAGAGGGTCGATCGGGCAGGATAGGAGGACATCGACCAGGGGGGAAACTTATGTTCGGTCGTCGTTCCGGGCCGCCGCGCTCCATCGCGCCTCAGGCTCTCGCCCGTGCGGTGCACAATCCGTGGCGCGACAGCCTCGGCACGCTCGCGACCAGATCGATCCAGATCGTCGCGATCGTCGTGCTCGCGGCCGGGCTGATCTGGGGGCTGCAGACCCTGACGGTCGTCGTGATCCCGGTGCTGCTCGCGATTGTGTTCGCGTCGGCGTTCG
>NZ_JBQDSX010000126.1:0-4351 GCF_052099035.1 Microbacterium sp. | reverse complement strand
TCGAGCATCACCGGCTCGTGCCGTCCGACGCCAGCGACCTGCACGTGGTGATGTATGTTCCGGTGGGTGCGACGGCGCACGCCACCGCCTGAGAGGGGAGAATCAATGACGAACGAAGAGTGTGTGCTTCAGATCGAGGCCGCGGGCGCGAGCCTCGTGATCGACGCCTCCGGATCCGTGCCGCGCGTGCTGCACTGGGGCGCCGCGCTCGGCGCGCTCGAGCCCGACGCCGCTCGCGCGCTGCGCACGGCGTCGACGGCCGCCGTGCTGCACGACTCTCCCGACGTGCCCCGGGCGTCCCGGACCACCCGTCGTACTCGGCGGGTGGTCCGGGACGCCCGGTCAGGAGGGATCGATCGGCGGAGCGGACGTCATGCACCGACCCGCGCTCACGGACGCGCGCGTCGACGGATCCGCGATCCTGCTGCGCTTCGAAGATCGCCTCGCGGGCCTCGTCATCGACGCGGCGTACCGTATGGATCCGCACGGCGTGCTCGCCGTCGACCTCGCGGCGACGCGCGACGGATCGCTCGCGGGCGACGACGCACCATACGCCCTCGAGCGGCTACGGGCACTGCTGCCCGTGCCCGAGCGAGCCAGCGAGCTGCTTGACTTCACGGGCAAGTGGTGCCGGGAGCGCGCGCCGCAGCGCGGCCCCGTGCGCGGCGGCAGCCACGTGCGCCGCGGCCGCCGCGGCAAGCCCGGCCAGGACAACCCGTTCCTGATGGCGCTCGGAACCCCGAATCTCGGTTTCCGTCGCGGCGAGGTCTGGGCGTGCCACTACGGGTGGAGCGGCGATGCCGAATACCTCGTCGAGAGCCTTCCCGAGGGGGCGGGCGGATTCGCGACCGTGCTCGGCGCAGGCGAGGCGCTGCGGCACGGCGAGGTGTCGCTCGCCGAGGGGGAGCGGTACGAGGCGCCGACCGCCTACTTCGTCTGGTCGGACGAGGGCCTCGACGGCATGGCGCACCGATTCCACGGGCACGTGCGTTCGCGCGCGGTGCACCCGCAGCGCCCGCGTCCGCTCGTGCTGAATACGTGGGAGGCCGTGTACTTCGCGCACGATCTCGACCGGCTGACCGCGCTCGCGCGAGCCGGGGCGGCGGTGGGCGTCGAACGCGTCGTGCTCGATGATGGCTGGTTCCGGGGGCGCCGCGCCGATGACGCGGGTCTCGGCGACTGGCAGATCGACGAGCGCGTATGGCCCGACGGGCTCGATCCGTTCGTCGATGTCGTGCGCGCCGAGGGCATGCAGTTCGGCCTCTGGTTCGAGCCCGAGATGGTCAATCTCGACTCCGACCTCGCGCGGGAGCACCCCGACTGGATCCTCGGTCCGCGTGCCGGCCTCGGCCCCGCCGCGCGCCACCAGTACGTGCTCGACGTCGCGAATCCGGCGGCGTACGCGTATCTGCTCGAGGCGATCGCGGGGCTCGTCGAGAGGTACCGGATCGATTTCATCAAGTGGGACCACAACCGCGAGCTGCTCGAGCCCGTCACCCGCCGCACCGACACGCAGCGGCCCGCGGTGCACGCGCAGACGCGTGCGCTGTACGCGTTGCTCGACGAGCTCGGCTCCCGGTTCCCCGACCTCGAGATCGAGACCTGCGCGTCCGGCGGCGGCCGCGCCGACCTCGGCATCCTGGGCCGCGCCTCGCGCCTCTGGGCATCGGACTGCAACGACCCGGTCGAGCGCGCCCGCATCGAGCGCTGGACGCGGCTCATCGTGCCGCCCGAGCTCATCGGCTCGCACATCGGCGACGAGCTGTCGCATACGACCGGGCGCCGCACCGACCTGTCGCTGCGCCTCGCCACGACGCTGTTCGCGCACTCGGGCATCGAGGCCGATATCACGCGCCTGCCGCAGCACGACATCGCGGCGATCTCGGCGTGGTCGCAGCTGTACCGCGAGATCCGCGGGATCGTCCGCACGGGCGAGGTCGTCAACGCCGACCTGCCGGACGACGCCGCGCTCACGGGCGTGGTCGCAGCCGACGGCTCTCGGGCTCTGTACACCTGGATGCGCTTCACCACGACCGAGGCCGGGCAGCCCGGAGTCGTGCCGTTCCCCGGTGTCGACCCGAGCGCGGCCTACCGCGTGCGCGTGGGCACGGAGCTGGGGCCCGCGCGGCGCATCGGCATCGCGGATCCGGAGTGGGTGACCCAGGCGGAGGGCGACGGTATCACGCTCCCGGGCTCGGTGCTGGCGACCGTGGGCGTGCCTCTGCCGGCTCTCGCGCCGCAGCAGGCCGTGCTGTTCGACCTTGAGCGGGTATAGCCGAGCGTCAGACGCGGGCCGAGGGACGTCGGGCAGTGGCGGCCACGTAGCGCCCCGGGCGATGGTTGAACGCGATCACGAGGTTCATGGTGACGACGCCGAGGGCCGAGGCCGCGACGACGAGCCAGGTCGAGGTCGCGATGGACGCGGCCACGACCGCGGCGTCGCCGACCATCATCACGTATCCCGCGCGCCACCCGAGCTTGTCCTGCAGGATGAGGCCGACGATGTTGAACCCGCCCATGCTGGCGCCGTGGCGGAACAGGATGATGACGCCGACCGAGGCGACGACCGACCCGATCACCGCTGCGTAGAACGGGTTCAGCGTGATCTCGCCGAGTGCCCCGATGCCGGGGAGCGCGTGGAACGAGGCGAACACCGACACGAGCGCGATCGCGAGGGCACTGCGCAGCACGAAGCCCCACCCCTTGCTGCGGATCGCGAGCAGGAAGAACGGCAGGTTGATCGCGAGGAACAGCACGCCGAACGGGGCGGGCGTCGTGTAGTCGAGCAGCAGCGTGAGTCCGGCCGTGCCGCCGGTGACGACGCCGCCCGCGCGCAGCAGGAACAGGCCGACCGAGACGACGATGGTGCCGCAGAGAATGCCGAGCACATCGTCGGCGACGGAGTGTGTCGGCGCGGGGTGGGGGACGGGGATCTCTGAAGTCACACCTTCGATCTTCTTGACAGATTCAGAAATGCGCAAGCGAGATCGAGAAGATTGAGCATATTGACGGCTCTCATGGTGGGCATGAGAGCGATTACCGCAATGCCTCTGAACCAGTCGACGGCGATCTCCGTCACCAGCGTCCTCTCGCTCTGGGCTGCGTGCCCTGTCCCGCCGTCGCCCGCCTCACGGCGACGGCGTACCGCCGTTGACGTTGAGCGTCTCGCCGATCACATAGCTCGATTCCGGCGAGGTGAGGAAGACATAGGCGGGTGCGAGCTCGGTCGGCTGCCCTGCTCGACCCAGCGGGGTGCTCTTGCCGAACTTGGGGAGCGCCTCCTTGGGCTGCCCGTCCGAGACTTGCAACGGGGTCCAGATCGGTCCCGGGGCCACCGCGTTGACGCGAATGCCGCGGGGCGCGAGCGACTGCCCCAGCCCCTTCGTGAAGTTGTTGATCGCCGCCTTCGTTGAGGCGTAGTCGAGCAACTGGGTGGAGGGCTGGTAGGCCTGGATCGATGTCGTGTTCACGATCGTCGAGCCGGGCGGCATGTGCGCGACGGCCGCTTTCGAGATCCGGTAGATCGCGTGGATGTTCGTCTCGAACGTCGCGGTCCACTGCTCGTCCGACAGGTCGGCAATGTCTTCGACGGCGATCTGCCGACCCGCGTTGTTGACGAGAGCGTCGAGGCCGCCGAGCGCATCCACGGCTCGCGCGACCAGCTCCTCGCAGAACGCACGGTCGGAGATATCGCCGGGGATCAGGACGGCACGGCGGCCTGATCCCTCGATGATCGCCTTGATCTCCTGCGCGTCCTCCTCCTCGGCTGGGAGGTAGGACAGCGCGATGTCGGCGCCCTCGCGAGCGAAGGCGATCGCGATCGCCGCCCCGATTCCCGAGTCCGCGCCGGTGACGAGGCACTTCCGGCCCATGAGGCGTCCGGTCCCGCGATAGGAGTCCTGGCCGCGGTCGGTCTGCGGGATGAGCTCCGTGTCGAGACCTGGCTCGGACTGATGTTGCTTCGGCGGCGAAATCTCCGGAAAGCGCGTCACCGGATCCTGAAAGGTCAGCTGGTCGTTCGTCTCGTTCTCGAACAAGACGTTCCTCCTTCGTGCGTCGGCATTGTGGTCGCGTGGCCCCTGTACGCGCGGAGGACGAACACGGTTCCGCGGCGCCTGACGAGGTCGATGGGGACGTGCAGGGCGGGATCCGCCACGGTCCCGACGTTCACAGTCCGCTTGCCTTGCCGGGCCAGAGCGCGCATATCCTCTCCTCTGATCCTGGGACGTCTCGCCCCACACTCCGCGCGGGCCGCTGCCGCGGCAAGGGCCTGGATTCGTCGGCGATCCTGGCGTATTTAGCCTGGATCCACCGATTGAGGGTGAGTTGGGGTCGGCGCGTTAAACGGAGA
>NZ_JBQDSX010000125.1:0-4379 GCF_052099035.1 Microbacterium sp. | reverse complement strand
GACACGGCGGTCAGATGACTCAGGCCACTGGTCAGCATCGCCGCGTTAAGCTCCTCGGAGACCGCGCGGGTATCGCCCACGGCGAGTCCGGGCAGCAGCCCGGCACCGGGTTCGGGGAGTTTCGTCGCGCGGGTGACGAAATCCTCACGAACCTGAGCTGCGACGCCGAAAACTCCCTGTGCAGGCTGGAGGATTTCGACCCGCATTCCGAAAACGACGAGGGCCGCCCGTTCACCGGCATCCGTCGCCATCGCATCGCCGGTGACGCGGATGACGGCGCCCAGGTCCAAACCGCGCCCGGGATCGACGCCGATGCGCATGGGCACCGACAGCGGCTCCGGTTCTCCCAGCGCACCGGCACGACTCGATTGCAGATCGAACCAGACCCGCCCGTCACTGCCGACCGTCGACGACGACGAAATCTCACCGATCACCTCGATGACCCTGCCGTCGAACTCGGCGGCAGCTTCGCGCTGCGGCTGGGCGAACCCGGCGCTCATCGCTGCCGCGACAATGCTGAAGGCGATCACCGCGACGAGTCCGCCCTTCGGACGTGGCTCCTCTCCGCGCCGCCACATCAGCAGCAGGATGCCGACCCCGCAGGCCGCTGCCAGTCCTGCGCACCACCATGACATCGCTGGCACGAACACGCACGCGAGGGCGACAGTCCAGACGAACAGCGCCACCGGCACCAGCCGCAGATCGCGCACGCGTGTGCCGCCGGTCATACCCGCACCAGATCACGGATGCCTGCGAGCAACTTCTCCCCGATCCCGGAGACCGCCAGGAGGTCATCGACCGCGCCGAATCGACCATTCTTCTCGCGCCAGTCGATGATCCGCTGAGCCAGTGCGGGCCCGATACGCGGCAGGGCCTCGAGCTCGGCCTGATCGGCATTGTTGAGGTCGATGAGACCGTCGCCGACCGGGGCCGAGCTCCCGCCCTCAGCGGCGGCGCCGACCCCGGGGACGATCAGCTGCTCCCCGTCGCTGAGCAGCCGTGCGAGGTTCACCGCCTGCAGATCCGCATCGTCGAGAGTGCCGCCGGCCGCGGCAAGAGCATCGACCACCCTGGCATCGGGTTCGAGCACGTACAGCCCGGGGTTCGTAACCTGACCGAGCACGTGGACGTACAACTCACCGCCGACCGAGACATCGTCGCCCTCGGACGCATTGATCTGCACGGTCTGGGTGGGCTGTGCCTGCCCGCGCATGATCCCCAGGCCCACCGCGCCGGACAGGACGACGAGTCCGACCACGACGGCCGCACCGATGCTCAGCCGCAGACGCGATCGCGCCGCCGGAGCAGACACACGTTCACTCGCTGGCACCCCGCCACGCTATGGCGCAGGGTGAGTCGGTGGATGCCGTGATCACCGGTTCGGTGGAGAACCTGGGGATAACGGTGTGTGTGGAGAACGGCTTCGACTCGCTCCGCTCGCTCAGCCCGTTTCGTCTCGCTCCGCTCGCTCAACGGCCCGCGGGCGCTCGTTCAACGGCGGGCGCCGACAGTCGAGCTCAGCCCTTGACGGCGAAGTTCACGAGCTTGGGTGCGCGGACGATCACCTTGACGATTTCCTTGTCGCCGATCGCACGGATGACGCGCTCGTCGGTGCGCGCGAGCGCCTCCAGTTCGTCAGCGGTGATCTTGGCAGGGACCTCGAGCTGAGCGCGGACCTTGCCGTTGACCTGCGCGACTGCGGTGATCGTGTCCTCCACGAGCAGGGCAGGGTCGGCCTGTCGCCAGGTGACCAGGCCAACGGAGGGCTCGTGGCCGAGCGCTTCCCACATCTCCTCAGCGGTGTGCGGCGCGATGAGGTCGAGCATCACGGCAACCGTCTCGGCAGCTTCGCGCACAGCAGGATCGCCGGCACCCGCGCCGGAGTCGACCGTCTTGCGGGCGAGGTTCACGAGCTCCATGAGACGCGCCACGAGCACGTTGAACTTCGTCTGCTCGACCAGCCCCGGAGCATCCGCCAGCAGCCTGTGCGTACCGCGGCGGAGCGCGGCGTCGCCGTCCTTGAACAGCACATCCACGGGGCTCGAGACCGCATGGCTGAGCCGCATCGCGCGGGCGAGGAACTTCTGAGCACCCGTGGTCGACACATCGGCCCAGTCCTTGTCGTCCTCGACGGGGCCGGCAAATGCGAGTCCGACGCGCAGCGCGTCGGCACCGTACTTGTCGAGCTCTTCCTGGAAGAGGACGAGGTTGCCCTTGCTCTTGGACATCTTCGCGCCGTCGAGGATCACCATGCCCTGGTTGATCAGGCTCGAGAACGGCTCGGTGAAGTCGATGAGACCCATGTCGAACAGCACCTTGGTGATGAACCGCGCATAGAGCAGGTGCAGGATCGCGTGCTCGACACCGCCGATGTAGCTGTCGACCGGCGCCCAGCGCGCAGCCTCGGCCGGATCGAAGGCGAACTGGTCGCTGTTCGGCGAGAGGAAGCGCAAAAAATACCAGGAGCTGTCGACGAAGGTGTCCATCGTGTCGGCATCCCGAAGCACTGGTTCGCCGGACTCAGGGTCGACGGTGCGCACCCACGATTCGGCTGCGCCCAGCGGGGATGAGCCCTTGGGTGAGAGGTCCAGCCCCTCGACGCTCGGAAGCTTCACCGGCAGCTGGTCGGCGGGCACCGGTGTCACGGAGCCGTCTTCGTGGTGCAGCATCGGGATCGGCGTGCCCCAGAAGCGCTGGCGCGAGATCAGCCAGTCACGCAGGCGGTAGTTCTTGGCAGCGCGGCCGGTTCCCGCGGCGGTCAGCTGCTCAATCGCGCGGGCGACCGCGTTGCGCTTGGACAGACCGTTCAGGTCACCCGAGTTGATCATCCGGCCCTCGCCCGAGAGCGCGACACCGGTGACGGACGGATGCTGATCGTCAAGAGTCTCAGCGGAATCGATCGGCACGCCGTCTGCATCGACCTCGATCACGGGCATGGCGCCGGTGATCGGAGCTGTCGTGTCGACGACGACCTTCACGGGCAGGTCGAAGGCGCGCGCGAAGTCGAGGTCGCGCTGGTCGTGTGCGGGAACGGCCATGACTGCACCGTGTCCATAGTCGGCGAGCACGTAGTCGGCGGCCCAGATCGGCAGCTTCTCGCCGTTGACCGGGTTGATCGCGAAGCGCTCGAGGAACACACCGGTCTTCGGGCGGTCGCTGGACTGCCGATCGATGTCGGTGGTCTTCTGCACCTTCTCGAGGTACTCGCGGAAGGTCGCCTTCACTTCGTCGGATGCGTCTGCTACGAGTTCGGATGCCAGGTCAGCATCCGGGGCGACGACGAAGAACGTGGCGCCGTGCAGCGTGTCAGGACGGGTCGAGAACACGGTGACGGGTTCGTCGCGTCCCTCGATGCGGAAGTCCACATCGGCGCCGATCGAGCGGCCGATCCAGTTGCGCTGCATCTGCAGCACCTTGTGCGGCCACCGGCCCTCGAGCTGGTTCAGGTCGTCGAGCAGCCGGTCGGCGTAGTCGGTGATCTTGAAGTACCACTGCGTCAGCTTCTTCTTGATGACCTCGGCGCCGCAGCGCTCGCAACGACCGTCGACGACCTGCTCATTGGCGAGCACGGTCTGGTCGTTCGGGCACCAGTTCACCGGGCTCTTCTTGCGATACGCCAGGCCGCGCTCGTGCAGCTGCAGGAACAGCCACTGGTTCCAGTGGTAGTACTCCGGGTCGGAGGTGTGCAGCTCGCGCGTCCAGTCGAAGGAGACGCCGTAGGCCTTGAACCCGGTCTTCTGCTGATCGATGTTCTGGTACGTCCACTCGCGCGGGTCCGCGCCGCGGCGAATCGCGGCGTTCTCGGCGGGAAGGCCGAAGGAATCCCAGCCGATCGGGTTCAGGACGTTGTGCCCGCGGTGACGCCAGAAGCGCGCCACGATGTCGGAGTAGAGGTAGTTCTCGGCGTGCCCCATGTGCAGGTCCCCGGACGGGTACGGGAACATCGCCAGGACGAACTTGCGCGGACGGTTGTCGTCGGCGCCGCCGGCGAGGAAGGTCTCGTTGTCGGCCCAGTACTTCTGCCACTTGGCTTGGATGGCGTGCACCGACAGCGATTCATCGGCGGCCTCGGTGGAGGAAGCAGGGAATTCAGACAACGAAAGACCAATCTCGATAAGCGGATTGCGGAAGTCAGCAACGTCCAGGATATCGGATCACTCGCTCCGCCAGTCCTCAGGAAGGTCGGCTCCCAGAGCCGCCAGTGGCGCTCTCGCCTTGGTTGCGACCTCCGCGACTTCGTCGCGTGCAACAGAACCCCAGGTGATACCGCCGCCGGCTCCGACAACGGCATGAGAACGGTCGATCAGGATGCTTCGGATGACCATTGCCAGATCGGCGGTGCCGTCCACGCCGACGTATCCGAAGCATCCGCTGTACAC
>NZ_JBQDSX010000124.1:0-4427 GCF_052099035.1 Microbacterium sp. | reverse complement strand
TCAACGCCCGCATCCGCGAGGAGCGAGTCTCGCACGGTGTCGTCGACGACACGACGACCGTGTACGGGAACGACGGCCTGCCTATCGGGGTCAGGGATGTGATTCAGACGCGGAAGAACAACACCGATGTGGGGGTGGCGAATCGGCAGCAGTGGGTCGTGCAGCACGTCGAGGACGATGGCGCGGTCTCCGTGCGCGAGGCCGGGAGCGGTCGGAAGCGGCAGCGCACCGTCAGGCTCCCCGCCGACTATGTGGCCGAGCACGCGCACCTGTCATATGCGGCGACCGCCTACGGGGTGCAGGGCGCGACCGTCGCAGGGTCGCACACGATCCTCACCGACTCCACCAGCGCCGCGGGCGTGTACGTCGGGATGACCCGCGGGCGAGAGTCGAACGTGCTGCACGTCGTCGCCGAGAACCTGGCTGACGCCAGGGCGCAGTTCATCGAGGCGATGGAGCGCGACCGTGCCGACCGAGGCCTTGCCGACGCCACCCGCCGCGCTGTCGAAGAAGTCGCCGGGCTGACTGAGCACGGCCCCGTGCGGTTCGTGAACGACGAGATAGCGGCGCTCGACAAGCGCGCGGCAACGGCTGAGGCCCAGGCCGCACGCTGGCAACAAGTCAGCGCCGCCCTTGCCGCCCTCAGCGACCGCGAGGTCGAAGTACGGGAGATGGCGCGAGCAGCCGAGCAGACCGCACGGCAGCGTGCTGAGCAGGTGCGCGCCGAGGTCGCCGCGCCGATCGTCTCCGCGGCGAGAGGGGCACTTGCCGACTGGGAGCAGGCCGACGCCGCTGAACAGGAAGCCAGTAAGCAGGTGCGGGCGTCGTCGTGGTTCGGGAAGCGCCGCGCCCGCGACGAACACGAGAACGTCCAGACGCGCACCGCCGAAGCATGCCAGCAGGTGACGAGCGAGTGGGGCGAGCCGCCGAGGTGGAACGCACGCGCCGATGCGTGGGTGGAGCGAGTCACCCGGCCCCGAATCGACAGCGACCCGCGCGTGCTCGACGCCGAACGGGAGCACCGGGCGGCACGCGACGCGCTGCTGAACCGGCCAGAGCGAGCACAGACCGAACGACTCGTCGCGTTCGCGCGAGTGTTCGGCTCGGAACGGGTGATCCGCAATCAGCAGGCATACCTCACCACCAACCCCGCGCAACAAGCCGCACGAGCAGCGAACACCGCGAGCCAGGCGCGGGAGGAAGCCGAACTGCTCCGCACGCTCACCCCTGCCGAAGCCATAGAGAGGATCGAGCAAACCCGCGCAGCACAGGCCTCCCGTGACGCCCAACTAGCCGAGCGAGAGCGCACCCTGTCACACGACTACGAGCAGCAGCATCGAAGCGCACCCCGGCACGAGGGCCCGGCGCGCGGGCTCTAGTGGGGTCAAAGCGCAGTGCGATGTGCCGCTGAAGCCGCCCTACACCTTAACGAACGGTAACGGGGATCATCGCGATGGGTTGGGTGTAGGTGTCGATGCGGGTTGTGACCTGGATCTGCCACTCGCCCGCCACTGGCATCGTGAGCGCCGCTTCATACTCGCCCGTCGCCGGGTCGAGCTGCGGGGTTGCGGTGAACGGGCCGAGTTCCTGCTCGGGCAGGCGTGCCTCGACCGTCACGTCTTCGGTCGTGATGGGTTCGCCCTTGTATTCCAGGCGGAACGTGACCGTGTTCTTCCCGGTGGCCGCTGGCGTGATCGTGCCGTCGACGGTCAGTCCTTGCGACTCGGCATGCACGGGCGTCTCTTGCTCCGTGGGTGCGGTGGTCTCGGTGCCGTGCGAATGCTCGGGGGTCGTGGTGGGGCTGGTGTTGGTGAGGAACCCGGTGACCGCGAGCACCGCGACCAGCAGTATGGCCTCGACGGTGAGGGTGCGGCGCAGGCTCACCCACTGCCGCTCGTCGGCCGGGTGCCGGGTGATGCGGGGCAGAAGGTCGGTGCGGTTCCATGCGGCGACCGCGATGACCGCTCCGACGATGATGAGCTTGATCGTGAGGAGCAAGCCGTACCCGCTGCTGACGAGAGCCTGCCAGGAACCGACGATGAGCACGGCCATGACCGTGCCGCTGACCGCGAGCAGGATCACGCTGTAGAGTGCGAACCTAGAGAACCGGGCGACCACCTCGGCCGTCTCCCGGGGCGGGATGCGGGGCCGCCCACCGCGTACTGCTGGGCGCGCGGCACGAAGATAGAGCAGCAGCCCGACGACCCCGCCGAGCCAGAACGCCCCGGCGACCAGGTGACCGCAGTCGGCGGCGAGCATCACCCAGACGGGTTGTACGGTCTGGGTGTGGCCGACCAGGAGCGGTGCGGCAAGCGCGAGGGCCGCGCATCCGAGCGCCCGGGCCCTGCCCGCGACCCCTCGCGTGCGGGATTCCAGGATCGTGGCGGCGATGCCGAGCACGGTGACGAGAGCGGCGGCGGCGAGGAGTTGCCAGGAGACGCCAGGCATCCAGGTGCTTGCGGGGAGGAGGACGAGGTCGCCGCTCTCGGGCAAGTAGGTGATGAACTCGTGGCCGGTGACGCGCGACCCCGATGCCGGGATCAGCAGCAGCGACGCTGCCACCGCCAAGCCGATGGCATAGCGCAGGATCCGGCGAGTACCAGGGCCTGGGATCTCGGCGCGGCAAAGCACGATGCGGTCGAAGCACAACAGCCCCGCCAGGAGGAGCAGCCCGAGGTACTGCGCGACGGTGAGGATCGACACGATGGTGTCAGTCATGACCGGATCGGCGGGTGCCGCGCTCGTGTCGGGTACGGTGTAGTCGCCGTCACCGACCTGGAAAGTCAGCGCCCCGCCGATGGGGTGCCCGTCGGCGGATACGACCCGGTAGGCGAGCGCGTACGCGCCCTCTCCGAGTTCGTCGGGCAGGGCGATGGTGACGGTCGTATCGACCGTGCGGGCGGTGAGCACTACGGGGTCACCGTCGCCGGGGAACAGACGTATCGCGTCCTCGATGAGCTGCACGGGCTCGTTGAACCGCAGTTCCACCGTGGCGGGTGCCGTATCGAGCACGGCACCGTCCTCGGGATTCGTGCTCAGCAGCTCGGCGTGCGCCTGCGCGGGCGCGACCCCGGCCCCGAGCGCGAACAGCAGCCCGAGCAGCAGCGCGCCCACCGCACGCAGGACCGTGCGCCCTGCGCGCGGTGGGTGTTCCCCGGCGATGGTGAGGGTCATGCCTGCTTACGGCCCCGGATGAGTGCGATCACTCCCGCGATCAGGCCCAGCCCGCCGATGACCAGCGAGGTCACTACGAGCGGCGTCTGATCGTTCCCGGTCGCCTCCGTCGCGCCGGCAGCCTCCGTCGATTCCTCGGCGGCGTTGTCACCGTGCCCGGCATCGCTCGCGGCGGTCACCTCGACGGCGGGCGAGGGCAGTTCGAGTTCGTGGGGATCCTGCCCGTCTGCGGGGATCTGCACCCACGCCGACTCGCCTTCCTCGCAACTCTGCACGGTGGGGAAATACAGGGTCTCGCCTGCCGCGTCCTCGGGGAGTTGCAGCGACAGCTCGAACACGTCGCGCTGATCCGCAGGCAGCGGCGTCGAGGCCGTGTAGACGACCTCGGCGACGCGTTCGGTGACCTCGTTGCCGTGGCTATCGGTGATCGGCTCGTCCAGCTGCTCCATGGTCTTCTCGACCGTGTAGAAGCTGTTGCGGGTCGGGGTGACCGCGTTGATGCCGTCCGGGATCTGGATCGCAACCTTCGTCGTGGCCGATCCGTCGCAGCCGTGGGGCACGCTCACGGTGAGCACCGAATAGGCGCCCGCCGCGGCGGTATCCGCGTTCACGGTGACGTGCGCCTGCGCTGCGGCCGCGCCGCCCAGGGTGAGCGCGAGCGCGCCCAGGGCGGCAGCCCCGGTCACGAGGAGGGGGCGCTTGTTCGAGTCATGGTTCTTTCGCATTGTGTGTGTCTTTCGTTCAGTCAACAGTTGATGTTGGTTGTTGTATTGGTTCATCGAGCCGAGCGCAGGGCACGTCGGCTCAGGTGAGGAGGGTGTCGCCGATGAAGCCGCCCTCCGCGCATCCGGGAGGGAGCGCGAACACGGCCGAGCCGATCGGGGTCGTCCACTCGTTCAGCAGATCGAGCTCGTCCAGACGGCGCTGGATCGGCACGAACTGCCGCTCCACGTCCGCCTGGTAGGAGACGAAGATCAGCCCCGACTCCGACAGCTCATCCCCGACGGGTGGCCCCTGATAGTTGTAGGCGCGACGGAAGATCCGCTCGCCTGCTTCTACCGGGCGGGCTCTCGCCATGTGGGAGAACTCCGGGATCACGGTGAACCCGGTCGAGGTCTTCGCCTCGAAGTCGGGTTCATCGAACTCTGCCGCCTGCTCGTGCGGGCTACTCGTCAGCGGTGCCCCGTTCGACTGAAAGCGGCCCACGGCCTGGTCGCGGCCGGAACGGTCGAGGCGATCCCACTTGTCTAGAT
>NZ_JBQDSX010000123.1:0-4642 GCF_052099035.1 Microbacterium sp. | reverse complement strand
GATCACCAATGAAACTTCTTCGAGGGAGGGTCCGATTGTCATAACGTGGATTATCAGATTTGGCTTCTGACCAGGGGAGATGGTGATTCAGAGACCCTGTTTATCATTCACATGCTGCGAGAAGCCATCGACCTGCGCTTGAAACTTCGCGCCGTTTCGGGCTTCCCATCCCGGTCGGCCCGTCGCGCTCATTGAGGTCGGTGTGTGCGCAGACCGTGTTCGTAGCGTTTGGAGGAGCGCGCGGCGAGATCAGGGAACTCGGCCATGACATCGACGTCAAGCAAGAGACGTGCGATCTGTTCTGCGTGACGACCGACAGGCCACCCGTTCTTCGTCAGCCAGGCAAGCTTTTCCTGGTCCATCTCCGGGTGCGCGCGCTCGTACTCGAGCAGAGCCCGCGCCTTTGTGGAGAGCATGTACTTACATTAGGTGACGGCACAACCGGAGGCGACATCCATCCGACGCGCGCGCCTGCTCCTTCTCGACGTCGCGCCGGGCGGCGCCGCACCATGGGTCAGCGTGACGAGCCAGTGGCCTCGTCGTACGCGCTGAGGACCTCGCCCGAGACGCGGCCACGCGCGGACACCTCGTGGCCGTTGCTTCGTGCCCACTCTCGCACGGCAGCCAGGTCGTGCTTCGATGAGCTCGTCTTCGTCGAACGCGTGGTGGTGCTGGTCTTGCGGCCGGCTTCGACGTAGCGGTTGAAGTGACTGCGCAGCTTGATGGCGTGCGCGTCGGTGAGGTCGATCTCGTAGCTCTTCCCGTCCAGCCCGAAGCGAACGGTTTCCCCTTCTCCGTCGGGGATCTCGGTCTGGTCGAGGTCGTCGATGAGGCGGTGGATGGTCGTCTTGACCATGCGGGTCTCCTTGATCTTGTCTGTCAGCGAATTGCTGCAGGCTCAGTCTCCTTGCCGGAACTGCCCACCGAGTCTGTACGCGCGGGGCCGACGCGTCACATCCCGATCCCACGATCGCGGTCGGGTCGCGTGTTGAGGTGCCTCCGGTCGACGGCGGGTGGCGACGATGGGCCCTTGCCGGGGTTTAGGGGCGGGTACATGCGCCGCATGTTCTCGGCAATGTCGAACGCGCGCTGGTCCCGTTCCGTATGCGGACCGAATGCTCGTCCGGGCAATGTCACGTTCCGCTGCAGGAACGGCCACTTCACCTCGAACGCTCGAGCGTCGAGGCGCTTGCGCACCGCGACGAGTCGATGCCGGGTGTCATCGAAAAGCCGCGCAGCCAGCTTCGCCTGGCCTGCAGCAACATTCGCGTCGTGGATGGCCTGAGCGAGGCGGAGCATTTGCCGCATCATCGCCTGCTGCGCGATGATCCCCTGCCCGCCTCGGGTCGCACTCGCAACGAGCATCGCCGTGCCCGCGAACGCCGGCCGGTTCACGTCCAGATCCCGCGGAGGACGCCGGTACGTTTGCGCGGAACGCGAAAGCGCTTCGGACGCGAGCGCGAGATGCCCCGGCGTTTTCTCGGTCGCGTTCGACCACGCCGCAAGTACACCCGCTGACTGCCTGGCGACCCTCGCCCACGTCTCGCGATCCTCGACCGGAACCTCTCGCAACCGCGTGACGGTGGCGGTCAACTCACTGCTCTGCCGATCCCACATCTCCGGATCGATGTCCTTCGCTTCACGCCCAGGTGCGACCACCCGTCGCCCCCGATACGCGGCCTCCCACTCACGAGCCGCAGCAGACGCACCCGCGGGAGTATCCGACCACTCCGCGCGCAACCTCGGGAGAGCCAGATCACGGCCGAGCTGTCCACCGCCGTACCAAATCGGACGCTCCCCAAACGAGGGGCGTTCCGCGACCGAGTACCCCGTCACCACGTCGGTTCGACCATCCGCAAACCGCGGCCGAACGAGCACGCCAGAGCGACGCAACCGGCGCACGAACTCCCCCTCATCGTGCGACGCGATGGCAGCCCCCCGCACGCGCAGCGATAGCAGGTACCGAGGCTGATCCGTGCGCAGCTCAGCGGCGATCTTCGCCCGGCGAGCGTCACCCGCCAACGCCTCCCAAGGAGGCAGCTTCTCGCCACTGTTCGCCCGCTCCCGGTCATGCCGAGCGCGCGCTCGAGCGCGCGCCTGCGCCTCCCGCTCGGCGGGGTCATATCCGCGCGTCGCCCTCTCCTGACGAACGGACTCCAGCTCCTCCAACGCGTATGAAACTTCCAGGCCACGGGCGGCTTGCTGCGCACGGTAGTAGTCATTGTGGATGGGCGCTTTCGTCCCGTCCTCACGGACCAGATTCACCGCGATGTGGATGTGGTCGTTACCGTTCGCCGAGACACCGTGCCGCACCGCGACCCACCGGCACGGCGCCTTCGTCCCATTGTGGTCATCGAAGCCCATCGCGGACACGAAGTCAGTCGCGATCGCACCCCACTGCGCGTCCGTCAACTGCCCTTCCTCAGCACGCAGCGACAACGACGCATGCCACACATGCCCACCGTTGACCTCGGTCCCGAACGCGCGCCGCGGTTGATCCAAATAGCGGGCGATCTGCGCCGCCGACGCACCACTGAGCTCCGCATCCTCGAACCAGGACATCATCGGCGCATCCCCCGCCACCAGATGCGGTTCAGCGTGCTCGTTCGAGCGCCCAGGCCCAACCAAATACGTCAACAACCCGGCCATGCGATCCCCGCGCACCACGTTCGGCATCATGGCTTCGGGAGCTCCTCGATCGCGTCCGTCAACACGGCAGCCGCCGCACGGACCGCGTCCAACGTGTGCCGCAACGGCTCCACCAACTCCCCCGGCACACCACCCTCCGCGTTCGTGGCCTTCGCGATCTGATTCACATTGTTCCCCAGACTCGCCAACGTGCGATGCGCCGCGAACAAATCCACCATCAACGCACGCCGATCAGACGCGATCTCACCACCATCCTCAGCAAGCGCCGACTCCACCAACAGCCGCACGACCGTGATGCCCTTCGCGTTCGCCCGACGAAGCAGCATCCCCTCCTCCTCCGGCGACACCTTCACCTCATGACGATGCTGCCGACCACCCGCAACATTCGCCCGACGACGACGATCAAACACACGCCCAACCGGAGCCTGCTCATCCATGAACACCACTCCCCTTCCGGCCCAGCGCAGCGAACCCGCAACCCCGGGGACCACACCACCAGTGTGCCAAGCCCGAGACACAAAGTCGAGGGCCAAGCCGGTTTAGCACAGCTAAACCTATAGCTTGCTCCGTCAGGCTGGGTGCGGTAGCCGACCTGCGGATGCAAGACGACGGAGCCTCATCTCGCCGCGCGGTTTCGCAAGCAGTGCCACCACGGTGGTCGAACAGGTCGCGGCGAGGTCAGATCACGGGCACGTTAATGCGGGCCGCGAACGCGTGACGCCGCCTCGGCACATCTGCGGTTGAGCACGCGCATGAAGTGCACGTGCGGCCATCGAAGGCACCGTCTCTGACGACCGCTGTGCACGCAGCTCGGGCGCTAGATCTGTCGGTGAGCTGCGAGGGCGGCAGTTAGTGCCGCTGCCCCAGCTGAGCACTCGATCGGGTCGTCACCCCACCACATCACGTTCAGCTTCTCGACGGTTCGAACGGCCTCAACGACACTGAAATTCGGATGCTCAACCAAGTCAATCGCGAGTCGCGTTCGCTCCTCGTACTCACACCGGCCGAGCCCTTCCGCAACCCGCCCCAGGTCGACAGTTGACGCGTCCGACAGTGTGACAAGTCTCGCGTCCCACTGCGCACGATCCTCACTCGATTCCACCCCCACCACCACTCCTGACCGCGACACGAAACCGACTCCACACGGCACACAAGCAACCGTCCGTTCTCATCACCGTAGCGCGCAAGAATCGGGACGTTAGCTCGCCAATCACTGCGCGCTCCAACTGTTCCCGACAGCATCAGATCGGTCTATCCTCAAAGCAGCCCACCCCGCTGAGGACCAGGAAGTGGAAGCCGGGATTCCCGCCGCACTGACGGGACCCTGCCTCCGCGACTTTCGACTGCGTCCCGCGTCCGCAAACACACTCATGATGCGTGTCACCCGACTGGCACACAGCTGCTCGTAGTCCTGCCCTGATTCCGGTGTGGATCGACGCGAGCCAAGCGAGTCAGCGACCTCCATCGGGCCGCGCCTCTCCCCCGCCCCGCACGTCGGTCAGCCCACCGAGTAGAACCGACGGCACACGTGCCTCACATCGAGCAACCCACCGCGATCACGCACGCCCAAGGTACGACGCTCGTGACCCCAACACCGTCCGTCCGGACGCGGCATTTTTCACCGTCAACGACACCCAAATCACCGACCGCGCCCCGCCGGAGTCAGCGCGATTTGATCTTGCAGAACACCTGCGCCGTCTTGTACGCGGCGTCCTCGTCGAGGATCGCTTCAGCGTCGACGACTTGGGCGGGCTCGTCCAAGCCGCTGTCGACCTGGCGCATCCAATACGCCCAGCACAGCCCCGATCCGTTCGCCGGGCGTCCGTGCTTGGAAAGGAATTGAATACCCAACGGGAGAGAACCATCGTCGAGCTGCACGTGGTCTCGGATGAGCTGCGCGATCGAGGTGGTGAGCACACGATCTTCCCCGGTGAGATCCTGAGCCGCCCCCTTCATTCGGTCCGGACGTTCTGTGAGTCGTCGGTTTCCATTT
>NZ_JBQDSX010000122.1:0-4803 GCF_052099035.1 Microbacterium sp. | reverse complement strand
CTAAGAACCGCGGCCACTTCCCGAACGACAACGCGGTCGTGAAACTGCTCTGGCTCGCGATCTGCAACATCGAGGACAAACGCGCCCGCGCCCGCGAAAAGGAACGAGGCCTCCGCGCCGAGCGGCGCAAAGCCTCCGGGCGGCTCGTCGAGGGCCAGGTCGTCACGAATTGGAAGAAAGCCCTCGAGCAACTCGCGATCGTCTTCCCCGACCGCGTCCAGCCCTACCTCTAACCCCGAGACCCCGCCCACTTACACACACACACACACACAACTTGACAAGCTCTGGTGATCACCGGTGGGAACGTGAACGACACCACCATGATGACCGCCGTGCTCGATGACATCCGGGTCCCGCGCGCAGGCAAGGGCAGACCCCGCACCCGACCCGACCGGGTTCTCGCGGACAAGGGTTACCCCTCCAAGGCGAACCGGGCGTGGCTGCGCGCCCGCGGGATCGCCGCCACGATTCCCGAACGCGACGACCAGATCGCCCACCGTCTCAAGCATCCCGGCCGGCCGATCGATTTCGGGCACGAGCAGAAGATCCGCTACAAGGGCCGCAACGTCGTCGAGCGGTGCTTCAACCGACTCAAGCAGTGGCGCGGCATCGCGATGCGTTCAGACAAGCTCGCCCGCAACTACCGCGCGGGCATCTGCCTTGCAGCCGCGCTGATCTGGATCAAGACCGACTTGATCAACACGCCCTAGTGTCCGACCTCGCTACCGAGCACGCAGAGACGTCCGGCGGCAGGATCCCGCTGGACGAGGGAAGCGTGAAGGTCGACGCAGCTCGTCGACGTCGCAATGACCTTGCCGAAGGCAGCGGCCACCACGGCACCAACTGGGTCGGGTTCGTGACCATCACGGCCGAGAGTCGGGAGCTGCTCGCCGCCGGCAGCCGCGAGCTGGCAGAGCTGTGCGCAAATGGCGTCGGCATCCAGAAGCTCGAATGGCTCGACTCGTACCAGCCGGCCGCGAGCGGCACCACCTGGCCGATCGGGCGCGGCATCCGCCCGCACGTTCCGACGTTCGGCGCCAAGGCGATGCGGCTCATTGCCGGCGGCGGAGATAAGGAGGCGATCGCATGAGCGACACCACAGCACCACGACGTTCACGCCGCGACCGGAAGGCGGCCGAGGTCGTCGACGTCGCCACGACGGAGCCCGTCGACGCTGCACACGGCGAATTCTCCCCGTATGAGCTGCCCGGTCCCAAGCGGAGGGTGAAGGCTCGCAAGGCGGCCCGCGGGTACTACGCGCCGGCACTCGAAGGCGCGCCGTCGACGACCCGACAGGCATCCGTCCTGAACACCGCACTGATCGGCCCCGTGACAGGTACGCAGGGCGTCGCCAACGGCCGCGACATGCTGTCGCACACGATCATCACGCATGACCCCGTCACCGCCTACAACTCGACGCCTCGGCTGATCTCTAGCCCGAACTCGATCGTGTGCGGGGGCGTCGGAGGCGGAAAGTCGAGCTTCGTCAAGACGGTCTACGTCATCCGCCCGCTGGTCATTCGCTACCGCCGAGCCGTCATCTTCGACAAGAAGAACCGTGCCGGCGAAGGCGAGTACGCCGAGCTTGTGCGCAAGTGGGGCCAGGGCGAGCCGATCCGCTTCACCACAGAAGGCTCAGGCTCCCGTCTGAATCTGCTCGATCCCCTCATCGTGAATCAGATCGGTTCCGCCGGCACGTACCGGCTGCTCCACGCAATCGTGCGGATTGCGCGTGACGGCGCCCAGCTCGACGAGTGGGAAGAGAAAGCGGCACGATCGGCGCTGAAAAAGACGCTCGCCGTCCACGAGGAAGGCCGTGAGCCGACCCTGGCCGACATCCTCCCGCTACTCGGGTCGGTGGCCGACGAGAGCGATATGACCGCACACGCGCTGGACCGGCTACACCAGGCCGGCCTCGGCATCCGCTTCACTCTGGAAGGGCTGCTCGACGAGTACGGCGGACTGCTCGACGGCGAGACAAGCGCGGGCGTCGACCTCACCGGCAAGCTGACCAGCTTCGATATCTCACAGCTCCCCAATGAAGGGCCGTCGTCGCACGTCGTCCGTGCGATCGGAAACCAGTGGATGCTCGGCCGCCTCCGCACCGATCCCGGCTGGCAGACAACCTGCATCAACGAGGAAGGCTGGGACATGGTGGAGGGGCCGGCCGCTCACCTGTTGAAGTCGAATCAGAAGCTCAGCCGTGGACTCGGACTGAACAATGTGTTCGTGTTCCACAAGGGGCTCGATATCCCGCTCGATTCACCCGGCCGCACCGTCATCAGCGAAGCCCAGAGCATCTACGTCTTCCGGCAGGATCGGAAGGAGGACGCCGACTGGGCCGTGCGCACATTCGGCTTCGACCCCAGCACCGCTGAGACGTTGCAGACGCTCGCCCCCGGCCAGTACATCTTCAAGTACGGCGCCGTCCCTGAGACGCACGTGGAGCACGTGCGATCGTCGATCGAGGTTGGCCTGACCGACACCGACGAGGGCATGCGAGGCGACGGGCGCCAGGACGACGCATGAAGACCCTGGCGGGAGTTATCGCGGCAGTCCTGTTGCTCGCATTCGGCACGACGTTCGTGCTCGCATCCGTGCAGCGGGCCGACGCATCAGCGTGCGTCGTGGACCCGTCGCAGCTCCCGCCAGAGGGCATTGAGGGCTGGAAGGGCGACCAGCTCGTGAATGCCAGCCTCATCATGGATGCCGCAACGCAGCTACAGCTCGGCAAAGATGCGCAGATCATCGGCGTGATGACCGCTATGGGCGAGGCGTCGCTGAACAACATCGGCTACGGCGACTACGAGACGGGCGGCGTCCTGAACCCGGACGGCACCCCGACGTCGTCAGTCGGTCTGTTCCAGCAGCAGGAGTGGTGGGGGAGCCTAGAGGACCGGCTGAACCCGACCAAGGCCGCCACGATGTTCTACACCAGGCTCGCGGCCGTCGACGACTGGCAGAACATGCCCCCCAGCCACGCCGCACACCGCGTTCAGATCAACAGCAACCCCGACCACTACACGCGCTGGGTCGATGACGCTACGGCCGTCGTCGACGCGCTCAGCGGCGATTGCAGCGCACCTGGCAGCGGGGAGTGGATCGTACCCGCCCGCGGCACGGTCACCGGAACGTTCGGAGACTGCCGGGGGAGCGGCTGCAGCCGGCAGCACATGGGTACGGACCTCGCGGACGGCACCTGTGAGAGCCCCATCTGGGCCGCAAGCGCCGGCACCGCCACAAAGGGGTGGACTGACCTCGGCGGCGGGGTCGTCACCATCGACCACGGCAACGGGATTACGACGAAGTACTACCACATGAAGAAGCAGAACATCTATGTCCAGGACGGGCAGCAAGTCGCCGCAGGTGAGCTGATCGCCGCCAGCGGCAACGAAGGCACGTCCTCCGCAGGATGCCACCTGCATTTCGAGGTCATCAAGGACGGCAAGCACGTCAACCCCGAGACGTTCATGGCATCCGTGGGCGCCCCGCTTCCGAAGTAGCCGGCCGTGCCCGTCGACGTCGCCAGCTACCTACTCGGAGCGCTGAGTACGCTCGCCGTGCTCGGCGCCTTCCTGGCTGCTCGTCGCGCCCGCCAGCGGCTACGCGCCCGCACACGTGAGCGGCAGCGGCGACGGGCGGCAGCCGAGCGGCGGGCCAGGCACGACGCGCAGAAAGCCCGCGTGCGGTTCGTCCCGACCGAAAAACTCGAGGACGGTTCGTGAACGACGCAAGCGAGATCTGGGCGAGCGACGACTGGGTGCCAGCAGAAGTGAAGCGCAGCGGCGCACGCGGAACAGCTACGGTGCTCACGCTGACGCTTATCGGTGGTGCGCTCTACCTCGTCGGCATCCTGAACGTCCCCGCTCCCGCCGGATGGTTTCTAGTCGGGAGCGGGCTGCTGCTGTTCCTGGCCGTCATCGTCCTGGTGACCGCGGCGAACCCGTACCGCCGGGTAGGTGAGGACGTCGAGCAGTCGCACCGCATCTTCCACCTCTCGCCCGAGACTTGGGACGAGGGAGCTACCGTCACCCTCGAAGTCCGCCGATGCCGCAAGAAGCAGTTCATTGCTGAGAGCCGCTGGGGCAGACGCTCCCAGCTCGTCTAATTCTTCCCGCAGCGCCCCACACGTCGCCATGCCCTCGGCCAAACCCTGTCCGGTCGTCGACGCCCCCGCTACCTGTATGAGCTGGAAGTGCTTTCGGGCCTCGGCGCCGTGTACGAACGCGGCGCAGCTAGGGCGACGACAGCGGACATCACAGCGCGAGTGGTGCGCCGGCAGCGGACATCACAGCGCGAGTGGTGCGCCGGCAGCCGGCACCGGCCCGGTCACGACGTCGCGCACACGGTCGCGCGTAACTGTCGGAACCCCACAACGCGCCGGCCGGCGCCACGGTGAGCTCGCAGCTGCCGGCGTGTGGGACTCCGACAATGATTCTTCGAGCACGACGCGCACAAGCTCTAACCGGCCGTGACGATCACCACGGCGGCTTGTGCGTTGTCGACAAGCCGCCACGTGTCTTGACACGTAGGTGTCAAACGGCCGTCGCGGGGGAAGGGCACCACTGGTCCGACTGATGACCCGGCGTAACCGTGACCGGCTTATTCGCTGTCGAGAACGCCCGTCCGGCACTCCGCCGGATACGTACCACACGAGTTTCGGTGCGATTGAGTTTCGGCGGAGGGTTTCGGCGGGTCACACTTCGGCGTGTCGCGTGGTTGACGGTCATCATCGGCGTGGCCACCACAAACGATGGCGGTCTCAACCGGTCAACGCACCACCCAGTGGTGGAAGCATGCGGA
>NZ_JBQDSX010000121.1:0-4909 GCF_052099035.1 Microbacterium sp. | reverse complement strand
GCACCGCTCTTGTAAAGCGGGGGTCGTGGGTTCGAACCCCTCAGCCGGCACCACAGAAGCAGCGTGATTCCCCCTGGAGAATCGGGGGAAAACGAGAAACGTGATCTGCCCGGGGTCTCGTCCCTGCCGGCGGATGAGTTCGGTATTGTCGGGGCCGTTCATCGCCCGGGCGAGGGGTCCCTATATTGCGAGGCGGTTAGCTGTTCCAGGTGACGACGCCGAGCCAGTAGCTGCTCCCGTTCGACCCGTACACAGGCGAGCACGACCCCTTGATGTTCGTTGCGCCGGCTACTGCGCGCACAGCCTTCTGCGCCGCGACTGTCACAGTGCACGCGTCCTTTTGTGCGAACTGTCCCGACCATGACCCACCGGCGGCCTGAGCTGCGGGTGCCATGGCGACGCTTCCGCCAGCAATGAGGGCGACGGTGAGCGCTGCTGTTGTGATCTTGCGCTTGAGCTTCATGAGGTGTCCTTCCGGTTATGCCGTGGGGGAACGCCACCACGCTCCCGGATGGGGTGCGTCACGTCAACGTCCGGGGACCCGCGTACCGCGCGGGCACAGTGTCCGCGTTCGGCTCCGGCGGATCATCCAGGTACTGCTTGACCGCAGAAATCAGGTCGTCGAGCGGGTGGAAGCCGGAGCTGAGCGACATCAGCGGTGCGTGTGAAACTGCGGGTCGTGAATGGACGCAATGGGCATCCCACAGTCCAGGCATAGGCGGTCTGGGGGATCTTCAACGTCGAAGTCGGTTGCCGGGTCCTTACGCGACCAATGCCCGATCTAGGTGTGGCCGCGCGGAGTCGTGAGCAGGCCAAGTGCTGCCGCTTTGTACAGTGCCTCGGCCTGGCTGTGGGCGTCCAGCTTCTTGTAGACCGCGCGTAGGTGCGCCTTGACCGTACCGGGCGAGAGGAACAGCGTGTGGGCGACGGCCTGCCGGTCGCCGAGCTCGGCGAGCGCACGAATGACCGTGAGTTGACCTCGGGTCAGCGTTGGCGCGTGAGCAGAGGTGAACCGGGACGACATCGCCGTGGTCGCCGCGAAGGCTTCGCGCAGCTCGCGAGCGTCGCCGACGCTCGCGAGGATCGTCGAGCGCTCTTGTTCGTCGAAGAGCGCGAATCCGAGCCGCAGACCATGCGCGCGAAGCAGCAGGAGCAGATGCTCAGAGGTGCTGTGCGCACCCTTGATGTCACCGCCGGCTATCCCGAGGCGCGTGAGTACGACGTACACGAGATGCTCTGCGATTGGCGTTGAGGTGCGCGTCGATGCCCTGCCGAGCTTGGCGGAAGCCTCATCGAGATCCTCGTTATTGATGTCGTGAGCGGCACCGAGCGCGAGCGAGATCGCATCCGCGGGGGCGCGCGAGAGGATCGCCGCGGCCGCGCGTGGCGGCTCACCGAACAGCCTCAGCATGTCGTGGAGGTAGGTGACGCGGCGGCGAATACTGATGGGGACATTGGTCCGCGCGTGTGCGCGAACCGCGGAGTCGACGCGCACGCGTGCGGCGGTAGCGTTGCCGGTGTCGAGGTCGAGAAGGACCTCACCGAAAAGCCGCAGGTCCCAGTGAGAGGCGGGGGCGGTACTGTCGTCGAGCGCCGCGACAGCGAGCCGCAACTGCACAAGGTCCGCCGCGAGTGCCGCGCGGACCAGGTTGGACACCTGCAGAAACGCAGTATGGCTGCCGCGGCTGCCTCGCGCCGTGTGCGCCGTTGCGGTGCGCGCAAAGGCTGCGCCCTTCGGGACGTCGCCGGTGGCGGCGTAGTGGTACCCAAGCGCGGCCTGCGCTGAGCTGCGCCGGTATTCGAGGCCATGCGCTCGGCACAATTTCTCGAGCTCGGCCAGCAACCCGATGGCCGCCTCGTTCTCGTCTCCGTAGGTCAGCGTCGCGCTCGCCTGATAAGCGAACTCGACGAATGGCTGCAGAAGAGCCTCGTCGATCCGGCGCGCGGCCAGGTGCTTCAAAGCTCGCGCGTGGAACTGCCTCGCGAGACCGGCCCCGCGCACCGCGTCGCCCGCGCGCCGTGCCGCAAAGGATTCGAGGCCGAGCAGCACCAGCTTTTCGGTGGCGCCGATATCCGCGTCGCTGTTCTGCACCGCGGCGGCGGCCGCCGCGGCCGCATAGAGCTCTGTCGTCGACGCAGTCGGGTGCGAGGATGCGTTGGAATATGTCGCGGCCCATAGCGAGAGGACCGCGCTCTCGCGAACTCGATCGATCGGAAAACGGGCGAGGCGATCGACGACGTCAGCCGGGAACGGTGCGACGAATGGCACAAGCCGCAGCCCGACATGACTGATGATCGCAATATCTTCCGACATCACCGCGAACTCGAACGCAAGATCACGATCAGCGCGCGCGAGGTACCAGAGGGCGAGGCGTCGCGCGGCGGCGATCTTGTCGATCGGCCACGACCGGTGCAGCTCCGCGCGAGCCTCGGTGCGCACTGTCGCCCGGAACGTGAAGTGCTCGACATCGGTCGGGGTGCTCTGCCATGTCCCGAGTCCCCATTCCGCTGCGGCATCGAGCAGCTCTCGGCCGGCGGCGCCCGTCAGCGCATGCGTGAGCTCGACATCCGTGGAGTGTGGGAGCGCCGCGAGGCACACGGCTTTGAGTAAGCGATCGTCGTTGACGATCCTGCGCAACGACGGCGCGCGCGGCGTCCGCGACATGTGTGCCGCGAACGACTCGCTCAGGAATGCAACGGGAGGCACGTGTTCGGCGCCGATCGTGATTCGTCCCGAGATGTCGATGTCGTCAACGACGGATCGTTCGGATTCTATGATTACGACCCGCAGCCGCGGGCATCCTGCGAGGAAGTAAGCGATGTCGTCGATCACCTGGACGTAGATCTCAGCCGAGACGGCGCGCTGGAGGTCATCGACGATGAGCGTGGGCGGATCATCGAGCGCCGCGAGCAGCTGGCCTATCGCGGCGCGCATGGCGGCGCCCTCGCCGTTCGCAACCGTGGCTGTGCGGAAGAGATGCTCGTCGGAGATCAGCCCTCGCGAATGCAGTTGGGTGATGAGACGCATCCAGAAGCTCGCGGCGCTGGGGGGCGCCGACCGTGCGTCGTGCCACATGATCACGGTGCCGGGAACGCGGGCCGACCATCGGCGAACCATCTCCGTCTTGCCAGCTCCGCGGGGAGCACGCACCACGATGAGGCATGTCGCGTGCTGTCGAATAACGCTCGGCGCTGCCTCTCGATCGTCCCGCATTGCCGATCTCACTTCTCGTCCTCGGATCGCTCACGGACGTGCGATCTCATTGTCGACGAGGCTACATAATGCTCACCGGGTATATGCCCATTTGTGGTCGGCGGAGTGGCGTTGACCAGGGCCTCCCGCGGCGGAAGCCCGTCTTTGTGCCGCCAGGACGCCCTCATGCGGCATCGGGGGTAATCGCGGGGTAACTCGGGCTGATGACGAGGTGAGCCAGCGGCGCAGAGGGTATCGTGGGTTCTTGGCCCGTCACGTGAGGCATCCTCGCGGGGCTGTGCGGCATCCGCATGTCGCACAGAGGGGTCAGGAACGTGGAGCTCCTGGCACCCTTCGCGTTCGGCCGTGCAGCTCCCGCGTATCCGATGTCACGTTCCATCGTTCAGAGGTGAGACATGAAGCTAAGAGTGAAACCCGCCCTCGCGACTGTTGCGATCGCGGGGCTTGCGGTGCTGGGGCTCGCAACCCCCGCCTCAGCGACGAACCCCGACACCGAGTCGGGGGAACATACCAAACTCTGCGAGGTGAGTTGGAGCGCATCGTCGATCCTCGACACCGACTTGCGTCATGATGACCCGGATTACCCCGGGCTGATGCAAGGCATCGACGGTAAACCGGCCCACTACAGCAACGGTGGCTACATTGAGGCTGTCGAGCCGGCCCTCGGCGACCCCGGTTACCTGGAACTGAATCACTTCTACTTGGCGGACTACCGGACGCAGGTGTGGCGGATCCCTACGGCGACCGACCACCCGATCAAGGATGCGACGGTCACGTTCGAGCTGGCCGATGGTTACGAGCAACTTGATGACTTCGTTGTCTCGTTCGACCCAGTATCGACGAACGCCAACATGTCGAAGTGGGGCGGTAACTACGTCGACTACACGTGGAGCGCTCGAGGCGCTGAGGCAGCGACCCCGAACGCGGACGGCAGCTGGACGATTGCGCTCGGCGACCTGCCGACGATGGGCGGCACCGTCTATCAGTTCAACGTTCGAAACGAGGACGGTTCGGCATTCACGCACACGGACCGCTTCATTGCTCAGGCGACGTTGGCCGGCGACTATTACCAAGGCACCGGATGTGAGATTCCTCCGATCGACAACCCTGACCCGACGCCGAATATCGATGTGTGCCAGGTGGAGTACCTCGGCACCACGATCTGGAAGAAGACCGGCGACGACATCACTGAGCGCATCAAGGTTCACGATGGTGAAATCTCAGATGTGCAAGGTGAGGTCAATGCTGATGGCTGGGGCGTGGGCTCCGATCAGTGGGGTGAAGGTGCGACGCGCACGTTCCGGCTCTACGGCGGCACACACACCGAGCTGACCAACGTGGAGTACGAGGTGCAGGCGGTCCAGGGGTTCAGTTTCGATCCGAGCACCGTTTCAGCGCTTTCGACTCCTGGCGGTGGAGCGTTGCAGGGCAACGGACTTACCGAAGCCATCGAGGGAGCTGGCGCAATCGAGTTCGTTGATGAGAACACGATCCGGATGCCCATCGACGCGATGCCGGCGCACTCGTCCTTCTCATTCAACGTCACAGGCGTGCTCGACGAGACGACTGATGTGATGGTGTTGCACCACCGTCTCATCGGCGATGACCCGAACTGCGAACCGGTCGTCCCGGCACCGACCGAGGAGCCGACCCCGGCACCGACCGAGGAGCCGACCCCGGCACCGACCGAGGAGC
>NZ_JBQDSX010000120.1:0-4939 GCF_052099035.1 Microbacterium sp. | reverse complement strand
GCTCGTCGAGATCGACGCGATCGCCATCGTCGAAGGCTGATCCACCCGCCGCTCTGCACCGCCGAGCAGCGGTGACGATCCGTGACATGTGTTTTACTGGTGTCCGATCTCACGAGAGTTGTCGTGAAGTGAGACACGGGACCCCGAAATCTCGCGGAAGTCAAGTTAGTGCTACAACTCAATCTGTCTCACGCGAGTTGTCGGAATTTTCATCATTCGCCTCGAAAGCGTTCGAGGCCGCGGGGTCGAAGGACAGCAACGCTGCTCGGTACGGCCGCGCAGGGCTTAGGGTGCAGAATTCAGTGCATGGAGATGAATGCGGGGCGTCGGGCTGCGCGAGCGCAATATGGGCGGCGTGCCGGCAGACGCGCGGCATCGACCGACACGATGACGACGGAGGGCAACGCGTACGGCGAGGCAGTCCGAGCGGTTCGGGCGGGCGAGCTCGACGCGGACGAGGCCGCGGACCAACTGATCGACCAGATGACTGTTGAGGAGGTGCTCGGGCTGCTCGACGGCGACTCCCCGAGGCTGCTGCTGCCGCTCATCCCGATTCTGCACGGTCGGCGGCCGTTCGTGGCCGGGGCCGTCTCTCGGCTCGGTATCCCGGGCATCCGGTTCAGTGATGGTGCCCGTGGCGTCGTTATCGGTGCTTGCACCGCCTTCCCTGTGACGATCGCGCGGGCCGCGACCTGGGATCCGTTGTTGGAGGAGCGGGTCGGCCTCGCGATCGGTCTAGAGACGAGGGCGCGGGGTGCGAACTACTCCGCCTCCGTCTGCGTCAACCTGCTTCGCCACCCCGCGTGGGGCCGTGCGCAGGAGTGCTATGGCGAGGATCCTGTGCTCACCGGTCGGATGGGATCGGCCCTGACCCGCGGCGTACGCGTGCACGCGATGGCATGCGTCAAGCACTTCGCGCTCAACTCGATGGAGAATGAGCGCTTCGAGGTCGACGTATCGGTCGACGAGCACGCCCTGCACGAGGTGTACTTGCCGCACTTCAAGGCCGTCCTGGAAGCTGGCGCAGACTCCGTGATGAGTTCCTACAACCGGGTGCGGGGCGAGTACATGGACGTCAATCGCGCGCTGCTCACCGGTGTATTGCGGAATGAGTGGGGCTTCTCGGGGTTCGTGACGAGCGACTGGGTGTTCGGCACCCACGACGCGGTCGTCAGCATTCAGGCGGGGATGGACGTGGAGATGCCGCTGCGACTGCTTCGCGCCCGCGATCTGCCGACCGCGCTGCGGCGCGGGGATGTCGCCCGCGCGACTGTGCTGCGGTCCGCGCGCCGCATCCTGCGCACCGGCGTGCTGCATGCAGCGACCCGCGAGGTGGCGAGGCCAAGTGCCGCCCTCATCGCCTCCCCGGCACACCGGGCTCTTGCTCGCCAGGTTGCGGAGGAGTCGATCGTGCTGCTCAAGAATGAAACCTCTGGCGCGGCGCCGCTTCTGCCATTGGCTCCAACCATCCGGCATCTCGCGGTGATCGGAAGACTCGCGCCACGGGCGAACCTTGGCGATCATGGCTCGTCACGCGTGCGGCCTCCCTCCGCGGTCTCGCCGCTGCGGGGGCTGCGTGAGGCGCTGCCGTCGGTGCGGATCACCACCGCCTCCGGCACGAACGAACGCGCCGCAGCCGCGGTTGCGGCTGCGGCGGAGACGGCGATCGTGGTCGTCGGCCTGGACCAGCACGACGAGGGCGAGTCGGTCGTCACCGGCGGCGTCGACGTGGGTGTGCTCGGTCGGGAGTTTGGCTCGGGTTTCCTCCGTCGGCCGCTCATCGGTCTCGCGCACCTGGCGTCGCGCTTCGTCCGAGGTGGCGACCGCAGCTCGCTCAACCTGCGCCCCTCCGATGTGCGCCTCATCCGCACGGTCGTTGCCGCCAATCCTCGGACCATCGTCGTACTGATCGGCGGCAGCGCGATCCTTACAGAGGCGTGGCGAGACCGCGTGCCAGCGCTTCTCCTCGCCTGGTACGGCGGTATGGAGGGCGGCCGTGCGCTCGCGAACGTACTTACCGGCGGTGCAGAGCCCGGCGGACGGCTGCCGTTTGTGCTGCCGACGGATGCCGCGCATCTGCCATCGTTCGACCGCGCGGCGAAGTCCGTCATCTACGACGACAAGTGGGGCCAACGCCGGCTCGACGGCGAAGGACACGCGCCCGCGTTCCCGTTCGGATTCGGCCTGGGTTACACGACGATCGAGCACCGGCTTCTGGACCACAGGTTCGACGACTCAGGCGGCAGCGCGGACGTGCTCGTAACGAACACCGGCGACCGTGAGGGCTCGACCGTCGTGCAGATCTACGCCGCGGACGTGTCAATCCGCAGGCCGGTAGCTCAACTGCTGGGCTTCCAGAAGGTGAAGCTGCAGCCTGGTGTGGAGACGACAGTGCGGATCACCCTGGATGCGGGGCCCACGCTGCAGCGCGATCCGGCGACACGGCGCTGGTCCACCCGCGCCGGCGACTGGGCCGTGCTCGCAGCCCAGCACAGCCCAGCCAGCTGGGCGGACGCACGGCAGTTGCGACATGCTGAGAAATCGATCGACGAGGAAAGCGCCTCGGACGGTCGGCCGACCTGAGGCCGGTATGGGTTTGATACCGGCGTTCACCCGGGAAGGATAGGAAAGGATGCCGACAGCCCCTCGACGCGAACGGGTAGCGCGCCATCGCCCCGCAGCATAGCGCGGAGTACACGCCGCTCCTCCCACCGGAACGATACGGCCGCTTGGTCGCGCCGCAGCACCAGGCCCCCGTTCGGAGTCGCGTACCGCTTCTGCAGATCAGCCAGCTCCTCAGCGCGCAGCAGCGCGACTGTGCTGCCCTCAGCCGCGTCGATGAGGCGGACCAGCGAGGTGGGCCCCGTCAGATCGGTCGCGACGAGGCGCTGCTCGCTCGCGGCGAGGATTGTCTTCTGCGCCGCGCGGGTCACGACCAGCGGACGGGACGGCCCGTCAAGCAGACCGCTCAGCACGTCTGACGCGGCGTCAGGGCGACCGATACTCTGCGCCGCAGCCCGCATCCGCTTCAGACGGCCCGGCTCACGCAACACCTCATCGATCTTCCAGCCGATCGTGGCGGCGGTATTGCAGCGGACGGCTGCCCCCTGCTCCATCAGGTAGTCGCCATTGCGGACCTCCTGCCCCGGGATGGGGTTCACTAGGACCATGGGAAGCCCTGCGGCCATGCACTCCGACGCCGACAACCCGCCCGGTTTGCCCACGAACAAGTCGGCGCGGCGCAGCAGCTGCGGCATCTCCGTGGTGAAGCCGAGCACGCGGTAGCGGTTGTCAGCGGTCGACACCAACTGCTCGATGCGCTGCCGTAGCCCGTCGTTGCGTCCGCACACGACCGTGGCAGTGAACGGGGAGCGCATGTGCAGCGTCTGCCGTACGACCGCGACGGCGTAGTCGCCGCCAGTCGCGCCCGCGGAGATCAGCAGAGCCGGAGGGTCGTTGGCGTCGCGCGGGGGCGCGTTGTTCACCTGAGTGCTGATCGGGATGCCGGTGGCCGCGATGCGGTCGGGAGGCAGGCCGAGCGCGGTCAGTTCCACCCTCCCTTCCTCCCTTGCCACGAAGAGCGCGTGGAAGGCGCCCGTAAGCCACAGGCCTTGGAAGTCGTAGTCCGTCGTGACGACGGCGGTCCTGGCGTCAGTAAACCCGCGAAGAAGCAGTGACGCCATCAGCTGGGCAGGCAGGAAATGTGTGCACACGATCGCGGTCGGTCGGAATCTCTTGATCGCCCGGACGACCGGAAGGGCGTTCGCCCGTGTCCAGGGATCGATCGGCCCACGGCGCCGGAACGGTGGGTCGCTGATGTCGTAACCCCACTCGATCAGCCATGGCAAGTCCTCGACCAGGGCGAAGTAACCCTTGCTCAGCACGTCGCGGTACAGTGCGCTACTCACCTGCAGCACATCCAGCACCTGCACCTCGGCAATGTCCGCGCGCCCGGCACACGCCTTCTGCACCGCCGCTGCGGCGCTATTGTGCCCCGATCCCACCCCTGCGGACAGGATTAGTAGGCGCTCCCCTTCAGCGGTCTTGGGGCCTTGTGCCGACGGTCTGCGCATGAAGAGATGCTAGCGGGCCGCATCACGTCCCGGCCTACCCGCCCTCGACGTGCTCACTCGAGGTGTGCGGCTGACTCCTCGAGCATCTTCTTCACGAGTGATTGCTTGCCTCGGCGCCGTCTCTGGAGGGCCCTCCGCGGGGTGGACGATCAGCACGGGGCAGTGCGCATGTTGTGCACAGGCCGTGCTCACCGATCCGAGCAAGAGACCGACGAAACCCCCGTGTCCGCGACTGCCGAGAACGAGCATATCCGCGCCCTTGCTTCGCTCGATCAACGCGTGCGCAGCCGACCCCGGGACGATCGTCGTGATCAGGCCCGCTGGAGGTGAGTCTGTGAACGCCTGGCGGATGGACGTAGTCAGGATCTTCTCCGCATCCGCTTCCGGAGACCAGCCGTCGATTGGATAGTAGAGATTGGGGAATTCCCAGGCGGTCACGGCCTCGATGGCGGCGTCGAAGAGCGGAGCGATTCGCTCGGCATAGCGGAGCGCTTCAAGGGAAGAGTCGGAGCCATCGACACCGACAACGACGCGGGCGACTGGAGAGATATTTGTGTCTGTCATACCTAAAGCATGAGGAGGAAAGGACGCAGACACCAGGTCCAAGGTCCCGTCCCGGCAGTGCGCGGTTGGGGATGTGGAGGAGGGACTTAGGGCGTGTCTGACACAGATTGAGGGCTGGCTTAAGATTCATTTCGTGTCGCGAGTTCAGGTGATCTCGGATGCTCGTGGTCCTTGGTCGAGGGGATGCTGCCGCGTCCGACAGATAGGCCGGGCCGAAAGTTCTCATACGCCAAGCTGATGGTGGAGGCATCGTGTACTGCCGGAGGCCGCCTGAACACGGCATAGGCCGCGCTCGCTGCGGA
>NZ_JBQDSX010000119.1:0-5041 GCF_052099035.1 Microbacterium sp. | reverse complement strand
CCGCGTCGATCGGCGCGGTCGATTCGCGCACGATCAGGCGGGGGGCGGGATCATCGACGACGATGCCCGTCGGATCCTCGCCCTGAATTCGGCCATGCACCTGCGCGAACGCGCGGCGTCCGAGCTCATACCAGGGCATTGTCACCGTCGTCAGTGGAGGCCACGAGTTCTCAGCGGTCCACGAGTCGTGCAGCGCCACGATCGACACGTCGGCGGGAACCGCAAGCCCGAGGCGGCGGGCACGAGACAGCAGACCGATCGCCGCGTTCACGTTCGCGACGAAGATCGCGGTCGGTCGGCGCTCGCCGCTCAGCAGCGCGTCGGCCGCACGCTCGCCGTCGGCGGCCGTATAGCCGAACGAGGTGACGAACGTCGGATCGACATCGAGCCCCACCGACGCCATTTGTGTGCGAAACCCGCTCTCGCGTCGGACGTTGGTCGGGTTTCCGGGCACGCCGCCAGCGAAGGCGATGCGCTCGTGTCCGAGATCGATCAGGTGGCGCACGGCGACGCGGGCACCGAGGTCGTCGGGCATCGTGGCCGATCCCGGCGCGTTCGCCTCGACGGAATTGAGAATGACCACCGGCTTCTGCTCGGCGAATCCCGCGATCGCGTCGACGACGTTCGGCCGATCTCCCGGCTGCAACAGGAGCGCATCCACACGCCCCTCGCCGAGGAGCTTCCGCGCACGCTCGTCCCCCGGCTCGAGGTCCTCCGTACGACCCATCAGGACGAGATAGTCGTGCTGGATCGCGGCATCCTCGACCCCGCGCACAAGCTCGATGAAGATCGCGTTGATGAGGTCGGGGACCACGAGGGCGATAACGTTTGAGCGCGCCGACCGCAGCGCTCGACCGGCCGAGTTCGGACGGTAGTCGAGATCGCGGGCAGCCTGCTTGATCCGCTCTCGCGTCTCGTCGCTGACGCGCGTCTCCGGCGCATCGCTCAAGACTCGGGAAACCGCGGAAACCGAGACCCCGGCCCGCGCGGCGACGTCGCTCAGAGTTGCCATGGGCCGATCATAATGGGGGATTGATATGCTGTTCACATGAGGAACTTCGCCGCCGCGCATATCGCGGGCATTGCGTCGATGCGTCTCCGCCGCGCCGCCTGACGGCGGCGCCCGAGTCCATCCGCTCCCCGCTCCGCCGTTCCGGTCATCGCCGGGCGGTGTTTCGTGCTGTCTGCGCATCGTCGCCCGGCTCCGCAACGAAGCCACGGAGACGATTTTGTCCCTCACCCCTTTTCCTCAACACGGATCCTCGGATTCCCTCGCCCTTCCTGCCGGTGATCGCGCACAGATCACCGCGTCGGGCGTCAGCATCACGCGCGGCGGGCGCCGCGTGCTCGACGCGGTCGATCTGACGGTGTCGCCGCGCTCACGACTCGCGATCGTCGGCGAGAACGGCCGCGGCAAGACGACCCTGCTGCACCTGCTCGTCGGCACGCTCGCTCCCGACGAGGGCACGGTGCGCGGCGCCGGCTCGATCGGCGTCGCCGAGCAGGAGCTCGATGTAGCGCCCGGCACGACGGTCGGCGACCTGATCGGCGAGGCCGTCGCGCCCTCCCACGCCGCGCTGCGTGCCCTGGAGCATGCGACCGAGTCCCTGTCGTCGAACGCCGCCGGCGCCGACGACGCGTACGCGGACGCGCTCGAGCAGGCCGTCCGGCTCGATGCCTGGGACGCGGATCGACGAGTCGATGCCGCGCTCGAGGCGCTCGATGCCTGCACGGACCGTGAGCGCGACCTCGCCACCCTGTCGGTCGGCCAGCGCTACCGCGTGCGGCTCGCGTGCCTGCTGGGCGCCGAGCGCGACTTCCTTCTGCTCGACGAGCCGACCAACCATCTCGACGCCAACGGGCTCGATTTCCTCACCCGGCGGATCCGCGAGCATCGCGGTGGCGTCGTGGTCGTCAGCCACGACCGCGCGCTGCTCGCCGACACGTGCGAGGAGTTCTTGGACCTGGATCCGTCGCGGGACGGCCGCCCGCGCCGCTACGGTGGCGGGTACGCCGGCTGGCAGGAGGGGCGCCGCGCGGAGCGTGAGCGATGGGAGCAGGAGCATGCGGATCAGCAGCTCGAGCACGCCCGCCTCGCCACCGCCGCACACACGGCTCGCGACCGGTTGCAGACCGGATGGCGTCCGCCGAAGGGAACTGGCAAGCATCAGCGCCAGAGCCACGCCCCCGGCGTCGTGCAGGCTGTCGCACGAGCGCAGGCGGCACTGGAGGCGCACCGTGTGACGGTCCCGGCCCCGCCGCTCGCCTTCTCGTTCCCAGATCTGCGGCCCGGCCGAGGCGTGCTGCTGAGCGCGGACGACGTGACCGTCGAGAACCGGCTGACGCGCACCGTGAGCGTCGGGCTCTCGGCGGGTGAACGCCTTCTCGTGACGGGGCCGAACGGCGCGGGCAAGTCGACGCTGCTCGCCGCGCTGGCGGGGCGCTTGGAGCCGACGACGGGATCCGTGCGGTCGGGAGGTGGCACGCGCGTCGTGCTCGTGGCACAGGAGACCGAGGTCGACGACGAGTCACGCACGGCGCGCGAGGTGTTCGACCAGCACATCGGCAGGTTGAGATCGTCGGGGATGCTCTCGGATCGTCACGCGCTCTCGCTCGGGTCTCTCGGGCTTCTGCCCGGCGACGCGGTCGCGAACCGCGTGCGCGATCTCTCTCAGGGGCAGCGGCGGCGCTTGGATCTCGCGCTGCGTCTCGCCGAGCGTCCGGACGTACTGATTCTCGATGAGCCCACCAACCACCTGTCGATTTCGCTCGTGGACGAGCTGACCGAGGCGCTCGGCGCGACCCGCGCAGCGGTCGTCGTCGCGACGCACGACCGCCGCCTGCTGAGCGACCTCGCGGAGTGGCCACGGCTCGAGATCGGAGCCGCATGAGGGATGGAGCAGGCAGGGATCACGGGAGTCTCGCCCCGATGCGAACCCGATCGAACCCGTCCGCGAGAGTCGGGCGTCGTGATCCTCCATGCGGGACAGTCGTTAGAGAAAGGAGCGCGCTGTGATCGACGCATTGAACCGACTGGTCGACGAAATCGAGGCACACCTGGGGGAAAAGCTTGATCTCGAGAAGCTCGCGGCAAACGCGGGGACGACCGAATATCACCTGCGCCGCATGTTCTCGTCGCTCGCGGGCATGCCCGTGGCCGAGTACATCAGGCGTCGGCGGATGACCACCGCCGCCGCTGACGTCGTCGGGAGTACCGACGGCCTGCTCACGATCGCTGTGCGGTACGGCTATGGCTCGACCGAGGCCTTCGGGCGGGCGTTCCACGCTGTGCACGGCGCGCGACCGGGCGACGTGCGGCGAAACGGCGGCCCCCTTCGCAGCCAACCGCACCTCAGATTCCGACTCACTATCGAAGGGAGCATCCCTATGGACGCTCGCATCATCACCGAACCGACGCTCCGCCTCGTGGGCCACGCCGTTCGCGTCCCACTGATCTACGAGGGCATCAATCCACACATCGAAGCGCATATTGCATCGCTCCCGGCCGGCGAGCACGCGCGTCTCACGTCGCTGAACGATGCTGAGCCGACAGGGCTTCTTCAGATCACCGACGACGTCGAGCAGGACGCGACGGAGGGCAGCGAGCTCACCTACCTGCACGGCGTCTCGGTCGGCCATACGACGCCGGTGCCGGAAGACCTGGATGCCATCGAGGTTCCACAGGGCAACTGGGTCGTCTTCCGCACCAGCGGCGCACACCCGAAGGCTCTACAGGATGCATGGGCGGCATCCGCCACAGATTGGTTCCCATCGAATCCGTGGCGGCTTCGCCCCGGCCCCTCGATCGTTGCGATACTCGACCGCGCGGAGGATCTCTCCACGGCGACGTGCGAGCTGTGGATGCCGGTCGAGCGAGGGTAATCGTCCGCGACCAGTCCTGCTGAGGCGGCGGGACGCGAACTTCTCCTGCTCTGCCACGGGTTCTGCACGGCGCTCATCGGGCACTACGAAGGAGAGGATCGGGAGTTGTTCCCGGCAATCGCGACCGCTCATCCCGAGCTGCGCGACACGTTGGGTTACCTGGAACAGGACCACTCGATGATCGCTCATCTGCTGGTCGGCCTGCAGTCGACCCTCACGGAAATGCCCGACCCCACGGAGCTCACCCTGCACATGGAGGGCATCGCCGCGATCATGGAGAGTCATTTCCGTTACGAGGAGCACCAGCTTCTCGAGGTGCTGGAAACGCTCGCTCTTGACGCCGATCCGCAACACGTACTGGGGCCGCTGTGAGCGCACGGCACGCAGGGACGACGCTCTCGTGGCCGGCCCCAGGCACGGGATAACGGCGATAGTGTGCACAGACAACGGCCTGACGAGAGGAACGAGAACGTGAAGATCGGCATCATCCTGGGTTCCATCCGCACCGAGCGCGCGACGGAGGCCGTCGCGCGCTACGTATACGACCTCGCGGCGCAGCGCGACGGCGAGACCACCTTCGAACTCATCGACCTGGCGACGTTCGATGTTCCGCTCCTGACGACGCCGATCCATCCGATGGTGGCGAACAAGAACTATGGCGACCCGAACGTTCAGCGCTGGTCCGCCGCGATCGACGCGTGCGATGCGTACGTCTTCGTCACGCCCGAGTACAACCACGGCGTGCCCGGCGGATTCAAGAACGCCGTCGACTCGTTGGGGGCCGAGTGGGTGGGGAAGCCGGTCGCCTTCATCGGGCACGGTTCGGTGGGCGGAGTCCGCGCCATCGAGCAGTGGCGTCAGATCGTCGCGAACTTCTCGATGCCCGTCGTGCGTGCCGAGGTCAACTTCAACGGGTTCACGCACTGGAGCGACGGCGAGTTCCAGCCGGAAGATCGCCACGTCGACGAGGTGGGCGGCGTGCTCGATGAGCTCGAAGGGCTGGCGCGCACCGTGCGCTCATAGGCACCACCGGGCGCGGGCGCTATCGTTTCGGCCCGGTACTCACGGTCGTGCCGTCGCATCCCGGCCTCGGTAGGAGGTGACGTCCCTTACTCGTCTCCGAACCCGTCGCTCATCTGCACCATGTCGTGGAAGCGGC
>NZ_JBQDSX010000118.1:3928-5231 GCF_052099035.1 Microbacterium sp. | reverse complement strand
CCCTGCGGTGACGCAAGCGGACGGTTATCCGCGCGGGGGGATCCGTTTGCGTCACCGGACGTGCGAGGGCTGCCTGTGGATAACTTCTGCACGGGCTTCCGAATTGCGGCAGAGTTTTCGGATGGGGGCACGCACACAGATCCCAGAGGAACTCGGCACCGCGTTTCGCGTCCGAGAAGCGCTCGCCGCGGGGGTCGGTCAAGGACGCCTGCGCGGCCCCGACCTCGACCGGCCGTTCCGGGGAATACGGGCCCTGGCGCGCGCACAACCAGAAGAAGCGGATCCATGGAACGAGCGCCGCGCGGAACTGGTCTGGCTGGCCGAGGCGTACGCTCCGCTGTTGGGGCCGGATCAGTTCTTCAGCCACGAGACGGCGATCGCAATCTGGGGCGGGCCGCTCCCGGCCTCCCGTGGTCGAGAAATGCTGGACGTTTCGGTGACAGGCACCGGATCCATTCCGCGCGGGCGCGGCGTGCGCGGACACCGCGCTCAGCCCGCCGCGACATCCACCCGCGTCGTTCGCGGACTGCGCACGGCCTCGTTCGCAACGATGTGGGCATCGATGGGCGCCGCCATGACGCGCAACGAACTCGTCGCTCTCGGTGATTTCGGCTGTCGCACGTGGCGCAATGGAGTAAACCGACCGGATCCGGGCAAGCCGCCGCTGACCACACCCGCGCAGCTCGAGGCCGCGGCGACGGCAGGCCGGCGTCGTGGAGCCGCGACGCTGCGCGAATCTCTTCCGCTGATCCGCCTCGATGCGTGGTCGCCGCGTGAAACCATGACGCGCCTCGCGATCATCGACGTGGGCTTGCCGGAACCGCAGCTGAACCTCGATGTCCTGGACCCACACGGCGGTTTCCTCGCCTGCCTCGATCTCGCGTATCCCGAGCTCAAGGTTGCGATCGAGTATCACGGTCAGCTGCACGGTGCGCAGTACGCGGCCGATATTGAGCGGATCGAGCGGCTGCGTGCCGATGGATGGATCGTCATCCAGGTGACATCCGACACGATTCGATACCCGAACATCGTCGCTCGGCGAGTTCGCGCTGCCCTGCTCGAGCGAGGATGGATGCCCGACCCGCGCTGATCGCGTGACGCCCGCTTGCGTCACCGGAGCCGATCTCGCGTCAACTCCGGTGACGCGACCGGATCCTCGTTGCCGCGGGAAGGTCCGCTTGCGCGACCGGAGCGCGGGGAGCATTTGTTCCGGTGACGCGACCGGTCCCTCGTTGCCGCGGGAAGGTCCGCTTGCGCGACCGGAGCGCACGCCGCACGTGCCCCCGTGACGCAAACGGATCCC
>NZ_JBQDSX010000118.1:0-3828 GCF_052099035.1 Microbacterium sp. | reverse complement strand
CGCTTGCGCGACCGGAGCGCACGCCGCACGTGCCCCCGTGACGCAAACGGATCCCGATCGCCGCGCGAGCAGCCGCTTGCGTCACGCGAACCGCGCGCCTACGCCAGCGCGGCGGCCGGCGACGTCGTGCGGCGCATTGTTGTCGCGACCAGGGTCACCACGAAAGCCAGCACCGCCCAGACGGCGAGGGCGACGAGGGGGGTGCCGACGGCGCCCGAGGTGATCGCGCCGAGGAACGCGGTCATCGCCGGCGAGGTCGGCAGCAGGGCCGCGAGGTCCGCGAGGAATCCCGGCGTCGTCGAGACGATGCTCACGGCGATCGCGAGGGCGCCCGCGATCGCGGCGATCCAGCGCCCGACCCCTCCAAGCACCGCCGCGAGGGCCTGATGGATCGCGGCGAACGCGACCCCGGCCGCGGCGGCGACGCCCACGAGCGCCCACGACTGCGCGGCCGTGTAGTCGCCGACCCACACCACGATGCCCGAAACGAGGAGGCCCTGGACGAGCCCCACGATCCCGCCCGGCACGAACCCGCGCAGGGCGAGCGCGAACGACGACCGGCGCGAGGTCAGCGCGCGCGAGGTCACGGGACGGAAGGCGAGGAAGGTTGCGAGGGATCCGAACCACAGCACGATCGCCGCGAGCAGCGGGATCGCGCCCGAGCCGAACAGCGACAGGCCGTTGTCGTCGGTGCCCACCGGAGCGCGCACGACGGAGGCGACGTTCGTCGCCTCGTCGCCCTCGAAGCTCGGCAGCTGGTCGACCGCCGTCGTGAGCCCGTCACCGAGCTCCGATGCGCCGTCGCCGAGCTGGCCGATGCCGTTCGCCAGCTCGCCCGCGCCGTCCGCGAGCGACGTCGCGCCGTCGGCGAGCAGGGGGGTGCCGGATCCGGCCTCGCGCGCACCGTCGCCGAGCATCGCGACGCCGTCGGCGAGCGAGTACGTTCCCGTCATCACCTGCATCGCTCCGTCGCCGAGGTCGGCCGCGCCGCCCGCGAGCTCGGTCGTGCCGGTGGCGAGCTGGGTCGCGCCCTCCGCGAGGGCGGATGCGCCGGGTGCGAGCTGCGCCGCCCCGTCTGCAAGAGCGGAGGCACCGGGCGCGAGCTGGGCGGCCCCATCGGCGAGCTGGGTCGCGCCCTCCGCGAGCGCGGAGGCGCCGGGTGCGAGCTGCGCGGCCCCGTCCGCAACAGCGGACGCACCGGGTGCGAGCTGGGCGGCTCCGTCAGCGAGCTGCGTCGCGCCGCCTGCGAGCTCGGTCGCCCCGTCCGCCAGGGGTGCGACGCTGCCGGAGAGCGTCGCGGCGCCGCCGGCGACCTGCTGCGCGCCGTTGTCGGTCTGCACTGCGGCATCCGAGAGAGCGGCGGATCCGTCCGCGACGCCGCGAGCCCCCTCGGTCAGAGCGGCCAGCTGGGCGCAGAACTCGTCGCCCGCGCCAGTGAGGCCGCAGCTGGCGGCGAGCTGTTCCAGACCCGACGCGACGTCATCTGACGATTGCGCGAGGCCGGGTTGATCGGCAGACCCGCTGAGGCCCGCACGCAGCCCCGCCGTGCCGGTGGCGACGCCGGCCGCGCCGTCCGCAAGGTCGGAGGTGCCCGACGAGAGCTGGGATATCCCGTCCGAGAGCGCGGTCGCGCCGCCGGCCAGATCGGACGCGCCCGTGCTGAGCTCGCCCACGCCGCCCGCGACTTGGCCGGCGCCGTCCGAGAGGCCGGCGACCCCATCGGAGACCTGCGCCGCGCCGTCCGCGAGCTCGGATGCGCCCGAGTCGAGGCCGGCGACGCCGCCCGCGACTTGGCCGGCGCCGTCCGAGAGGCCTGCGACCCCGTCGGAGACCTGCGCCGCGCCGTCCGCGAGCTGGGTCGCTCCGCCGGACAGCTGCGTCGCCCCGTCCGAGAGGGCATACGCGCCGTCGGCCAGGTCCCCGGTTCCTCCCGCAAGCTCGCGAGCTCCCGTTTCGGCGGTATCCGCACCCGTCGCGAGCTGGTCGATGCCGTCGCCGAGCTGGCGCACCCCGTCTCCGAGTTCGCCCGCGCCGTCGCCCAGCTGCACGGCGCCGTCCTGGGCGGAGGCGGCCCCGTCGGCCAGCTCGGTGGCGCCGTCGGCGGCCTCGCCGAGCTGGGATCCCATGTCGTCGAAGCTCACGAAGACGTTCTCGAGCGTGGCATCCGACAGTGTCGCGCCCATCGTGTCGGCGGCGATCGACGACACCTGCTGCATGATCGCGCTGTCGAAGATCCGCGCGTCGTCGGCCGTTCGTACGTCGATCGTCGCGACCGACGGATCGCCCTTCCCCTGGATCGCGTCGGCCGACGACATCGCGGCCTCGCTGAACGCCTCGGGGATCGTCACGACGGCCTGATACGTGCCGTCGGCGACGCCGTCCGAGGCGTCGCTTTCGTTCGAGACGACCCAGTCGATGTTGCTGTCGACGTCATCGGATCCCTCGACGAGGCCCGCCGCGAGCTGGCGTCCGAGCGGGGCGAGCTGACCGTCGATCTCGACCCCGTCATCGAGGTTGACGATGGCGGCCGACATGTTCTCGAGCCGGTCCGTGGGCGTGTTCAGTGCGGCCACCAGGACGCCGCCGATGACGGCGGGCAGCAGCAGGACGCCGCCGATCGTCAGCCACGTGACGGGGCGCGTGGTGCGGGCGCGTTCGATGAGAGTGGTCATGCGTTCACCTCGGGACGTGCGGCGCCCGCGGGCGCCGCGTCGAGAACGGTCGCGCCGGGCCAGCCGGCGTCGGAGAGAAGGTCGGTCGCGGATGCGGCATCCGCGCTCGTGAGGATCACCGTGAGCGGTTCGCGTGCGGATCCGCGCGCGTGCCGCAGGGCCGCGAGAATGTCGTCCCGCTCGGCGGGCAGGTCCACGGCGTCGATCGCGACGATGCGCGCCCTGCCGTCGGCGGCCTCGATCAGCGACGCGGAGCGATCCGCGCCGGCCAGCGAGACGGCGACGTGCGAGCGCACGGCGGATCCGCGCCCGGGCAGAAGGTGCCCCGCGACGCGCAGCCGGCTGGTCTCATCGGGAGCGAGGCGACCGGCAACGGCGAGCAGAACGGATCGCGCGGCGCGCGGATCCTGCGACGTCACGACGAGCGCGTCGCCCGGCTGGACCCGCATGCTCACGCCCGCGACGAGCTGCTCGTCGCCGACGGTGATCGCGAGGTCGTCGGCTGCGATGACCGAGCGCTCGTCGGGCGACGGCCAGTTCGCGAGCTGATCCTCGCGTTCGACGGCCTCGCCCTCGATGTCGAAGTGCGGCAGCCGCTTCTCGAGCCACGCGGGCATCCACCACGCGTGCTTGCCGAGCAGCGCCATGACGGCGGGCACGAGGGTCATCCGGATCACGAACGCGTCGACCGCGATTCCGACGGCGAGCGCCAAGGCGATCGGCTTGATGTTGATGTCGCCCTCGGGCACGAACGCCGCGAACACGGCGAACATGATGATGGCGGCGGCCGTCACGACGCGCGCCGAGGCGGCGTATCCGCTCTTGACCGAGTCGATCGCGACCTCGCGGGTGGCGCCGAGCTTGCGCGAGGCGTGCACGAAGTCCTCGCGCATGCGTGAGACGAGGAAGACCTCGTAATCCATCGCGAGGCCGAACAGCACGCCCATCACGACGATCGGCATGAACGCGATCACCGGCCCCGTCTTCGAGACCTGCAGCAGGTCGGCGCCCCATCCGAACTCGAACACCATCGCCACCACGCCGAACGCGGCCACGATCGAGAGCAGGTATCCGGCGGCCGCCTTGAGCGGCACCCAGATCGACCGGAACACGATCATCAGCAGCACGAAGCTCAGCCCGACCACGAAGATGCCGA
>NZ_JBQDSX010000117.1:0-5306 GCF_052099035.1 Microbacterium sp. | reverse complement strand
GTGAACTGCTGCGAGTACTGGATGAACGCCTGCACGTCGCCGAGGCGCAGCTGGCCGCTGGCGACCATGAGGCCACCGAGCACAGCGATGCCGACGAAGGTCAGGCTGCCGATGAAGGTCATGGCGGGCATGATGATCCCCGAGAGGAACTGCGCCTTGAAGCTGGCCTGGTAGAGCTCTTCGTTCTCGGCCTTGAAGCTCTCGAGTGCCTCCTGCTCCCGACCGAAGACCTTGACCAGTGCGTGCCCGGAGAAGGACTCCTCGACGCGCGCGTTGAGGCGTCCGACCTTGCGCCACTGGGTGCCGAAGGCCTTCTGCGACCGCGGCCCGATCACGCCGAAGATGACCCCCATCAGCGGCAGAGCGACCAGCGCCACAAGCGCCAGCTGCCACGAGATGGAGAACATCATCACCAGCACGCCGATCACGGTGAGGACCGACGTCAGCGCACCGGAGAGCGACTGCTGCATGGTCTGCGTGATGTTGTCGATGTCGTTCGTGACGCGCGAGATGAGCTCGCCGCGCTGCACCTTGTCGAAGTACGACAGCGGCAGACGGTTGATCTTCGCCTCGACGGATTCGCGCAGGCGCCACATGGTGCGCACCATGATGACGTTGATGACGTAGCCCTGCACCCAGGTGAGGATCGCGGCGCCGACGTAGATCGCCAGCACCGAGATGATCACCCAGCGCAGCCGGTCGAAGTCGATGCCTGCGCCGACCTGGAAGTGGTCGAACGCCGCCACCATGTTGGCGAAGTCGTCCTGGCCCTGCGAGCGCAGCAGCTCGACGACCTGCTCCTGCGACGTTCCGGCGGGAACGCCGTTGTCGCCGAGCTGCTTCGAGATGAATCCCTCGTAGATGAGGTTGGTGGCCTCACCGAGCACCTTGGGGGCTGCGACGGTGAGCACGACACCGAGGGCGCCGAAGAACGACACCAGCACGAACCATCCGGCCGAGGGCTTGAGCAGCCCGATCATGCGCCCGAAGCTCTTGCGGAAGTTGTCGGCCTTGCCGGCGGCCGGCCCGTCCCAGCCGCCGCCTTCGAGACGCGCCGCCTCGGCGAGTTCGGCCTCGTACAGCTCGTCGGGGGTCAGGGTCGCGGTGGGGCCGACCTGTGCGTTGTTCGGCGAACCTTCAACGGGCTCAGGAATGGAGGAGCTCATGCGTCCACCCCCAGCTGCGACTCGACGATCTCGCGGTAGGTCTCATTGGTCGCGACGAGTTCGTCATGCGTACCGACGCCGACCATCTCTCCTCCTTCAAGGACGACGATGCGATCGGCATCGGTGATCGTGGACACGCGTTGAGCGACGACGATCTTCGTCACGTGGGGCAGCTCTTTCCAGAGCGCCTGGCGCAGCCTCGCGTCGGTGGTCAGATCGAGCGCCGAGAACGAGTCATCGAAGACGAGGATCTGCGGCTGATGCACCAGCGCACGGGCGATTGCGAGCCGCTGGCGCTGGCCGCCCGAGACGTTCGTGCCGCCCTGGGCGATGCGGGTCTCGAGACCCTCGGGCATCTCTTCGACGAAGTCCCTGCCCTGCGCGATTTCCAGCGCGTGCCAGAGTTCTTCGTCGGTGGCATCCGCCCGCCCGTAACGGAGGTTCGAGGCGATCGTTCCGGTGAAGAGGAACGGCCGCTGCGGCACGAGGCCGATCGTCTTCCAGAGTGCATCCATGTCGGCTTCGCGGACGTCGACGCCGCCCACTCGTGCCACGCCTCCGGTCACATCGAACAGCCGAGGGATCAGCGAGACCAGCGTGGTCTTGCCCGCACCCGTCGACCCGACGATCGCAACGGTTTCCCCGCGCTCGGCGCCGAACGAGATGTTCTGCAGCACAGGAGACTCGGCGCCCGGGTAGGTGAACTCCACGTTCTCGAACATGACGGATCCGGGAACCGGGAAATCTGTCGCGCCATCGACCGGGCGCTCGAGGCTCGAATCCGCCTCGAGGACCTCACCGACGCGCTCCGCCGAGACGGCCGCGCGCGGGATCATCATCGCCATGAAGCTCGACATGATGACGCCCATCATGATCTGGCCGATGTACTGCATGAAGGCGAACAGCGTACCCACCTCGACGTTGCCGTTCTGCACCTCGACTCCACCGAACCAGATGACTCCGACGACGGTGACGTTGAGGATCAGCATGAAGACGGGGAACAGCAGCACGAACAGCGAACCGATGTTGCGTCCGACCTTCATGAGGTCGGTGTTGGTCGCGCGGAACCGCTCCTCCTCCACCTGCTCGCGGACGAAGGCACGGACGACCCGGACGCCGGTGAGCTGCTCGCGCATGATGCGGTTGATCGCATCGAGCATCTTCTGGTTGCGGCGGAACAGCGGCACCATGCGTCCGATGACGAGCACCGCGGCGATGAGCAGCACCGGCACCGAGATGCCGATCAGCCAGCTCAGGCCGACGTCCTGCTGCACGGCCATGATGATGCCGCCGATGGCGAGCAGTGGTGCGGTGACGAACATCGTCGCACCCATCATCGCCAGCATCTGGACCTGCTGCACGTCGTTGGTGTTGCGGGTGATGAGGGAGCCTGCCCCGAACTGCGAGACCTCCCGTTCGGAGAAGCCGCTGACCCGAGCGAACACGTCGTTCCGGATGTCGCGGCCGACGCTCATCGCAGCTTTGGCGGCGAAGTAGGTGGCGATGACCGCGCAGACGATCTGGCCGAGCGAGACGAGGAGCATCCAGCCCCCGGTGCTCCAGATGTAGCCGGTGTCAGCGGTGGCGACGCCCTTGTTGATGATGTCGGCGTTCAGCCGGGGAAGGTAGAGCGTGGCCAGCGCGCTGGCGAACTGGAAGACGAGCACACCGACCAGCAGCGGCCAGTATTTGGAGAGGTAGCGGAAGAGAAGCTTTCCGAGCATGGAGGGGTCCTTTTTGAGAACGGGCCGAATGGGCCATGAGATAGCGTGCCACGGTCTACCGACATTGCATATCCCTCGAGCGGTCATATCCGCTCAGGGCGAACGATCCCCAGATGGGATCAGATTTCTCTCCTGCGTCCAGAAACACCCGAAGGCGAGGGGATGTCAGAACAGCGGCACGTCCGGCACGAACGAACGGGCCTGTGCTCCGGCATCCGCCGTCAGCTCGCCGATCGTCGCCGGCTGCCATTTCGGCGAACGATCCTTGTCGACCAGCTGAGCGCGGATGCCCTCGACGAGGTCAGGGTGGTGACCTGCGAACCACATGACGCGGCGGTACTCCCCGATCAGCGCATCCCGCAAGTCGCCGGCGCGCGCTTCGCGCACGGCATCCAGCGTGACGGCGAGGCCGGTGGGCGCGAGCTCTGCGAGCGTCGCGGCTGTGGCGGATGCCGACACCTCTGCCCGTGCGGACAGTCGCTCCACGATCTCGCCCACGGTTCCTGCCGAGAAGACGCCGTCGATCCAGGCGCGTTCGGCCTCGAGTGCTGAGGGCTCGGGGGTCTCGTCGAACAGGAGCACCAGCTCGGACGGGCTGGTCGGGTCGGCGCGCTTTCCGAGCGCCTCGCGGAGCTCGTCCAGGTGCTGCGACGGCACGTAGTGATCCGCGAAGCCGGTGTAAATGGCATCCGCCGCCGACATCGTGCTGCCGGTGAGTCCGAGGTACTCGCCGAGGCGCCCCGGGGCGCGGCCGAGCAGGTACGTGCCGCCGACATCCGGGGTGAACCCGATCCGGGTCTCCGGCATCGCCAGGCGACTGCGCTCGGTGACGATGCGGATATCTGCATGCCCTGCGAGCCCGATGCCGCCACCCATCGTGACGCCGTCCGCGATCGCGACGACCGTCTTCGGATACTCGGCGATCAGCAGGTTCAACGCGTACTCGGCGCGGAAGAACTCCGCGGTCCGATCGGGATGGCCCTCCACGATCTGGTCGTAGAGCGCACGCACGTCTCCGCCGGCGCAGAGCCCCCGATCACCCTCGCCATCGATGAGCACGATGTCGATATCCGTGTCATCACGCCAGGCTTCCAGAGCCGCGGTGAGGTGTCGGATCATGTCCAGGTCGAGGGCGTTGATCACCTTCGGTCGATTGAGGGTGAGTCGCCCGAGCGACCCCTCCGTACGAACCAGGACCGTGGAGCCGGTATCGAAGTCAGTCACGAAAGCCACGTTACATGGGGCTGTTCTGGTGTTTCTCCGCACGTCCGATGCGAGATTCTACGCATTTTCCGGCAAGATGGAAGCACCTCTATGCATGAAAGGCAGCCGATGCCAGACGGACAGCTGATCGAGTTCGACCACGCGACCAAGCGCTTCGGCACTGTCGCGGCAGTGTCGGACTTGTCCGCGCGCGTTCGCCCAGGAGTGGTGACCGGATTCCTCGGGCCCAACGGCGCCGGCAAGACGACGACGCTGCGCATGCTGCTCGGACTCGAGCGTCCGACCAGCGGCAACGCCACGATCGGCGGAACCCGCTACGCCGAACTGCGCAACCCGGCCCGTGTGATCGGCGCCATGCTCGAGGACCCCGGCTTCCGGCAGCGCCGTACGGTCGAACGTCACCTGATCCAGGCGGCCAAGGCCAACGGCATCCAGCTCTCCCGTGTCGGCGAACTCATCTCGTTCGTCGGGCTCGGCGATGACGTCGACACGCGCATCGCGGCGCTCTCGCTCGGCATGCGCCAGCGACTGAGTGCGGCGACCGCGCTGATCGGCGACCCGGGCGTGCTCGTGCTCGATGAACCGGCCAATGGCCTCGACCCCGAGGGGATTCGCTGGATGCGCACCCTCATCCGCGGTCTGGCCGATGAGGGCCGCACGGTGCTGGTCTCTTCGCACGTGCTGAGCGAGGTCGAGCAGATCGCCGACGAGATCCTCGTGATCGCGCGCGGCGAGCTCAAGTTCGCCGGTACCATGGAAGACCTTGCCGACCCGCGCTCCGGCCCGGTCGTGCTGGATGCTGCGGACCGCGGCGCTCTCTCCACGACGCTGCACGACGCCGGGTACGAATTCGAGGTACTGCGCTCCGGGCTCACCGTGCGCGGCAGCGACGCGGCGACCATCGGCGGTGTCATCGCCCGCGCCGGCGTTGCGCTGACGACGCTGCAGCAGCGCGGGCCGACGCTGGAAGACGTCTTCCTCGACCTCGTGCACGACCGCTACGTTCCCCCGGCCCCGGTCCCGGAGGAGACGGCGCTGTTCGATCTGCCCGATGCCGCAGCGGATGCCGAGCCGGACGTTGAGCGAGCCGAGACGCCCGAACCCGACACCGAGCCGGACGAAGCACCGGACACCGAGCCGGACGTTGAGCGAGCCGAAGGCGAGACGAAACGGGCTGAGCGAGCGGAGCGAG
>NZ_JBQDSX010000116.1:0-5496 GCF_052099035.1 Microbacterium sp. | reverse complement strand
CTCGAACCCCTGACCCCCTGCATGCCATGCAGGTGCGCTACCAGCTGCGCCACAGGCCCATCTTGCTCCCCCGGGTGAACGGGGCAACTTGAAAAGAATACAACACGCGAACCGATGGGCGCCAATCGGTGCGGGCTCGGGCGGGTCTGGGGAACACTTCGGCAGATGTATGCGTTGTGATGGATATGCAGGTCAGAGAGAGCATCGTCATCGGCGCCGGCCAGGCGGGTCTCTCGGCCTCGTTCCACCTCAAGCGCCTCGGCATCGACCACGTCGTGCTGGATGCCAATGACGCACCGGGCGGCGCGTGGCAGCACCGGTGGAATGCTCTGACCATGAACGATGTGCATGGCGTCGCCGAGCTCCCCGATGCGCATCCGGCGGCACGCGACGGGCAGCGCGCCAATCGGGTTGTCCCGGAGTCCTTCGCCGAGTACGAGCGTGACAACGACCTTCCGATCATCCGCCCCGTGCGCGTCGACCTCGTCACCGACGACGACGGCGTCCTCGTGGTGCATGCGGGGCAGAGCGAATGGCGTGCACGCACCCTGGTGAATGCGACCGGTACCTGGACCCAGCCGTTTCTGCCGCACTACCCGGGCATGGAGACCTTCATCGGCGAGCAGCTGCACACCGTCGACTACCCGGGCCCTGCGCACTTCCTCGGCAAGCGGGTGCTCGTCGTCGGCGGAGGTGCGTCGGCCGTGCAGTTCCTCGGCGCACTCGCACCGATCACCGACACGCTCTGGGTCACCCGTCGCGAGCCGATCTGGCGCGATGATGACTTCACCCCGGAAGCGGGCGCAGCCGCCGTCGCACTCGTCGAGCAGCGTGTCGCGCAGGGACTGCCTCCGCAGAGCGTCGTCGGCGTCACCGGACTCATGCTCCGTCCGCAGGAGCAGGAAGCCGCGCGACTGGGCGCCTACGACGACCGCCGCTCGATGTTCCAGAGCGTCGAACCCGATGGCGTGCGCTGGGCCGATGGCTCCTTCGAACCTGTCGATGTCATTGTGTGGGCAACCGGATTCCGCCCGGCGATCGGGCACCTCGCACCCCTCCACCTGCGCAGCGAGGCCGGCGGCATCCAACTCGATCGGAGCGGCCGCGGCACGACCGCGGTGAAGGATCCGCGCATCCAACTCGTCGGCTACGGGCCATCGGCCAGCACGATCGGTGCGAACCGTGCCGGACGCACTGCGGCGAAGGGCGTGCAGCGCACCTTCGCAATGGCCGCGCCCCTGTGACGATGTGACCGGGGAGGGCTAGCCTGGGACCATGTCCCGCGTCATCGTGTTCGGCGGCCACGGCCGCATCGCCCTCCTACTCGCACCGATCCTCACCACCCGCGGTGATGAAGTCACATCGGTGATCCGCAACGCCGATCACATCGCCGACGTCGAACAGACCGGTGCCACCGCCCTGGTCGCTGACATCGAGCAGCTGGATACCGCCGCGCTCACCGACCTCATCCGCGGGCATGACGCCGTCGTCTGGTCCGCCGGCGCTGGTGGAGGATCCCCGGAGCGCACCTACGCGGTCGATCGCGATGCCGCGATCAGGTCGATGGATGCCGCATCGGCAGCTGGCGCGAAGCGCTACGCCATGGTGTCCTGGCTCGGCTCGGTCGCCGACCATGGGTTTCCCGAGAGCGATTCGTTCTTCCCCTACGCCGACGCGAAGTGGGCCGCCGACGAGCATCTGCGCGCCACGGATCTGGACGGCACCATTCTCGGCCCCGGCACCCTCACCTTCGATGAGCCGACCGGACGCATCGAACTCGACGCACCGGACCACGGCCACGTTGCGCGTGCCGACGTCGCAGCCGTCATCGCCGCAGCACTGACCGATCCGGGCACGATTGGGCGCACGATCCGCTTCGGCAACGGCACAGCGGCGTCTTCGGAACCGATAGCCGACGCCCTCAAGCGCTGACGGGCTCCACGCTCTCCGGCCCCAGCCAGGCGTCCAGCATCCGTGCGCGGAGCGCATTGCCGCGCTCGGCGAACTCGCGCTGACGGCGCACGTACTCGGCCTTGCCATCGGCCGTCTCGATCGGCACAGGCACGACGTCCCACGCCGACAGGTCGTAGGGTGCTGCTTCCATATCGAGCAGTCGGATGTCGCGGGCGAGTTCGAACGTGTCCAGCAACAGCTCACCGGGGATGAGCGGTCCGAGTTTCATAGCCCACTTGTATAGATCCATGCCCGCGTGCAGGCATCCGGGCTGTTCGAAGGCGGGTTGATCGGCGCGCGTGAGCTCGGTGCGATTGCGGGGCACCGCGTCAGGGGTGAAGAAGCGGAACGCGTCGTAGTGCGTGCAGCGCAGGTCATGGGACTCGACGACGTCGTCGGTGCCGGCTTGTCCGAGCCGGAGGGGCGCCGGATGCCGATGTTCAGCATCGCGATACACCATCGCCCATTCGTGCAGGCCGAAGCAGCCGAACTGGCCGGGGCGTGCCGCGGTGCGGCGCAGGATCCGCTCGATCAGGTCGGCAAGCGACGATTTCTCGCGGGTGAAAGCATCGGCATCCGGGGCCGCGGCATCGGGCTGCGTGCCGGGGGAGTACCAGCGCCAGCCGACGCGCTCGCCGGCATCGGCGAGCTCGACTCCGGCCCCCGGATGCCAGCGGCGCAGCTGCGATGGCGAGTACGAGTAGTAGGTGAACAGGAAGTCCCAGACCGGATGCTTCACGCCTCGTGATGCGCGTTCGCGGTGTGCGGCGGTGAAGGCATCGGCACGCTGCTGATGCGCGCGCTCGCGCTCGGACCAGGTGGCGTGATCGAGAGAGATCATGACCGTCCGTCTCAGTGCAGGATGCCGACGTCGGTGAGCTTCTCGCGCAGTCCCGCACCATCCGATGCCGCAACCCAGGGAGCGGTGTGCTCGGCGTGATCGTCGGAGACCGCGCGACCACCGGCGAGCATCGCCTCGGTGGCAGAGAGCTGACGGATGGCGACTCCGGCGACGGAGTCGGGATGTTCGATCATGAACTCTGTGTAGATCGCCTCGTCATGCTGGCCGTCATCGCCGATGAGCAGCCATTTCACATTCGGGAACTCCTCGGCGAGCCGTCGCAGGTTTCTCAGCTTGTGCTCGCGTCCGCTGCGGAACCAGCGGTCGTGCGTCGGTCCCCAATCAGTGAGGAGCATCGATCCCCTCGGGAACAGATGCCTGCTCATGAAACGGCTGAGCGTGGGCGCGACGTTCCACGCCCCGGTCGACAGGTAGATCATCGGGGTACCGGGATGCTGTCGCATGAGCTGTTCGATGAGTACGGCCATGCCGGGAACGGGGATCCGGGCGTGCTCATCGACGACGAACGAGTTCCATGCGGCGATGAATGGGCGAGGAAGTGCGGTGACCATGACGGTGTCGTCGACATCGGATACGACGCCGAAGTCCACCTCATCGCCGACGATGAACGCTGTCGCCTCGACAGGTTTCTGGTTCTCGACCGACATGGTGAACGTCTGCCACCCGGAGGGAAGATCCGCATCGATGACGGCGTCGATCACGCCTCCACGGTCGGCGATCACGTCGTACGTGCGTCCGTTGAGTGTGATGGTTGCGTGAGCGAAGCCCACGGGAATGCCGACGAAGCTGCGCCAGCCGCGGATGGACTCGTACTCGCCGTCAGCGCTGCGGCGGTGCGGAGGGACGATCAGCACGCGTCCGACCACGCGAACCCAGCCCGTGCCGCCGTAGCCGGCGAAGGGGAGAACGGTTGCGGTGCGTCCACGACGCCGCGCGCGGCGCTCACGCCAGGCGTGCAGGCGGCGCTCGAGGCGTGCGAACCAGTGGATTCTGGCTTTTTTCGCGCTGACTTCGGACATCGTCTTCAGTCTTTCACGTCTCCGGGCGTCGTCTCGTCTGCGTCGGCGATGCGCATGTGGCGGCCTTCCCACTTCTGCAGCACCTTCTTGCCGACGAAAACCAGGACCAGGAACAGGACGATCACGCCGACGAAGATGTAGCCGGCGAAGTGGACACGATCGACGAGTTCACGGAACCCACCGGCTGCGAGAGACGTCACACTGACGTAGGCGACGGCCCAGAGCAGACACGCCGGTGCCGTCCACGCCAGAAACCGACGGTACGAGTACGTGCTCATGCCGACGGTGAGCGGAACGAGAGAGTGCAGCACGGGAAGAAAGCGGGAGAGGAAGATCGCGAGGCCGCCGCGGCGTTGCAGATAGAGCTCGGCGCGCTCCCACTGTCTTTCGCCGATCTTCCGTCCGATCCAGGAGCGTCGGATGCGCGGACCGAGCCACCGGCCCAATGCGAAGCCGATGCTCTCGCCGATGAGAGCACCGACGACGACGGCGATCACCATGGCGACGATCTCCACGGGTCCGGCAACGCCCATCGACGCGACGATCACGATGGTGTCACCGGGCACGATCAGGCCGATGAGGATGCTGGTCTCCAGCATCACCGCGATTCCGGCGATGAGGGTGCGGGCGACGGGATCGACTGCCTGCACGGCATCGAGGATCCACAGCAGGAAATCGTCCACGCAGACGAGAATACGCACCCTACGCTGAGATAGTGCTCCCTGATGCCCCGCTCGAAGCGCGCCGCGCGCCCGCGAGCGTCGATTTACCGGACCTGTTCCGCGCGTTGGCAGCCTCGCAGGCGAACCTGTTCTGGCTGGATGCCGGTGCGGATGCCTCGGAGGGATGGAGCATCGTCGGGATCGGCGAACCGGATGCCGCGGGCCCGGGGCATGTGCGATTGGACGGGGATGCTCCAATTGCAGATGACCTGCCCCCCTTTCTCGGTGGCTGGGTCGGCTGGCTCGATTACGAGAGCGGTGCACGACTCGCCGGTGCGTCGGTCGCTGCCTCGGAGGACGGTCCTGCATGGATGCGGGTCACCGCGGCCGTCGCCCTCGACCACGCCACCGGCGCAGTCTGGGAGCTGGGGGAGGTCGCCCTTCGACAGGCTCAGGGACCGACCCTTTCTGAAGGAACATCCCCCCGCTCTGAAGGAGCATCCCCCCGCGGGCCGTTTTCTGAAGGAGCATCCCCCCGCGGGCCGTTGAGCGAGCGGAGCGAGACGAAACGCGGTGAGCGAGCGCAGCGAGTCGAAGCGTCCCCTCAGCGAGCAGCATCCGCTCGTCACACCCCCGACGACTACGCCGCGCTCGTCGAACGCTGCCGCGACGCGATCCGTGCCGGTGATGCCTATCAGCTGTGCCTCACGACCCGTTTCTGTGTGCCCGGTGCGCACGATGCCGTCGAAACCTACCTTCGGTTGCGCGCCGCGACACCCGCGCACCACGGCGGCTTCATCCGCATCGGCGAACGCGCACTGCTCAGCGCCAGCCCGGAGGTGTTTTTGCAGGCAGAGGGAGGCCGCATCCGCACCCGTCCGATCAAGGGCACCCGCCCCCGGGGAGCGGATCCGGCCTCCGATGCGGCGCTGGCCGCGGAGCTCCTGGCGAGCCCGAAGGAGCGTGCCGAGAACGTCATGATCGTCGATCTCATGCGCAA
>NZ_JBQDSX010000115.1:0-5611 GCF_052099035.1 Microbacterium sp. | reverse complement strand
GGGCGCCTGGTGGTCGATGCCTCCGGCCGCGACTCGGATGTGCGCGCGGCAGCCGTGTCCGATCTCATCGGAGTTGTCGTGAACTGAGACGCGGGGACCGCAGAATCTCGCGGGAATTGAGGTGCGCTCAGGTCGCGTCTGTCTCACGACAGTTGTCGAATTGAACGTGTGTGTCGCTCTGCGGAATGTGCTGGCTGGCTATCCGGGCATCAGGATGATGCAGTCCGCACAACGCTTCGATCAGGAGACCAGAAGTGCGATGACCGACCAGCTTACGGACGGCCAAAGCTTGGGGAGCGTCTTTGCCACCCCCTCCGCGGGTGTTGCGGCGTCGAGGTGACCTGGCCGCACCACCGGTAGCGTGGAAGCAAGGCGGGCTGAGTGGGAGAATGACGTGGTCTCGAGTGCGTCGGATCGGGGTCGTGAGAAGAGGTCGATAATTGCAAGATGGACTGGTTCGATCGATCTGGTTCCGTGCTATCTCGCGCGGAGATGCGGCTTTGGTGCATGAATTGCACAGCGATCCGATGACGAACGTGAACAATCCGTTCGGGGCCTCACTCGACGTCCGGGCGAGCGAGGAGATGCTCGAAGGTTGGTTGCAGCACTGGAAGGATCACGCCTTCGGCTACGAATTGGCTTTCGAAGGCGACCGACTTGCCGGGATCTGCGGCGCTCGGCGTGACCGCTGGCGCGACATACCCGTGATCAACCTCTACTGGCGTCTCCTCCCCGAGTACTGGGGGAAGGGTCTTGCTGGCGACCTCGGCCGGCACGCTTTAGATATTGCACGCACAGCCCCACCTCTGGCCGAAGACCTGATCGTGGCGAGGATGCGACCTGAAAACGTCGGCTCTGCGCGCGTAGCCGAGAAGCTCGGCCTCACCCGTCGCAGCGACTTGGACGGCGAGATGAGCGGCGCACACTGGATTCTCTACGCCGTCGCGAGGGTCCCGTAGCTCCGTCGATCCCCGAGGAAGACCCGAGTGCCATCAGTAGCTGCCGACGGTGGGGATACTCTGGTTACCCGACAGCATGGCTTCGTTTGATGGTTGCGCTTACGGCGTTGAGGTTAGTCTTCGTCGGTTGCGGCAAGCTCGCGTTCGGTTCCTGAGATGATCATTCGCAACCCATGCTCGAAAACGTCTTCACCCAGGGGATCCCCTCCGATCTTCATAGCCTCCAATAACGTGCCGAGTGCCTGCCCACCGAGGGTCGCCATCGGACTCACAACGCCGGTTGGTTCATCGCGTTGTGTTTCGACAGCTGTCTGCTCTTTCAAGGCGAATCCGGTGACGTAATGCGTGACGATGGCGATGGTGCTCAGGGCGAGCACAGGGTCGAATCCGAAATCAACCAGCGCGGCGACCTCGTCGCCGAAGAGCCGAACGGTCTCTGGGCTTGCAGTGCGAACGGCCGCAACGATGCGTGCCCCGTCCCGGTGGCTCAGCATCTCCGCGCGGTAAGCGCGAGCTCGTCGGAGGATCCACCTCCGCCAGTCCTCGCCGCGTTGAGGAGCGCCCATGCCAGCGCTGAGAATTATGGCATCCCCCATTCCGTCGAGAAGGGCTTGCTTGTTGGCAAAATGCCAATAAAGTGCGGGTGACTTGACCTCGAGCTCGATCGCCAACCGCCGCGTGGTGAGTTCGTCTAGGCCAACCGTGTCCACGAGATCGAGCGCCGTCGCGACGATCGATTTCTGACTCAGTGCCGGGCGTCTTACTGCATCCATCTTGACACCTTATCGCCGATAAGCGTAGTGTCGCCGGTACTTAGCATCGATAAGGAGATGTCATGATTTCGACGCTATCAGCAGACGGGACGACCGCGATCGCAATGGAGGAGGGGTCGGGCCCGGCGATACTGATCGTGCATCCGGGGCTTGATGATGGCACGGCGTGGCGGAAGGTGACGGACATCCTCGCTCGGGAGTTCACTGTGACCAACATCGTTCGGCGACAGTACCGCGACGACATCCGTCGACGCGTGTCGATCGCCGATGAGGTCGCGGATATTGCTGCGATCTGTGGCGCGCTGCAACGACGCGTTTTGATCGTCGGACATTCTTCGGGTGGTGTCGTATCCCTGGAAGCTCTGGCTGCTCGCCCTGACCTGTTCGTCGGAGGCGTCGTTTATGAGCCGCCGGTTGACATCGGGCAACCGATCGGCGGCGAGTCACTCGACCATGCGGTTCAGGCAATCGCGGAGAACAAGCCGGGCAAAGCGATCCAGATCTTCACTCGAGACATAGTGGGTTTGCCTTCCGGCCAGTCTCGAATGATCCGCGTTTTCGTCGGCCTCAGCTCGAAACTGAAACGCCTCGCTCCGGGCCAAATCGCCGACAACGTCGCAATGCGGGATCTTGGAACACGGCTCGGGGCCTACGCGGGCATTGAGTTGCCGGTCCTACTGATCGGCGGCGGTCGCAGTCCGGCACATTTGGGGGAGCGCCTGGATGTTCTCATGCAGACCATCCGGTACTCCGAACGGGTACTGCTTCCCAGACAAGGCCATTCCGCAAACCAGCGGGCCCCGCGCGAAATGGCCACAGTGATCACCAGGTTCTACCGCGACCTCCTCGTCCCCAAGAAAGAAGCACATTAATGCTCATCATCGCCGGATATCTCATCCTCGCCCCGTCCGACCGCGACCTGTTTGTCGCGGGTCACCTCGACTTAGTCGAACGAGCGCGCCAGGCGCCGGGGTGCTTGGACCTTGCCATCAGTGCAGATCCCGTCAATGACACCCGGGTCAACAACTATGAACTGTGGGAGAACGAGGAATCACTGGCTTCCTGGAGGAAGATCGCGAACCCTCCGCACCTAAGTATCGATTTCCATGGCGGGGATATGGTCAAGTACCACATCGAGAAGACAGGACCCGTTTTCTAACGGGAATCACCACGTGGCTGGTGGGAGTCGACACCGCCCATGCGAGCGCGTGTTTGAAACCTCAGTGACCGGTGTCGTCTCTGCGCACGCTACCGTCGGCAGCGTCGATCTGTACTTCATGCTTTGCTCCGGAACCTTCGATCACATCGCCCTCCCAGACGGTAGGGCCGGCCTCGTCGTCCAGGTTCAACTCGATGATCGTGCCGTCCGGCACGGCGTCTGACATGGCCTCGGCCGCTTCATGCGCCACCCCGTTTCTCGGGTGGTCTCTGGTGCGCCCGACAGACTGGACGCGACCCGCTCAGTCGTCGATGTCGGTGCCGATGACGGCGAAGTCCGCGCTGAAGTCGATGTCGATCGAGCGGTTGTCTGATGTGAGGACCGAGGCGTCGTACGGGCTCACGTCGTCGCTGTCGGCGTCGAGGTCGGTGATCATCCCGTCGGCTTCGGCGAGTGAGGCCGTGACCAGCGCGCGGATCGTCTCGTCGTCCAAGCTCAGGCTGGCGCCGGTGTCGTCGTCGTCGGCTGTGTCGGTCGAGATGACCGATGCGGCGAGCCCCTCGTCGACGCGCACCTCGGTCTCGTCGCCGGCGGCGTTCGTCAACTGCACCTCCCAGGTGCCGTCGCGTTTCGCGTCGATCGACGTGACGTCGCCCTCGGCTGCGCCGCGCGCGGCATCCGCGATCTCGATCAGATCGTCGGCCGATGCCGTTCCGATGCCGGTGTCAGAGCCGCTGCCGTCCGAGGACGCGCCCCCCTCGTCAGTGCTGTCTTCGCTGTCGTCTTGGTCGCCGTCGTCGCGGGATGCGTCATCCTCGGATGCGTCGTCGTGGCGGGGGCCGTCCGATATCGATGAACTGTCGTCATCGCCGAACTCGTCTCCGATCGCCGCGCCGATCGCGATGCCGCCGCCGGCGAGCACTACCGCCGCCGCGATGCCGCCGCCGATGAGGAGCGCCCGCTTGCGTCCGGGCTTCGACTCTGCGGGAGCGGGCGCAGGAGTCGCTGCGGGGGCCGCCGGATGCGGCGCCTCGCCGGACGTCGGCGTCACAGGAACCGTCGGAGCGTCGGGCATGGATTCCGGGGTGTGGTGAGGCGTGTGGTCGGGGGTCTGGTCGGGAGTGGGTGTCTTGTCGTCCATGTCATGATCGTCTCGCAGGGGCGCTGAAGCCTCCCTGAAGCATCCTGAAGTCTTCTTCAGGAACCGACGATCCGGCCGATCAGGCGCCAAGAGGCAGCGTGAGCACGAAGCGGGCGCCGCCCCAGCGGGAGTCGTCGACCACAAGGGTGCCGTGGGCGGATGCTGCGATGCCCCGTGCGATCGCGAGCCCGAGTCCGCTGCCCCCGGCGTCACGGCTGCGCGCCTCATCGAGCCGGACGAAGCGTTCGAAGATCCGCTCCCGCTCCTCGGCTGGGACGCCGGAGCCGTCGTCCTCGACCGTGACGGACACGTACCGATCCGATGGCGTCACGCCGATCGCGACTCGGCCACGGCTGTGTCGTCCGGCGTTGTCGGCGAGGTTCCGCACCAGCTGACCCAGCAGGCGCGGGTCGCCGTGCACCCGAGCGGCGCGGATGCCGGAGCCGTCGACCTCGAGCCCTGCCGCACGCAACCGCCGCACCTCGCCGAGCGCGATGTCGTCGAGGTCCACCGCCTCGTCGTGCGTGCTCGCGCCCTCGTCGAGTCGGGCGAGCAGCAGCAGCGACTCGACGATGCCCTGCAGACGCAGCCCCTCCTCCGACACGACCTCGGCGAGCTCGCCGATGCTCGTCACGTCGGGGTGGGCCTGTGCGAGCTCCGCATGCTGGCGGATGCTCGCGAGCGGGGAGCGCAGTTCGTGCGACGCGTCTGACACGAACCGCCGCTGCGCCGTGGCGGCGGCATCGAGCCGATCGAGCATGCCGTTCATGGTGGTCGCGAGCGCGGCGATCTCGTCGGCCGTCTCCGGCACCGGCACGCGTTGGTGGAGGCGCTCAGCGGTGATGCCGTCGACGTGCTCGCGGATGCGCTCGACCGGGCGGAGCGCGCGGCCGACGACGAGCCAGGTGGTCACCGCGACGAGGAGCAGGAGCAGCGGGACGGCGATGGCCAGCAGGGTCGAGACCGTCGCCAGGGTGTCCGCGTCGTCGTCCATCGAGACGGCGAGCACGAGAGTCTGGTCACCGTCGAGATCTTCCGAGACGACAAGCATCTGCTCCTCGTCGACGATGAGCGTCTGCGCGTCGTCGGAGACGGGGAGCGTGTTCGATCCCAGCGCTTCGCGGGCATTCTCGCTGGCGGCACGGACGGATCCGTCTGGTCCGATGAGCTGCACGATCTCGTCGTCGACCGCGTTGACCAAGTCTCCGCCGGGGCCGTCGAGACGTTCGGCGAGCTCGTCGAGGCGCTGCTCCGCCGCGCGCTCCGTGCCCCCATGGATGCTGGCGCTGAGGACGCCATAGAACGAGAAGGCGCCGACGAACAACGCAACCGCGACGACGACAGTCGCCCCGAGCGTCGTCCTGCCGCGCACCGATCGCCAACCGCGCACTGGGCGCCAGCCGCGGCTAGCCACCGTTCGCCGCCAGCCGATAGCCCGCACCGCGGATGGTCTCGATCGCCTCGCGGCCGAACGGCTTGTCGAGCTTGCGGCGCAGGTGCCCGACATAGACCTCGACGATGTTCGGGTCACCGTCGAAGTCGTCGTCCCAGACGCCGTCGATGAGGGCGCGCTTCGACA
>NZ_JBQDSX010000114.1:3357-5869 GCF_052099035.1 Microbacterium sp. | reverse complement strand
TCTTCCAGTTCGCGATCAAGCGTTGCCACGCCGCCCTGATCGGGGCTGTCCAGCGGAGTACTCATGCGCTTGAGTCTATCCGCCGCGAGGACGCCACGGGGCGGACTCAGACAGTCTCGACGAACTCCATGAGTCGCTCGCCACCACGGTCGTACACGCGTCCGCCGATGATTACGCCGACCACGAGTACGACGATTCCGGTGGCGATGCCGACCCAGAATGTGGCCGGGTTGTACGCGTCGTCTGTGATGACGGTCATGATGAACAGCCAGATCGTCGGCACACTCACCGCGATTGCTGCGATGAACGTGATCGCCGGCGCATAGCCGCCGCGGGATGCGGAGCGCTGGGGCTGTTGGAACGGGCTGTCGCCCGGTCTCGAGACGCCGTACGGCGAGGTCACCGAGAGGATGCTGGAAAATCCCAGACCCGACAGGAAAAGACACGCGGCGAGCCCGATCATCGGCATGAGCAGATACCAGCTCTCCACCAGAGCCAGCGTCAGCGGGATCGCGACGGCGAGCACCGGGATCGCAACCAGCGAGATCGGTACAAGCCGACCGAACCGGTCAGAGATGCCGCGTACCCCGCTGGCGACGTGGACCCACAGCGCCGTCGAGTCGTATGCGACATCGTTGTGCGGCAGCCAGCCGAAGAACAGCGCCATGACCGGAACAGGTACGAGGGCGGCGACGTACAGCGGAACACCCGCGACGAGCAGCGGAAAGACCGTGAGGATTCCGGCGATGGGGACGATGACGAAGTTCACGATGTACCGACGGTCGCGCAGCCAGTAGACGAGACTGCGCGCTGCGATCGCACCGAAGGCGTTGGAGGGCAGGACGGCGAACCAGCCGAGCCCCGGGCGTTCGCGCGACGTGACGGGGCGATCTGTCGATGTGAGCAGTCGACGCACCAGCCAGGTCCACCACCCGCACAGCGCGATGAGAGTGAGCGCTCCGATGATGGCAGTCACGGTTGCCGCGGAGGTATCGCCGTCGGCGATCGTGAGGCCGAACCCCGCGATCGCGCCCAGAGGCGTGAACTCGATCGCCGAGGTCATCCCGGCGACGACAGCCGGCACCTGACCATCCCACTCGAGAGATCCGAAGAAGATGGCAACCGGGAATGCGACGACGACGACCACGAGGGCGAACAGCGCGGTGAGTTCACGCGACCGACGTTCCGGGAGCAGCAGCGCACTCGTTGCCATGCCGATGCGCGCGGCGATCACCGAGGCGAGGACGCCCAGGATGCACACGAGCACCGAGACCGGCCATGGTGTTCCGAGCTCGATGAGCACGATGGCAAGGCAGGCGGACACGGCGATGAGCGCGAAGGACGGCACGCTCACCAGCGCTGCAATGGCGAGCATCCACGGCATGTGCCGCACATCGACACCGAAGACGGCGAATCGGCGCGGATCGAGCTGGTCCGTCGTTCCGGTGATGATCGGGCCGAAGAGGAAACCGAGCAGCGCCGCTGCCCCTCCGAGCACGATGACGGTCCGTGCGACGGGCAATGGTGCATCGGCCAGGCTGAGAAGGGCGATGCACACCGCGATCGTCGCTGCGATCAGCACGATCAGGCCCACCACGGTGCGCACTGCTCGCTCGCCCCGAAGAGCGCCGAGCATCAGTGCCAGCCTCAGTCGGAGAATGTGTGCAACCACTCGAGACCCTCCACCTCGCCGATGCCACCGGAGAGTTCCACGAAACGTGACTCCAGTGTCTGACCGGCACGAACCTCGTCGACTGTCCCCTCGGCGAGAACGTCGCCTCCCACGATGATCGCAACGCGTGAGCAGACCCGCTCTACGAGTTCCATGCCGTGGCTGGAGAGGAGAACCGTACCGCCGTGCGCGACGTACGCGCGCAGAATGTCGAGGATCACCGCGGACGAGACGGGATCGACCGACTCGAACGGCTCATCGAGGACCAGCACCCGCGGGGAGTGGATCATCGCCCCGGCGAGCATGATCTTCTTCGTCATGCCTGCGGAGTAGTCGGAGACCACGCGGCCGATGGCACCCGAGAGGTCGAAAGCGCGAACCAGATCAGCGGAGCGCTTCTCGATCGCATCGGCGGAGAGCCCGCGCAGCAGACCGTAGTAATGCAGCAGCTGGCGTCCCGTCAGCCGGTCGAAGGTGCGCAGCCGGTCGGGCAGCACGCCCATGACGCGCTTCGCGCCGAGGGCGTTGTCGGACTGGTCGATGCCGCAGATGCTCACTTGCCCGCCGTCAGCGCGCAGGAGCCCCGCAAGAATCGACAGCGTGGTCGTCTTACCCGCGCCGTTGGGTCCGACGATGCCGTAGAAGGATCCGGCCGGCACGGTCAGGTCGATGCCGTTCAGCGCGCGATGGTCGCCGAACTCTTTGACGAGTCCGCGCACGACGACGGCGTCGGATGCGGTGGTTTCCGAAGGCACCGATTCAGGAGCGAGCACCGATTCGGGAGCGGGCGCCGGCTCCGGCTCCGAGTCTGACTCAGGCTCGGGCTCGGGCTCGGGCTCG
>NZ_JBQDSX010000114.1:0-3257 GCF_052099035.1 Microbacterium sp. | reverse complement strand
GGCTCGGGCTCGGGCTCGGGCTCGACAGGTTCCGGCGTGACCACGGACTCGGTCTGGAGAAGCTCCTCGATCGCGACCACTGGATCGGCTTCCAGCACGGACTCCAGGTCTACCGTCGTGTCCGGCTCCGCAGCGGGCACGGAAGCGGCCGCACCGGCCGGGATCGAGTCACCTGCCGGCGAGGGAACGGTCTCGGCCGTCGGAGCTGCGTCATCGGCAGCAACGCGCGGCTTCGCACGCGCCGCTGACCGCGCAGCGGCATCCTGCTCCTTGGCTTTTTCTTTCTCGGCCTTCGCCGCAGCTGCCTTCGCCGCCCGGGTAGCGGCAGCCTTCTGCGCCGCCGTCTTAGCGGCAGCGGTCTTGGCCGCCGTGGCCTGGGACGTCGAGGTTCGCGTCGTGGCCTTCGATGCGGCGGTGCGCGCCGCCGCCGTCTTGGCCGCCGTGGTCTTCGCAGAAGTGGTCTTCGTGGTCACCTTCTTCGCGGCAGCCGTCTTAGCCTGTTCGGTCTTGGTCGCGGCAGCCGCAGCTTGAGCGGCGGCGGTCGCCGCCTTCGGCGCAGGCGCAGTCGATCGCGCCGCTACCGTCTTCACAGCCGCGGTTTTTGTAGGGGCCTTCTTCGCTGTGCTCGGCGCCTTCGTCGCAGTACTGGGCGTCTTCGTCGCAGTGCTGGACGTTTTCGCGGTGCTCGGTGCCTTCTTCGCTGCGCTGGGGGCCTTCGCTGCAGTGCTGGGCGCCTCCTTCGCAGTACTCGTGGCCTTCTTCGGCGCACTGGACGTCTTCTTCACGGCACTCGATGCCTTCGTGGTCGTCGAGCGTGCGCGGGGGGCCTTCGCCTCCGGCGCAGCATTCGATGCATCTTCGGGCCGTTCGGCACCATCATCCACAGAAGCAGTCACGGTCCTACGGTATCAATGGCAGGGGACTTTCTCGGGGTCGGGCGTCATAATCGTCGTAGGCACTCAGCGGCCGCGGTCGACCTGTGCAACGGGTGTGTACCTGATCACGAAATGACAACAGCGGGGCCTATTCCCGGGGGTTCACAGGAGCCATCGCTAGCATGAAAGCGGCACGAAGAAGTGTCTGGTCGATTAACCGACCGTGAACACAGAATCTTTTTAGGAGAATTCGTGACTCTTCAAACCGTCATACTTGCCGCTGGCATGGGCTCGCGCCTCGGCCGTGCCCTGCCTAAGCCGCTGACCCAGCTCAGCGACGGACGTACGATCATGCAGCAGCAGCACGAGAACATTCGTGCCGCCTTCGGCCGTGAGGCCCGCATCACCGCTGTCGTCGGCTACCGCGCCGAGACCATCATCGAGGCGTTCCCGCGCGTCAACTACGTGCACAACGAGCGTTACGACGAGACCAACACCTCCAAGAGCCTGCTGCGCGCCCTCGGCGCCACTGGCAAGGGCGGCGTGCTCTGGATGAACGGCGATGTGGTCTTCGACCCACGCATCCTCGGTCGTGCGATCGAGTTCATCGAGCGCGACCAGTCCTTCGTGACCGTCAACACGTCGAAGGTCAGCGACGAAGAGGTCAAGTACACCGTCACCGCAGAGGGTTTCATCAAGGAGCTGTCCAAGACGGTGAAGGGCGGCCTCGGTGAGGCTGTCGGCATCAACTACATCTCATCCGCGCACAAGAAGGCGTTCATGCGTCAGCTCTCCCGCGTCGATGACCAGGACTACTTCGAGCGTGGTCTCGAGCTCGCAATCGCCGAAGACGGCCTGCTGCTCGAGCCGATGGACGTCTCCGACCTGTACGCGGTCGAAGTCGACTTCGCTGAAGACCTCGAGCGGGCGAACCTCTTCGTCTGACCCGATCCTGTCGAACCACGAAAGCCCGACTCCGCGAGGAGTCGGGCTTTCGGCATTCTCGCGGATGGCGTGCATAGGATCTGGACATGGCCAAGAAGGTGCATAAGATCCATTCGCTCCCAGACGACTCCGCCTGGGACAAAGGAGTGCCGCCCGTCGGCTCCGAGGAGCACCCGCTCACCGTTCGCGGCATCGACAAGGTGCTCTCCATCCAGCGTCCGCTCGTGCTCGCCCATATCCGCAGCATCCGACTGCGCAATCCGGATGCCACGCCCGATCGCCTCGTGCGAATTCTCGAGCGTCGCTATCTGGCTGCGGTGACGACCGGCGGTGCGGCCGTCGGTGCCACGGCCGTCGTTCCCGGGATCGGCACCGGAATCACGCTCGCACTTTCGGGAATGGAGACGATCGGATTCCTGGAATCGACGGCGCTGTTCGCGCAGTCGCTCGCCGAGGTGCACGGTATCGCGATCGAGAACCCGGATCGTGCGCGTGCGCTGGTCATGACCTTGATGATGGGCAAAGAGGGTGTGGACCTCGTGAGCCAGCTCACCAAGCAGGCCACCGGTCGCGGAATCGGGCGGTCATCGTATTGGGGCGAGCTCGTGACGAAGTCGCTCCCGCGCGCCGCGGTGGGGCCGGTTGTCGATCAGCTCAAGACACGATTCGTGAAGCACTTCGCCGCAGCCGGTGGGGCGTCATTCGTCGGAAAGGCGATGCCATTCGGCATCGGGGCCGCAATCGGCGGCGCAGGCAACCATCTGCTCGGCAGGCGCGTGCTGACGACTTCGCGGCGCGCGTTCGGTGTCGCACCGGCGATGCTCCCGACCGAGCTCGAGCCGGGGAGCGATGCCGAGCGGATCGAACTGCGGATGCTGCATGGCGCACGCTTCGCCGGATCAGCAATGGCCGGCGCAGCCGGCACTGTTGCGCGCACTGCGGGAACCGTCGCCCGCGGGGTAGGTCGCGTCGGTCAGAAAGCCGGTGACCTCACCCGCGGCAGGCGCAAGAATCGCGAGCTGGACTCGTCCTCCACAGAACCGGAATCCTGACGCTCCTCCCCTGTTTCCCCTCTGACGGGTCGCTATGCCCGGTCTGGCGTCGGCGGCCCTTCCTACCGTGGCCCTCATGCTGCGACCCATCGATCCGTCAGACCCGTCTTCCTCCCGCGCCTATCGCGTGCCGTGGCTCATTGGCCGATCCGAGCCCACCCATCCGGTCGTCGTCAATGCAAGCGTGGAGAGCGCCGACTTCGTTCGCGTCTTCCGTGACGATCAGAGCAGCGAGGGCACTCAGTTGTGGGGACAGGTGCTGCCGTCGGAAGACATCGAGCTGTGCCTGTGCGCGGCCGATCTCGACGAGGTGGTCGTCACCCTGGCCTGGTTCCGCCCGACGGACGGCCTGGAGTACGTGTGGAGATTCGTCGTGTGATGCGCG
>NZ_JBQDSX010000113.1:0-5884 GCF_052099035.1 Microbacterium sp. | reverse complement strand
GTCGCTCTACCCTGACGGCGACAAGGTCGCAGCCGAGCTGATTCCCGAGGGGATCTGTCCGATGACAGTGATTCTGTCGTCCGTGCCATTGATCTTGTATATGTGCGGTTGATCCTGTCGTCCGTGCCATTGATTCTGTGGGCGGGTCTCGCGACACGCGGCAGCTACCGTTCGGGCTGGCGTGCTACGAGTCGTACTCTGGCGCCGTCGGGTTCGGATCCTCAACTGAACATTCTGTGAGTGAGGGGAGCGAGCGTGAGCGGATCTCAGCAGGCGGTGCGGGCGGTGTCGATACGTGCGGAGGTCGAGTGGGTCATCGGCGGGAAGCATGACCGCCGCGATGTGCTGGATGCGGTGGACGTTCCGTTCGAGTCGGTGGACGTCGTGCGAACGCCGTCGTCGTGGAAGCACAAGCGCAACTATGAGGGCTACTACTGGGCGGCGACCACGAGCTCGCACGTCTGGTTCGAGTCGTTGTATGAGCGTGCGGCTCTGATGCGGCTCGATCGTGATCGCCGAGTGGTCGGCCTGGCTGCTCAGCCGATGTGGATCCACTGGTCGGGAGGTCCCGGAAAGCACGCACCCGACTTCTTCGTCCGCTACCGCGGTGGCGGAGCTGCGATCGTCGACGTCAAGCCCGCTCGGCAGATCGATGAAGACGACGCTGAGGTGTTCGCTCGCACAGCCGAGTTGAGTGAGCAGCTCGGGTGGGACTACGTCGTCGTCAGCGACATCTCCATAAGCGAGCACCGGAACCTTCGCTTTCTCTCGGGATATCGCTTCGACCGCTGGATCTCAGCGCCGGCGAACACCCGCTTGCGGGACCGCACCGGGGAATGTCGGACGCTAAGGGGGTGGGCCGCCCTGCTTGACGGCGTATGCGCGGAACCGTTGGGCGCGATCTACTCGGCGCTGTGGTGGGGACTGCTCGAGGTGGACGAGGATTCTCCGCTCTCGTTGAGCGCGATGGCGGAGGCGGTATAGGTCATGCGCGCCGGGATCGGAACACAGCTGATGTGGGACGATCACGAGTTCGTCGTCATCGCTGTCGACTACCGCCATGCGCTCCTACGCTCTCTTACGGAGGAGTTCGTCCGCGAGGTTGTCATCGAAGAACTGCTTCGCATGCCGGATATCGTTTGGCGTGACGTGCGGCCGCCGTCCACCGAGCCGACGGACTTGCAGCTGATCGCTGGGTTGCCCGAGACCGAGCGGCAGGCCGTGGAACTGTGGGTTGAGCAGCTCGAAGTCGTGAAGCGCGCTGTCGATGCGGGCAGTGACTTGACCCCATTGCTGGCGGACGTGCGTGCGGCGTTGCGGCCACATATCGAGGCGTCGACGGAGACGATTCGCCGCAAGTTCCAGCGGTATCTCGCCGAAGGCGTCGTGGGGCTGATGGACAAACGCCGATTCAACGGACGGAAGCCGGTGATCGATGCGCGCATCGCGGGTGCGCTGAGCGATCTCGGCGCGGCGGGGGTGAAGCGGTCCTCGGGGACACGGACCCGCACGGTCGACAATGTGAAATGGATGATCGAGGAAGACTTCGGGGAGGGTGTCGAGTTACCCAGCGACCGGACCTTGTATCGGTTGATCGCGACGCACCCGACGGCCCGAAAACTGAACGCGTCGGCGCGAGGAAGAGAGACCGCGGCGAACAAGCCCGGCAGGGCATTTGGTCTTCACGGTTCCCTCCGACCGGGCGAGCACGTTCAGATCGACTCCACGATCATCGATGTGCCGTCCCGGCTGCTGGACGGGCGCCTGAACCGCGCGGAGCTCACGATCATTCATGATGTGGCGACTCGGTCGATCCTCGCAGCGATGGTCCGCGCGATCGCGACCAACAGCGCCGACCTTGCGGGGGTCTTGGCTCGCGCGCTGACGCCGTACGACATGCGTCCTCCGGGGGCGCGCGAGCATCGGGAGCGGATGGCGGCGACGTGGGCGGGGCAGTTCATGATCACGCAGGAGCGTCTCGATGAGCACCGCCTCGCACAGCCCTACATCTTCCCCGAGACGATCACGACTGACAACGGAAAGATCTTCCGCTCCCGGGCGTTCCGCGAAGGCTGCGCGAGGTTGGGCATCTCATTGATCTTCGCCGCGAAGGAGACTCCGACAGACAAGCCGCACGTGGAGCGTACGTTCGAGTCGATGGTGACTCGTTTCGTGCAGTACCTCGAGGGGTTCACCGGTGGCAGCGTGGATCGCCGCGGGCGTGAGGAGCCGACGGGCGATGTGCTCGCACTGGCTCAACTGCAGGAGTTGCTCGAGGACTGGGTTGCGATCGAGTGGCAGAACCGCACGCACGATGGGCTCGCCGACCCGCTCCTGCCCGGTCGACACTTGACTCCGAACGAGATGTTCCGCGCCTACCGGCGGGTCGCCCCCGAGATCCATGTGCCCTTCGGCGCCGACGACTTCATCGGTCTTCTCCCCGCCAAGACGTGCACGCTGCAGGACTATGGCGTCAACTTCAAACGCCGCGTCTACCGGTCCAAGCGGCTCCCCGAGCTGAGGGCTGCCGGCGCACACGGTGAAGGGGCGACCCGCCCGTGCCGCATCCGGTACGACCCCCACAATCCGCTCTACATCTGGATCGAACACGAGGGTGAGTTCGTGCCGTTCCGCGCCGCCGCTGATCTGCTCGACGAACCGATGGGCGGCGATATCTGGCGGGAGTCCCGCGCCGTCGATGTCGATGCCGATCGTGCGGTCCGGGAGGATGCCTCGCAGTTGGCGGATCGGATGAAGCGCGCCCAGTGGGTGCGGCCGGGGAAGAAACACAACCGCAAGGTCCGGGCTGCAGAGGTCGATCGTGACCCGATGCACTACACGAGCAACGCGCAGACGACAGCCCGCGAAGAACCCGTGAACGAGGCGATCGGTGACGAGGTCATTTGGGAACACGGCGGCGGCTTCTCGCTGCTCACCGATGACGACGGAGTGTGGGAGCGGCTGACATGACGCAGGCCATCAGTACGCGGGAGGGTTGGTCAGCGTTCGTCAGCGAGACGTTGGACAAGCCGCTCCCGACCACCCGCGCCGAGCTGGATGCGATGTCGCCGGCCGACCGTGCGATGAATCGCGAAGCGCGTAAGCAGTTCATGATCCGCGGCCCGGTGGTGAACACAGCTCAGTTCGCGGCGATCGAGACGGAGATCCTGAGACGGCTGATGCTCAACCAATACAAGTCCCACGGCAAGCTCGGCGTGATCGTGTCGGGGGAGCCAAACATCGGCAAGACCACCACCGTCTCGCACATTGCTCGACGGTTCGAGCGTCGCCGACGCGACATCGGACGGGCCAGCGGTGGCAACTCGATCCCAGTGATCTACGTGTCGGTGCCGCCCTCGTGCACCCCGAAACTGATGCTCGGAGAGTTCGCCCACTTCCTCGGTCTCCCGGTGCGCGCGCACTACAACACGGGAGAGCTGATGAACACCGTCGCCAGCGTGATCGCAGCCTGCGGAACCGAGCTGATCATCGTCGATGAGATCCACAACATCAACCAGAAGTACAAGCAGATGGGCGAGGCCTCCGACACGCTCAAGCAGCTGTCCGAGAAGTGCCCCGGCACGTTCGTCTACGCCGGAGTCGACGTTGAAGCCAGTGGGCTGCTCGACGGTACCCGTGGAAGGCAGATCAGCAGCCGATTCGACATCTTGAACCTGCACAAGTTCGAGAACACCGGGAGGGGCAAAGCGGGATGGGCAGATCTGCTCGTCGCGGTCGAGAACTCCCTCGGACTCATCGACCAGCATCCCGAGGGGATTCTGCGCCACGCGAGTCACCTCCACGCCGCGGCCGGTGGTGTGATCGGAGACCTGACGGGGATGGTGCACATGCTCGCGATGGAGGCCATCGACAACGGCACCGAACGCCTCGACTTGGACACCGTCTTCGGCACCGTCCCGGTTGGCGCCCCCGACCAGGTGCCCGCGGCGACATGAAGAGGCAGACGCCAGCGGCGAACGTGCGCCCGCTGCCGCGGACCGTGCAGCCCCTCCCCGCCGAGACCATCAGCGGATTCCTCGGCAGGCTCGCCACCGCGAACGCTCTCACTCCCCGCGATCTTCGGCTGCACGTCACGGACCTCGCTGGAATGTCGCCCTCGCATCCCAACCTCGAGCGCGCTGCGGAGTGGGCGGAGCGGCTCGGCGGTCTCAAACCCGGGCACTTCGCGGACGATGCACGCAGGAACGCGATGTATGTCCGTTGCCAGCACTACGCCTGGCAATCCGCGCTCTGCAGACGTTGCGGGTACAGCCAAAGGGCGCGAACTGCATGTCGTCGATGCGCGAGAGGTGAGCAGACGTCGGTGCGCAGCAGGGGAGGCGGAGTCTGCAACCGCCACCAGCGCTGGCATATTGACGGGGCCGACATCGACCTCACCCCGTTCCAGGAATACGCCCACGCTGAGCGTTGCCTGTCTGGCACCCTATGGAAGCGCGGCATCGGACTCACTACCGGCGAGCTCCAACTGGCCGCTTCTCTCATTCGGTATTGGTCGATCGACGAGCGCCCCGAAGGGAGAATCGCCGATCGAATGGCAACGATCGGGATCGACTCGCTCGATGCGGACAGCGTCTTCCTCGTGGCCTACCCCGAGATCGTCCGTTTGACGGCGATCCTCACTGACCTGTCCTTCGCGAGCTATCTGCTGAGCCCTCGATTCAGCCTTGCGGAGCAGGTCTGGGCTCTTGAAGCCGCGGTGGTCACGGTCATGCACGGCTGCACGACCCCACATCTCCATCAGGTTGCTGAGCGGATCGTGGCACGCGGGAAGATGGCCGTTGAGACCGCGTTCAGCATGCGCCAGAACGCGAACAATAAGCGCCCAGCCACGCTCGAGAAGGGTCAAGCCCCAGGACGTGGTGTAGCCGTTGGTGATCCTTCGGGTGTTGGTTAGGCGGTGAGCTCGAGCACGGGATCGCTCACCTCCTCGGTTCCGGTGTCGGGGATGAGGGTGAGACGGGACTTGGCGAGGATATCGAGGCCGAGGTAGCGGCGACCCTCGGCCCACTCGTCAGTCTGCTCGGCGAGGACCGCGCCGACGAGGCGGATGATCGCGTCCCTGTTCGGGAAGATGCCGACGCTGTCGGTGCGGCGGCGGATCTCGCGGTTGAGTCTCTCGTTGGGGTTGTTGGACCAGATCTGCTGCCAGAGGCCCTCGGGGAACCCTGTGAAGGCGAGGATGTCCGCTCTCGCCGTGTCGAGGTGCTCGTGCGCGTCGGGGAGCTTGCCGTCAACGTAGTCCAGGAGCCGGTCGAACTGGGCGTTCACCGCGGCAGCGTCGGGCTGGTCGTAGACGGAGTGCAGCATCGCTTTGACCGCCGGCCACATGGCCTTCGGCGTCACGGACATCAGGTTCGCCGCGTAGTGGGTGCGGCATCGCTGCCAGACCGCGCCAGGCAGGTTCGCCGCGATCGCTTCGACGAGGCCGTGATGAGCGTCGGAGGTGACCAGACGAACTCCGGAGAGCCCGCGGGCGACGAGGTCGGCGAAGAACGAGCTCCAGGCCGCTCCCGTCTCGCTGGTCGCGACCCGCAGGCCGAGGACTTCACGGCGGCCGTCGGCGTTGACGCCGGTCGCGACGAGCACCACGGCGTTGATCACGCGCCCGCCTTCACGGACCTTCATCGTCAGCGCGTCCGCGGCAACGAACGTGAACGGGCCCGCGTCGCCCAAGGGCCGGTGGCGGAACTGCTCGACGTGCTCGTCGAGCTCGGCGGCCATCCGCGAGACCTGCGATTTCGAGAGGGAATGGATCCCGAGGGTCTTCACGAGTTTGTCCATCCGCCTCGTCGAGACTCCGGCGAGGTAGCAGTCGGCGACGACGGTGATCAGCGCGGTCTCGGCGCGTTTGCGGCGCTCGAGC
>NZ_JBQDSX010000112.1:0-5930 GCF_052099035.1 Microbacterium sp. | reverse complement strand
GACGGTGGCGGATGCCCTCGTAGGAGCCGATCTCGACCTTGCGGCGGATGTCTGCAGCAACCTCGCGGCGCAGGTCACCCTCCACCTTGTAGTTGCCTTCGATGTGATCACGAAGCGTGATGAGCTGGTCGTCGGTCAGGTCCTTGACGCGGATCGACTCGTCGATCCCGGTGGCCTTGAGAATTTCGACCGAGCGGGTACGGCCAACGCCGTAGATGTAGGTAAGGGCGATCACCACGCGCTTATCGCGCGGGATGTCAACGCCGGCAAGACGTGCCATGCGGTTTCTCCTGAGATGAGTAGAGGTGTGGGGCAGGATATGGACCCGGGCCTCTGTCCCGAGGTGTCAGCCGCTCGCGCGGCGTCTTGATCCTGCCTTTTCAGTTCCCGGCCGTTGAGCGAGCGAAGCGCTCCCGGCCGGACGATATTGAGTTGTAAGTGACTGCGATCGCTCGCTGAGCTTGTCGAAGCGTCAGCCCTGGCGCTGCTTGTGGCGCGGGTTGCTCTTGCAGATCACCATGACGCGGCCGTGACGACGGATCACCTTGCAGTGATCGCAGATGGGCTTGACGCTGGGGTTGACCTTCATGATGTTTCCTGTTCGCTGTCTTCGTGCTGCTCCGGTCCCTGAGCCTGTCGAAGGTCCGGGGCAGTCGTTACTTCTCGACCGATCAGCGGTAGCGGTAGACGATACGACCACGGGTGAGGTCGTAGGGGCTGAGCTCGACGACCACACGGTCTTCGGGGATGATGCGGATGTAGTTCTGTCGCATCTTGCCGGAGATCGTTGCAAGGACCTTGTGTCCGTTGCTGAGCTCAACGCGGAACATCGCGTTGGGCAGAGCCTCGGAGATCACGCCCTCGATCTCGATGACACCGTCTTTCTTAGCCATAGCCTCGCTGACGCTTCTGCAGACCGGTCGATCTGCGGTGGGTGGGATGATTTGCGGTACCGCTCGGGATGGACACGCCAAAACCGGGCGCAAGGCACCAACGCTCCATCGTATCCGACGCAGGGGCGCCGGGCAACTTGAGCGCGAAGGAAATCAGCCGAGAATGTCGTCGATCTTGGTCGCGTCGCCGGCCTGCAGGTCGAGACGTTCGCCGTTGATGTCGATCGTCGGGGTTCCCTGGATCTTGTGAGCATCGGTCTGCTCCGCGACGAAGTCCTTGTAGGTGCCATCGGCGATGCAGCCTGCCGCAGCCCCGGCGCCGGACTGCTCAGCCAGAGCGGTGAGGTCTTCGTCGGTCAGTCCGGTGGAGTTCTCCGCCGGCTGGTTCTCGAAGAGGGCGTTGAAGAATGTGAGGAAGGAGTCCGGCGCCTCTGCGGCGACGCAGTATGCCGCGCTCGCTGCGCGCGTCGAGTACTCGGTGTTCTGCGAGAGGCGGTCGAGGATCGAGATCGGGTGGATGTTGAGCGTGATGTCGTTGTTCGCGGCAGCTTCCTGGAGCTGCGTGCCGTACTGCTGCTCGAAGGCGTTGCAGCCTGGGCACATGAAGTCGACGAAGGTGTCGACCTCATCCTCACCGGTGCCGAAGGTGACCGCGCCGTTGTCTTCGTTGATGATCGCGCTCTGCGGAGCGACGCCGGGAGCAGTCGCCTGGCTGTTCAGGAAGACGACCAGCGCGCCGAGTGCCACGAGCACCACGACAACCGCGATCGAGATTCCGACGGCGAACCAGTTGGTATTGCTCTTGGCGGCAGCGGCCATGACGTTCCGATCTCTCAGGCCCGCGGTGCGGGTCCGGGCAGGGGTATGCCCCAATCTTGCCCACTTTTCCTATGCCCCGCTTGTGAGCCCCCCTCCCCCGCGCTCTCCCGCCCTCCCCTCCCCCACCGCCCGCGAGAAACCACTTCGGGCCCGAGACACCACGTGCCGCGTGGTGCGTCGAGGACGAAATGGTGTCTCGAGGGCAAGATGATGTCTCGCACCCCGACGACTTGTTCTCCACAGAGACGAGGTCCGACAAGTTCTCCCCTGATCACGCGTATGCGGGCCGTCCGAGCGGGTCCACGAGAGCAGGATGATGGGATGCCGCTGCTCCTCTCCGATCGGGCTGTACCCGTCTCCCCGCTTCCGCTGTTCACGCCGGCTGAATGCCGGATGCTCGGCATCCCGCTCTCGCCGCGGACTATGCACCGTGTGCGCAGCGGGGTCTACGTGGATCGAAAGGCGTACGCGAAGCTCCCGCCGTGGTCGAAGTACGCCGTTCGCGTGCACGCCTTCGCGTTGAAGCATCCCGACGCCATCCTCGCGTTCGAGTCGGCCGCGGTGCCGCACGGGCTCCCCCGGTTCGGCGAGACTCGCGATATCCACGTGTTCGATCCTGAGCGAAGCCGGTCCCGACGGTTCGGAGATGTCGTCGTCCACACCAGCACGGACGTGCGCGAGTTCGACCACGTACACGGGCTGCTTGCCACCAGCATCCTCGATACCGTCGTGGACCTGGGGCGCGTGCTCTCACCTGCTCGTTCGCTCGCCGTGTTCGACGCGTCCATTTCCGGGGTCCAAGGAGGGCCGCTCTCCGTTGACGAGCTGCACGAGCGGGCAGATGATCAAGAGAACGCCCGCGGGCGCGCGCTTCTGCGCTGGTTGTTCTCGCACGCAGATGGGGCTGCCGAGTCTCCGTCCGAAAGCGTCAGTCGCGCAGTCATCGAATGGTCCGGGTTCGAGACTCCCGTCCTGCAAAAGGAGTTCCGCTACGAAGGGGAGCTCGACCGCACCGACTTCTATTTCCCATCGACCGGGACGATAGGCGAGGCCGATGGATGGCAGAAGTACAAATTGGATGACCCGGAAGAGGCCGCCCAGCGCCTGGCCGACGAGAAGCGACGCGAAGACCGCCTGCGCCGACACGGGCATCCGTTTGCTCGATGGGAGCTCACCTCCGCATGGCAGGTCACCCCGCTGGTCAAAGCGCTACTCGCGGGTCGCGTCAAGCGGATCTCGCACCCGCAGCAGTCGATGTTGGCATCCCTTCGCCACAACCCGCGCGACGCCCAATGGTCCAGGAACCATAACGGGCATCAGAAACCATAACGGCCCTGAGAAACCACGCCCCACGTGGTGTCTCGCGGCGAAAGTGGTGTCTCGCAGCGGAAGTGGCGCGGGCGGCGCGGCGCGGGCGCGGGCGCGGGGCGGGGGCTAGGCGACGGGGGTGGGGGTTACGCCGAAGGGGGCGAGGCCTGCGGCGCCGCCGTCGGGAGAAGTCAGCACCCAGATGCCGTCAGCGTGGATGGCGACGCTGTGCTCCCAGTGACTCCCGTCGGAGCCGTCGATCGTCGACACGGTCCAGTCGTCGTCCTCGACAAGAGTCTCTTCGGTGCCGGCTGTAACCATCGGCTCGATCGCCAGAACGAGTCCGGGCTTGATCTCGGCACCGGGGTCGGGCGTGCGGTAGTTGAAAACACTCGGCGCCTCGTGCATCTTGCGTCCGATGCCATGACCGACGTACTCGCGCAGGATGCCGTACGTCTCCCCCGACACGGCCGAGGGGCCCTGCGCCTCGATGTACTCCTGGATCGCCGCGCCGATTTCGCCGATATGAGACACGGATGCCATCGCCGCGACGCCCGCCCACATCGACCCTTCGGTCACGCGCGAGAGCTCCTCGCGCCGCGCCACCAGCTCGGGCCGTGCCGGGTCCGGGACGATGAAGGTCCGCGCGCTGTCACCGTTCCAGCCGTGGAACTGCGCACCGCTGTCGACCGAAACGATATCGCCGGGCTCCAATACGCGCGAGCCCGGGATGCCGTGGACGACCTGTTCGTTCACCGAGATGCACGTGGTGTGGTGGTAGCCCCGCACGAGCTTGAAATTCGACTCGGCGCCGCGAGCGACAATGGCCTCAGCGGCCGCAGCATCCACCTCACCGGTCGTGACGCCTGCGCGAATGGCCGCACCTGCAGCATCCAGCGATGCGGCGGTGATGAGACCGGGTTCGATCATGGCCCGCAGCTGGGCGGGAGTCTTGTAGATCGATCGGCGGAACACGTCAGGCCGCGAGAGTCAGACCACGTGCGCTCAGCGCCGACATGATCCGCTCGGTGATCTCGTCGAGCGAGCCGACACCGTTGATCTTGTCGACGATGCCACGGTCGCCGAATGCGGCGAGGATCGGCGCAGTCTCGTTCTCGTAGATGTCGAGGCGATGCGCGATGGCCTCCTCGGTGTCATCCGAGCGTCCCTGCTCATCGGCGCGCAGCTTGAGACGGGCCATGCTCTCCTCGCGAGGAACATCGAGCAGGATCACAGCATCCAGAGCCTCGCCGCGAGCGGCCAGGAACTCCTCGAGATGCGTCACCTGCGCGGCGTTGCGGGGGTAACCGTCCAGCAGGAAGCCAGCCACAGCGTCATCCTGCGACAGCCGGTCGCGCACGATCTCACTCGTCAGCTCATCCGGCACCAGGTCGCCGCGATCGAGGATCGCCGTGACCTTCTGGCCGAGCTCCGTTCCGCCCTTGATGTTCGCGCGGAAGATGTCTCCGGTCGAGACGACGGGGATGCCGTAGGCCTCAGCGACGCGCACGCCCTGCGTGCCCTTGCCGGAGCCCTGCGGGCCCACGATGAGAAGTCGTGCGGACGGTTGGTGAGCCTGTCGAACCATCAACGGAGGAGCCCTTCGTAGTGCCGTTGCTGAAGCTGTGCGTCGATCTGCTTCACCGTCTCAAGACCCACACCCACGATGATGAGGATCGATGCGCCACCGAACGGGAAGTTCTGGTTGGCACCGACAGTCGCCAGCGCGATCAGCGGGATCAGCGCGATCAGACCGAGATAGATGGAACCGGGGAACGTGATGCGGGTGATCACGAAGTCCAGGTACTCGGCGGTCGGACGACCGGCACGGATGCCGGGGATGAAACCGCCGTACTTCTTCATGTTGTCGGCGACCTCGACCGGGTTGAACGTGATCGCGACGTAGAAGTAAGCAAATCCGATGATCAGGAGGAAGTACACCGCCATGTACAGCGGCTGGTCGCCCGTGGTGAAGTTCTGCGAGACCCAGACCACCCAGCCGGCCGGCTCGCTGCCGTCCTGCGGAGTGTTGAACTGCGCGATCAGCATCGGGATGTACAGCAGCGAGGACGCGAAGATGATCGGGATAACACCCGCCATGTTCACCTTGATCGGGATGTACGTGTTCGTGCCGCCGTACGTGCGGCGTCCGACCATGCGCTTGGCGTACTGCACGGGCACACGTCGCTGGGACTGCTCGACGAAGACCACGAGCCCGGTGACGACGATTCCGACGGCCAGGACCAGCAGGAACACTTCGAAGCCGTTGGACTCGAAGATCCCCCACATCGCGGACGGGAAGGTCGCGGCGATCGAGGTGAAGATCAGCAGCGACATGCCGTTGCCGATGCCCCGCTCGGTGACGAGCTCGGCGAACCACATGATGAGGCCACAGCCGGCCGTCATCGCGATGATGATGAGCAGCTGCGCCCACCAGACATCGTTGGTCAGCAGCTGCTGGCAGGCAGCGATATCGGTCGTGCCGAACAGTTGACCGCTGCGTGCCACCGTGACCAGCGTCGTCGACTGCAGCAGCGCAAGGGCGATCGTGAGGTAACGCGTGTACTGGGTCAGGCGGGCCTGGCCGGCCTGGCCTTCCTTGTGCAGCGCCTCGAAGTGCGGGATGACCACGCGGAGGAGCTGCGTGATGATCGTCGCCGTGATGTAGGGCATGACGCCCAGGGCGAAGATCGACAGCTGAAGCAGCGCTCCGCCGGAGAAGAGGTTGACCAGACTCAGCAGGCCTTCGGTGCCGGCATTCAGACGCAGGCACTCTTCGACGTTCGGGAAGTGCACGAACGGAGCCGGAACATGCGAGCCGAGCCGGTACAGGGCGATGATCGCCAGGGTGAAACCGATCTTCCGACGCAGGTCGGGTGTGCGGAAGATCCGCGCGATAGCGCTAAACAA
>NZ_JBQDSX010000111.1:0-5930 GCF_052099035.1 Microbacterium sp. | reverse complement strand
TACCCGAGTTCGACATGCTCGCTGACGTACACGGCAGGGAGTGCGATTGTTGTGCGCCATTTGGAGTGTGCGCGGCGGACGGTGAGGGATCCGTCGTCGTGAGCTTGGGTAACGGTCCACCGGTCGCCGTTCTTCACCCACCCGCGGCCCAGCGCGAGACGTCGGTCGTTCTTGCGGGTGATGACCAGGTCGCCACGGGATGTCTCGTTCCCGTCATGGAGCCGGACGCCATCGAGGGCGACGTCGCCTGCGAGGATCCGGTCGGTGCGGGCGCGGGTGTTGAGTTCGGAAACGGTGTCGAGGGTCTCGGCAATCAACACCGACGACTTCCCCTCTGCTTGATCGCTACGCCACGCCTGATATGCCTGCTCGAGGATGTCCTCGTAGCCGCCTGGGGTGATGCGGTCGTGGTCGAGGTAGGTGTCGATGACATCGGTATCGCCGATGCGCAGGCCGAGGGAGGCGTGTTTCTCCCACTCATTGCGGAAGCGGCGCACATCCGTCAGCTCCGGGGCATCGTCCCGGTCGCGGACGACCATTCCGAACGCCCCACCCGCATCCACGGCCGCGAGCTGCGCCCAGTCGCCGACAAGGAGTACCTTCGCGCCGGCCTCGGTGGCGTGGGTGGTGATGGTGTCGAGGGCGAGGGTTCCTGCGAGTGAGGCTTCGTCGATGATGACGAGTTGGCCGGGTGTGAGGTTCCAGTTGCCGTGGCGGTGTTCGTGGAGCCACTTCGCCGTGTTCTCCGTCGAGATCCCCAGATCCCCTGCCAGGCCATCCGCTGCGGCAGCAGACGGTGCGAGGCCGATCACTGAGCCGGTACCGTGGTGTTTCTCCCACGCTCGCCGCAACGCGGACATCGTCGTGGTCTTCCCCGTCCCGGCGGGGCCGACAAGGACGTCGAGGGTGCGGGCGGAGACACCGATCTTCGCGATCGCCCGCTCCTGATCCGGTGACAACACATGCCCGTCGCGGTTCTTCGTGCGTGCTGCCTGCTCAACCCATGCCAGCGGCACCGTCGGCGCGCTCCTGTCGTTCGACGCGGCGAGGAGACGATCCTCCGCCGCGATCACCCGTTCAGACGAGAACACGGTCGCGGCTTTCGGGCGGAACACGCTGGACCCGTCTGGGCGGCGGAATGACGGCGGGCTCGACGCCAACTCCGGCGGGGTCAATTGCAGCGAGACGCGTTCGGCGGCGTCGACGATTTGCTGGGTGATCGTATCGCGGTCGTTCGCGGACGCGAACCGGAGTGCCATCGTCTGCCGGACGGCCTCGGCGTGGAGGTTCCATCGTTTCCACGTCGCTCGCCGATCACCCACCCGCGCCACCACCACTTCGGCGACCTGATCGAGATCGGCGAGGGGGATGTCGTCGGCGCGCAACAACGGCTCCCCGGCGCTTCCGGCCAGGAGCGTTGTGGCCCACGTCGGAGCATCCTCCCCAAGAAGTTCGGTGGCGCGTTCCCGCCACCTGGTGGTGAGGTCGCTCAGCGAGTGGTGCTGCTTCGGGGGTCGAGTCTCCAAGGTGGCTTGTTGCCGGAACTGCCACAACAACTTCGGTGACGGCTGCCTCCCATGCCTGGTCACGTAGTCGGCGACGAGGCGGTCCTTGACCTGCTCAATATCGCGCGTGCGGGAGGAGAACTCATCCATCAGTTCCTGCGGCACCCCGGTGATCTCCCACGCCGTCGACCTGCCCGCACCACGCTCGCGCGCCTCCCACCCGACGCCGAGCACCTGGGTGAGGTGGTCGGAGAGGACTGCGTTGTAATGCTCCGACAACCCCGTCACCGCCGCATGGATCGCACGGGAGTCGAGGGTGCGCCACTTCCCGTCGTGGACGGCTTGGACTCGGTTCGCGACCACGACATGAGTGTGCAGTTGCGGGTCCGAGGCTCGAGAGTCGTAGTGGTCATAGGCAGCCGCGATCACCCCTTGTACCTCGACTTGAGCGACTGCGCCCCGCGGCCCTTTCGCGCCGATCCGGGTCATCGCGACATTGCGCTCGAACAGGTCGATCACGTCCTGGATCGCGGCGTGGTGCGCCCGGGCGATCAGCGCCTGCGTGCCCCCGTCGGCAACCGCCCAGAGCGTCGAGACGGACTTCGGGACCGAGAAGGTCAAATCGAACCCCGCCACCGGAGCACCCATCGGCTTCGCTGCTTCCTCGGCCTCGATCAGCGCGGTCTGGGTCGCACGCTCCTCGCCGATGAGCGTGTCAGGGAGTTTCTCGAGGCGACGATCGACACGTTCCGCGGCGGTCGCGAACTTCCGGTACGGGCGACCCAGCGGCTCGCCGCTGTTCGGGTCCCGCCCGAACCCCATCAACCGTCGCAACTGCTCCTCACTTACCAGGCCACCATCGGCCACACCGCGTGAGAGACCGTCAAGCCCGGATCCTGCCCAGGTGCCCGGTGGTGTTCCGGACTCAAGGTAGTACCTCGTGAGTGCGGCCGGGGCGTCGCGGGCGCCATCGCCGGCAACGACAGAACTCAGCAGATACCGGTACCCGTCACCTGCCGTCATCACCCTGATCGACACCGTCACACCCAACAGGTACGCGACGTCCCTTCCGCCGGACTACACCGCGGACGGGGTTCCTGGCTCGAAGTCCCAACGAGTCAATGTGAGTCATTGCCTTCCCTTCGGTCAACGCAGTCCCAGATCCACCGTTTCCATGACACTCCCGTCAATGTGGACGTGGCGTCGCAAATGACGACGGAGTCCAGCAGCTACTGACTATCCGCGCCCAGGTAGGGCCGTGACGCGCGGTCCACCGTCCGGCCGTGACAGGGGGTGATGGATGGAACCAACTGGCAGCGCGCGCCGTCGTCCGGTACGGTGGGTGGTATGCATTTGTACTTCCTGTGACGGCTGGGCAGGCCTACCGCGCTCGTTGAGTATCTCCGAGCCCGCGGCGGCTGCTCGTTCTGACCCTGCTGGGTCGCCGTCATTTGCGTACCCGTTTGCCTCTCGGCTTGTGGTGCGTCGTTTCGAAGGATTCGAATGCTCACCCCTACCCACGTTCATCCGGCGCGCCATCGCGCGCAGCTCACCGCTTCCGATGTTTCCCTCATGCGAGGAGCGACATCCGTTCTCAACCACGTCGATGTCGTCCTTACTGCCCGTTCTCGAGTCGCGATCGTTGGCGAGAACGGGCGCGGAAAATCAAGCCTCCTTCATGTGCTCGCTGGCACGCTTTTGCCAGACAGCGGGGTGGTCCAGCGCATCGGCACGCTCGGCCTCGCCGAACAAGAAATGACCGCTTCCGATAGCCGAACCGTTGGGCAGGCTGTTGCCGAAGCGATCGCCGAGCCACTCGCCGCGCTGGCGGCACTCGACGTCGCCGCTCAGGCTCTCGCCGACAGGAAGGATGGGGCCGCAACGGAGTATGCGGCCATGTTGGAGCTTGCTGGAGCGCTCGATGCCTGGGATGCCGAGCGCCGTGTGCAGATCGCACTCGACGCGCTCAACGCAGTGACAGAAATGGCGAGGTTACTCGCTGATCTTTCCGTGGGGCAGCGCTACCGGGTGCGGTTGGCCTGTCTCCTGGGAGCTGAGGACGACTTTTTGCTGCTCGATGAGCCCACCAACCACCTCGACCGCAGCGGACTCGAGTTCTTGACCGCGCAGCTCCGAGCGCGCAGTGGTGGCGTCGTCATCGTCAGCCACGATCGAGCGCTCCTGTCCGATGTCGCGGACACCATCATCGACCTTGACCCGACCCCCGACGATCGCCCGCGTGTCTACGGCAGCGGCTATACGGGATATCGGGAGGGGCGTCTCGCAGAAAGGGAGCGTTGGGAACAGGACTACGAGCGTCAGCAGGCGGAACACGCGCGGCTTCAAGACAGTCTCAGCGCCGCACAGAACCGACTCGTGTCGGGGTGGCGTCCGGAGAAAGGCACCAACAAGCACGGCCGGGCCACCCGGGCGGGCGGACTGGTACAGAATGTGCATCGGCGTCAGGAAGCGCTCGAAGCGCACGCGGTGACCGTGCCGGAACCGCCGCAGCTCTTCCGCTTTCCCGACCTTCCCACCCGAACCGGTGCGGCACTACTGAGCGTCGATCGTGTCAGTGTTGCCGGGCGGTTGGCCGGGCCGGTGTCATTCACGCTGTCACACCGTGGTCGACTTGTCGTAACTGGCCCGAACGGAGCGGGGAAGTCGACGCTGCTGGGCGTGGTCAGCGGCGAACTCGCACCGGACACGGGCGCGGCTCGACTGCCAGGGGGCACCCGCATCGGATTCCTCCACCAAGAAACCGCACTGCCCTTGGACCGGCGGGCGAGCGAGCTCTATGCCGCACATACCGGCGCGCTCGTCTCGGAAGGCGTTCTGGAGTCATCCGAGGCGGTCGGGCTCTCTCAACTTGGTCTCTTACGACCCCGTGAGGCAGGCAAGCAGGTAGGAGAACTATCGATGGGCCAACAGCGCCGCCTCGACCTCGCGCTCGTGCTCTCGACACGCCCTCACGTACTACTCCTGGACGAACCCACCAATCACCTCTCCATCGCTCTCGTCGACGAACTCACGGCGGCGCTCGGAGCAACCCCAGCGGCCGTGCTGTTGTCCACCCACGACCGGCAACTCCTCCGCGACGTCGCCGGCTGGCCGCAGCTTCACCTGACTGCGACGACTCAGGGCGAGGTGCTGGTATGAGCAAGAAGAACCTCAATCGGATCCGTGCGCTTCGTCCCCTGGCCTCACGCGACTATCGTCTCGTGTTCGCCGCGGTCGGCATTGAAGTCTTCGGCACCGGTATGTGGACGATCGTCATGGTCTTTCAAGTGCTTGCGCTCGATGACAGTCCGCTCGCGCTTTCAGCGGTAGCAACTGGAATGAGCCTTGGCCTGTTCGCCTTCTCGATCCTGGGCGGTGTGGTCGCGGACCGTTTCTCCAAACGCCGCATCATCATCACCGTGCAAGGCTGCACCGCGGCAGCGATGACCGGGGTAGCAGTCTTGTCGCTCACCGGGTCCATCGAGTTGTGGCATGTCGGCGTCGCCTCGTTCGCAATGGGCGCAGGGAGCGCGTTCTTCTATCCGGCCTACAGTGCGTATCTGCCTCAAGTACTTCCTGCTGAGGAACTCTTGGCCGCGAACGGGCTCGAAGGAGCTCTCCGCCCATCGATGGGTCAGGGCCTCGGGCCAGCCCTCGGAGGAATCACCGTCGGCATGTTCTTTCCGGCGATCGGGGCGGCTATCGTCGCAGCCTCGTACACGACCGCGTTCGTCATCACGCTGTTCCTCAGCCGACGCCAGGAGCTGACCGCGCCCGCGCTGCGGGAGGAGCGCACGAGCGTGTGGGGAGACCTCCGAGCGGGAGTGCGCTATGTGGTTGGCACGCGGTGGCTGCTCTGGACATTGATCTTCGGTTCCTCCCTCGCCCTCATCGTTCAAGGTCCTATCGAGGTGCTCTTGCCCTTCCTCACCCGCGACCGCTTCGAGGACGCCGAAGCCACCTTCGGTTTCCTCCTAGCCGCATACGGGATCGGCGGGGCGATCGGATCGCTGGTGGTCTCATCGCTGAAACTCCCTCGCCGCTATCTCACGTTCATGATCGTCTGCTGGGGCGGGGGAACACTCCCGCTCGTGGTCATTGGCGTTGCGGACAACCTGATCCTGATGCTCGCAGCACTGTTTATGGTCGGAGCACTCACTGGAGCGGGCGTCGTCATCTGGGGCACGCTATTGCAACGGCTGGTGCCGCTCGACATGATCGGTCGAGTCGCGAGCCTCGACTTCTTCGTCTCGATCGCGTTCATGCCCGTCTCGATCGTCATCGCGGGGCCACTTTCCTTGGTCGTGCCCATTCCCGTGATATTCGTGATCGCGGGAATCATCCCCCCAGCTCTCGCCGTGATCGCGATGCTGGCGGGACGCATGCGCGAAAGTGAGGAGCATCACCCCATGGACGCTCCCTAAA
>NZ_JBQDSX010000110.1:0-5936 GCF_052099035.1 Microbacterium sp. | reverse complement strand
CCGCGGGCGCCGCCGGGGGGTTGGGCGGCCCCCGCCGGTGCCCCCCGCTGGCCCGCCCCACGGCGCTCGGGCTCGTCGAGTTCGCGCCAGTGGAGGGCGCGGCGGCCGCTGCCCTGCTGGTGCTGCCGCTGTCGATCGTATGGATGGTGTTCGCGTTCGGCGAGGAGATCGGGTGGCGCGGATACCTCACCTCGCTCCTCGCACCGCTCGGCTTCTGGCGGTCGACCCTTGTGATCGGCGGATTCTGGGCCGCGTGGCACCTTCCGCTGACGCTCACTTATGCGCTCGACGGGACGATGCCGTTCCGAGACGTCGTGAGCACCACCGTGAATCTGCTGTTCGCCGCTGTCGCGATCTCGCTCGTGCGGTGGTTCAGCGGATCCGTGTGGCCGGCGGTGTTCGCGCACGCAGTGATGAACACGATGGGGCAGTTCGCGTACAGCAACCTCATCACGCCGCTGACGTCGCTCGACGACGGCGCGTACTGGGCGTTCTTCGGCGTGAGCTGGGGCGTATGGGCCGTGGTGCTCGCGGTCGTGACGCGACGTATCCCGATTCTGTCGGAGACGTCCCCCGCCTGGGTTGGGTAGCGTCGGACATCCGCTCCGCAGCGCCGGGACAGCACCGAATACGGAGGGAATCTCCGACAGAACCGGAGACACTCGGGCCGTGGGCCCGACAGAACCGGGTGCTGCAGCGAGCTGCCCCGGTGAGCGCCGTCGAAGAATGCGGGTTCTGGGCGGCGGAGGCCCTGTGCGTCTGCCGGTCGGCGCGGGGTCAACGCGCTCACAATCGGGATCTTCGCCGATCCATCCCCATTGACGGCACTCGCACCACGCACGGCTGCCCGCTCGAGCGCAGTGTGGGTTCATGACCCCAGACGACATCGCCGCCGCCATCCGGCACGCCGGCGGGTGCGCACGCACCTCGACCCTGTTGAACAGCGGCGCGACGGAGGAGAATCTGCTCAGTGCGCGACGCGCAGAAACCGTCCTGCGGCCGAGGAAGGGCATCTACGTCGTGCCCGAGACGCCCGAGCCGGTTGTGGAGGCCGCCCTGCACGGCGGTGCGCTGACGTGCGCGTCATTGCTGTATCTGCGGGGAATCTGGGTGCTCGACGGCCACGACGATGTGCACGTCTGGCTCGGATCGCGCGGCAGGGCGCGGCCCCACGACGGGTGCAGATGCGTCGCGCACTGGAGCTCGGGATCCGGAGGTGTGGGAGCCGTACCGCTGCATATGGCGCTCGCACAGATCCTGTCGTGCCGCGGCGACGAGGCGTTCTTCGCCGCGTTCGAATCGGCGTGGAACAAGGGCATGCTCGGCGCGGAGGACCGTCAGGCGGTGCGCTCGCGCATCCCGGCGCGGAAGAGGTGGCTCGTCGACTTCGCGCACGGCGAATCCGACAGCGGTCTCGAGTCGCTCGTGCGGCTGCGCCTGCACCTCTTGGGCATCCGCGTCGAGGCTCAGGTGTGGATCGACGATGTCGGACTCGTCGACTTCCTGATCGACGGATGCATCATTCTCGAGATCGACGGCCGCGAGAACCATGACGGCCCGTCGAAGCGGCACAAAGACCTGCGGCGAGACGCAGCTGCCGCCGCGCGCGGGTACACGGCTCTGCGGTTCGACTACGCGCTCGTCACGTACGACTGGCCGGTCGTCGAGGCCGCGATCATCGGCGCGCGTGCAAGCCGCCGGGGCGGTCGTCGCCCGGTTCTGTCGGAGGTCGCGTGATCGACGCTTCGGTTCTGTCGGAGATTTCGCGGCGGTGACGAGCAAGCGGGTCGAGAAGTGCAGAGTCTCCGGCGGAACCAGCGCTGGCTCTTGCGCGGTTCCGACACAACTGGGCTCTCGCCGGCGTCAACCGAAGAGTCCGCCTTGCCGACCGACGATGATCAGGCCGATTCCGACGATCGCCGCAGGAACAAGCCGCAATATCCACGTCGCGACCGGGCTCAGGCGCGGCACCGGTCCACCGATGAGGTCGGTGAACCGCGCGGCCCGTCGGCTGGTGTGCTCGCCGACCGTCTCAGCGACAACCTCGGCTGCATCGAGAACGTCGGCGTGGGTGAGATCGAACCTGCCGGGAGCGTAGATGTATAACTCGGTGCCGACAACCTCAATGTCGCACCCGGGGATCACGTCGACGAAGGTCTGCATGAGGTCAGGTGTGAAGATGTAGTACGCGTGCTGTTCGCTGCCCTGCGGAACATACAGACGCCAGTACCGGGTGAAATCTCCCTCCAGATCGATCCGTTGCACGCGGTCGAACGCAAAGGCATACGGGCGCGGCCTGGTGCGACCTTGCGCCTGCAGGAACATGTGCGGCAGTTCGTTGTCGAGCACCATGCGCACGTAGCCGACCTGGTCGACGCCCTTGAAGGACTGTCCGACGTCCGCCGAGAACGTGTAGTTGCCGACCTCGATCATTCGGGGGTCGTGCGTGTGCATCACCGTCTCGGCGCGGCCCTGACGACCGGCGGTGAACAGCGAACCGCGGAAGAAGCGCGGGTCGACCTCGAGCTCGAAGTGCCAGCCATGGGCAAGCGCGAGCTCCGCCGCAGCGCGGCGCATCCGCCACCGGCGCGCATTCGAGGTCGCGACAGCGACGATGGATCCGAGAAGCACGACCGCAAACGCCACGATCGCGACGCCCGCCCAGAACGCCCCGGAGTCGTCTGTGTCGATCGCGATGCAGACGACGAGTGCGCCCATCGCCGCGAAGACCAGGGCGAGCAGTCCCCAACCGAGCACCATCGGCCAGATGCGTTCGGCACGCCGGATGATCGGCGCCTCGCGACGCGCGTGGCGGCGGAAATCTCGCATCGATGCGAGCCCATGGGTCATCGGCGGATCCTCTCAGACGCGGCTCATCGCGTGTCAGTCTCCGAGAGCGCGGGCGATCGCGTCGCCGATCCAGTCGGCGAGGATCTCGTCGCCGGGGTCCGTGAGCGCGGCGAACGGCACCTCCTGGCCGCTGGGCAGCCGCAGACGGTGCGCGCCCTGCTGCAGCGCGACGTCCAGCGCCTCGCCTCCGCCCATCGGGAAGAACACCTCGTCGCCCGAGACGCCGACCGCCATCTTGCCGCCGAGCATGAACGCGAGCGATCCCATCATGCGCTTCTCGTCGACATCGCCCGCCGCCTCGATGATCGCGCGCACGCGATCCGCGATCTCGGGGTTGTAGGCCATGTCTACTCCCCGGCGGATCCGATATCGGTCACGGACACGTCGGTGCGCACGAACCGCAGGTGCGAGCGGCTCGCAGTCGGCCCCTGCTGCCCCTGGTAGCGGTTGCCGTATGCGCCGTACGCGTTCTCGGCGGGCGACGAGAGCCGGAAGAAGCAGAGTTGGCCGATCTTCATGCCGGGCCACAGCTTGATGGGGAGCGTCGCCATGTTCGACAGCTCGAGGGTGACGTGACCGGAGAACCCGGGATCGATGAATCCGGCCGTCGAGTGCGTCAGCAGGCCGAGACGTCCGAGCGACGACTTGCCCTCGAGTCGGGCGGCGACATCGTCGGGCAGCGTGACGGTCTCGAACGTGCTCGCCAGCACGAACTCGCCGGGGTGCAGGATGAACGGCTCGTCCGCGGCCACCTCGACGAGGTGAGTGAGATCGGGCTGATCCTCGGCCGGGTCGATGAACGGATACTTGTGGTTGCTGAACAGCCTGAAGTAGCGGTCCATGCGCACGTCGACGCTCGACGGTTGCACCATCAGTCGGTCGAGCGGATCCAGACGGATGCGTTGGGCGTCGAGCTCGGCGTTGATATCGCGATCAGAGAGCAGCACGGCTCGAGTCTACTTTGCGATCGCACAGCGACCTCGACGCCGCCGAAGCGGAAGCGAACGTGCGCAGAGGACTGCCGGCGCAATGGTCGTGCGGCATGGGGCGTTGAAGCGCAGTCGTGTCACAAACACACCAAGCACGCCCTCCCCCTACGATCGGTGCCATGACCCACGACGCTCAGCGAACCTCATCCGGCGCTGCCAAAACAGCCGCACCGGAGCCGCGGCGCTCGTCGCGACGTTCTGCACCATCATCGGAAGCCTGATCCTCGGCGGGGTGACGTCGTATGCTCAGGGTTTCCTGCCGGATGCTCTGCAATCGTTCGCCAACTCAGCGAGCGGCTGGAGCCTGATCACATCAGTGCTTGTCGTCGTCGCCAGGGTCCGCTGGCCTCTGGCCGCACTGCTCGGCGCAGGCAGCTTCGTTGCACTGACCGTGGGATATGCCATCGTGTCGACGTGGCGCGGCTTCTACTATGACCCGCTCATGTTCTCCGTCATCGGCGTGATCGTCGGGCCGTTCGTCGGCGTCGCCGCGTGCTGGCTCCGTGCAAACGGCATTCGCGCGGCCGCCGGAACCGCGCTGCTTGCCGGCATCGGTGTCGGAGAAGGCGTTTACGGGCTCACCGCGGTAGCGGAGACCACCAGCCCCGTGTACTGGATCGCGATCATCATCCTGAGCGCTGCGCTCGTTGTCTACACTTCCGTGACGAGGGTACGCGGATTGCTCTCGCTGATCGTGCTCTTCGGCGGCACACTCGCGATCGCCGCTGCGTTCAACATCGCCTATCGGGGTCTCGGATAGCGCGAGAGCACGTGATGTATCGGCGCGACCCGCGAGGCCCAGCCGAGGAGGGGTGTGGAGCCATGCGCGAGCCCTTCAGTTCTCACGCCCCACAACCGGCATCCGGCTCAACGAGCGGGCCTGTCGGAGCTGCTGGCCGAGGCGACGTGAGGTACGCCTGATGCTCGTCCTCGGCGGCGCCACGGAGTGTTCACTCCCATCCGAGCATCCCCCGTCGCCAGCCCGTCAAGCCGAACTCCACCCCGGCGCAAGCGAATCGAGGATTGCGCGACGTTCCGGCACCAGAGTGCCTGACGCTGCCTGAGCTTGGTAGTTCCGCAGTCACCGCCCGAGCGTCGATTCCAGAGCGAGCGCCGCTTTCGCACGCGGCCACCGGCTCTCCGCGTCACGAACTCCGCGAGCTCCTGCACCTTCCCGCGCCAGAGATCGTCACGGTCATCGGTCAGCCACCCGGGTGCGACGTCGTCCAGATACTCACGACGCTCAGACGAGAGCTTTCCTTTCCCGGATGCCACCCGCTGCGTGCCTAGCCATAGACCGAGCGTCTTCTCGGAGATCTTGCGCGAGTGTCCATTCGGCCAGCGCGCGTGTAGCTCGCGGAACGCTCCTAGCTCACGACAGCGCGTCCGCCACCTCTCCTCGCGTGTGTGGGACGACACCGCATCACGCGCTGACACGACCCACTCTGGCACGGCTGTCTCGTCAGCCCAGCCGGAGGCTTCGTCGTTGAGAAACTGCCGCCTATCCGCGGCGAGCCTTCCGCCTCGAGCTGCTCTCTGTTGAGCACCCAGCCATACTCCGAGAGCCCGTTCGGTCGGGTCGCGCGCATCGTCGCTCGGCCACCTCGCGTGCCGCGCCTGAAAATTCCTGACCTCGCGGGCTTGCTTCCGCCAATACTGCTCCGTGCCGAGGAGCTGGTTCCCTCCGGACCGTTGTTTATGTCCACGTCCCACTGCCATCGTCCTGTCTGTCGTCTCGTACTGACGTGCGGCGGCTGCATGTTCGCCGGGCACATCGAGACTTCGGAGCGTGACGTATCGCGGATTGAACGCCGCGGGAAATTGTGAATGTGCACCGCGCCGTGGATCACATTTTTGATGCAGTGTCGAACGCCCCGACAGCAGGCGATGGTGCTGGTGCGGATGGGGTCGCCGACGCGACATCGATCACTCTCGCGACCAGGGCGCGTCTGACGAGTGATTTGGTGGCGCGCTGGGAATCTTGAGCGGTGCGGCAGAGCCGCCTCCCTGGACGCCGCCGATTACCGGAACAGGAACGTAATTGGAGTGGACCCCAGAAGTTGGACACCGCAATCAAGCGCTGTCCCCCGAAGGAGT
>NZ_JBQDSX010000109.1:0-6140 GCF_052099035.1 Microbacterium sp. | reverse complement strand
CAGGCCGGTTGGCGACCTGCCCGTCGCGGACCTTGATCACGAGCGCGTCGATCAGAACCACGGGATAGACGACGTCCAGCGGACGGGCTTGCCATTCCTGCATGTCGCCGAGCACCTTGTCGGTCACCGTCGACACCAGATCACGAGAGACGTCTGATCCGTAGAGATCGGAGAGGTGCTTGGCGATATCGCCGGTGGTCATGCCCTTCGCATACAGCGAGATCACCGCCTCGTCGAACCCCGCGATCCGGCGCTGATGCTTGGGCACGACCACCGGCGCGAACGTGCCCGCCCGGTCCCTCGGGACCTGGATCGTGAGATCGCCGATCTCGGTCCGCACCGTCTTCGGCGTGGATCCGTTCCGGCTGTTCGGCGTCTGCTTCCCGACCCGATCGCCCGGGTCGTCGCCGAGGTGCTCGGTCAGCTCCGCTTCCAACGCGGACTGCAGGACCTGCCGGGTCAGTCCCGTCAGCAGCCCGTTCGGGCCAGTCAGTTCGATCCCTTGACCACGAGCGGCGGCCACGAGTTGCTCCGCGACCGCGGTGATATTCGGCGGCGCAGGAAGGACCTCCCCGGTTCGCAGATCGACGGTCTCGGATTGCTCAGTTGTTGTCTTCAATTCAGTGCTCATGACGTGATTCATCTTCCCGTCCGACCGAAGCCGAACCGATCACGCCGAACCCCTCACACACAAACTTTCCGACAGACCCCGACTCACTCAAAAATCATCCCGCGGAGGGCGAGACAAATTAGGAGACACGCCCTAGTTCAGTGTCGATGAAGTGCGGTATCTCGGTGAGGTACATGATCGCGGCTTTCGGGTTGAGGAGGTTGGTGGTCAGCCCCATGCAGAACAGTCTCCAGTTGCTGTCGCGCGGGAGGTGCCGGATCTCGAACACTCCCCCCGGCCGCTTGGCCGCGACGCTTGCCAGGCCAGGTAGGCGAGGTAGGCGACGCCCGCTGCTTTGAGGCCGATGAACAGCCAAGGAACAGCCGCCGAGCCGGAGCTGCTCCCCTCACCTCCTGCGCCGTCCACCTGCCGGTGCTCTCCATCGCCACGCTCTCGCTGGGCTGGGGACAGGACGCCACGTGGGTGTTCGGACCAGTCGCGTTCGCTACCAACCTCGCGGCCATCCTCCTACTCGGCCTGTGCCTGGCACTGCTCCACCGACGCGGCCCACTCGAGACGCTGGTCTCGTTCCTCGCCCGATCGGCAGGTCGTGGCGCCCGACGAACAGCGTGAACGGAGTGCCGACGTCGCGGCCCACCGGTCAGGGGAGCGGCGTGTGTACGAGGTGTTCGGTGCCTGCCGGAGTGGTAACGACGAACGAGTCGATGTGGAAGACGTCGCGCAGGACGCCGCGCGTCATCGCGTCGCCCGGAGCCCCCTGCTCGACGACGGCGCCCTGGTCGAGCACGATCACCTGATCGGCGTACCGATAGGCGAGGTCGAGATCGTGCACGGCGCTGACGACCGTCATGGGCATCTCCTTCACCACCTGCAGGATCATCGATTGGTGCCGGACGTCCAGATGGTTCGTCGGTTCATCGAGGACGAGCAGGCTCGGCTGGTGGCGGACGGCGCGGGCGAGCAGCGCTCGTTGGCGCTGGCCTCCCGACAGGGTCAGGACGGGCTGGTCGGCGAGCGGGACGAGACCGACCCGTTCCAGTGCCTCGAGGACCGACGATCGTGAGAGGCCTCCTGGACCCAGCGCGATGAGCTCGGCGACGGTCACGTCGGGGAGCGGACCGGAGTCCTGGCGGAGCACCCCGATGTTCCGTGACCGCTCGGAGCCCCGCAGCGCGGCGATGTCCGTCCCGTCGATCAGCACGTCGCCGGTGTGCGGCGGGTGGTGTCCGGAGAGCAGGTTGAGGAGTGTGCTCTTCCCGCTGCCATTGGGCCCGATGATCGCGGCGAACCGGCCGTGTCCTACCGAGGCGGACACGTCGCGAAGCGCGTACCGCCTGCCGTATCTCACGCTGACGCCGTCGAACCTCACGTGTGCGATCAACTGAACGCCTCGGTCCGGCTGCGGCGCATGAGCAGGATGAAGACCGGTACGCCGATCGCCGCCGAGAAGATACCCACCGGGAGCTCTGTCGGCGCGAGCACGGCTCTGGCAGCGAGGTCCGCGGCCAGGAGGAGGATCGAGCCGAGGAGCGCACTGACAGGTAGGACCCGTCGATGCAGCCCGCCGACGAGCAGTCGAGCGAAGTGGGGGACGATCAGGCCGACGAATCCGATCGTGCCGGAGACGGCGACCGCAGCTCCCGTCAGCAGCGCGGTGAGGGCGAAGACGACGAACCGAGCCCGCCCCGGCCTGAGGCCGGAGGCGGCTGCCTGCGCGTCGCCGAGACTCAGCAGGTCGAGCCGGCTCGCGCACACGACGCTGAGGGCGATGGCCACGGTGACGACCGGTGCGACCACGGCGACGAGTCGCCACTGGGACCCCGCCAGGCTGCCCAGGAGCCAGAACACCACCTGCTGGGTCGCGTCGGAGTCGCCGGCGCGAATGAGCAGGAAGGACACCAGACCGCCGAGCAACTGTCCGATGGCGACTCCGGACAGCACGAGGCGGCCAGCCGACAAGCTCCGTCGAGAGGTGGCGGTGGCGGCCACGGCGGCACCCGCGGCTGCTGCACCGAGGAACGCGGCGGCCGGAAGGAGCAACCCTCCGGCCGTGGCCACGCCGACGGTGGTGACCACCAGCACCGCGCCGACGCTCGCACCGGACGACAGACCGAGGACGTAGGGGTCTGCGATGGGGTTGAGGACCAGCACCTGAACGCAGGCGCCCGCCACGGCCAGCGCGGCCCCGACGATGATTGCCTGCAGCACGCGCGGAACCCGCAACTCCCAGACGATGAACGCATCCGGACCGGATGGATCGCCACCGCTCAGCCGCTCGCCGATCACCTGCAGCGTCCTCGCCGGATCTACCCGTACAGCCCCGAGCCCGACCCCCATCACCGACACGGCGATGAGGGCCAGCAGGAGTCCGACGATGATCACGCCGAACGGAAGCCGGCGGAGGGCGCCGGTACGTCCCGTCCCGGCCGGGCTAGTCGGCCGCTCGTGCGACGGCATCCGCCACCACCTTCACGGCCTGTGCGTTGAGCAGGCTCGGCGAGAGCATCAGTCGCTGCGGGACGATCACGACGTTCCCCGAGTGCACCGCGGTCGTCGACGACAGCAGTGGACTCGCAACGATCGAGGCCTTCAGGTCGACATCGTCCTCCGCGGAGAACCCGGAGATCACGACGATCACCTTCGGGTCGGCGGCGGCGACGGCTTCGGCCGACAGCGAGGCGAAATCCTGCAGTTGGTCGCTGGCGATGTTCGTCCCGTGCGCCAGTGTGATGATGCCGTTCGCGAAACTGGACCCACCGGCCGTGGAGACGCCGCCGCCTCCGTCAGGGACGCTCGAGAGCGTCAGCACCGGAACGTCCTCGGAGACGCTCTGCGCAGTGTTCGTGCTCACCTCCTCACGGATGCGAGCGACGAGAGCAGCGCCGCGCTCGGGAACGTCGAACGCGTCCGCGAGCGCCGTGATGTAGCGGTACGTCTCGTCGATGTCCTCCACCGGCCCGGACTGCTCGGTGCGGCACGCCGAGAGGGCCGCGCTGCCCGCGGCACGGAGCTGGTCGACGGTCGCCGTTCCGTCGAATCCGCCGAATTCGTATTGCGAGATCCCGGTGACGAGATCGGGTTCTGCGGCGATCACCGCCTCGGCCGAGCCGGTCCCCGTGTCGAGCACCGGGACCGCGTCGAGTTGCGTGCGGAGGTCTCCCTCGAAATCGGTGACGAAGTCCGGAGCCGCCGTACCGACAATCCTGTCGGAGAACCCCAGCGCCGCGATGAAGGCTGCAGCGCCGGCGTCCATGGTTACCACGCGCTGCGGGACGCCATCGAGGAGTGGGTCCGCGGGGCAGGCGGGTCCCGCCTGAGGCTGCGGGGTGGCCCCGGCGCTCGTCGACTGCGGGGCCGCCTCCGTGCCGGTGGCCGTGGCGCAGCCCGAGAGGACGAGTGCCGAGACGAGGAGAGGGAGTCCGCGATGCCATAATCTGTTCACGGGGTAACTCTACGTGATGTAGAGAGTCCCATCAGACTACTTGCAGGATTATTCTCTACAACATGTAGAGTGAGCCTATGGCCAGTGAGATTCGCAGTGCATTGTCCGTCGAAGTGTTCTTCTTCCCCGGCGTCGAGGAGTTGGACGCCGTCGGGCCCTGGGAGGTGCTGCGATTCTGGCAGGACCTCGGTGACCGTGACGTCCGCGTCCGTTCGGTCAGCGTCGGCGGCCAGGGCGTCGAGTGCTTCAAGGGTTTGAAGGTCGGTGTCGATGGGCCATTGGGAGACCAGACCCCGGACATTCTGATCTACCCGGGAGGACCGGGAACGCAGGCCATGGCCGCCAACGAGGATCACGTGGCCGAGGTGCGCCGCTTGGCTGAGGCCGGAAGTGTCATGGCGTCCGTGTGCACGGGTGCCTTCGTCCTCGGCGCTGCCGGTGTCCTCGGCTCTCGCGAGGTAACCACGCACTGGATGGCTCGCAAGCAGCTCGCTGAGCAGTTCACGGACGCCACCGTATGGTCCGGTGCTCGGTGGGTCGATTCCGGCTCGGTCGTCACCAGCGCCGGAGTGTCGGCCGGCATCGACATGGCACTGCACCTCGTCGATCGATTTGACGGGCGCACCGTGGCACTCCGGGTCGCCAGCGCGATGGAATACCCGTGGCGACCGGAGAACGACGAACCCGAAGCACCGGCGCCCGCCGCGTAGCGACCGAGCCATCCGAGCAGTGGCCAGCTCCGGCGTGGTTCGGAGCTCAGCTCCGGGTCACGTTCTCGTTGACCCAGTCGCGGAGGAGGCCGAGGGGTATGGCGGCGCTGTCTGCCAGGATTGAGCCATGGAACCCCTGCGCTCTGAGCTGCGCGTCATCGAGGCGGCGGAAGCGCTCGCAAAAACGCTCGGAAACGACCCGAACCACACAGTCGCGGCCGCCGCAATGGACACTGAGGGGCACCTCCACACCTCCGTCAACGTGTATCACTTCACGGGCGGACCCTGTGCGGAACTCGTTGCGCTCGGCGTCGCCGCGGCGGCACAGGCCGGACCTCTCGTTGCGATGGCCGCCGCAGGCGATCGCTCCCGCGGCTTGATCCCGCCATGCGGCCGATGCCGCCAGGTCATGCTCGACCTTCACCCCGACCTGCTGGTCGCCGTTCCCGACGAGACTGGTCCTCAAATGCTGCCGATCGCCAAGCTCCTGCCGCATACATACTTCTTCCCTGACGCCAATGCCGAGCGCGTCCTGCGATTCAACAAGCGCCACTACGAACCTGTCGCGGCCGGCACCAAGACCTCATCCGTACGCTGGGACGAACTCCTGCCCACCGGACCCGTAATTCTCTACTTCGAAGACGACGGCCGACCGCCGCTCAGAGGCGAAGTCCTGGCGGTCAACAACTACCACCTAGACGAGCTGACTCCCGAGACACTGCGCCTGGATGACGGCGGTACCGTCGAGGGGTACATCCACGGTCTCCGCCAGCACTACCCGGCTATGCCCGACGACGCGCGCGTCGACGTCGTCGACTTCGCCCTGCGCTAAGACGCGCTGCCAGCTGGACGGAGCAGGAGGCGCTGGGTCTGTCGGAAAGTTTGTGTGTGAGGGGTTCGGCGTGATCGGTTCGGCTTCGGTCGGACGGGAAGATGAATCACGTCATGAGCACTGAATTGAAGTGACTCGCCCCGGCGTGTCTGGAGAGTGTTTTGCTGGTGTCAGCCGGCTTGTTCGACCGGTTCGTTGCGAGCGTAGTCGAGTTGTTCGACCTCGAGGGGCGTGAGGTCGTCGATGGAGCCGTGGGTGCGTTCGGTGTTGAACCACAGCACCCAGGAGGCAGTGGCGGCCTCGACTTGGTCGACGTCGCGCCAGGGCCCTTCGTGGTGGATCAGCTCGGACTTGTACAGGCCGATCTGCGACTCCGCGAGGGAGTTGTCGTACGCGTCGCCGACGGACCCGACGGACGGGTCAATGCCTTCGTCGATGAGCCGGTCGGTGAACGCGATCGACGTGTAGACGGCGAGTTCAACCGGTCGATGCAACACCGCCTGTTGCGAGCAACTGTATCTGCTC
>NZ_JBQDSX010000108.1:0-6152 GCF_052099035.1 Microbacterium sp. | reverse complement strand
TCGATCGGCTGGGAGACGTTCCTCGCGATCATGGCGGTCCTCGCCACCGCGACCGTCATCACGCAGCTCGGCGGTGACGGCGACAGCATCGCCCTGAGGATCATCGCCACCGTCGTCGTCGCAGCACTCATCGTGGCGGCATCCGTTCTCGGATATCACACGATCATGAAGATGCAGTCGGTGCTGACATGGATCACCGGCGCCGTCACGATCCTCTACGTCATCCTGACGATTCCGCACATCGATCTCGCCGCGGTCATGGCCCACCCGGACGGCGGCATCGGCGCCGTGATCGGCGCGCTCGTGATGGTCATGACCGGCTTCGGACTCGGCTGGATCAACATCGCCGCTGACTGGTCGCGGTATCAGAAGCGCACGGCATCCGACGGTGCGATCGTGTTCTGGAACACGTTCGGCGGGGCTGTCGCGCCGGTTCTCCTGGTCGTGTTCGGTCTGCTGCTCGCCGGCTCCGATGACGCGCTGCTGGATGCCGTCGGAGCCGACCCGATCGGCGCACTGGCGACGCTGCTGCCGATCTGGGTGCTCGTGCCGTTCCTCCTGACTGCCGTGCTCGCCCTCGTCTCGGGCGCGGTGCTCGGCATCTACTCGTCGGGGCTGACGTTGCTGAGCCTCGGCATCCGTATCCCCCGCCCGTCTGCGGCCGCAATCGACGGCGTCATCCTCACCCTCGGAACGATCTGGGTGGTGTTCTTCGCGACGAACTTCCTGGGGCCATTCCAGTCGTTCCTCATCACGCTCGGTGTTCCGCTGGCCTCGTGGGCCGGCATCCTCATCGCCGACATCCTGCGACGCAAGAAGAACTACGACGACGAGGCCCTGTTCGACGCGAAGGGTCGATACGGCGCGTGGGACTGGACCTCGATCATCACCATGGTCGTGACCAGCGTGATCGGGTGGGGACTCGTCCTCAACCTGTTCGCCGAGGATGCTGCGTGGAACAACTGGCAGGGCTACCTGCTCTTCCTCGTCGGGGGCGAAGAAGGCGACTGGGCATACGCCAACCTCGGAGTCTTCGTCGCGCTGGTGCTGTCGTTCCTCGTGACGTACTTTGCCCGCGCGGGCAAGATCCGGCGGCAGGAAGCATGAACGCGCCGGTCCCCGAGCCTGTCGAAGGGGCATGGCTGGTCGTTATCGACCCGCAGAATATCTTCGCCGCACCGGACTCCGAGTGGGGCTCCCCGTTCTTCGCCGAGGTGATGCCGCGCATCCGGGCGCTTGCCGATGCCTTCGGCGAGCGCGTGCTGGTCACGCGCTGGATGCCGACGGCTGATCGATCCACGTCATGGGGCGAGTACTTCGCGGCATGGCCATTCGCCGATCAGCCGCCAACGGATCCGCTGTTCGAGCTGGTGCCGGCCGCGCGCGAGCTGTCGCAGCATCCGGCTCTCGACCTGCCGACGTTCGGCAAATGGGGTCCGGAACTGGAGTCGATCGTGGGACACGGCGGCCGGTTCGTGCTCGCCGGCGTCTCGACCGACTGCTGCGTGCTCTCCACAGCCCTGGCCGCGGCTGATGCCGGAGCCAGGGTGACCGTCGCGACAGATGCCTGTGCGGGGTCGACGGCTGAGAATCATGCCGCCGCCGTGCACGTGATGGGGCTGTATCCGCCGCAGATCACCCTGGCGACGACCGCTGAGGTGCTCGCGGCGCGCTGAACGTGCCCCGATCTGCTGACTCTGTCCCGATTTGCTGAGGAATCCGCCCAATCCGTCAGCGGATCGGGACAAGCTCCGCATATCGGGCCGGTTCTGCCACACTGATTCCCGGAGGGGCATATATGACCACGCACGAGGACGTCGCAGCATCCACTCACCCGGATTCCGCTCACCGCAAGCCGCGCAGGCGCTGGCACCGAACGAAGATCACTGTCGGCATCATCATCGCGGTCATCCTGGTCGTGGCGGTCATCGGGGCGATCACGCCGTGGCCGTCCGCGATGGTCATCCGCGCCGTGTTCACTCAGGGCGGCGATGCGACGGCGGCCGAGATGGACAAGTACCTCCCCGACACGAAGCTCACCGAAACTCTCGACGTTTCCTACGGCGATGACGGCGCGGACACCACGATGGATGTCTTCACCCCGGCATCCGCCACGGCACCGCTGCCGACGATCGTGTGGATCCATGGCGGCGCCTGGATCTCGGGATCGAAGGAAAACGTCGATCCGTACATGAAGATCCTCGCCGCCGAGTGATACACGACGATCGCCCTGAACTACACGATCGGGCCCGAGGGCTTCTATCCGACAGCGGTCCATCAGATCAACAAGGCGCTCGGCTACATCGACGAGCACGCAGACGAGCTCAACGTCGATCCCACCCAGATCGTGCTCGCCGGCGACTCGGCGGGCAGCCAGCTCGCCAGCCAGATGGCGACGCTCATCACGAACCCGGACTACGCCGCGATCATGTCCGTGAAGCCGGCGCTCGACGCCGACCAGGTCGTCGCGACCGTACTGAACTGCGGCGTCTACGACCTCGCTGCTCTCGCCGCCCTCGACGGCATCGTCGGTTGGGGCTTGAAGTCGTCGATGTGGGCGTACACCGGCACGAAGACCTGGGCCGAGGGATCCTCCGGCGCCACAATGTCGACCGTGAACTGGGTGACAGCGGACTTCCCCACCACCTACATTTCCGGCGGCAATGGCGACGCCCTCACGTGGCTGCAGTCGATCCCGATGTCCCAGCGACTGGAAGAACTCGGCGTCGACGTGACGAACCAGTTCTGGCCGGCGGATCACGAACCGGCACTGCCGCACGAGTATCAGTTCCACCTCGATATGCCCGACGCGCAGACCGCTCTGCAGAAGACCATCGACTTCCTGGGTGCACATACGACACAGCCCTGACGCCTGACCGATCGTTCAGGATATCCTCGGGAATCATGGGCACAGACTCCGCAGACAACGAGCGCACACTGGAAGACACCATCGTCACCGACCTCGCCGGAAAGATGACGTACGGCTCCTACCTCGAACTCGACAAGCTCCTCGACGCGCAGCATCCGGTCAGCCGCCCCGAGCATCACGACGAGATGCTGTTCATCATCCAGCATCAGACCACCGAGCTCTGGTTGAAGCTCATGCTGCACGAGGTGTCGTCGGCGCGCGTGCTGCTGGCGCACGACGATCTGCGCGAGGCGCTCAAGCGCGTCGCTCGCGTGAAGCGCATCCAGGACGTGATGACCCAGCAGTGGTCGGTGCTGGCCACTCTCACCCCAACCGAGTACGCGCAGTTCCGCGGCTCGCTGGGGAACTCCTCGGGGTTCCAGTCGGTGCAGTACCGCGCGGTCGAGTTCGCGCTGGGGAACAAGAACGAGCGGATGCTGTCGGTCTTCCGCGACCACCCCGAGAACCTGGCGCTGCTGGCGGACGAGCTCGAGCGCCCGACGCTGTACGACGAGTTCCTCCGGTACGCGTCGCGCCGCGGCCTGCCGATTCCCGAGGAGATTCTCCAACGCGACGTGCGCGAGGCGTACAAGCCGCACGACTCCCTGGTGCCCGCGATTCGCGAGATCTACGAGAACCCTCAGACACACTGGGACCTGTACGAGGCGTGCGAAGACCTCGTCGACCTCGAGGACAACTTCCAGTTCTGGCGGTTCCGGCATCTGAAGACCGTCACCCGCACGATCGGCATGAAGGTCGGCACCGGCGGCTCGAGCGGCGTGAGCTTCCTCCAGCGCGCGCTGGAATTGACGTTCTTTCCCGAGCTCTACACGGTACGCACCGAGATCGGCGCGTAATGCGCGCGGTCACGTATCTCGATCGGCGGGCCGCGGTCTGGCGCGAGGGCGTGGCCACGGTCGTCGATGGACGGGTGCAGATTTCTGCCGACGCCCCGGATGCGGGGATGCCGCGGCTCGACGGCGTCGTGACCGGCGGCTTCACCGACGCGCACGTGCATCTGCAGCTGGTCGATTCGGCGGCGCTCGCGGAATCGACGCTCGGCATGGTCATCGACCTGGGTGGGAATCCGCAGGTGCTCGCCGCGGTCGCGCGGGCAGCCGCGGTCGCGCCGGTTGCCGCGGTCGCGGCGCATAACTCCGGAGTGTTGACGCAAACACGGCCCGATACGGCCGATTCCGCCCCGTTTCACGAAAAAGCTCCGGAGTTATGCACGGGAAGCGGCGTGAAGATCGTGTTCGCCGGCGCCTTTCTGACCCCTCCGGGCGGGTATCCGTCAGATCGCACGTGGGCCCCCGAAGGGTCGGTGCGCGAGATCGCCGACGCGGATGCCGCCGCAGCAGCCATCGCCGAAATGAAAGCCGCAGGTGCCACCTGCATCAAACTCGCGAGCAACAGTGTGGCGGGTCCCGTGTTCTCGGACGAGATGTTCACGACGATCGTCGAGCTCGCATCGACGCAGAATCTCTCGGTGATGACGCATGCCGAGGGTCCGGGCGAGGCGCAACGCGCATCCCTGTTGCGGGCACGCGGGCTCGCTCACGCGCCATTCACCGAACGGCTCACCGACACTGAGCTGCGTCGCATGCACGGAAACGTGGCCTGGGTCTCGACGCTCGCGATCCATGACGGCGAGGCGTATGACATCGCCATCGACAACGTCCGTCGATTCCACGCCCTCGGCGGCAACATCCTCTACGGCACCGATATGGGCAACGGCCCCGCCCCGGTCGGCATCAACCCGCAGGAAGTAGCGGCGCTGCGCGAGGCAGGCATCGACGGCGCTGACCTGCTGCAGTCGCTCGCCCCGGTCGATCCGCTGAACCCCGCCTCACGGCTCAACTTCATCCCCGGTGCCTCGCCTGAGACCGCCGACCCGCTCCGCGCTCGCCCGCTCGCTCCCGCCGATCTGGAGGATTGACGTGTCCGACCTCGTTACTCATGCCCACACCCTCGACGCTCACGATCCCCTCGCCGCGCACCTCGATGCGTTCGTCGAGGCTCCCGGAGTCAGCGCCTATCTCGATGGCAACTCTCTCGGCCGCCCGCTGCGCGACCTCCCCGAACGGCTCGCCGCCTTCGTCCAGAATGACTGGGGCACACGGCTGATCCGCTCCTGGGACGAGCAGTGGATGGACCTGCCGACCGAGCTCGGCGACCGGATCGGCCGGGTCGCCCTCGGCGCTGCCGCCGGCCAGACCGTCGTCGCCGACTCGACAACCGTGCTGCTCTACAAGCTCATGCGTGCGGCTGTTGCAGCGCAGCCCGAGAGAACCGACATCGTGATCGAGGAAGGAAACTTCCCCACAGATCGTTTCGTCGCCGAGGGCGTCGCCGCCGAGCACGGGCTGACGCTGCGCTGGATCAGTCCCGATCCGATCGCCGGCGTGCAGGTCTCCGATGTCAAAGCCGTCGTGTCAGAGAAGACAGCACTCGTCGTGCTCAGTCATGTTGACTATCGATCCGGCGCGTTGGCCGATATGAAGGCGATCACGGATGCTGTGCACAAAACGGGTGCGCTCATGCTGTGGGACCTCTGCCACTCGGTCGGCGTCATCCCGACCGAGCTCGATGCGTGCGGCGTCGATCTCGCCGTCGGCTGCACCTATAAGTATCTGAACGGCGGGCCCGGCTCCCCCGCCTTCGCCTATGTCAACGCCCGCCATCACGGCCTGCTGCGCCAGCCCATCCAGGGGTGGATGGGCGCCGGAGACGTCTTCGCCATGGGCGACGCCTACGCTCCGGCCAGCGGCATCCGCCAGTTCATCAGCGGCACACCACCCGTGCTCGGGATGCTGGCGATGCAGGGCATGCTCGACCTGATCGAGGAGGCGTCGATCGAGGCGGTGCGCGCGAAGTCGAAGACGCTGACCGACCTGGTCGTGCGCGCGTTCGACGAAGAGCTCGCGCCTCTCGGCGTGCGTCTGTTGAGCCCGCGGGATGCCGCCGAGCGCGGTGGCCACGTCACGATCGGCCACCCGGACTTCGCCGAGGTGACGAAGACGCTGTGGGCAGACGGCGTGATCCCGGACTTCCGCTTCCCGGACGGCATCCGCCTGGGGCTCTCACCACTGAGCACCTCGCACGCGGAAGCGCTCCACGGCGTCCTGGCCGTGCGCGACGCGCTCGTGTGAGCGGACTGTTTCGACTCGCTGACGCTCGCTCAACACGTTTCGTCTGCGGGCTCCGCCCTCCGCTCAACGCCCCGCGGGTGGACCTCGAACTC
>NZ_JBQDSX010000107.1:0-6303 GCF_052099035.1 Microbacterium sp. | reverse complement strand
AAGGAGCATCCATGTCTCAGACCGATACCGCACGCCTGCTCATCGCCTGCGATGACCAGCCCGGAATCGTCGCCGCCGTCGCCAACGTCCTCGCCGAGCACGGCGCGAACATCATCGCGCTCGACCAGCACTCCACGGATGCCGCGGGCGGACGCTTCTTCCAGCGCACGGTGATCCACCTCCCTGGACTCGCAGCGGCCCGCCCGGCGCTGGAAGCCTCGATGAGCGCCGTCGCCGAGAAGTTCAGCATGGAGTGGTCGCTGCACGACACCGCACGCCGCAAGCGGGTGGCGATCTTCGTCTCGAAGTACGACCACTGCCTGATGGAGCTGCTTTGGCGCCAGCAGCGCGGACAGCTCGACGTCGACATCACCATGGTCATCTCGAACCACCCCGATCTTGCCGAGTCGGTCCGCACGTTCGGCGTTCCGTTCGTGCACATTCCCGCGGGTTCGGGCACCGAGGCGAAAGCTGCCATGGAAACACGTCAGCTCGAACTGCTTCAGGGCAACGTCGATCTGGTCGTACTCGCCCGGTACATGCAGATCCTCACCGACGACTTCATCGAGAAGATCGGTGCGCCGGTCATCAACATCCACCATTCCTTCCTGCCGGCGTTCATCGGCGCGAACCCGTATGCACGCGCCAAGGAGCGCGGCGTGAAGCTCATCGGCGCGACCGCGCACTACGCGACCGCCGACCTCGATGAGGGACCGATCATCGAGCAGGACGTCACCCGCGTCACGCACGCCGATTCCGCGGCGCAGCTGCAGAGCCGGGGCGCGGACGTCGAGCGTCAGGTGCTCGCGCGCGCCGTGCAGTGGCACGCGGAGGACCGCGTGATCGTGCACGGCCGGTCGACGGTCATCCTCTAGGTCCCGCCACCGGGCGGGACCGGAGCGCCTAGAGGACCTTCGCGAGGAAGTCCTTCAGGCGGTCGCTCTTGGGGGATCCGAAGAGCTCGGCAGGAGTCGATTCCTCGACGACCACGCCGTCATCCATGAAGATCGTGCGGTCGGAGACCTCGCGGGCAAAGCCCATCTCGTGCGTCACGAGCACCATGGTCATGCCTCCCGCTGCCAGGTCCCCGATGACCTGCAGCACCTCGCCGACCATTTCCGGGTCGAGGGCGCTGGTGGCCTCGTCGAACAGCATGATCTCGGGGTCCATCGCCAGCGCACGGGCGATCGCCACGCGCTGCTTCTGACCGCCCGAGAGGGATGCCGGTTTCGCATCCGCCTTCTCGGCGAGCCCGACGCGCTCCAGCAGCGATATGGCTCGCTCGCGCGCTTTGCCCTTCGAGAGACGCCCGAGCTCGATCGGGGCGAGAGTGATGTTCTCCAGCACCGTCATGTGCGGGAACAGGTTGAAGTGCTGGAACACCATGCCGATGCGCTGTCGAACCTCGTCGAGCTTGACGCTCTTGTCGGTGAGGTCGACGCCGTCGATGATCGCCTGACCCGAGGTCGGCTCCTCGAGCTTGTTCAGGCAGCGCAGCAGAGTGGACTTTCCGGAGCCCGAGGGCCCGATGACCGCGACGACTTCGCCGTCCGCCACCGTGAGGTCGATGCCCTTGAGTACCTCGTTGCTTCCGAACGACTTGTGCAGGTCTCGAACGTCGATCTTGCTCATGCGTTGAACTTCCTCTCCAGGCGGTTCGCGAGCAGCGTCAGCAGCGTGATCACGACGAAGTAGATGATGGCGACGATGGTCAGCACCTGCGCCGACAGATAGGTCGAGGCGATGATCTGCCGCGACTGGAACGTGAGCTCGGCCAGGCCGATGACGCTGAGCAGCGATGTGTCCTTCAGCGTGATGATGCCCTGGTTCACGAACGACGGGAGCATGATGCGGAACGCCTGCGGCAGCACGACCTTCTGCATCGTCTTCCACTGGCCCAGCCCCAGAGAACGCGATGCCTCGGTCTGCCCGGGATCGACGGCCTGGATGCCGCCACGGATGATCTCGGTCATATACGCACCCGTGTTCAGCGACAGCGTGATCGCTCCGGCGATGAACGGGTTGAAGGTGAGTCCCGGAATCAGCTGCGGGATGGCGAAGAACACGAAGAACGCCTGGATCAGGATCGGTGTGCCGCGGAAGATATAGACGTACGCGGTGGAGACCCAGCGGAACAACGCGAACTTCGAGAGTCGTCCGAAGCCGAAGACGATACCGAGGATGAACGACACGACGATCGCCACGATCGTCGAAATGATCGTGAGCCACAGGCCTTCCATCAGGGCTGGCCAGTACTTCACCGCGACAGAGATAATGTCGGTCGGCTGCGTCGACTCCTCACCGCCGGCGAGGTACTGATCGACGATCTCGTCGTATTCGCCGGATGCCTGGACGTTCGCCAGACCGGTGTTGAACATGTCGAGCAGCTCGGGGTTCAGCCCCTTGTTGACCGCGAACCCGTACTCGCCGCCGAGCTCGGGCTCACCGATGAGACGGAAACCGGACCCCTGCTGGATGCCGTACGCGAGCACGGGGAAGTCCTCGAAGTATCCGACCGCCTGGCCGGCCTTCACGGCATCCACCATGTCGGTGGTGTCCTGGTACGGGGACACCGTGAAGCCGTACTCGTCCTTATTGTCGTCGGCGAACGTCTGACCCTGCGTGCCGGTCTTGACGGCGACGGTCTTGCCGTCGAGGTCGTCCAGGGACTGGATGTCGCTCGAGTCGAGCACGCCGAGCTGGATGCCACTGGTGAAGTACGGATCGCTGAAGTCGAATGCCTTCTTGCGTTCGTCGGTGATCGACATGCCGGCCATGACAGCGTCGACCTGGTTGGACTGCAGCGCCTGCACCGCGGCGTCGAAGCCGAGCTGTCGGATCTCGACCGTGAATCCCTGATCCTCAGCGATGGCGCGCAGGAGATCCATGTCGATGCCGACGAGTTCGCCGTCCGAGTTGGTGAACTCGAACGGCGCGAAGGTCGTGTCCGTGCCGATGACGAAGGTTTCGGAATCGTCGGCGGCCATGGCTGCGGACGTGCCGCCCAGCATCATGCCGGCTGCGACGAACAGCGTGAGCAGCAGTGCTCCGGCTGTGCGTCCGACCGCGCGCAGGCGCGCGATCGTGGAGGAAGGATTTCGGATCACGACGGGAACTCCTCGGATCGGATGACACGACCGGACAGCCGCACGATCATCCAGCCTAGAGCAGTGCGTCCCGAGGGTTGGGGTGTCGGTCAGCCGTTCACGATGTCGACGGCGAGACCGTGGGATGCCGCGGCCAGCCGCTTATCGTTCGTCCAGAGTTGTGATGCGCCACCGAGTTGCGCCGCTGCGAGATGCAGTGCGTCTGGTGTCTTCAGACCGTGACCCGCACGTAGTTCAGCAGCGCGCAGGTACGCCTCCGTACCGAGCTCAATGATCTCGAGGCGCTCGTAGAACGCGAGGTACCGGTCGCGCATCGCGTGGTCACGCGTACGCAACGGCACTGCGAGGCACTCAGGAAGGACGAGAGGGCTGGTCGCCAGTGGCTCCTCAGCGGAAGCCATAGCTCTCCGCAAAGAATGCCCGCGCTCGCCTGTATCCTCCATCGCGTAGATCAGGATGCAGGCATCGAGATAGATCATTCCCACGACTCGCGCTCTTCAGCGATCTGAGCCTCGATCTCATCCGTCGAACGACGACCGCGGCTCAGAAGCGGATTCGCTTCGAGCCACTCCACGATGGCCGGGCCATTCATGATCACGTCGGGCCTGCCGACGGGTACGACCTTGACCACGGGGATACCTCTGTTGGTGATCACCACTTCGTCGCCTGAACGGGCGTCGGCGATCAGCCGCGAAAGATTGTTCCGCGCATCGAGAACGCTGTACTGAGCCATACCACCATGTTAGCCATCTATCTGGCTAACTTCTACGGGTCGCACGAACATGTTGCCCAGTTTCAGTTGCTCACACTCCCGCGAGCAACTCGGCGAACACCTCCGAGGCGGTGTCGCGCGTCGCGAGCGGTGCTCCCTGGCCGAGCCACAGCGACTGCAGCTCCCCCAAGCCCTGCTCCCCCGCCGGTGCACGGAACCGTCCGGTGAGCCAGTTCTGCACGGGGAACGGGCCGCTCATGCCGCCGGCCTCGATCGCACGCACGGCACGGTTTCTGGCTCCGCGCGCGAGCCGTCCGCTCATCGCCTTCGTCAGCACGCTCTCGTCGGCGGCCGTCGAGCGGATCGCCGCGCGGTGCGAGTCATTGGCCGCAGACTCGTTGGTCGCCAGGAACGCGGTCCCGACCTGCACCCCCGATGCGCCGAGCGCGAGGGCCGCAGCGACTCCGCGCCGGTCGGCGACTCCACCGGCCGCGACCACGGGGACGGACACAGCATCCACCACCTGCGGCACGAGCGCGAACGTGCCGACCAGCGACTCCTCCGCGGGGCGCAGGAAAGAGACCCGATGCCCGGCGGCCTCGGCGCCGGAGGCGATGACGACGTCGACGCCGCCATCCTCGAGCGCGACGGCCTCGGCAACGGTCGTCGCCGTGCCGATGATGCGGATGCCGCGGCGATGCGCCTCATCGACGACATCTGCCGACGGCACGCCGTAGACGACGCTGAGAGCCGCGGGCGCAGCATCCCAGATCGCGTCGAGCTGCTCGTCGAGCGTCGGCAAGTATCGCTCGGGACGTGCGGGCACCTCGACGCCAACTGCCTCGTAGAACGGCTCGAGCGCCTGCGCAAAGATCGTGTGCTGCGCGCTCGGCGGAGCCTCGTCACCGGTCGGAAGCCAGATGTTCAGCGCGAACGGCTTGTCGGTCGCCTCACGAAGCGCGGCGGCGGTGTCACGGATCCGCGCACCGTCGTACCCGTACAGCCCGTACGCACCTAGCCCTCCCGCCTCGCTCACCGCAGCGGTCAGCGCGACCGATGACAGACCACCGAAAGCGCCGAGCAGAATCGGATGCTGGATGCCGAGGACTTCGCGCAGACCACTCATGCTTCCACGCTACGCGCCAGCTGGCCGCTGGTACTCTCTGTGACATGGCGGATGGAATCGAGCAGTTGCTGCAGCTCATGCTGTCTGCGCTCGGTGTGCTCGCGATGCCGGATCTCGCATCGCTCGACCTCGCCGCCTTCACCCTGGCGCTTGCCGTACTGACCGTCGCCGCGTTGGTCGTCGCGATCACGCTCGGCGTCGTGCAGGCGGGCCAGGGTTCATCGCCGCATCCGTTCCGCGCCATCGGCGCATCCGTTCTGCTCGCCCAGAGCGATCCGGGGGCCGACGGCCACCCGCGTCCCCGGGCGCCGGGAGTCGCGCGCGCCGTGTGACCTGTCCGTTCGTGACGGGAGCACGGCACTTCGCCGACTCTCCCGACACTCAGAACGGACACTCCCTTGGACATCTATACCTTCCCGCCGATCGCGGCGATCCTCGACGCCGCCTACGGCGCCCTGACCACCCTCTCCACGGCGCTCGAGCCGCTGGCAGGTTCCGCGGCCGCAGCGGCCGCCGTCATCCTCGTCACACTCCTCATCCGCGCCATCCTCATCCCCGTCGGCGTCTCACAGGCCAAGGCCGAGCAGACCCGCGCCCGGCTCGCGCCGAGACTTCGTGAGCTGCAGAAACGGCACAAGAAGAACCCCGAGCGCCTGCAGCGCGAAACGATGCAGCTGTACAAGGACGAGAACACATCACCCTTCGCCGGATGCCTGCCCGTGCTGCTGCAGGCACCCGTCGTCGGCATCCTGTACTCGCTATTCCTGCGCACCGACATCGCCGGGCACGCGAACGAACTGCTCACGCACGATCTCTTCGGCGCATCGCTCGGCACGAGCCTTGCGAGCATGCTGACCGCGGGTCCCTTCTCGCCAGCGACGCTGCTCGTATACCTCGTGCTGATCGCGATCATGATCGGGGTCGCCGAGGTCACGCGATGCGTGTTCCGCCCCGTCCCCGTCGAGGACTCGCCGCTCTCCTCCCCCGGGATGCTGCGCGCGATGAGTGCGCTGCACTATCTCAGCGCGGTCTTCGCCGTGTTCGTGCCGCTCGCCGCTTCGCTGTATCTGACCGTGACGGTGACATGGACGCTCATCCAGCGCGTCATCCTGCGACGGCGGCATCCGCTTCCGGTCGCCGCATGACCGCATGAAAAGGCCGCGAGCGCGATGAGTGCAGTGCATTCCGATCGCGCTCGCGGCCGAAGCGTTGGGGGAACGCTTTTGAGGGGGGTGAAACAGACCTTACTGACGCGACAGAGCCCTCAGAAGCGAGCTACGTCGAGAGAGCTCTGGCGCTTCGTCTAGAGATCGGTTCTGATCAGACGATCGGGAGCCGCGCGGATACCCGCCATCGGC
>NZ_JBQDSX010000106.1:0-6742 GCF_052099035.1 Microbacterium sp. | reverse complement strand
GATCCCGACATCATGGGTAAGCCGTGGTTCAAGATCGAGGCGTGGTGCCGCGCTGCGGGCGTGGCCGCGCGTTCGTCGAATTACGAATTGTATGGGTCTCTATCCGGGCGCGTGGCCGAGATCCTGGGCCGGTTCTCGGCTTGGCAAGAGATTTATTCTGTCGATGAGTCCTTTATCCGGCTGAGGGGGACGCCGGCCGAAGTCGAGGCGATCGGGCAGGAGATCCGCGGCACGGTGATGCGGCTGACGGGGATCCCGGTTCGTGTGTCGATCGCGTCGACGAAGACGTTGGCGAAGGTCGCAGCGTTGGGCATCAAGAAGGTGCCGGCGATGAACGGTGTGCTGGATCTGCGCCGGTACTCACCCGCGCAGCTCGGTCGGATCCTTGATTCGATCCCGGTCACGGAACTTTGGGGGCTCTTCGCAGATGAGCGGGTAGCTGGCTGAGCGCGTCGATGGCCGGATAGGCGTCGAGGCCTCCCGAGGATGGAAGTTCCTACACTCGCCATCCGGGAGACCTCGACGTGCACCACGCTACCTTTGCGACCCCTGACTTGACCGTGTTCTGCCGCCTCGACGAGCTCGGCCTCGTGGCCGTTGGCCAGCGACTCACCCCGGAGCGGGCGGTGATCGAGTGCCGGGTCGCTGAGCCGGACCCGTGGTGCTGGGGCTGTGGCGGCCAGGCGCTGTCCCGAGGGACGGACGCGCGGCGTCTCGCGCATGAGCCGTTCGGGCATCGGCCCACGACGCTGCTGGTCCGCGTCCGCCGATACAAGTGCGCCGGCTGCGGGCGCTCCTGGCGTGAGAACCTCACCGCGGCTTCGGCGGAGCGGGCGAAGCTGTCCCGTCGCGGGATGCGGTGGGCGCTCGAAGGCATCGTGCTCGATCACCTCACCGTATCGCGCGTCGCCGCTGGGCTGGGCGTGTCCTGGCACACGGCGAATGATGCTGTCCTTGCCGAAGGTGGCCGAGTGCTCATCGACGATCCGGCTCGGTTCGACGGTGTTCGGGTGATCGGCGTCGACGAGCACGTCTGGCGGCACACTCGCCTCGGTGACAGATACGTGACCGTGATCATCGACCTCACCCCAGTCCGCGAGAAGACGGGCCCGTCGCGACTGCTGGACATGGTCGAGGGCCGTTCGAAGGCCGTGTTCAAGCAGTGGCTCGCCGCCCGCCCGCAGCACTGGCGGGACGGGGTCGAGGTCGTCGCGATGGACGGGTTCGCCGGGTTCAAGACCGCCGCGACGGAGGAGCTCCCGGACGCGGTGACGGTGATGGACCCGTTCCACGTCGTCCGCCTCGCTGGCGACGCGCTGGACACCTGCCGCCGCCGTGTCCAGCGCGACGCCTTCGGCAGGCGCGGCAGGAAAGACGATCCGCTCTACAAGGCCCGCCGCACTCTCCACACCGGCGCCGCCCTGCTGACCGAGAAGCAGCAGACCCGCCTGGAGACGCTGTTCGCGGACGAGCAGCACGCCGAGGTCGAAGCGACCTGGGGCATCTACCAGCGCATGGTCACCGCCTACCGCGAACCCGACCGGAAGCTAGGAAAGCTCGCCATGCAGTCCGTGATCGACTCGCTCACCAGCGGCGTCCCGGCCCTACTTGTCGAGCTGCGCCGCCTCGGCCGCACCCTGAAGCAGCGCGCCGCTGACGTCCTCGCGTTCTTCGACCGGCCCGGCACCTCGAACGGCCCCACGGAGGCGATCAACGGCCGCCTCGAACATCTCCGCGGCTCGGCATTGGGGTTCCGGAACCTGACGAACTACATCGCCAGATCGCTGCTCGAAGCAGGCGGCTTCAGACCCCACCTACACGCTCAAATGCGATGAGCCCCTTTCGCCACACGAGGTGACGCTCGGATGAGGCGTCTTCGACCTCGCGTTGTTATCACCCTCGCCCATCGATTGCGGGCGTGTCAACACTTCGGCTCGTTTCCCAGACGCAGCCTCTTCATTTCCTCGGCGGGCTATGCGGTCACGGTGCGTCCGTCAACGTTGGTCAAGTGCGCCGCGAGCCTTGGGCGCACGATCATTCAGATTCCTTTGGCGCGGACGCGGGTAGAGTCTCGGCCGGTTCAGCGTTCTGACTTGGGATGACGGTGCGTACGGGGCTGCATGCGAACGCGATTCCGAAGGCAATATATGCGATAGCGAGCACGATCAGCGCGATGCGTGTACCCAGGAACTCAGCCAGCGTGCCGCCCAGTACGGCGCCGATCGGGATCGTCGCAGCGCTCAACACTTGAGCGACCGAGCTGACTCGGCCTTGGAGTTGCGGCGGTGTGAAGTTCAGCCGGAGGGTCATGAGGGCCACGCCGCCGAGCGCGATTCCGAAGCTCACAGTGAAGACGCCGACCGTAAACAGGGCAACGGCAGAACTCGATTGCGTCGCCGGCAAAAGGAGGGACCCGGGCGCGGTGAGGAGGAAGGCAAAGGTTGCGACTTTGCCGAGTCCATAGCGCCTGATGAGCCTGCCGCTGATGAGGGCAGCCGTAAGTCCGCCGACACCTCCTGCGGTGAGGATGAATCCGATGGTGTCAGAGGGGACGTCGAGCTCTCGAGAGAGGTACAGGATGTCCAGCGCGCCGCTGGCGGAGAGGAGCAGGTTGGCGGTTGTGGCTCCCGCCGTGATCCAGGCAAGAACTCGGCTTGACCGCAGGATATCCAGCCCCTCGCCGATCTCTGTCGTGAGCCGCTGTCGGGGTGGCGGCGGCGGTGGAGCGACCTGGCTGATGATCGTCAAGAGCGCCACAGCACAGATGAGAAAGCAGCCGGCGGTGATGAGTAGGGTATTCGACGCGCCGACCAGCGCGACCAGAAGGCCACCGATGGCGGGTCCTACTACCCGGGCGGCGGAGCGCCCCGCCTGCATCGATCCGTTCGCTGAGGCGTAGTCGGTCGACGGAACGAGTTGGCGCAGGTAGGGCGTGTAGGCCGATTGGAACATCGCGGTGAACACCCCCGTTGTGAAGGCCAGCGCCATCAGCACGGGGAGCGTCAGCAGTTCAAAATGCGCTGCCAGTGGGATGGCTCCGAGGCTCGTCATCCGACCGAAGTTCGCCGTGACGAGGATCGCGCGGCAGCGTTGCTGGCTTCGGTCGACCAAGGCGCCCAGAAGGAGGCCGAGGATGGCGGCCGGCAGCCACTGGAGCGCTTCGAGCAGTCCGACGTTGAAGGCAGAGGCCTGCAGCTGTTCGATCGCGATCAGCGGCAGAGCGACGATCGTGACCATCGTGCCCGTCGCGCTGACTGTTTCTGCGACCAGGAACGTGATGAACGGCTTGCCCAGTGTGCGGAACCCCGGGCTCATCCGGCGTCCCGTTCAGACGCGGTGGACGTGCGCGTGCCGGCGGTTTGCGCTTCGCGACGCTCGCGCCACGCACGAATCTGAGCGTCGCTGTCCTCGCTCGAGAACGAGACGTAGGCACCGGCGAGTGCACCAGTGCTCCGACCAATTCGCTCACGAATGACGGCTTCCGGAACGCCGCCCGCCATCAGGTCGGCCACGTGCGCGCGCCGCAGATCAGTGAGCTGCACGTCTACGCCCGCCGTGGCACAGTACTGCGCCCACCGGTGCTGAATTGACTGATACCGCAAGGGAGTCTCACGACCCGGCGCGGTGAACAGCGGCCCGGAGGGCAACGCGGCAAAGCGTACGTAATTGGTCAACCTCAGGAGAACGTCTCGGTTGTCCACGAGCACGCGTCTGCGCTTGCCGCCCCACCCTGTCACGAAGAGGGATGCGGACGCTTCCTCGACGTCGTGCACCTGTAGAGCCAAGACTTCACCGGGCCTAAGCCCCAGATGAGCAAGTAAGCCGAAGACCAACTGGTCGCGCTCTGCATAGTGAGGAATCACCGCGAACACCGCATCGATCTCCGGTCTGAGGTCTCGGTAGGACGGGCGCCGCGGCTCGCTGGCACGCGGCCGCTCGAGGTCGCCGACAGCAGGTAGGAAATGCTCACCCCCGCAGCTGCGGAGGAGCCCGCGCAACGCGGATAGTCGCCGTGCTCGTGTTGCGGCGGCTTGAGCAGTTGGCCAGGCGAGGTACTCGCACACCACCTCGCCATCGATCTCGCCCCCCTGCTTGGCGGCAACTCTGACCAAGACCCTTAGGTCCGTCTCATAGCCGCGTACGGTGCTCGGCTGGCGCCCCTTGCTGCGTAGCTGTTCCAGGTATGACTCGACCGCCTCGTTCGCTCGCATACTGTGACAATATCAATTGACACAATATGTGGGAAGGTGGCTGCCGGTGATCAGTGTCGATCCAGGGGCTCACGGGCGCGCATGGTGTTCTTGCCGCAAAGCTTCACGTGCCCAGCTCGCCGACCGACAAGTAACCACCGTGGAAAAGACCCACTCGACCGGCGGTAGATGGACTGGCGCCGACATCGACCACGCTATGCGTGACGACCTCACCATCGAGCAGATCGCCGCTGACCTCGGACGCACCTACGCCGCTATCTCCAACGTCCGCACAGCAATCGCTGACCCCCGCGACCGTAGACACGAAGAACGGCACCAATCAGCGCACCACTGTCCGAGAGACGCTGTTCGCGGACGAGCAGCACGCCGAGGTCGAAGCGACCTGGGGCATCTACCAGCGCATGGTCACCGCCTACCGCGAACCCGACCGGAAGCTAGGAAAGCTCGCCATGCAGTCCGTGATCGACTCGCTCACCAGCGGCGTCCCGGCCCTACTTGTCGAGCTGCGCCGCCTCGGCCGCACCCTGAAGCAGCGCGCCGCTGACGTCCTCGCGTTCTTCGACCGGCCCGGCACCTCGAACGGCCCCACGGAGGCGATCAACGGCCGCCTCGAACATCTCCGCGGCTCGGCATTGGGGTTCCGGAACCTGACGAACTACATCGCCAGATCGCTGCTCGAAGCAGGCGGCTTCAGACCCCACCTACACGCTCAAATGCGATGAGCCACTTTGGGGCGTGGCCGGTCGGACGGGGAAGAAGCTCGCGGCAATCGGAATCCATACCGCGCGGGAGCTGCGCGACGCGGACGCGGCCTGGATCCGTAAGCGGTTCTCGGTCGTGATGCAGCGCACGGTTCTTGAGCTGCGCGGTACGCGTTGCATTGAGATCGAGACGCAACCGGCGGCCGCGAAGGATCAGCTCATCTACTCGCGATCGTTCTCAAGCAAGATCACCTCGGACGATGAGCTCGCGCAGGTCATCAGCCTGTATGCGCAGCGCGTGAGCGCCCGTTTGCGGGCTCAAAAATCGCGGGCTGGGTATCTCACCGCCTGGGCGGCGACAGGCTGGGCAGACGAGCGATCTGTGGCGCACACGGCACACGTCAACGTGCCTCTGGCGACGCCGAGTGATGACCCGATCGTGCTCACGAAGGCCGCGAGCAAGCTCCTCGCGACAAGCTTTCCCGTCGATGGCATTCGATACGCTCGCGCGGGCGTGGTTCTCACGGATCTACGCGACGTTGACGGGGCAGTGCCTCTGGCGCTGTTCCGTGAGGAGTTCGAGGGCAGGGGCGTCGGTCGCGCGCTGGATCAGATTACGCGCAAACTCGGCCGCGATGCCGTCGGGGTCGGGCTCGGGGGTCTCAGGGCGCCGCCGGGCTGGGAAATGAAACGAGCCATGTTGTCAAAGCGCACGATGACTCACTGGGACGAGCTGCCGGTGGCTGCTGCGTGAGGTGGTGAGGAGCCCGGCTGCTCGCTGCGCGATTACGTGGCGCTCTCGTCGGGCGGGTCGACGGCGACCGGCTCCTCACGGCGCAGCTGAGCGAGGCCGCGCGACTTGCTTGTGACGACGGTCTGATCAGCTTCGACTCCCCAGGCGTAGGGCACCCAATCGTCGGCGAGCTCGCGCGGCTCGTGTGCCCAGACCGCGGCGTGAGCTTCACGCCATGCCGCGACCGAACCCCACACCGGTACCGGCTGCACGCAATGATGACCCTCGCGCCAGTGACGCGCAACGGTAGTCTTCGGCACGCTCAGGGCTGCGGCCGTCTCACGTACGGACATGCCGGCCTCTCTCGCATCGAACACAGCCATGTGCAACGTGTTCGCCTCGAAGGCTGCGGCAACGCTCGCGCGCTCCCGAGCTTTGCGGAATGCTTCGGCTGAGCTGATGAGTTCGGGCATGACTTCCTCCGCGTGTGTCCCACCGTGGGACACACGAACTGTCCCACAGTGGGACAGTTCGTGTCAAACGATATGGACACCGGCCTAATCGAGGCGATGCACGGACGTTCGGAGACGAAGCGACACCGCGTTGTCTTGAGGCATCGGCGAGGACGGTCCGTCTGAAACGGTTGTTTCCGGCAGGGATCGGGCGTTTGTCCTCAGTGCGTTAGGCCGCTGCTCCTCCATTGAGACAACTATCGGTTGGACGCGGCGAACTCCATGATCTCGTCGGCCACTGCCTGTGGCCGCGAGATGTACGGGGAGTGGCTTGCGTCGAAGCTCCGCGCATCGGTGCAACGTTCGGCCATACTCTGTTGCAGATTTGGGCTCATCGCACGATCTTGCGTGCACACCAAGTACAAGCTCCGTGTGTGACGCCAGCTCGCGGCCATGACTTCCCCGCGTCCGTGACCGGAGGCTTGTGGGACGAGGAGACTTGTCGCATTCTGTGCTGCGCTGGGTGTGCAATCTCCATAGAAGAGGTCGCCGGCGACGTCTGCGGGTACGTAAGTGAATCCGTCAGAGAGGGGACGGACTGACGCGTTCACGGGCGCATCCGGTCCTCCGAGAGCCGCGCAACTT
>NZ_JBQDSX010000105.1:0-6895 GCF_052099035.1 Microbacterium sp. | reverse complement strand
TGCACCGCAACGCCGAGCTGCGCTGGCCGCAGGTGCGCTTCCGCACCGAGTACGCGGCAGTACAGGGCGACCGGTGCGTTCCCGAGACCTTGGCTGCGCTCGCGAAGCTGGATGCTGATCCCGATGTCGATGTCATCGTCATCGCCCGTGGCGGCGGCGATCCGCAGACGCTGCTGGGATTCAGCGACGAACGCCTCGTGCGGGCTGTGGCCGCGGCATCCACCCCGGTCGTCTCGGCGATCGGGCACGAGAACGACCACCCGCTTCTCGACGACGTCGCCGACCTGCGCGCATCGACACCGACGGATGCCGCCAAGCGGGTCGTCCCGGATGTCGGAGAGCAGCGCGCCCTGATCGCGCAACTGCGCTCGCGCGCGACATCGCGCCTGACTCAGCGCATTACGCACGACATCTCACAGCTCGAGCAGCTGCGCTCGCGCCCGGTGCTGCGCTCCCCCGACCCGATCATCGCCGATCGGGCGCAGGAGCTCTGGCTGCTGCTGGCACGCGGCCGAGACACGATCACCCGTCAGCTCGACGCCGCCGGACGGAAGACCAGCGAGCTGCGCGCGTCCCTCCGCGCTCTGTCGCCAGCGGCAACACTCGCCCGCGGCTACGCGATCGCCCACCTCGATGGCGGCGTGATTCTGCGCGATGCGGCCGATGCCCCGTCCGGCAGCGCTCTCACGATCACGGTCGAACGCGGCTCTGTCGCCGCGCGCTCCGAGGGCGAGATCCCTGAGGCTGGCTGACGCGCGCCCACCCCGAGAGTTGCCCTGCGCGACGAGACGGCTGCTGCCAGCACGATTCTCGTCGTGCAGAGCGATTCTCACCGGGGCGAAAGCGTGACGACGGCCGCGTCGTAGGATGGAGGGCGTGACTGCGCCCAACGACACCCCGGTGGAATCCCTGTCGTTCGAAGACGCTCGCGACGAGCTGGTCCGGGTCGTCGCAGAGCTCGAGCAGGGTTCCCCGACGCTCGAGCATTCCCTCGCCCTGTGGGAACGCGGTGAGGCTCTCGCCGCACGCTGCGAAGAATGGCTGCTCGGCGCGAAGCGCCGGCTTGAAGCCACTCGTCCCGCGGCATCTGACTCACCAGCATCCGAGGCGGACGACTCATGAGCAAGCAGCCGCGCGTCGTCGCAGAGCTCGGTCGCCCGGAGACCCCGGAAGAAACCGCAGCGCGCAAGGCGGAATTCAGCAAGACCTATCGCGCCAGCCAGACCTTCCGCAACCTCATCGCCGCCCTCATCATCACTCTCGCGGTGGTCGCGATCATCGTCTTCGGAGTGCCGCGCGGCCAGCCCGCCACCGAGCACCAGGTCGACCTCCCCGGTATCGCGGCCGACGTCGAATCAACGATGGAGCGTCCGGTCCTCGTCCCCGAACTCGATGACTTCTGGCGCGTGAACGCTGCCGAGCTGCAGGGCGGCGCGACCGTCGTCTGGGATATCACACTGGCCCCGGCGGATGAGGACGAGCGCGGATTCATTCGTGTCGCTCAAGCCTTCGACGCCGATGCATCGTGGGCGCCGCAGGTACTCGATGGTACGGCTGCGACAGACACCGTCCAGATCGGCGGCCTCGAATGGGACGTCTATTCGATGCGCGGCAAGTCCGAGAACAACGTGGACTATGCCATCGGCACGCAGGCGGGTGACGACTACATCCTGCTCTACGGGTCGCGCTCGGCCGACTCGACGGCAGAGCTCGCCGAATCTCTCATCCCGCAGATCCGCACCATCTCGGAGGCTCCATGACACCGCTCACCCCGACCGCCGCCTGGCAGGAGATGCTGGACGGCAATCGCCGTTTCGTCACGGGTGAGCCCCGGCATCCGAATCAGGATGTCGAGCGACGCAATGATCTCGCGCATCAACAGCATCCGGTCGCGACCCTGTTCGGGTGCTCCGACTCGCGCCTCGCCGCCGAGATCATCTTCGACAAGGGCCTCGGCGATCTCTTCGTCGTGCGCAATGCCGGTCAGGTCATCGGCGAGTCGATCGTCGGAAGTCTCGAGTACGCCGTCGAGATCCTGAAGGTTCCCCTCATCGTCGTCCTCGCGCACGATGAGTGCGGCGCGGTGGCCGCGGCTATCGAGGGGACGGCGATCGATGCGGCACCTCTCCCCCCGCACATCTGGAAACTGATCGCGCCGATCATCCCGTCCGCCCGCAAGGTGCTGGCATCCGAAGGCGGCACCTCTCCCGCCGACATCGACGCCGAGCTCGTCGGAGCAGAGCACCTGCGCAACACCGTCGCCAACCTGCTGCAGTCCTCAGAACTGATCAGCGAAGCCGTCGCCGAAGGGCGCTTGGGAATCGTGGGCGCGAATTACCGTCTTGCCGAGGGCACGGCCGTGCCCGTCATCACTGTTGGAATCGACTCGGGGATCGATGTCCCCACAACCCAGGAGGGATCGAAGTGACTGATAACGAGTACCGCATCGAACACGACACGATGGGCGAAGTGCGGGTGCCCGCGAACGCGCTGTACGGGGCGCAGACCCAGCGCGCCGTGGAGAACTTCCCGATCTCCGGCTCGGGACTGGAATCGACCCAGATCGCCGCCCTCGCCCGGATCAAGAAGGCCGCCGCCCTCGCGAACAAGGAGCTCGGGACCCTCGATGGCGCCATCGCAGACGCGATCGCGGCCGCCGCCGATCAGGTCGCCACGGGAGCGCACGACGGCGAGTTCCCCGTCGACACCTACCAGACCGGCTCCGGCACCTCGTCGAACATGAACATGAACGAGGTGCTCGCAACGCTTGCGACCGGCATCCTCGGCTCGACGGTGCACCCGAACGACCATGTCAACGCTTCGCAGTCGTCGAACGACGTGTTCCCGACGTCGGTGCACATCGCCGTCACTCAGGCGCTGATCGACACGCTCATCCCTTCGCTGGACCACCTCGCCGTGGCGCTGGAGGCAAAGCAGGAGCTGTGGAAGGATGCCGTCAAGTCCGGCCGCACCCACCTCATGGATGCCACGCCCGTGACCCTCGGCCAGGAGTTCGGCGGCTACGCCCGCCAGATGCGCCTGGGCATCGAGCGCGTGCAGTCGGCGCTCCCCCGCGTGGCTGAGGTTCCGCTGGGCGGTACTGCGGTCGGCACCGGCATCAACACCCCGCTCGGGTTCCCGCAGAAGGTCATCGAGCTGCTCGCGGCCGAGACCGAGCTGCCGATCACCGAGGCCAAGGACCACTTCGAGGCTCAGGCGAACCGCGACGGGCTGGTCGAAGCATCCGGAGCACTGCGCACCATCGCCGTCTCGCTGACGAAGATCAACAACGACCTGCGCTGGATGGGCTCGGGTCCGAACACGGGACTCGGCGAACTGCACATCCCCGACCTGCAGCCGGGCTCCTCGATCATGCCCGGCAAGGTGAACCCCGTCATCCCCGAGGCCGTGCTGATGGTCTGCGCCCGCGTGATCGGCAACGACGCGACGGTGGCCTGGGCCGGAGCATCCGGTTCGTTCGAATTGAACGTGGCGATCCCGGTGATGGGCACCGCCCTGCTCGAGTCGATCCGTCTGCTCTCGAACGCTTCGCGCGTGCTCGCGGACAAGACCGTCGACGGCCTGGAGGCCAACATCGAGCGGGCTGCAGAGCTGGCCGGCATGAGCCCGTCGACCGTGACTCCGTTGAACAAGGTCATCGGCTACGAGGCCGGTTCGAAGATCGCCAAGCACGCCGTCGCGAAGGGCATCACCGTGCGCGACGCCGTGATCGATCTCGGATACGTCGAGCGCGGTGAGATCACCGAGGCGCAGCTGGACGAGAAGCTCGACCTGCTGAGCATGACGCACGCCGGCTGACGCGCTCAGCCGCGTTCGCGAACGCCCCGATTTGCTGAGGCCGTCCCGATCTGCTGACTTATTTCACCAATTCGTCAGCAGATCGGGACAGGGCCCGCAGATCGGGGCGTTTTTGATCCGGATGCTGGGATCAGGCGGGCTCGACCCGGAACCGCACGAGCACTGTCTGAGTGTCATCGTCGACAGTGAAGTCCGAGTCGCCCATCCCCTCGCGGAAGTCCGGGCTGTGCCAGAACTCCTCATGGCCCGCGCGCCACTCGGCAACGGTCGTGAATCCCTCGCCCTCTGCGATCGCATGCTCGAGGTCGACGTCGGCGAGCCGCACCACACGGACCCCGGTGATCTCCTCGATGCACACAGGCTGGCCCGCGGAGTCGATCACGATCGCACGCTCTCCGACGGTCGGGAGTGGCTCGTCGTCGAGTTCGTACTGCGCTACGAGTGACGTGGTCGACGTCTTCGCGCCGCTCAGGATCGCCCCGACGAGCTGATCGCGGAGCGGACCCGGGAACGCATACTCGGACACAGGCAGGTCTTCAGGCATCCGTTCATCGTATCCGCGCGCTGCGCCCGTCCCGATCTGCTGGGCCGGTCCCGATCTGCTGACCTTTTTGCCACATTCGTCAGCAGATCGGGACAGCGTCAGCAGATCGGGGCGTCGCCACCCCTCCTGCACAGATATTCGTCTGCGCATTTTGTCCCCCGTTCGCGTGTTCTCGGACAATCGGATGCTGCGGCACCGGGCATCCTGACAGGCATGCTCTCGGCACCGGAAACGATCAGAAGGCTAGGCGGCCTCGCCCGCGGCTCCCACCTGCAGACCCTCGGGTTCACCCGCCGCACCCTGTCTCGAATGGTGCAACGCGGGGCGATCCAGCGCATCCGCGACGGCGTATTCGCCGTGCCTCCCCTGCACCCTGACATTCATATGGCAACCGCTCACGGTGGGGCGCTTACCTGCGCGAGCGTGCTGCAGATGCTCAAGATCTGGGTCCTCGATGCCACCGAGGTTCCACACGTGTGGTTGGGCCCTGACCGCCATGCGCATCCACACGACCGCTGCGCATGCGTGTCCCATTTCTACCGAGGGCGACCACCGCTGGGACGTGTCGATCTGGTGACCGCGCTGCTGCATTTCTTTCGCTGCGCGGGTGACGAAGCCTTCTTCGCGGCATATGAGTCCGCGTGGAGGCTCCGACTCTTATCGAAGGCCGCTCGCACGAGAATCCGCTCTGCGCTCCCAGCATCCGCTCGGTGGCTCGTCGACCTGGCACGGTCTGATGCCGACAGCGGTCTGGAGTCTCTGCTGCGACTGAGACTCCATCTCCTCAGCATCCGACTCGACTGCCAAGTGGTGATCACGGGCGTAGGAAAAGTCGACTTTGTCATCGGTGGCAGACTCATCCTCGAGGCCGACGGCAAGGAGAATCACGCCTCGGAAGAAAAACGCCACAAAGACCTGGTGCGGGATGCCGCGGCATCCGCCTTGGGATACGAGACACTGCGCTTCGACTACGCGCAGATCCTCCACGACTGGCCGACCGTTCAAGCCGCGATTCTTGCCGCGCTCCGTCGGATGCGCGCATATGCCTGAGCCGATCCGTCCCGATCTGCTGAGCCGGTCCCGATCTGCTGACGTTCTGGGAAGATTCGTCAGCAGATCGGGACAGCGTCAGCAGATCGGGACGGCGCAACGCCCAGCGTCAGCTGAGCTCCCCGCCCTCCAGCAGTTCCGTGACCAGCGCCGCGATCGCCGAGCGCTCCGAGCGCGTCAGGGTCACGTGCCCGAACAGGTCGTGTCCCTTGAGCGTCTCGATCACCGAGGCGATCCCGTCGTGACGGCCGACCCGCAGGTTGTCGCGCTGCCCGACGTCGTGGGTGAGCACGACCCGCGAGTTCTGGCCCATGCGGCTGAGCACCGTCAGCAGCACGTTCCGCTCCAGCGACTGCGCCTCGTCGACGATCACGAAGGCGTCGTGCAGCGAGCGGCCGCGGATGTGGGTCAGCGGCAGCACCTCCAGCAGTCCCCGCTCGATGACCTCTTCGACGACATTGCCGGAGACGACCGAGCCGAGCGTGTCGAAGACCGCCTGCCCCCACGGCCCCATCTTCTCGCCCTGGTCACCCGGGAGGTATCCGAGCTCCTGCCCGCCGACAGCGAACAGCGGCCGGAACACGATGATCTTCTTCTGCTGCTGCCGCTCGAGCACCGCTTCCAGCCCCGCGCACAGCGCGAGCGCCGATTTGCCCGTGCCGGCCCGGCCGCCGAGCGAGACGATGCCGACATCGGGATCGAGGAGCAGATCGATCGCGATGCGCTGTTCAGCCGACCGGCCGTGCATCCCGAACAGCTCGCGATCGCCGCGCACCAGGCCGTATTCGCCGTCGCCCGTGACCCGCCCCAGTGCCGAACCGCGCTCGGAGTGGATGATCAGCCCTGTGTTCACGGGGATTCCACGCGCGTCTTCGCTGATGCCGACTTCACTCTCGTACAGGTCGCTGATCTCGTCGCCCGAGAGGTTGAGGGTGGCGATGCCGGTCCAGCCGGAGTCCACGGCTTGCTCGGCGAGATACTCCTCGGCCACGAGACCGAGGGATGCGGCTTTCACACGCATCGGGAGATCTTTGGAGACGATCGTGACGTCCTGACCGTCCTGAGACAGGTGCATGGCCACCGAGAGAATGCGGCTGTCGTTGTCGCCGAGTCGGATGCCGCTGGGCAGCACCTGCCCGTCGGTGTTACTCAGCTCCACCCGAAATGTGCCGCCCTCGCCGATCGGCACGGCGAAATCGAGCCGTCCGTGTTCGATGCGCAGTTCATCGAGGTGCCGCAGCGCCTGGCGGGCGAAGTAGCCGATCTCCGGGTCGTGCCGCTTGCCTTCGAGCTCCGTGATCACCACGACCGGGAGAACGATCGAGTGCTCGGCGAAACGGAACAGCGCCTGCGGATCCGAAAGCAGCACCGACGTGTCGAGCACGTAGGTGCGGAGGTCCTGATCCGGCTTCTCCGAGGAAGACCGACGCGAGACCTGACGGGTGGACTGCTGTGCTGTACGTGTGGTCACGACCCACTCCC
>NZ_JBQDSX010000104.1:0-7151 GCF_052099035.1 Microbacterium sp. | reverse complement strand
TGCAGGTTGCCTCCCGTCGCCGCGACCTCATCGGGGCGCTGGCGGAGACGGTGCTGGATCGTGTGCTGTCGCCGTTGGAGCACACCGCGATCGACCTCGCCCTCCAAGACGCGGTCAGGTCGGCGGAGGTGCCGATCCTGCCGATGGTCGTCGACCGCATCCTGGCCCCCAATCCCGCCGATGATGAGGACCGGCGCCTTGCCGAAGACGGCCGCCTGGTCGGCCACGCCCTGCGGAGGCTGGTGGCGGGCGACTTGCAAGGACTGTTCGATGGTCCCTCCACGGTGAGATTCGACCCGTCACTGCCGATGGTGTCGCTGGACCTGTCCCGCGTCGCTGAGAACTCCACGCTCATCTCCGTGCTGATGACGTGCTCGTCGGCGTGGATGGAATCGGCGCTGTCGGACCCGGATGGCGGGCAACGGTGGGTGATCTACGACGAGGCGTGGCGGCTCATGCAGTATCCGGCGCTCCTGCGGCGAATGGACGCGCAATGGCGGCTCGCCCGGCACTTCGGGATCGCGAACATGCTCATCTTCCACAAGCTCACCGACCTCGACAACGTGGGCGATCAGGGGTCCGCGATGCGCGCCCTCGCCTCCTCGTTGCTGGCGAACGCGGAGACTCGGATCATCTACCGGCAGGAGCCCGACCAGCTCGGCGCGACCGCGACCGCGCTCGGGCTGACCGGCACCGAGCAGAAACTGCTCCCCGGCTTGGGGACGGGACAGGGGCTGTGGCGGATCAAGGAGAGGAGCTTCGTCTGCCAGCACCAGTTGCATCCGGCTGAATACTCCCTGTTCGATACCAGCCAGCGCGCATCCGGTATCGCCCGCCCCGTCAGCCACGCTGAGCAACCATCACCCACGCTGACCGCTACGGATGGCGGTGAGCAGTAGTGCGTCACCCACGCTACAAGCGCACCCCAGACGGGCCAGCACGCCGGGACCAGCAGGAGCCGGCGGTGCCGGTCGTTCTCCCGCACGTCCTCATGACCATCGGCATGGATGGGGCGATGACCGTGACCGTCGACGGGGTGCCGCACGAGCCGGAGCCGTTCGCGCCGCCCTGGCGTCGCGAGGACTTCGCGGGCGTGCTTGACCAGCTCACCGATCAACGCCGCACACCGGTGCGGGTCGAGGTCCGCGAGGCAGACGGGACCGTGTTCACCGACATCATCACCCCCAGCACCCGCCGCCACCCCGCACCGGCCCCGGAACTGCGCACGCGACAGACAATGCCGGAACTGGTCGCCCTGCACGGGGAGGGGTTCGTTCCCGGCGAGGATGTCGCCGTCGCCGTCGTGATCGCACATGGTGACGCGGCCCCGGACGGGACCATGCGTGCCCTGCTCACCGCCGACCAAGCCGCGTCGAGCCCGACTCGCGAGGTCATCCTGCTCGGCCGCGTCTCCGGCACCCTCACCATCGGGCACCCCGAATGAGCACCCCGCGCCCCGCCGGGTCGCTCGGCGACGAGCTCAGCAACCTCGGCATCGCCGTCCTCATCGGCGCCGCGATCCTCGCCGGCATCCTCCGCGGCGCCGGATCGGTCGCCGCCTGGATCACCGGCACATCCCCGCCCGGCGGCGGGATCGAAACCGGCCTGGGCGTGCTGCTGAACCCTGGCGACCCGGCGGGCGCCCTTGATGCGCCAGGGCTGAACGTCCTCGCGTACTGGACAACCGCCGCCGTCCTCATCCTGGGAGCCGGGGCGGTGGGTTGGTGGGTGTGGCGGCTGCTGCGCGACCACGGCCGTCAGGTCAAGGCCGACCCGTACCGGATCGCCGGGATCGCCACCCGCACCGACGTCACTAAAGCCGCCTCCGAGACCGCGCTGCTGCGCCGCGCCGGGCACCTGCGGCCCTCGCTCGACAAACCCTGCGCGGAGGAGATCGGTTACCGAATCGGCGCCTCACGCGGCAAAAGCGTCTGGGCCTCGGTCGAGGACTCCATCCTCCTCATCGGGCCGCCGCGCTCTGGGAAGGGCGCCCACATCGTCATCAACGCCATCCTCGACGCTCCCGGCGCGGTCGTCACCACCAGCACCCGACCGGACAACCTCACCGCGACCCTCCGCGCCCGGCAGAAGATCGGCCCGGTCGCGGTGTTCGACCCGCAGCACCTCGCCGAAGGCGTCCCGGCGGGGCTGCGCTGGTCACCGATCCGGGGGTGCGAGGACCCGCTGACCGCGATGATCCGCGCGACCGGCCTCGCCGCCGGCACCGGCCTGTCCGCCGGCGGGGTCGAAGGCGGAGGGTTCTGGGAAGGCAAGACCCGCACCGCCCTCCAAGCGCTGCTCCACGCCGCCGCGCTCGATCACCGCCCGCCCGGCGAACTGTTCCGATGGACCCTCGACCCCTCCGCTGCCGCGGATGCGGTGGCGATCCTCACCGCAAACCAGAACGCTGCGGTCGGGTGGGCGGAGTCATTGCAGGCGATGATCGACTCCGACCCCCGCACCCGCGACTCCATATGGCAAGGCGTCTCCCTCGCCCTCGCCGCCCTCGCCGACCCTCGCGTGCTCGATGCCGTCTCGCCGCGAGCCGGTGAGAACTTCGACCCCGACACGTTCCTCCGAGCGAAAGGCACCCTCTACCTGCTGGCGACCGGAGCCGGCGCGAACAACTCCGCAGCGCTGGTCGCGGCGTTCGTGGAAGACCTCGTAGAAGCCGCCCGCCGCATCGCCGCCCACAGCCCCGGCGCGCGCCTCGACCCGCCATTGCTGCTCGCGCTCGATGAGGTCGGCAATCTCGCACCCCTGCCCTCTTTGCCGACGCTGATGGCCGAAGGTGGCGGCACCGGGATCACGACCATGCCGGTGCTCCAATCCCTCGCCCAAGCCAGGGAGAAGTGGTCGGAGAACGCGGCCGGGGCGATCTGGGACGCGAGCATCGTCAAGATCATCCTCGGCGGGGCCTCCAACTCGAAGGACCTGCACGATCTGACCACCCTCATCGGGGAGCGGGATGAGGTGACCGACTCCACCACGGTCGGTGACCACGGCTCCCGCTCCGCCCAGCGCTCGGTGCGGCGGGTGCCGATCATGCCGCCCGACACCATCAGGACGTTGCCGTTCGGCACCGCGCTCGTGCTGCTGCGCGCCGCGCCGCCCATCGTCACCCGGATGCGCGTCTGGACCGACCGGCCCGAGGCTGGCCAGCTCCGTGAGGACCGAGACGGGATTGAGGGTCTGCTGCAACGCCGGCCTCTGGGGTAGGTGGGTGCACCTGCCTGACATGGGCGGCCCCGAGGTGGCTGCCACCGATGTCAGAAGGGGACAGTCCGATGGCTATCCATACGCAGCAGTCCGTCTCGGGGTTCATCGCCTCGGAGCCGCAGCTCACCCACACCGAACGCGGGGATGCGCGGTTCTACGCGAAGATCGGGCAGGAGCACTACCGCAAGGAGCCGGACGGGTCGTTCACGCAGACCGAGACGACCTTCCACGACCTCGTGGCGTTCAAGAAGACCGCCGAGCGTGCGCACGCTCGATTCGCCAAGGGCGACAAGTTCGTCGCCGAGGGGTACACCCGCGAATACGACACCACGACCCCGGAGGGTGAGCCGGTCACGGCTGAGGAGTTCGTGGCGAAGAAGCTCGGCCACGACCTCGCCCGCACCAACTACGAGGTCACCCGCACCCGCCGCACCGATCCCGCCGCGGAACGCGACGCCCCGGCGTTCGAGACCGCCGCCCGGCGCGAGCCCACGCCTACGGCGCCAGCGCTCGGGCACTGAGGGCGGGACAAAGATGAGCGAGTACGACGCCGTTCCCGATGCCGACGAGCCCGAGCCCGACGACGAGCCGACACAAGACGGCGCCGCCGATGACGTGCCTGGGCTGCCGCATCCGATCAACTGGAACCTGCTCACCGCGACCGACGCTGAGGCCGAGTGGCTGGAGCTCAACAAGTGGGTGCATTGGCTCCGGGTGACCTACGGGTTGCCTGCGAGCGTGCTCCCGCCGTTCTGGCATCGGCACTCGGAGCTCGTGTGGGAGCTGTCCGCACTGCACCTGCACTGGCTGTCGGCTTACGACTCAGAGCAGGAGGGCAGCGCGCCGCTGGGGTGGCACCGCGATTTCGCGGAGGCTCGCCAGCGGCTGCGCGACTGGGTGGCCGCCTGCGGCACCCGCCTCGACCGCGACCGGCCCACCCGACAGACCGCGTGGCCCGGCGAGGAACCGGCCGAGCCAATCGAGGACATCACTATCCCCGACCGCGAGGAAGACTTCGTGGCATGGATGCACGCCGACGTCGCCGCCCGCCAGCAGGCCGAGGACGAGTTCTACGCCAGCCTGGACCCGAGCACGGGAGAAGTCCGATGAACAGGCAACAGCGCCGCAAACGGGGCCAGGAGCGGCGATTTCGGGTGGAGGCGGTTGCTCGGCAGTCGCCCGATCTACACAAGCTCGCGCAGGTCTTCCTCGGCATGGCCGTCGCCCGCGCCGAGGAGGAGCGCCGCCCCGCCGAAACGCCGCCGACTCCCTCTGGGGCGAGCGAGGGCGGCGAGTTAGAATCGAACTAACGCCACGGCTTGATCGTCCGATCTGGCCGGGTGCGCAGTCCTATTGCCCTCGTGGCTTACCTGCGATCCTCTCGGATCGCTCGTCGTGTTTCCGATTACGAGTCGCACCGTACGACGGTTCATCCCGTCGTACTGGCTCCCACCATCGGTGAGAGGAAACACGACTCATGACTTTAGCGCCCCCGGCACCACCATCCAGCCTCGACCGTCTCGGCGAAACCACGACCCTCGCCGTCTCCTATCTGCGCGTCTCGACCAAGGAGCAAGCAGAGCGCGGCGGACGCGACGAGGGATTCTCCATTCCCGCGCAGCGCGACGCGAATCTCCGCAAGGCCCGCGATCTGAACGCGATCGTCGTGGAGGAGTTCATCGATGCGGGCGAGTCCGCGCGCAAGGCCGACCGGCCCGAGCTGATGCGGATGATCGAGTATGTCAAGACCCACCAGGTCGCGTACTGCATTGTCCACAAGGTCGACCGGCTCGCCCGCAACCGCGCCGACGACGTGGCGATCCATCTCGCTCTCAAAGACGCCGGGGTCATGCTCGTCTCCGCGACGGAGAACATTGACGAGACCCCGAGCGGGATGCTGCTGCACGGCATCATGTCCACGATCGCGGAGTTCTACTCCCGCAACCTCGCCAACGAGGTCGCCAAGGGCATGACCCAGAAGGCCGCCACCGGCGGCACGGTCGGCCGTGCGCCCATCGGCTATCTCAACGTCCACAAGCGCGACGAGTTGGGCCGCGACGTGCCCACGGTGATTCCGGACCCCGACCGGGCCGCGCTGGTGCGGTGGGCGTTCGAGGCGTATGCGACGGGGAACTACTCGACCTCGATGCTGCATAGCGAGCTGGTCGACCGCGGGTTGACGACCGTGCCGACCCCGAAGCGGCCGTCCAAGGCGCCGGGGTTGTCCACGATCCAGCAGATGCTCTCCAACCCGTACTACAAGGGCGACGTGATCTTCCGCGGTGCCTGCTACGACGGGCTGCACGAGCCTCTGGTCAGCGCGGAGGTCTGGTATCGGGTGCAGAACGTGCTCACTGCGCACCAAGTCTCCGGGGAGAAGACCCAGACCCACGAGCACTACCTGAAGGGCACGATCTACTGCGGCGACTGCGGCGCCCGCCTCATGGTCAGCCACGCGAAGAACGGCCAAGGCGTCGTCTACCCGTACTTCATGTGCGGCGGCCGACACTCCAAGCGCACCGACTGCACCCGCCAGGCCATGCCCATCGCCGACATCGAACGGAAGATCGAGGACTACTACCGGCGTGTGCAGATACCCGAGCACGTCGTCACGGCGCTGCGCCACATGCTCACCCGCCAGTTCGATGACCTCCACGCCGCCAGCAAAGCCGAAAGACACACCCTGGCCGCGGAGCGCGACAAGCTGCGCGACGAACGGCGGAGCCTGCTGCACGCCCACCACGCCGGAGCCGTGCCGCTCGATCTGCTCAAAGAGGAGCAGGACCGCATCGCCCGCCGGCTCGCGTTCCTGGACTCCCGCATCGACGCCGGCCAGATCGAGTACGACCAGGCGAAAGCGCACTTGGAGGACTGCCTGGCCCTCGCGGGCGACATGCACGCGATCTACATGAGCATCGACGACTCGCTCCGACGCATCTGCAACCAGGCGTTCTTCGACCGCATCAACGTCTACGAACTCGAGAACACCGACACCGTCGATGCCGAACCCGGCGAACCCTTCGATGCGCTGCTCGATCCGAACCTCCACGCCGCAGCGCTGACCTACGAAGCCAGGCTGCGTGCGGGGGAGGATGTCAAACCCGACGACGTCGCGAGTTTGAACATCCAATCTTGGGTGGGCGATGCGGGACTCGAACCCACGACCTCTTCCGTGTGAAGGACTCGGAACCCGTATTGCGGCGGGTTCCACGCGGTGATTCCATTGCATCGGTTGCGGCTGTAGGTAGTCGTCTGCACGGTGGGGGTGCGCCGGGGGTGCGCGCTCGATGACCTCCCGAACTGCGCCGGGGTCTGATGAAGGGGTCAGACTTGCGGCTGCTGAGGCGTACCTGGAATCGGTGTGCGCGAACCCGTATGACGTGCACGGCGACGGCTCGGTGTGGGTGCGCTGCAATAGTCGTTTGGCGTCGAAGTGTCCGGCGTGCTCGAAGCTATTTCAAGGGGATTGGGCGGCGATCTGCCGTAGCGGGATCTTCGACGCCGATGGTCAACCGTTGAAGGGCTATGTCTGGGCGCTGGTGACACTTACGGCAGGGTCGTACGGCAACGTGCATCGTGTCCCGCATCGGCTACGCGACAAACGGGAGAAGTGCGCGTGTGGCGTTGTTCACGAGTTCGGCGCGGATGTGGCGGGAGAACCTATTGAGCCGTGGAACTACGACTACGCCGGAGCGCTTTTGTTCAACCAGTCCTTAGGCCGTTTGTGGAACAACACAACTACGCGTTGGCGGCGTGCGTTTGGCAAGGAGTTCCAGTACTTTGCGGTGTCGGAGGCCCAGAAACGAGGTTTGACACACAAGCACGTGTTGGTGCGGTTCGCGCGCGGCTCGATTCTCGCGCAAGAGCTATTGGCCGTCGCTTCGGAGGCGTACACCGCTGCGTGGACGGGTGAAGTCATCCGGTGGGGGCGG
>NZ_JBQDSX010000103.1:0-7183 GCF_052099035.1 Microbacterium sp. | reverse complement strand
GACCCTCCGCGCACCCAGCAGAGCCCGGTTACCCTTGCTACGTTTCCGTCCTGGGGGAATTGGCCTGGATGCCGTCACGCGGAGAGCCTCGGACAGTCTACCTGCCCGCGCGCGTGGTCGAGAACGGGTGAGCGAACTGCCCGGCCTGCTGCAGGCCGCACGGGTTAAGATCGGATGACAGCCGACCGACGAGGAGAGGCAACGGATGGACGACACCCGGATCACGGCGGAGCAGTTCGCGACGCAGACGTCGGCGATCCTGGCATCCATCGACGAGGTCATCGACGGCAAAGCAGACGCGGTGCGCAGCGCGCTGGTCTGCCTGCTGGCCGAGGGGCACCTGCTCATCGAAGACGTTCCGGGCGTCGGCAAGACCATGCTCGCGCGGGCGCTGGCTGCGAGCGTGGATGCTACGGTCCGGCGCATCCAGTTCACCCCTGACCTGCTGCCGGGTGATGTCACCGGGGTGAGCGTCTACAACCCCGTCGACCGCGAGTTCGAATTCAAGCCGGGTGCCGTGTTTGCGCAGATCGTGCTCGCCGACGAGATCAACCGCTCCTCCCCCAAGACGCAGTCCGCGCTGCTGGAGGCGATGGAAGAGGGCCAGGTCACCGTCGATGGCCGCACTCACCTGCTCCCCGATCCGTTCCTCGTCGTCGCGACGCAGAATCCGCTCGAGATGGAGGGCACCTACGCACTGCCTGAGGCGCAGCGCGACCGCTTCATGATGCGCATCTCGATGGGATATCCGGATGCTGCAGCCGAAGCGCTCATGCTCCGTCAGCGCGACAGCGTGAACCCGCTCTCGGCGATCCGGCCGGTGGCCGATGCCGCGGCGATCACCCGCATGATCGCGTGGGCGCGCTCGGTGCACGTCTCCCCCGCCATCGAGGAGTACGCGGTGGCGCTGGCGCAGGCCACCCGCAACGACCCCAGCCTGCACCTGGGTGCCAGCCCGCGTGCCACGCTGCAGCTGGTGCGCGCCGCGAAGGTCTGGGCGGCACTGGAGGGCCGTGAGTTCGTCATCCCCGACGATCTGACTGCCCTCATCCTCCCTGTCTTCGCGCATCGCCTGCTGCCGGCACGCGGGGTGCATCGGGCAGGAGCGCAGCCCGTCGAGGCTGCGCTCGGGCAGATCGTCGATCGCGTGCGCGTGCCGCTCACCGCCCGCGCATGACATCATGCGTTCACGTCGACCTCTGACCTTTCGCGGCCTCGCCGCGCTACTGATCGGGCTTATGTGCGCGGTCGCGGCAAATCTGATGGCGGCGCCGATTCTCCTCTACGTCACCGTGCTCCTGTTCGCACTCGTCATCGTCGCAGTGATCGCGGTGCACGCACCTCGGCGGGGCGGCTCGGTGAGCCGGCGCATCTCCACCGATCTGCTCACGGTCGGCGAGGAGTCGCAGGTCGCCGTGCGGTTCGATCTGCGCGCGCTGCGGGTTCCGTTCGGAGCCTGGGAGGATCTACTGCCGGATGCCGTAGCCGGAGAGGCCTCGGGAGATTTCCCCACCGACAACGGCACGCACATCCGCTACGCCATCACGGGGGTGCGGCGCGGGGTGTGGCCGGTGGGACCGCTGTCGCTGCACACGATCGACCCATTCGGCCTGGCCCAGCGGGTGCAGGAGTTCGGTGACAGCCGCACCGTGATCGTCGTACCGGAGGTCGTGCCGCTCGCATCGATGACGAGTGCTGCCGGAATCGCCGGCGGCACCGCGCACACCGCGGCATCACGGCTCGGACAGGGCAGCGACAACCTGTCCCCGCGGTACTACGTCTCCGGTGATTCGATGCGGCGCATCCACTGGCGGGCGACCGCCCACCGCGGCGACCTCATGGTGCGACAGGAAGAAGAGGAGTCCAGTCCCGATGCCGTCGTGATCCTGGACCGGACCGCTCGGCGGTGGAGCCGCACCGGATCGGACGCGGATCCTGACTTCGAGATCGCCGTCGAGGCGTGTGCTTCGATTGCGCTGCACCTCGTCCAGGAGGGCTACAGCGTCGACATCCGGGATTCAGCCGGCACCGAGCTCGGGACGCTGCGCGGTCAGGAAGACGAGCGCGACTCCCTGCTGGTCGCACTCGCCATGGTGAGCCCGCAGGGTGAAGGACGCGATATCGCCAGCCTGTTCGATGGGACTCCACCCGGGCCGCTGGTGATGATCACGGGCAGTTTCAGCGACGACGATGCGGCACAGCTGCATCATGGCGGCGCCGCGGCGCCCATCCTCCTGGTGACCGATCCGGGCCAGGACGCGATCGAATCCGCCGCGGCTCTCGGGTGGTCGAGCGCTCGCCTCGACACGGACGTCGCAGCAGCCTGGGAAGACGCACTCGCGGACCACGTCACCCCCGGAAGCAGCCATGTTCCGCGCTGAGCCGGGAGCGGGGTCCGGCCGTGGCGCCGGGGCCATCGTGCTCGCCGAGCGAACTGCGAGACGTGACCGCGCCCTTGCGGCAGCCCTTCTGACGGCGTGCGCGGGAGTCGTCTCACTGTGGCCGTACACGTCGGTTGTCGCCGCCGGGAGTTGGTCGTCGATCAGCGTCACCGTGATCGTTCTCGTCGCGCTGAGCGGATTCGTCGTTCGGCGGTTGCGCATCGGCCGATTCATGCGCGGCCTGCTGACTGTGCTCGCACAGTGCGTCATCGCGATTGCGGCTCTGACTGCGCTACTGCTCCCCCAGAGTGCGGTGCTGGGCGTCATCCCGACGGGCAGCACGCTCTCCGCTGTCGGCCGCCTCGCCGCCCAGGCCATCGAGCAGGTGCAGTTCGGCACGGCGCCGCTCGCCAATACGCTCGCCCTCGGCGTCATGCTCGGTATCGGCTTCGCGCTGGTCGCGATCATCCTCGATCACCTCATCGCCACCCGCTTCGCGTTGACCGCCGCGATCGTGGTGGTCGTCGTCGGTGCCATCCCGATGATCGTCACGCTGGGTGAGGCGAACCTGCCGTGGTTCGTCGTGTTCGCCGTGCTGACTCTCTTCCTGCTGCGATACAGCGTCCGGGGCGATGGCCGCTCGCCGAAGCACACCTCCACCGCCGTCGCCCTCGGCACGGGCGCTGCGGCGATCGCGGCGGCGCTCGTAATCACACCGCTCCTGCCGATCTCCACAACGTGGGTGGGCGCGGGGACGAGTGCGCAGCTGGACCCCTCGCTGCGATTGGGGGAAGACCTGCGCCGCCCGACTCCGTTCACAGTCATGACGCTCGCGACGAATGCTCCGACTGCCCCATATCTGCGCATCGCGACCCTGTCCGAGTTCAACGGTTCGACATGGGCAGCCGATGATGCCGATCTGCAGCCGACCAGCGACGGTTTCGGCACCGCCGACTGGGCAGACGATATCGAGGCCGTCGAGCGCCGCACCTCGATCCGCATCACCGGTATCTCGGGGTCCTGGCTTCCGGTGCCGTACGCGGCGACGAAGATCGTCGGCGCGTCGTCAGGCTGGCAGACGATGCCGTCCAACCGTACGGTCACGGCGGAGAATCAGGATGCCGCCAACGAGGACTACACGGTCACTGCGGCCGTGGCGCAGCCGACACGAGAACAGATCCAAGCGGCATCCGCCACGCCGCAGGCCGGTATGGAGGTGCCCGAGCTCGTCGCCGTGACCGCGCGGAGTGTCACCGCTGACGCGGCGAACGACTACGACCGCCTCATCGCGATGCAGACCTGGTTCCGCTCGCAGTTCGAGTATTCCCTGGATGCTCCCGTCGACGGCGACTTCGACGGGACGGGCACAGACGCGGTCGAAGAGTTCCTGCGGGTGCGCTCGGGGTACTGCATCCACTTCTCCGGTGCATTCGCCCTGATGGCGCAGGCGCTCGAGATGCAGGTGCGCGTCGTGGTCGGCTACCTGCCCGGTTCCCTCACCGACGAGAAGCGCGGTGACGAATCCATCTACACGGTCGACAGCGACCAGCTGCACGCCTGGCCCGAGGTGCACTTCGAAGGCGTCGGCTGGGTGCCATTCGAGCCGACGGCCTCGCTGGGCACACCGACCGACTTCCTGCCCGCGGCGACGACCGGTGGGTCCTCCGGCGATGGGGCGGCCCCCGAGGCATCCGCCGAACCGACAGCCGCCCCGACGCAGGACCCGCGGGTCGATGAGGATCAGGGCGGTGCGGCGGCGACGGGTGACGATGCGCTCCAGCGGCTGGATCCCACACCGGTCGTCCTCGTCAGCGTCGGCATCCTGATCGTGCTTCTCCTTCCGGCCCTGGTGCGCCGCGGCGTGCGGATGCGTCGGAAGCACCGCGCGCAGCGCGGTGATGCGGGTGCTGTCTGGCAGGAGGTCCGCGCCACGCTCCTCGACCTGCGCCTGCCGGTATCGGATGCCGACACACCACGCATGCGCGGTGCGGAGCTCATCGAGCGTGGCGTGGATCCCGCCGCAGTCGGCGTGCTCGTGGATGCTGTCGAGCGAGCGAGCTACGCCCCGACCGGCGCCGATGCGGCTGATCTTTCGAAACCACTCGGTCGAGTGATCGTCGAACTCGCTCGCAGCGTCGACGTGCGAGACCGGGTGACGTCGGTTCTGCTTCCGACGTCGCTGTTTACATCGCGCGCCTCACGGGCCACGGCATCCGTCTGACGTCTCAGCGAGATTGCGTCAGCGGGCCGACTCCGCGGCGTGCTCGGCGCAGGCCACCGCATCGCAGGCTTCGCACACGACGAACTGGCGGCGGCATGAGGGATCGGGGCAGTTCGCGGTGCGCTTCGTCGACGCCCCGCATCCGACGCAGCGCCCGATCGTGGCGGCGTGATCGCTGAAGTCGACGGATTCGCGCTTGTCGAAGACGTAGAGCGACCCCTCCCACAGCCCGTCGTCACCGTACTTCTCGCCGTAGCGGACGATGCCGCCATCGAGCTGGTACACCTCGCCGAATCCGCGTGCGACCATGAGGCTCGAGAGGACCTCGCAGCGGATGCCGCCGGTGCAGTAGGTGACCACGGGCTTGCCCTTGAGGTCGTCGTATGCACCGGAGTCCAGCAGATCCACGAAGTCCCGGGTGGTGTCGGTGTCGGGCACGATCGCGTCCTTGAACCGTCCGATCTCCGCCTCGAGCGCGTTGCGTCCGTCGAAGAACACGACGTCGTCGCGGGAAGCGATCAGCGCGTGCAGATCGTCGGGTGCGAGGCGGACGCCACCGCCGACGACTCCGTTCTCATCGACATCGAGTTCACCGGGAGCGCCGAACGAGACGATCTCCTCCCGCACCTTCACGCTGAGCTTGGGGAAGTCCAGGCTCAGGCCGTCGGCATCCAGTCCCGTGCCTTCGCTCCACTTGATGTCGGTGTCGGCGAATGCCGCATAGGAGCGGAATGATCTCGCCCACTTCTTGACCACGGGAAGATCGCCACCGAGAGTTCCGTTGACGCCGTCCTTCGAGATGATCAGTCGTCCACGCAGCCCGAGCACCTCGCCGAGGTCCCGCTGCCACACTCGGATCGCTTCCGGGTCGGCGAGAGGAGTGAAGACGTAGAAAAGAACGATCTTGGGGGTGCTCACGGTGCAATTTTAGATGCGCGTCCCCGCGATTTCGGTGTGCGTCGCCGTGCCCAGGCAGCCGCCGATTCGCTCGACAGGCAGAGCAGGCTGATGCACTGCACCGATGCCGCCAGCAGCGCCCAGTCCAACCCGAGCACCGTGCTGCCATCGAGATAGTCGATCGCCATGGCGAAGATCTCCAGGGTGATCAGGGCGATCAGCACGGCACGCGATCGCCGCCCGCGGCGCAGGACGAACCAGCTCATGATCAGCTGTCCGATCGTGAACAGCGCGAATATCGCGAGCACCACGACCAGCACGACCGTCTCAGCGGGGTCGTCGATGAGATCAAGGGTTGCTCCCAGCTCCCGGTCGGTGAACACATCGACCAGCTGCAGCAGTGCGACAGCGGCGATCAGCACGACCGCGGCCATCACCGTGAGGGGGACGCGCGAGATGCCTGGCGCAGTCCCGAGCTCCGCGGCCTGCGCCTCTGCCTCCACCGGGCTCCGCGGAGGAACGACCTCACTGACATCCAGGATCGGAAGGTTCCCGTCCGTGACGAACCGGTCCCCGCCACCGTTGCGCGAGTGGTAACCGGTGGTGAAATCACGCAGCACGCGGACCCGAACCGCCGGGTGACCGGCATTCGCCGTGGAGACCACGTGATCACGCTCCACGTCAGTGTTCTCATCGATGCGGTGCGTGACCTGCAGCGTGAACAGCGAGATCCCGACATCGGTGTCGTAGGTGGCCGCCCCCAGCCAGTCCGCGTGCGCGCCGCCGGGCAGCAGCCATCCGGGTGGGCAGTGCCAGAACCGCACGTGATGACGCTGTTTGGGGTTGCCTTCGACCTCCTGCTGGTACGCGACATCGTGTCGGCGTCCGAACAGCATGAGTGAGGAGACCGGAGCGGTCGGATAGCTGCGGCGGGTGATGGTCGACATGATGATGCGCCATGTCGAGCCAGCTGTGATCGGGTCGGCCGTGTGCCAGCCGGCCGCGGCCATCGCCGCGTCGAGCTGTTCTGCCGAGCCGTCGACTCCGAGGTTCACCGGATCGCCGAGCAGGCCGTCAGAGGTGCGTGTACGGCCGAAGAAGTAGTCGGGAACGTAGAGGTCCGAGAGCAGACGGTGCAGGCGGGGAAGCACCAGATACGCCGTGATCGCCCAGATCGGAATGAACCACACCAGAGCCCAGGGTGTGCGCAGCCCCTGGATCGCGATGATCGACGCTAGCCATACGGCCGATGCCGCCCCGATCAGGAACGCTGCGCGATCGAAGACGGTCGCCGGAGGAACCGGTTGCTGCATCTGCAGCATCCATCTGCGTCGGTGGGATGGCTCGTTCACGCGCTCTCCTGCGGGAGTCGACCTGGGTTCCTCCACTTTAGGGCTCGCTGGGCTGGCGCGGCAGGCTGAATCGATCGGATAGACTGTTCAGGTTGTTCCTTGGTGATGTGTCCGAGCGGCCGAAGGAGCACGCTTGGAAAGCGTGTGTTGTGCAAGCAACCGCGGGTTCGAATCCCGCCATCACCGCCAAAATCGAAGGCCCCGACTCACCTAGAAAACACTAGGAAGTCGGGGCCTTCGCTCGCTCCGGTACGGCTCTCCTCCTGGGCGCGCCGGCCCGAGGTGCCTCACCTAAAAGTGAGCGCGAAGGATGATGCGGTGCCTCACATATT
>NZ_JBQDSX010000102.1:0-7327 GCF_052099035.1 Microbacterium sp. | reverse complement strand
GAGAACCGCATCGAGGCGCGCTCGCTGCAGCAGAGCCTCGAGCGAGCGGGCCACGAGGCGCTCACGGTCTACGGCCCCGTTCACGGCGCGCGCGTGGTCTGATGGACCTCAACAGCGACGTCGGCGAATCCTTCGGCGAGTGGCCGATGGGCGACGACGCCGCGATGTTCCGATTCGTCACGAGCGCGAACATCGCCTGCGGGTTCCACGCGGGGGATCCGTCGGGCATTGCCCGCACTTGCCGCGCGGCCGTCGACTCGGGCGTCGCGATCGGCGCGCACGTCGGCTACCGGGATCTCGTGGGCTTCGGCAGGCGCTTCATCGACTGCTCCGAGTCGGAGCTCGCCGACGATGTCGCCTACCAGATCGGCGCGCTCCAGGCTCTCGCCCGTCGCGAGGGCGGCGAGGTGCGATACGTGAAGCCGCATGGCGCCCTGTACAACGCGATCGTCCACCACGAGGCGCACGCGCGGGCGGTCGTCGGTGCCGTGGCGTCGGTGGATCCGAACCTCGCGCTGCTCCTGCTGCCCGGATCCGTCGCGCTCGATATCGCTCGCACGCGCGGGCTCCGCGGCGTCCGCGAGGCGTTCGCCGACCGTGCATATCTGCCGGACGGGCGCCTCGTGCCGCGCTCGGAGCCCGGCGCCGTGCTGCACGATCCAGTGGCCGTGGCCGGTCGCGTCGCCCGATTCGCGCACGAGGGCGTGATCGAGGCGATCGACGGATCCGATGTGCGGGTCGACGCCGAGAGCGTCTGCCTGCACGGCGATACGCCGGGCGCCGTCGCGCTGGCCGCGGCCGTGCGCAAACGGCTCGAGACCGAAGGAATCGAGCTGCGGAGCTTCGTATGAGCCCCCGCGTCCGGTGGGCGGGGGAGCGCGCCTTCCTCGTCGAGCTCGGATCGCTCGAGGAGGTGCTCGCGTTCCACGCACGAGTCACCGAGACGCCCATCGGCCAGGCGGATCAGGTCGCCGCCGCCCGGACGGTGCTGCTCACCTTCACGACCGCCCGTCTCGCGCGGCGCGCGGAAGCTCTCGTCGGGGGCGTCGATCTGACGCCGACTCCGGCCGCGGAGCGGCGCACCGAGCGGATCGACGTCATCTACGACGGCGACGACCTCGCGGAGGTGGCATCTCTCACGGGCCTCTCGATCGAGGCCGTCGTCGCGGCCCACACGTCCTCGACGTGGAAGGCGGCCTTCGGCGGGTTCGCGCCGGGATTCGCCTACCTCGCGGGCGGCGATCCGCGGCTGCGGGTGCCGCGCCGTGAGAGCCCGCGCACCGCCGTTCCCGCGGGATCCGTCGCGCTGGCCGGCGAGTTCTCCGCCGTGTATCCGCGCGCGTCTCCGGGCGGCTGGCGGCTGATCGGCCGAACTGCAGCAACGATGTGGGACATCGATCGGAACCCGCCTGCTCTCCTCGCCCCGGGAGACCGGGTGCAGTTCCGGGCCGTGCGGGAGCAGGTCACGGCGGCGGCCGGCGCGGGAGCGTCGGTACCTGACATAGAGGCAGCGACCACCGCGGGGCTTCAGATCCTTGCGCCCGGGCCGATGTCGCTCCTCCAAGACCTCGGGCGCCCCGGCCGCGCGGATCTCGGCGTGACGGCATCGGGCGCGGCCGATACCGCGTCTGCGCGCCTCGCGAACCGTCTGGTCGGCAACGCGCGAGAGGCGGCTGTGATCGAGACTCTCGGTGGCCTCGACGTGCGCGCCGAGATCGAAGTCGTCATCGCGATCGCGGGCACGGACGCCCGCGCGGAGCTGCGCCGCGCCCTGCCAGCCGAGTCAGACAACGACGGCGGGCGCCGGGACGAGCTCGTCGATCCTGGTCGCGTTCTGCTGGGCAACCGCGTGCCCATCCAGATTTCCACTGGCGCACCTGTTCTCCTGAGGGCCGACGACGAACTGACTCTCGGATTCCCCGATACGGGGCTCCGCGCGTACATCGCTGTGCGGGGTGGGTTCGCGACGCCCGAGGTCCTCGGCAGTCGCGCCCGCGACACGCTGAGCGGCATCGGCCCGGATCCGCTGCGTGCTGGGGATGTGCTCGAGATCGGTTCCTCGGTCGTGTCGTCGGTGGAGGAGCGCAGCGCCGAAGCGCCGCTCGCCTGGGGCGATACCGTGACCTTGCGCGTACGCATCGGTCCCCGCGACGACTGGTTCGCCCCGGGCGAGAGCGCGCACCTCCTCGACACCGAATGGATCGTCAGCTCCGAGACCGACCGCGTCGGCACGCGCCTCACCCCAGCGGACGGCGTCCGCCCGCTGGGCCCCCGCGTGGGGGACCTCCCAAGCGAGGGCATCGTGAGGGGCGCGTTGCAGGTGCCGCCGTCGGGCGAACCAGTGCTCTTCGGCCCGGACCACCCCGTCACCGGCGGGTACCCGGTGATCGCGGTGGTCATAGATGCCGACCTACCGCGTGCGGCGCAGATCCGCCCCGGCACGCGAGTGCGCTTCGTCGAGCTGAGCGGACCGCGAGTCAGGTTTCGTGTGTTTGCAGGAAGGTGAGGATGGCGCGGACGCGTCGGTTCTCGTCGGTGGGGAGGAGACCGAGGCCGGTAAAGATGTTCCCGATGTGTTTGCGCACGGCGGCGTCGCTGATGAAAAGCAGTTTCGTGATGTCAGAGTTTGACGCTCCAGTGGCCATCAGCGTGAGAACTTCTCGCTCGCGTTCGGTGAGGGAATCGAGGAGCTGGGGCTGCTCTCGCTGGAGAAGATGGCGCGTGACTTCGGGGTCGATCACGGTGCCGCCCTCAGCGACGATGTTGATTGCCTGAGCGAAGTCGGTGATGCGGTTGACGCGTTCCTTCAAGAGGTAGCCGACCGCCCCTTCGGGCAGGCTGAGGAGGTCTCTGGCGTAGCGGCCGGCGACATACTGCGAGAGGGCGAGGACCGGTTGCGTTGGATGTGCTGCGCGGATCGTGAGCGCTGCTCGGAGGCCGTCATCTGTGCGAGTGGGTGGCATTCTGACATCGGTGATGATCAGGTCGGGGACCGAAGGGAGCGAGTCGTAGACGGATACGAGTTCGGTTGCGTCGACGGCGATGGCGACGACGTGATGCCCGAGGCGTTCGAGGAGCGCGCCGAGCGCTTCTCTGAGGAGGGCAGCGTCATCAGCGAGGAGAATGCGCACGGTGTTCCTCCGTCTCTGAGCCTGTGGTGGGTGTCGCAGGGAGGACGAGCGTGAGGATGGTGGGGCCCCCGGGCGGGCTGGTGACTCGAAGCTCGCCGCCGAGGACGTCGGCTCGTTCTGCCAGACCGCGTAACCCTGTTCCGCGTGAAGCGTCGGCCCCTCCGTGTCCCTCGTCTCGTGCCTCGATGACGACCTGCTCGTCGTCTGCCGACAGCGTGACGCGCAGGTGGGGTGCGGCCGTGTGCTTCGCGGTGTTGGTGAGCGATTCGGCGACGAAAAAATAGCCTGCGGCTTCTGCCGCCGGAGCGAGTCTCGGAAACCCGCGGTCGTCGATCTGGAGCGGCACCGCGCTGCGACCGGCGAGCTCGTCGAGTGCAGCTGGGAGACCGTAGTCGGAGAGGATCGCGGGGTGAATGCCTCGTACGGTCTCCCGAAGCGAGGTCAGTGCTCGTTCGGTCTGATCCTGAGCAGCGCGCAACGCCGTGTATCTTGCGTCGTCCGTGCCGCCTCGGAGTTCTAGTTCGAGTATTCCGAGGCGTGCGGCGATCCCGACGAGTTCTTGCTGCACACCGTCATGGAGGTCGCGCTCGATGCGTTGGCGTTCGCTTTCGTGTGCCGTGACGATGGCAGCGCGGGAACGGGTGAGCTGTTCGACCCGCTGATCGATCTCGGCAATGCGTGGGGCGATGAGCCAACGAATACAGGATCCGTGAACGGCCGCGATTGCGGCATTGACGTAGGCGAAAACCAGCAGCGCGACCGGGATGAGAAGCAGCGGCTGCCACCATGTTTCCGGTCCGATCACGATCCTTGTGTCTCCGAAGAGCGTGATGTCCGCCGCGCGGCGTGACGCCATCGTGGGAATCGCGATCAATACGGCGAGCGCCATTGCCTGGGCGAACACGGCGACGACTGCTGTCGCCCCGAGAATGAGCCCGGCGAGCAGCGCGGCGGCCTCGCGCCAGGTGGCTGGCTCCATGAGTCGAATGTTGAGCCAGTGGCGTCGTTCGTCGCGGGGAACGTGCACGTGCCCGCTCGGTGGCGTCGATAGGCCCAGCAGGCGCAACCGACGACGCTCCAGGATCGCGACGAGGATGCCCCACAGCGGGAGGATGAAGATCGTGACGACAATGAGCGGAATCAGCACGAGGGTGAGGATCGCGCTGGTCACGGCGTATACGAGCGCGAGCCATGGCCAGCGAGAGAAGAGAAAACGCCACGGAGGCAGCATCAGCGCTTGCCAGACGGTCCCTGGTGCCATACGTCTAGGCTACGCATCCCGCCTCGGAGCCAATCGATGTGCGGGGCAAGAGTAGCGCCAGGTCTACCTTCGGTGTCGCGCCCACTCCACTGCGTGCGGATCCTTCGACCGCTGTACTCGAAGGGTGAACAATTCTCTCGAACCCCGAGCTCGCCTTCTGGACGCCAATGCCGTGACGAAAAGCTACCCGGCCGCGCGCGGTCAGAGTGTGCCCGTGCTGCGCGGCATCGACGTACGCGTCGATCGCGGGGAGATGGTGAGTATCGTTGGCCCATCCGGTTCAGGCAAGTCGACACTTCTGTACTGTCTTGCGGGGCTTGAGACGGTAGATGCGGGGGAGATCAGCCTCGATGGTGACCGCGTCGATACTGCTTCTCCTGCGCAGCTTGCGCGCATGCGGCGGGATCGAGTCGGGTTCGTGTTTCAGAGTTACAACCTCATCCCGTCCCTTTCGGTGCGCGAGAACGTGGCGCTTCCCGCACGGCTCGCGCGCCGCAGAGCGCCCGATGTTTCCGGCGCGCTGACAGCCGTCGGTCTCGCCGAGCACGCGGGAAAACGGCCCGGTGCGCTTTCTGGCGGACAGCAGCAACGCGTAGCGATCGCGCGCGTGCTTGCGGCCGATCCGCCACTCGTGTTCGCCGACGAACCAACCGGAGCCTTGGATACGATGACCGGGCAACGGGTGCTCGATCTGCTGCGCGGCTATGCGACCGGCGACCGCAGCGTGGTGCTCGTCACGCACGACCTGGAGGCCGCAGTACGCGCCGACCGCACGATCGTCCTGCGTGATGGATCCGTCGTCGCCGAGCTCGCAGGTGCGACCGCGGCCGAGCTTCTCGACGTACTGCACGAGAGCGCGACAGCATGATCCGGTTGATCTTCGCCGAGTTGCGCGCGGGCTGGGCCTCATGGACCGGCGTCATCTTCGTATCTGCGATCACGGCTCTTGCGTGCGGCATCGCCATCAGCATGCTCGAGACGGGAATGCACGCGGGCGAGGATTATCTGCAGGGGTTCTCAGGTGGTACTGCTGCGATCTTGATGTTCAGCGCACCTGCCGGTATCGCGGTGATCGCGGCGGTCACCCGGCTCGCTGTCGATCTCGGCAGACCGGCGTATGCGCGTTGGCAGCTTGCGGGCGTCGGCCCCTTCCAGACGGCGCTTGTCGTGATCACACAGGTCGGGGTCGCAAGTCTTTTCGGCGGCGTGATCGGTGTCGGAGCGACGACGTTGATTGCCGGCACTGCTATCCACTCGGCTTTTGAGAGCGGTACGGGCGGGTACTCGGAGATTCCGATCGTCACCGGCCCGCTCACCGCATTCATCACAATTCCCGCAACCGTCGTCATCTCCGTCCTAGGAAGCCTGCGCTCCGCCTGCGCTGCGGGACGCACACCGCCGCTCGCCGCACTGCGCGAACCAGAGACCGAGGCGAAACGGATGCGCTGGTGGCGTTGGATGCTTCTGCTTGCAGTCATCGCCGGGGCGATCGTGTTCTTCGTCTCGCTCTTCCGCACGACCGACCGCATGGCATTCCTCAGCCAAGGACCCCTGGTGCCCGTCGTCATCACCGTGGTCCTCGCCGCCGCAGGGACGGTCGTGTATCCGTGGCTCCTACGTGGTTGGACCGCACTTGTGCCCGCTCGTGTCTCGACCTCGTGGTACTTGGCGCGGCACCAGGCCCGGTACCACCTCAGCCGCAGCACGGCCTCGATCACCCCGTTGTTCACCGGCACTGCGCTCCTCGGAGGGCTGTTCACAATGGCAGCGACCGTCGACGCATCCCTGCGCGCAGGTGGCGAGGAAGGCGTCACTCTCGAAATCTCGCAGGTGCTCCTCATGCTCGGTGGCCCAGTGCTCCTCGCTGCCGTCGGCGCAGCGGTGGTCATATTCATGAGCAACCGAACGCAGAGCTCAGAGCAGGCCCTGCTCAGAGCCAGCGGAGCGACAACGTCCACCGTCATCTTTTCCGCACTCTGGCAAGCCGTGATCCACGTCGTCACCGCCGCCATCCTCGGCGGTGTGGCAATCATTCTCACCGCAGTGCTGACCGGCGCGGCCCTCGGACGATTTTCGCCGGCCGTCATCGTCGTGGATGCCGCGTATGCGCTTGCGCTCGTCGGAGTCGGCGTGATCCTCACGATGTTCGCGACGGTGTCTCCCGTCGCCACCCGCGCTCGAGGATCCGTCGCAATGCAACTCGCAGCGAAGTAGCCGGAGCCGCAGCAGAGCCACCATGTGGCCCGTTCTTTGCGCGTGAGCGCAGCGCTTCAGAGCAGTGGCGCAGTGACTGATCGCGGCGGCGGCGCAGCCGCGGTTCGGCGGCGGACCTTCTCCCGCTCAGTGCGCTTCGTTCGGATCGGGCGGTAGATCTGCCGCCGGTCGACCCACCCCGGCGCCTTCACGAGCGGCACACCATCGCGCATGCGAATCGCCCACCCGGATCTTTCGAGGTTGTGATGATGATTCCAGCACAGCAGCACGCCGTTATCGGTGTGGGTCTCGCCGCCGCGAGAGTGCTCGTCCACGTGATGGATCTCGCACCAGCCTGCCGGAATCGAACACCCGGGGATGACGCATCCGCCATCGCGGGTGGCGATCGCACGGCGCTGGTGAGTGTTGAACAGCCGCTCGCGGGTGCCGATCCGGACGATGCGACCGTTGCGGTCGAACACCATCTTCTGAACCGCACCCGTGCAGACGATGCGGTGGGCGAGGTGTGCAGGCGCGGCGACGTCGACGCCGTCGACATCGACGATGCCGCCGTCCAGATCGCTGATCGTCGTGGTCACGACAAGAGTCGGGGCCGAACCGCCGAGAGAGGGCGCATCGGCCGAACGCGCAGCCGCCTGCACGATCGAACCGAGCACGTCATGGTTACGCTGGGCGGGGGAGCGCGGGTCGTCGTACTTCTCGTCGCCGTTCCACGGCGTGT
>NZ_JBQDSX010000101.1:0-7473 GCF_052099035.1 Microbacterium sp. | reverse complement strand
CGATCCTCACCATCGGATCCCCCGCGCACACGCTCGCGGTCGACACCACGCTGCGGCCGCTGCTCGTCGAGCTCGGCGCGAGCGTGCCGACGCGTGCCATCGCCTTCCCCGCCGCCGAGACGGGCGACCGCGCCCGCATCATCGGCGAGTGGGTCGAGTCGGAGTATGCGCGGCTCGACGGCGTGCTCTCGCGCCGCCGCGCCCCTTACAGCGCCCCGGGAACCGCCTCGATCAGCTCGCGCGCGTAGTCCGATTCGGGGAGCGTCAGCATGCGTTCGGCGGGGCCCTGCTCAACGACGCGGCCCTCCCGCATCACGACGACGTGGTCGGATATCTGGCGCACAACACCGAAGTCGTGCGTGATGAAGAGGTAGCCGAGACCGAGCGCGGCCTGCAGGTCGACGAGCACCTGCAGGATCTGCGTCTGCACCGACACGTCGAGTGCCGAGACGGGTTCGTCGAGCACGAGCAGCTCGGGCTGCAGGGCGAGAGCGCGAGCGATCGCGATGCGCTGGCGCTGTCCGCCCGACAGCTCGACCGGCAGGCGCTCGGCGACCGTAGACGGCAGCCGCACCGAGTCGAGCAGGTCTCGCACGCGACGGGAGCGTTCCGCACGCGAGCCGATCCGGAAGGCGCGCAGCGGCTCGGCGATGAGCGCCTCGACGCTCATGCGCGGATCGAGGCTGCCGAACGGGTTCTGGTAGACGACCTGCACCGAGCGCCGCCATTCGCGCAGGCCCGCGCCGCGCAGGTCCGTGATGTCCTGCCCGCGGAACAGCACGCGGCCGTCATCGGCCTGCGTGATGCGCGCGGCCATCCGCGCCGTCGTCGTCTTGCCGGATCCGGACTCGCCGACCAGCGCCACCGTGCGTCCTGCTGGTACGACGAAGGACACATCGTCGGCTGCGACGAAGGTGTCGTCTCCCTGCGCGAACGTCTTGCGCAGGCCTACGACCTCGAGCAGCGGGCGCTGCACGACCGGCTCCGACGGTGAATCCCCTTCGAGCGTCGGCTCCAGGCGTCGGCTCGTGAGCCCCGGCGCGGCCGCGACGAGCTCGCGCGTGTAGTCGGTGCGCGGCGTGCCGAGCACGTCGTGCGTGGATCCCTGGTCGACCACGAGCCCCTGCTGCATGACGACGACGTGCTGGGCGCGATCCTTTGCGACTCCCAGGTCGTGCGTCACGAGCAGCACGGCCGTGCCGCGCGTCTCGGCGAGCTGCTCGATCTGGTCGAGCACGCGGCGCTGCACCGTGACGTCGAGCGCGCTCGTCGGCTCGTCGGCGATCACGAGACGCGGATCGCAGCTCCACGCCATGCCGATCAGCACGCGCTGCTTCATGCCGCCCGACAGCTCGTGCGGATACTGCCCGGCGCGCACCTCGGGGTTCGGGATCCCGACGTCGCCGAGGATCTCCACCGTGCGCGTCGCCGCGTCCGCGCGCGACATCCCGGTGTGCAGGCGCAGCTGCTCGGCGATCTGCTCGCCGATGCGCATGACGGGGTTCAGCGACGCGTTCGGATCCTGCGGCACGAACGCGATCTGACCGCCGCGGATCCGCCGCAGTGTGCGCTCGCGCACGCGCGCGAGGTCGAGGCCGTCGAATCGGATGGCACCGCCCGTGATCGCCCCGTTCTCGGGCAGCCGCCGCACGAGCGCCTGCGAGACGCTGCTCTTGCCCGAGCCCGACTCCCCCACGAGCGCCACGATGCCGCCGCGCGGCACGCTGAGGTCGACGCCGCGCACGGCCTCGACCGTGCGCCGGACCGACGTGTAGGCGACCTGCAGGCCCTCGACAGAAAGGATGTCGTCGCTCATCGTTCCACTCCGATCACGCGCGCCAGTCGGGTCACGGCCAGCACGACGCAGACGATGACCGTGCCGGGCAGAACCGTGAGCCACCACGCGGTGGCGATATAGTCGCGACCGTCGCTGACGAGCGCACCCCACTCGGGCGACGGAGGCTGCACGCCGAACCCAAGGAAGCTGATGGTCGAGACCGACAGGATGGCCGTGCCCAGCTCGAGCGCCGCCATCGCGAGCACCGGGCGCATGGCGTTCGGCAGGATGTGCCGGCCGAGCACCGTGAGCGGGCGCACGCCGAGCGTCGAGGCGGCCTCGACGTACTCCTCGCCGCGCACGCGCAGCACCTGGGCGCGCATGACGCGGGCGAAACTGCCGGCGGCGCCGAAACCGACGCCGAGCGCGATGCTCCACGGGCCGAACCCCAGGGTTGCCACGACGATGAGCGCGAGCAGGATGCCCGGCACGGCGATGAGCACGTCGACGAATCGCATGACGACGAAGTCGACCGCCCCGCCGATGCGGCCGCGCAGCGCGCCGCACACGAGCCCGATCGCGCCGCCGGCGATGCCGCCGACGAGCACGGCCGCCGTGGCCGCGGCGAGCGAGAGGAACGCTCCGTGCACGGTGCGCGTGTAGACATCGCGTCCGAGCGCATCCGTGCCGAACAGGTGCGCGAGGCTGGGAGCCTGAAGACGGTCGCCCGTGGCACCCGCGAGCGGATCCCCCGACGCGAGCAGGCCCGGCGCGAGCGCCATGACGGCCGCGATCAGGACGATCAGCAGCGATAGAAGCGTCGTCGGACGCAGCAATCGACGAATCATCGCACGCCCCCCGATCCGTTCTGCGCGCTCGGCCCCGGACTGTCGAGACCAGGCGACGCGGCGGCCGCGGGCACGGCGGCCCCGGGCTTCGCCCTCTGACGGCGCAGGCGCGGATCGATGAAGGGGTAGGACACGTCGACGAGCAGAGCCGCGAGCGCGTACACGATCGCGACGACGATGATGACGCCCTGGATCACGTTGACGTCGCGGGCCTGCACGGCGGCCACGACGATCCGGCCGATGCCGTCGCGCGAGAACACCGTCTCGACCACGGCGGTTCCGCCGGCGAGGTAGCCGATGAGCAGGCCGATGCTCGTCACGGACGGCAGCATCGCGTTACGCAGGATGTGACGGCGGAAAACCGCGAGGCGCGAGAGGCCCTTGACGTCGGCCGTGAACACGTACGGACTCTGCTCCGCCTCGCGGATCGCGGTGGAGAACACCTGGAAGAAGATCGCGCCGACCGGGAAGGCGAGCGTGATCGCGGGCAGCACGACGCCGAGCGACGAGCGCGCCCCCGACGCCGGGAACCAGCCGAGCGTGAACGAGAACACGCTGATAAGGATGAGTCCCGTGACGAACGCCGGCACCGCGACGCCGAGCGGGGGCAGCTGCACGAGCAGGTCGCGCAGCCACTTCCACGGCGAGATGTAGGCGAGGAACCCGATGATGAGCGACATCGCGATGCCGATCACGAGTGCGAGCCCGGCGATCGCGAGGGTGCCGGGAACGACGTCGGCGATCATCGACGTCACGTCCCGGCCGGTCGCGAGCGACGTGCCGAGATCGCCGGTGAGGAGGCCGCCGAGCTGCGAGAAGTACTGCGCGATGAGGCCGCCCGACAGGCCAGCCTCCTCGCGCAGCGCCGCAAGCTGCTCGGGATCCACCGTCGTGGCGTCGCCGGACTGCACGGCGAGCGCCGCGAGCACGGGATCCCCCGGCAGCACGCGGATGAGCAGGAACGTCACCGTATAGGTCGCCCACACGACGAAGACGAACTGGACCAGCCGCGGCCAGACCATGCGCGCGATGCGGACGGGCGCGCGCCTCGGAGACGTTCCTGCCTGGGTCATATCAGCCGAGCGCCACGTCGTAGAGGTGGAAGCGCGACGCCGAGTCGAACTCGAAGCCCGTGACCTCGGGCTGCGAGGCATGCAGCTGGTAGACCTCGAGGATCGGGAACAGGTACCCGTTGTCGATGATCGTGGCCTGCGCCTCGTCGATGAGCCCCTGGCGCGCGTCGGGGTCGCTCGTCGAGGCCTGCTCGGCGAGGATCGACTCGAGGTCGGGGTCGTCGAGAACGGCCCAGTGCGACGGCGCGGCCTGCTCGAACGCGACGCCGAGCGCGTCGGGACCGGTGCGGGTGAGGGCGGCGAACAGCATGTCGTAGCTGCGGTCGGCGATCGCGCCGAAGAACCCGCCGGCGTCGGTGAAGTTGATCTGCATATCGATGCCGAGGTCCTTCAGCTGCAGCTGGATGAGCTCGATCATGCTCTGCTCGTAGAAGCCCGTCGTCGTGAAGGTGAGGCGCTCGCCGTCCTTCTCGCGGATCCCGTCGTCGCCGAGCGCCCAGCCGCTGTCCTCGAGGGCGGCGATCGCGGCGTCGCGGTCGTAGGCCATGGATTCTGCCTGGCTCGTGTATCCGGTCGTGCCGCTCGACAGGGCGCTGGAGGGAGCGTCGCCGTCGGCGTAGCCGAGCGTCGCGTTGATGTCGTCGCGGTCGATCCCGATGCGCAGCGCCTCGCGCACGGCGTCGTCGGCGAGCACGGGGTTGTCGAGGTTCGGGATCAGGCTCGTCGGGATGCCCGGGTTCGCCTTCGCGTAGATCTCGTAGCCCTCGTCCGCGATGCGGGGCTGGTCTGCGTAGGGCAGCTCGCCGATCATGTCGAACTCGCCCGACTGCAGGCCGCCGACGCGCACGCTGTCCTCGGTCACGACCGCGAACTCGACGCGCGAGAGCGTGGCGTCGCCCTCGTGGCCCCGCAGCTCGGATCCCCACGCGTAGCCCTCGCGGCGATCCATCGAGATCTCGCTGTTGGGCGAGTAGGCGTCGTAGACGAACGGACCGGTTCCGATCACGCCGTCCTGGCAGCGCGCGTCCGGAGCCTGCTCGGTCGTCTCAGCGGAGACGATTCCGAGACTCATGGTGCTCGCGCCCTGCAGGAAGGCCGCGTTCGGGGCGTCGAACGTGACCGTGAAGGTGTGCTCGTCGGTGACCTCGGTGCCCTCGTATCCCGCGAGGTACTGCGCCGCGAGGGTCGCCGTCGATCCATCGGCCGACATCTCGATGATCGAGTCGAGGTTCGCCTTCACGACCTCGCTCGTCAGCTCGCTGTCGTCGCTGAAGGTCACGCCGTCGCGCAGCGTGAACTCGAACGCCGTCATGTCGTCGTTCGAGGAGAAGTCCTCCGCGAGCCACGGCACGATCTCGCCGGTCTCGGGATCCTGATCCACGAGCGAGTCCACGACCTGGCGGCCGATGTACAGCGCCTGCGTCACCGTCGGCTGCTGCGGATCGATGCACGTCGGGTCGGTCTCGACGGCGAAGACGAGCGTGCCGTCAGCCGCGGCGTCGCCGCCACCGCCGCCCGTGCAGCCCGCCAGCAGCGCGGTCAGGGCGATGGCAGAGCCCGCGGCGAGCGCGACCCGCCTCTGGGGAGATGTGTTCACGGTGATCCTCTCGGAACGGAGGTGGGGACGGAAGGGGTTCATCGGGGAAGCTCGCCTGATACGACGCGTCCGCGGGAGACGACGGCGACGATGCGGTCGACATCGAGGTGAGAGATGTCCTCCCAGGGGCGGCCGTCGACGACGACGAAGTCGGCGCCCAGACCGGCGGCCAGGCGTCCGACGCGGTCACCCATGCCGATGGCGTCGGCCGCATCGCTCGTGGCGGAGACGAGGGCGCGCTCCGCCGACCACCCGAACATGTCGGCCATCAGGCGCACCTCCTCGTGCTGATCGCCGAACCGCACCATGACGCCGTTGGCGTCCGTGCCGAGCACGAAGCGGACGCCCGCCGCGGCGGCCCCGGCGAAGTTGGCGTCGCGCTCGGCGACGACGGCCTGAGCCTTCTCACGCGCCTCCCCCGCCACGGGGATCGTGCCGTCGGCCAGGCGATCGTTGATCAGCAGGGTCGGCGCAACGGGGATCCCCCGCTGCGTGACGACGGGCCACAGGCTCGCGTCGACGCCGGATCCGTGCTCGATCGAATCGACGCCGGCCTCGAGCGCCCGGCGCGCGCTCTCGGTGTCGTGGCTGTGCGCCGCGACGAGCATGCCGAGGGCGTGCGCCTCGTCGACGGTCGTGCGGATCTCGTCCATCGTCTGGTTGCGCCATCCGACGCGATCGCCCATCGACAGCACGCCGCCTGACGCGTAGATCTTGATGCCGTGCGCGCCCTGACGCGCCCACTGCCGCACGAGCTTGCGGCACTCGTCCGGGCTGTCGGCGACGGGGTCGCGGTGCGGGTAGTGCGGCGGGATGAAGAGGTCGCCGTGACCGGCCGTCATGCCGACGGGGCCGTTCACGCGCACGCGCGGCCCGATCTGCACGCCGTCGTCGAAGACGCGGCTCACCGCGAGCTGCAGGGCATCGCCCGCGAGATCCCGGACGGTCGTGACGCCCGCACGCATCGCTCGCTGCGCTTGGGCGGCGATGTGGAAGACCTTCTCGGTGTCGGGCGTCACGAGATTCCATGGGGATCCCCACGGCTGCTCCCCCGGGCCGGCATAGCCCCCGAGGTGCACGTGCGTATCGATGAGTCCGGGAATCACGCCGTATCGGGGGTTCGCGCCGGAATCCTCAGCCTCAACGGCCGTGATGCTGTCGCCGTCCCATGTGATGCGGCCAGCACCGAGGGAGCACGTGCCGTCCCAGAGGGCGACGTCAGACAGGGCGGATTCGGGCACAGAGAACTCCAGACGACGATGCGGGCGTCGTCGGATCGGGATCGCCGTCCGACGCAGAAGCGCGTGTGCCATGTTGCGGCCAACGCAACTAATTTACCGACAGTAAATCGTTCTGTGTGACAAACGCATTTCTGAGCGCCAGGAACGTCGCTATCCGCCGGCCGGATTCACCGAGAGGAACCGTGCGGGGCCAGCGATCACGGCGGTCGGCCCGTGCGGCGTCTCCGCGTCGAGAAGGATGGAGTCGCCGGACTCCAGAACGTGCTCGTCGTCGCCGTGTGCGAAGAGCACCGACCCCTCGAGCATGTACAGGAACTCGATTCCGGCGTGCTCGTACATCGGGAACTCCTCGGCGTCGGCGTTGAGCTCGACGATCACCGGTTCGAGCGAGGGCCCGCTCGCCGACAGCAGGTTGCCGAGGCTCGAGTACCGATGCCCGCGGCGGGTGCCCGCGCGCACGGACGGCGCCCCGTCTCCTGCCTTCACGACGACGGCCGAGGGCGGGGCATCCGCGCCGCGGAACAGGGACGCGATGGGCACCGCGAGCGCCTTCGCGACGCGGTCGATCGTCGTCAGGCTCGCCGACGTCGAGGCCGACTCGATGCGCGAGATCATTGCGGGTGACAGCCCCGCGCGACCGGCGAGGTCGGAGGCCGTGAGCCCCGCCGCGATCCGATACTGCCGCACCCGGATCCCGACCGTCGTCGCGAGGCGGGAGGCGTGCTCGTCCGAGGGGCGCGCGTGCGGGTCGCTCATAGGTGAAGGTTAGACCGAGATCACCATCGGCATCTTCGGAGCGCTCGTCATCAGCCCGGCGATGAGCCTGCTCGCGGTCTCGACGTGAGTCGCGCGCCTCAGCGCGAGAGCACCCGTTCATAGACGTCGATCATCGCCGCCGTGCGCGATGACTGCAGGAACTCGCGGCGCACACGGTCCG
>NZ_JBQDSX010000100.1:0-7565 GCF_052099035.1 Microbacterium sp. | reverse complement strand
GCAGCACTGCGCCGATGAGCACGGACAGGCTGAGGTAGCGACGTGCGGTGGTCATTCTGAGATCCTTTACTTTACCGTCTGGTCGGTACAGTTTGGAGGATTTTGTTGTGCGAAAGCTGGGCACGAGGAGCGTTACGCGATCGCGATTTCGCTATACATCGACATCATCGCAAAATCGCGATACATTAACGTCATCGTATTTTCACGATCGGAGCAGAGGATGAACCGCGCAACCGCCCGGATCCGCGTGCCGGCTGACGTCGGCCTAGCGCTCGAGCAGGCGCGCCTTTCTCAAGGACTGTCTCAGGCCGAGCTCGCGAGTCGGCTCGGCATGCCCCAGAGCACCGTCAGCCAAATGGAGACCGGCGCCGGCACGATCTACCTGCGCCGCCTGCTCGAGATGTGCCGCGAACTCGAGCTTGACCTCTCCGCAAGTTGGGAGGCCGGCGATGCGCCTGCAGGTTGAGCTGTATGGCACGCCCGTCGGCGAGCTCGAGGGCGAGCCCAGGACGTTCGATTTCACACCGTCGACGGAAGCCATCGAGAAGTTCGGTGACAACAGCTCGGTGCTCTCCGTCGCTGTTCCACTCACCCGGCGGCAACGTCGTGACCGCGCGCCTCGCCGCCGAATCTGGTTCGAGGAGCTCCTCCCCGAGGGCGATCAGTACGATCACATGCTCGCGCGCGCCGGACTGCGTCGCGGCGATACCTTGCGCTTCCTCGCGCGATACGGGCGCGACGTCGCGGGAGCATTGCAAGTCTGGGACCTGGACGATCCGAGCGAGCCTCGCGTCCCCTCGGCTCAGCCCGTGTCTGACACCGAGATACGCCAGTTGCTCGACGACCCGATCGGCGCCCCGCTCGGCAATGCCCCTTCGACGGGTCGCACCTCGCTCGGTGGCGTGCAGCCGAAGATCGTCCTTGCCCGCACATCTGAGGGATGGTCGCAGGCGCTCGGTGGCTTTCCCTCGACGCACATCCTCAAGCCGCAACTCGACGGCGGGCTGGCGAGTGTGATCTACGACGAGGAGTACGGTGCGCGCGTCGCGCGTCGGCTCGGCGTCATGACATATTCCACGCTGATCGAAGACTTCGACGGCTTGCCGACACTGGTCATCGAGCGTTACGACCGACACGATGGTGCACGGATCCACCAAGAGGATTTCAATCAGGCGCTTGGAGCGAGCGGCATCGAGAAGTACCAGGAATACGGCGGAGCCGTGACGTTGGGAAGAATCGCCGCCACGCTTGACGCGTATGCCGCCCGACCCGATGTCCGCCTGTTTGCCCGCTCGTTGATCCTCGCCGTCGCGATCGGCAACCTCGACATGCATGCGAAGAACGTCAGCCTCCTGCACCCGGCCGACGGTTCGACGCATCTCGCGCCCGCCTACGACATCGTGCCGCAGGCGCACCGCTCGGACGGCCGGTTGGCGCTCGCGATCGCGAAGGAGTACCGTCACAGCGCGATCACGCGTACGCACCTCGTCGATGAGATCGCATCCTGGGGCGTCCGCGATGCGACGGCTTACGTCACGCAGGCTCTCGAAGAGATCGACGACATCGTCACGACCGAGGATCCACTCGACGGCGCGCATGCCGACCTCCACCGGGACATTCGCCGCTTTACTCGGAACCTCCTGGAGTCGCGCGAAGTCGGAGCCTGACCCGAAGGGCGCCGGGCCGTCAAGCAGCTACGCCGTCAGGTTGAAGCTGCGCAGCCGGGCCATGTCATCGTCGATCACGTCGATGACGGTGAGGCTCGGCGCCGCGACCGGGTCGAGGCGACCGGGCGCGAGGCCGACGAACCGATTGAGTACCGCTCGGATGGTGCCGCCGTGGGTGACGACGAGCACGGGGCCGGGGCGCCGCGCAGCTGTCCGCACCGCGCCTGTGATGCGCTCGCGGATCTCGTCCTCCCGCTCACCGCCCGGGGGGATCACCTCCCCCGCGCGCCACCGCGCGTAGTCGGACCCGATCGCGTCGGGGGTGCATCCCTCCCACTCGCCGAGCCCGTGCTCGATCCACGCGTCGTCGACGGTCGCCGGCAGGTCGCTGATGAGCGCCGCCGTCGATGCCGCACGCGCGAGCGGCGAGCAGATCAGCGTCTGGGGCTTCCAGGCCGAGACCACCTCGGCGAGCGCCGTGGCGTCGGCGCGGCCTTGTTCGGAGAGGTCGATGTCGCTTCTCCCCTGCATGCGCTGCACCCGATTCCATTCGGTCATGCCGTGGCGCACGAGCAGCAGCGTGGTCACAGCCTGCTCCCGTCTTCGCTGAACAGCGCCGTAGGTTCTGCGGGCAGACGGAGCCGGGTGCGTTCGCCCGGAGCACAGGCCTGATCGCTCACGATCGTGATGCGTTCCCGAGCGCCTCCCCATCCGAAGGCGAGACCCGTGACGAGATGACGCCCCGCTTGCGGGGTCGACTCGACGACCTCGAACGCGATATCTCCCTCGGGATCGAGATGGACAGCGTCGGGGCGGAACATCGCGTGGGCGGGCGAGCCGGAGGCCGGCGCGCGTCCGATCGGAGCGCCGTCGAACAGGATCTGATCACCTGCGGAAGCAACCGGCAGCAGTACCGCGGCAGGGGTGCCGAGGAACGACGCGACGAATCTGGTCGCCGGCTTCTCCAGCAGTTCCTCGGGCGTGCCGAACTGCTCGAGCCGGCCCCCGTTCATCACCGCGATGTGCGTGGCGAGAGCCAGCGCCTCGACCTGGTCATGCGTGACGTAGACGCTCGTCGCGCCGCTCGCGCGGTGCACGCGGCCGAGCTCGGATCGGGTCTCCACGCGCAGGCGCGCGTCGAGGTTCGACAGCGGCTCGTCGAACAGGACGACGTCCGGGCGCGGTGCGATCGTGCGGGCGATTGCCACACGCTGCTGCTGACCGCCCGAGATGAGCGCGGGCGTGCGGCCCGCGAGGTGCGCGATCTCGAGCGATTCGAGAACCTCCTGCACGCGCGTCGCGCGATCGCGGCGCTTCCAGCCGGCGACCGTCAGCGGCCACTCGACGTTCTGCTGCACCGTCATATGCGGCCACAGCGCGTAACTCTGGAACACCATGCCGATGCCGCGCTTCGATGGCGCGGTGCTGTGTCCCGTGCCCCCGTCGGCGATCACGCGGTCACCGAACGCGATCGTGCCGCTCGTCGGATCCTCGAGCCCGGCGAGCATGCGCAGGGTCGTGCTCTTGCCGCAGCCCGACGGCCCGAGCAGCACGAGGAAGGCACCGGAAGGGATGCGCAGTGACAGGTCGTCGACGGCATGCTGCGCGCCAAATCGCTTGCCGAGCCGGTCGATGGTGAGTTCGGTCATGACAGGTTCCGTTCGGGACGGCCGTCGCGGCTCTTCTCGAGCAGACGGGCGAGCAGGGTGGCGGCCACCGAGATGACCGCGATGATGAGGGTGATCGCGCTGGCTTGCTGCGCGAAGCCCTCCGACGCGTAGCGGAAGGTCATCATCGACAGCAGCGGCGTGGCGGGCGTGACGAGCAGCACGACGGCCGAGAGGTCGCGCACCATCGTGACGAAGACGAGGATGCCGCCGTTCGCGAGGCCGCGTGAGACGAGCGGCACCGTGATGCGCGCGAGTCGGCGCGGTCCGCTCGCCCCGGTCAGCACGGCAGCCTCGTCGAGTTCCGGCGCGACCTGGCCGAGGGCCGACTTCGCCGTCTGGAACGCGAACGGGATGCTCGCGGCGATACCCGCGAGCACGATGATGCCGAACGTGCCGTACAGGGATCCGAACGGGCCGATGGGCGCGCCGAACTGCGCAATGAAGGCGGCGCCGAGCGCGACGCCGGGGATGAGGAACGGCACGTACGCGAGCAGGCTGATCGCGCCGTTCGCGGTGCGAGCCTGCGGGCGCTGACGGATGGCGTACGCGGCGAGCAGCCCGATGAGCACGGCGCCGAGCGCGACGACGACTCCGAGCCCCAGGGTTCCGCCGGTCGCCTGCAGCACGGTGGGGTCGCGCAGGACGCCGCGCATGCCGTGCGAGATCGACGGGTCGGACTCGCCGATCCAATAGTGCAGCGTGAATCCGCTGTCGAAGCTGTTCGTGCGCCGCAGCAGCGTGCTGACGACGAGCACGATGCCCGGGATGATCGCGGTGATGATGACGATGGCCCATGCGATCATGGCGAGCGGCGCGCGCCAACCGCCCGTGCGGGTTACTCTCGCGCGCGTGGCCTTGCCGGTGATCGTCGAGAATGATCGACCGCCGGTGGTTCGATTGCCGATGAAAAGGATCACGCCGGCGACGACGATCAGCAGAATCGAGAGCACGTACCCGCGCGCGGAATCTCCCGTCGAGATCGCGCCGTATAGCCGGGTACTCAGCGTTTGGAACCGCACGGGCAGGCCCAGCAGAGCCGGCACGGCGAAGTTCGAGACGCCCTCGGCGAAGGCCAGCAGGAACCCGGACAGCACGGCCGGCGCGACCGCAGGAATCACGATGCGCGCAGCCACGCGGGCCCGAGAGGCACCCGTCAGTTCCGCGGCGGCGACGAGATCGCCTCCCACGTTCGCGAGCGCCGCGGCGATGACCAGAAAGCTCAGCGAGTAGTAATGGGCGACCAGCGTGAGAATGACGGGCACGGGCCCCCAGGCGAGCCAGTCGGGCACCGGGATGCCGAACGAGAACAGCAGGCCGGTCGTGCCGCCGATGCGGTCGTTACGGAACACGCTCTCCCAGGCGAGCGCGATCGCAAAACTGGGCAGCGCGAACGGGATCGCGGCGAGAACGCCGATCACCCGGCGCCCCGGCACGTCGCTCATGACGACGATCCAGGCGAGGAACGCGCCGATGAGCGTCGCGATCACGCCGGTTCCGAGGCCCACGAGCAGGGATCCGCCGAGCGGCTGCCAGAACAGCGCCTGCGACATGGGGCTGGCGAGCACGTCGCCCCAGGATCCGTCGCCGTCGTCGCCGGTGGTCGCCGCAATGAGCCCTGTGAGGGGCAGCGCGACGAGGATGATGAGTACCGCGAGCACGGCGATGGCCAGCCACAGATCGGGCTGGCGCACCGCCGCGCTCACGCGCGAGCGGACGATCACTGGATGGTGAGCAGGAAGTCTGCGACATCGGAGCGGTGCTCGGCCGAGGCCTCGGGATCGATGCGCCAGGCGGCCAATTCGTCGAGACTCAGCGCGTCGGCGGGCGTGTCAATGTCGGTGCGCGTCGGATAATCGCCGGCGACGTAGAACGGCTCGAAGCCCGGGCCGCCCGTCGCGCTGTCGTCGCCCATCATGAAGTCGATGAGCAGGCGCGCAGCGGCCGGGTTCTCCGCGTTCGCCGTGACGCCGAGGTACGCGGGGAAGACGATGCCGGGCGAGGGCGCGACACCGGAAGCAACCTGGAGCGCCCAGCCCTCCTCCTCGTTGTCGCGGCGGTCCGAGTACGACGTGAAGCCGACCGGCGCATCCTCCTGGCCGGTCACCCCGACGGCGGCGTTGACGGTGTCGGTGTCATCGACGAGCACGGCGTCGTTGGCGTAGAGATCCTTCATGAACTGCAGGCCGGCATCCGGCACTCCGTCGTCGAGGGTGATCTCCTCGCCGACGTGATCGGCATAGGCGCTCGCCATCTCCTCCGCGCGCAGCGAGAACTCGGTCGCGAGGTCGAGATAGTCGCCGCGCACGTTGGGGTCGACGAGCACGACGCGGCCCGACCACTCGTCGTCGGTGAGCTCCCAGAGGTTCGTCACCGGAGGGCCGTCGGGGTGGGCCTCCTCGTTGTACATGAGCACCTTGGTCGACAGGCGGTTGGCGGGCAGCGGCTCTTGGAACTCCGTCGGCAGGGCGTCGGAAACCCGCGAGGGCACGTACGGCAGCAGCACTCCGTCGGCGAGCAGCTCGGTGACGACGACCGGCGCATCGGAGACGTACGCGACGTCGGCGGTCGCACTGCCTGCCGTGTGCTCAGTCGCGAGCCGAGTGATCAGCTCGCTGGACGAGATGTCGCTGGCGACGACATCGATGTCTGGGTACTCGGCCTCGAACGACTCTTCGATGGCGGCGATGCGGCTGGTGAACGCGTACGCGTTGACCTCGCCCTCCTCGGTGGCCATCTCGACGAGTTCTTCGTGACTGAGCGCATCCCAGTCGACGTCGTCGGCGGGGGCGAATGTGGCGGGCGAGCTGCAGCCGACCAGGGTGACAGCCAGGCCGCAGGCGGCGAGGGCGGAGAGCGAAAGTGTGTGACGGAGCGGTCGTCGGGTCATGATCGTTCCTTTCGGGGGAATTCGGTGGGGCAAACGGGGAGTGAAGGTCATCGGTCGAAGCGCTCGAGCAGCGACTCGAGGCGGTCGAGCGACCGCAGGGCGCGATCGGGCGCCTGGCGGGCGATCGTGAGCACAAGGGCATTGGCGATCGCCATCGGCACAGTCAGCGAGAGGAACTCGTCGCCGCCGCCGCGCGGCGCGGCGAGCACGACATCGGGCTGCGGCGAGAGCGAGAGCAGCGTGTCGGTGATCAGCGCGGTGTGCGCGCCGGTCTCACGCGCAACCTCGAGCACGGGCACGAGATCGCGCGGGGCCCGGCGGAAGGCACAGGCCAGCACGAGGTCGCCTGCTTCGATGCTCGCGAGCCGCTCGGCGACGTCGCGCACGGGGCCGTCGAGCACGATCACGCGAATGCCGCTGCGGCGCAGCCGCCGCTCGAGCAGCTCGATGAGCACCGTCGCGTTACCGCGCCCGAAGAGGTACACGTGGCCGGCCGCCGTGGTCTGCGCGGCGAGATCGTCGAGGTCGTCCTGCGTGATGTGCTGCGGCAGCGCGGCAAGCGCGGTGATCTCGTCGTCGACGAACCCGCCGAGCACGTCGTCGGGGTGGCGCTCGAGGCGCCCGCGGATCCGCTGCGAGGGGCCGGATCCGGCGAGGTAGTCCTGCCGGAGCGCGTCGCGCAGCCGCGGGTAGCCGTCGAAGCCCAGGCGCTGGGCGAGACGCGTGGCCGCCGACTGGTGCAGACCCAGCGGATCGGTGAGGTCCGCGGCGTTCCAAAACGCCGCCTCGGCCGGCCTGGCCTGCAGCACCGCGACGAGGCGGCGGTCGGTCGCCGTCAGCGCGGATCCGCGGTTCTTGGCCAGGTCGGTGATGAGCACGTTCTGGACGCTATGCGCAATTTCACTTGCATTGAGTGCAAGTCGTGCGAGTTCACGTGCCGTTCATCGACCTGCCCGCGGGCCGTCACCCGCGGCGTTGTTTACGTCCTCGGTCGACCTAGGACCGGGCCTCCCACGTGACGCCGGAGACGCGCAGATCTGCCCGGTGGGCGGTGCGTTCGATGAGCTCTGCGTTGGCCCCGTCGACGTTGCGGGCGAACTCCGTCGCGGCCTCGACGCTGCGCCCGCCGAGCGTGTGTCGTTCGATGAGTCGCGCCTCGCGCACGTCCGCGGGAGCCTCGCAGAACCATGCCTCGTCGAGCAGATCGCGCACGCGGATCCACGGATCCTGCTCCGCGAGCAGGTAGTTGCCCTCGACGACCACGACGCGAGCGGACGGCTCGATCGCGATCTCGCCGGCGACGGGCTCGTCGACCTCGCGGCGAAAGCTCGGGGCGTAGAC
>NZ_JBQDSX010000099.1:0-7593 GCF_052099035.1 Microbacterium sp. | reverse complement strand
CGCTTCTTGTAGCCGGTCTTGTTCTTGTACTTCTGGATGATGATCTTCGGGCCGCGGAGGTTACGGATAACCTCAGCGGTGACCGTGACCTTGGCCAGCTTGTCGGCGTCGGTGGTCACCGTGGTGCCGTCGACGAGGAGCACTGCGGGCAGTTCGATCTTCTCGCCCTGAGCAGCCTGAACACGATCGAGCTGAACGATCGTGCCGACCTCGACCTTCTCCTGCCGCCCACCGGCGCGCACTACTGCGTAAACCACTTGATACCTGTTTCGTTGGGGAGCGGAAAGCTCCGGAAATCTCACGGGAAGACTTTGCCTGCGTTCGTCGCAGGTCTGACGGATGCGAGCACAAGGCTCTTGCACATCGCCCTGTGCAGGCGAATCAGCTCACGCACCAAGGGACCACTTTACCGGATCGAGGACGGTCTCGCAAAGCGAACCGCCTCCGTGTCGCCCGGTCGTAGGATCACGGGGTGACCATTCTGATCGATGATGCCATCTGGCCGGCACACGGCCGGCACTGGGCGCACCTGGTGAGCGACCACAGTCTCGACGAACTGCACGCCTTCGCGCGCAGCAACGGGGTGCCTCCACGGTCGTTCGACAGGGATCACTACGACGTCCCCGATGAGGCTCTCCCCCGGCTCATCGCGGCCGGGGCAGAGCAGGTCAGCGGCAGAGAGCTCGTCCGCAGGCTGATCGCCTCAGGACTCCGAATCCCCGCCCGCGACCGCCGGTGAGGAGTTCACCGACACCGGGGTGCCGGTGAGCGCAGCCGTCGACACTCGACGGCGGTTGCGGCCCTGACCAGGTGCCTTCGGCTCCGGAAGCGCATCCAGCACCGAATCGAGCATCTGCTCGGCTTCGGTCTTGGGTGCGTTGTTCTTCTCGGACCCCCGCTTGCGGCGCGGCTTCTTCGGCCGTTCCACAGGTTCGGGCACATCAGCGGCGACGATGACAGCATCCAATTCGACGACCGTCTCGGCCGTCGCCGCGAGCGTCGACGCCGCAATCTGCGCGAGCGCGGATTTCGCACCCTCGGGGATTCCGTGGGCAACGTTGGCCGGCTGCTGCGAGTTCTGGTTCTGGTTCTGCTGGCCGTTGCCGCCGCGCTGGCGGCGGTTGCCCGACTGCGAGTTGCCCGAGTTCGAACGGTGCTTGACGACAGGGTCGTGGTGGACGACGACCCCACGGCCTGCGCAGACCTCACACGCCTCGCTGAACGTCTCCAGAAGCCCCAGACCGAGCTTCTTGCGCGTCATCTGCACGAGTCCGAGCGAGGTGACCTCGGCGACCTGGTGCTTCGTGCGGTCCCGGCTCAGGCACTCGATGAGGCGGCGCAGCACGAGATCACGGTTGGACTCAAGGACCATGTCGATGAAGTCGACGACGATGATGCCGCCGATGTCGCGCAGCCGCAGCTGACGGACGATCTCCTCCGCAGCTTCGAGGTTGTTCTTGGTGACAGTCTCTTCGAGGTTTCCGCCGGTGCCGACGAACTTGCCGGTGTTCACGTCGACGACGGTCATCGCCTCGGTGCGGTCGATGACCAGTGAACCACCGGATGGCAGCCAGACCTTGCGGTCGAGAGCTTTTTCGATCTGCTCGGTGATACGGAACGCATCGAACGGATCGGTCTCGTCCTCGTAGGACTCCACACGCTCGAGCAGGTCAGGAGCAACGCTCTCGAGGTAGGCGCGGATCGTCTGCTGCGATTCCTCGCCCTGGATGAGCATCTTGGTGAAGTCCTCATTGAAGACATCGCGGACGATCTTGACGAGAAGATCCGGCTCGGCATGCAGAAGCGCGGGTGCCTGCTGGCTCTCGACCTGCTTCTGGATGTGCTCCCACTGCGAGGTGAGGCGCTGGACGTCGCGCGTCAGCTGGTCCTCGGTCGCACCCTCGGCAGCCGTACGCACGATCACGCCGCTGGACTCGGGGAGCACTTCCTTGAGAATGCGTTTCAGGCGTGCGCGTTCGTTGTCGGGGAGCTTGCGGCTGATGCCGTTCATCGATCCGCCCGGCACGTACACGAGGTAGCGTCCGGGAAGCGAGATCTGGCTGGTCAGACGCGCACCCTTGTGTCCGACCGGGTCCTTGGTGACCTGCACGAGCACACGATCACCGGGCTTGAGTGCAAGCTCGATGCGACGCGGCTGGTTACCCGTCTCGACGCCATCCCAGTCGACTTCGCCGGAGTAGAGGACGGCGTTGCGGCCACGACCGATGTCGACGAACGCGGCCTCCATGCTCGGCAGCACGTTCTGCACACGGCCGAGGTAGACGTTGCCGATCAGTGAAGCGTCCTGATTGCGTGCCACGTAGTGCTCGACGAGTACGGCGTCCTCGAGCACGCCGATCTGCGTACGGCCGTTCTTCGAACGCACCACCATCTTGCGATCGACGGACTCGCGGCGGGCGAGGAATTCGGCCTCGGTGACCACCGGACGCCGGCGACCGGCGTCGCGACCGTCACGACGGCGCTGCTTCTTCGCTTCGAGGCGCGTGGACCCCTTGATCGCCTTGGGCTCGGTGATGTATTCGACAGCGCGCTGACGCTGACGCGGCTCGTCGCGCTGGTCGTCTCCGTCGCCGTTGCCACCACGACGCCGACGTCCGCGACGTGCGGAGGGAGCGTCATCGTGCTCGTCGTCACGCGAAAAATCGCGGTCGCGGTCATCACGGCCACGATCACGGCCGGGACGGGCGGGGAGCGGCGTGATCTCAGGAGCGTAGAAGCGCAACTGGGTCGACACCTGCGAGACGAACACTTCGGGGATGAGTCCGAGAGTGACCGCCGTCACCTTCTCCGGCTCGGCGGGCTTCTCCGGCTCGGCAGGCTTTTCCGCTTCGACGGGCTTCTCCGCCTCGACAGGCGCTTCGGCAGGCTCAGCGACCGGGTCGGTCTGCTCCGCAGCCGAAGGCTCCGGTGGAGCCTCAGAAGATTCAGCAGGTGCGTCGGCCGGTGCTACCGGAGCCGCAGTTTCTGCATCGAGGATAGGGGTGTTGGTGTCATTCGTCTCATCGGCCATCTCTGGCGTGCTCCCTGCGGCGGTGCACTCGGTGCTCCGCGAAATCTCGTGCGGCACCCACGGGTGCCGCAAACTCATTCGGTGTGCGACCGGCTCATGGCTCTGATCGCGAGGGGCATGGGCCCCGAAGTCTTCGTCGATGTGTTGCACGGCTATGCCGCGCGGTCCATCACAGGCCATTATCGCATCATGTCGGCCAGTTCGTGGCATTCGGGCCTCATCGGGCGTTTGAACTGGCCTGTTATCGCCGCATCCATAGCGGACGCTGAGATAATCCGAGAATGAGCGAGCAGCGTACCCGCCCCGTGTTCTATGCCGTCTGGCTGATCATTGCCAGCGTGATCGGCTGGTGGGCGGCTTTCCAGCTCACCCTGGATAAATTCGTGCAACTCGCGAATCCGGATGCTGATCTCAGCTGCAATGTCAGTGTGATGATCCAGTGCGGCAAGAACCTGGGTTCGTGGCAGGGCGAGATATTCGGCTTCTCGAACCCGATCATCGGCCTTGCCGGGTGGATGGCGCCGCTGTTCATGGGTGTCGCTCTGCTCGCCGGGTCGCGCTTTCCCCGATGGTTCTGGCTCACCTTCGGCGCGGGAGTGACCTTCGCATTCGGCCTGGTGTGCTGGTTGATCTGGCAGAGCTTGTATGCACCGAATCTCGGCGTGCTGTGCCCCTGGTGCATGCTCACCTGGTCAGTGACGATTCCGACGTTCTTCGCGACGGTCGTGCACCTCTTCCGAAACGGCTCGTTCAGTCGCTCCGAGAAGGTGCAGGAGCGCGCAGGACGGATGATGGCATGGGTTCCGCTGGCGACAATCGTCGCCTATGCCGTCATCGTCCTGCTGGCGCAGCTGCGCGGCCTCGACCTGCTCGGCGAAGTCGCGGGGATGCTCTTCTGACCTAGAAGGTTAGACCTAGAAGGTCAGGAGAACCAGATTCCGAGCTCGCGCTGAGCAGACTCGGTGCTGTCCGAGCCGTGCACGAGGTTCTGCTGCACGGCAAGGCCCCAGTCGCGGCCGAAGTCGCCACGGATGGTTCCGGGGGCAGCAGTGGTGGGGTCTGTGGTGCCGGCGAGCGAGCGGAAGCCCTCGATGACACGGTTTCCCGCAAGGCGGATCGCCACGGACGGTCCCGACATCATGAAATCGAGCAGCGGCTCGTAGAAGGGCTTGCCCTCGTGCTCGGCGTAGTGCTCGGCGAGCAGTTCGCGGTCGGGCTCGACCAGACGGATGTCGACGAGGGCGTATCCCTTTGCTTCGATACGGGCGAGGATGCTGCCGGTCAGGCCGCGGGCGACGCCGTCGGGCTTGACGAGGACGAGGGTTTCTTCGGTGGCCATGTCAATCGCTCTCTGTGTGAGGTTCGGTTTCTTCGAGGTTCGGATTCGCGTCGGTCGGACGTCGTGCATCCAACCGGGCCCCCATGATCGTCGCATACGCCCACATGCCTCCGAAAACCAGCACGACGAAGAGGATGGTGGGAACGAAGATGGCGGAGAGCGCGACGACTGCCTGCAGCGCCCACCCGACGGGAATCGCCCAGGGCTTGGTGATCATTCCGGCGACGGCGACCATCACCACTGCGACCACCAGTCCGCCGATGATCGCCCACCACTGCGGGATCCCATCGGGCAGCGTCTTCAGGCCGTAGATCGTGAGGCCTGCAAGGATCACGACGATCGCTTCGAATCCGAGGACGACCGGGGCGAGCTTCTGAACGAGGGTGCGGGGCGGACGCGCGTGACGCGGCTCGGGGGCCACTGCATCGCTCATGCGCGCCACCCCGATTTCCAGTCCTCTTCCTCGGCGAGGGCGATAGCCTCACCGGCGAGCACGATCGAACCGGCGATGATCACCGCACGGCGATCGGACGATGCGGCCCACTCGCGCGCAGCATCCGCAGCATCCGCCAGCGAGGGATGCACGGTCGCGCGGTGCCCGACGCTCTCGACGAGGTCCGCGATGGTGTCCGCGTCACTCGCGCGGCTCGATTCGGGCACCGTCGCGAACACGTGCGCGCTCGCGGGCGCGAGACGCGCGACGATGCCGGCGGCATCCTTGTCAGCGAGTACACCGAGCACCAGCCCCCATTCATCGAAATCGAAGCTGTCGTCGAGCGACTGCGCGAGGGCTTCGGCACCGTGCGGGTTGTGCGCGGCGTCGACGACCACGGTCGGTGCGATTCCGAGCAGCTGCAGACGGCCGGGAGAAGTCGCCCCCTGCAGTCCGTCAGTGATGATGTCCTCGGCGATCGGCTGCGATCCCGCACCGATGAGAGATTCGACGGCCGCCACCGCGAGTGCGGCATTGTGACCCTGGTGCGCGCCGTACAGCGGCAGGTACTCCTCGAGATACGAGCCGGCGAGGCCGCGGATCGTCAGCAGCTGGCCGCCGACGGCGAGCTTCTGCTCTGCCAGGCCGAATTCCTCGCCCTCGAAGGCGATGGTGGCGTTCTTCTCGGCGGCGACACGGCGCAGCACGGCCGCTGCCTCGGCGGGCTGCTGCGCGGAGACAACGGCGGCGCCCTCTTTGATGATTCCTGCCTTGACGGTGGTGATTTTCTCGATGGTCTCACCGAGTCGGTCGGCGTGGTCGATGGCGATCGGTGCGAATACCGCGACGTCGCCGTCGGCGGTGTTCGTGGAGTCCCACTCCCCACCCATGCCCACTTCGAGAACCAGCACATCGACCGGAGCATCCGATGCCGCAACAAATGCGAGGACGGTGAGCAGCTCGAAAAAGGTCAATGGCTCATCGCCCGCCTTCTCGAGCTCAGCATCGACGATCCCGACGAACGGCTCGATCTCCTCCCATGCCTCGGCGATCGCGGCGTCGAGAATCGGCTCACCATCGATCATGATCCGCTCGGTGAAGCGCTCCAGATGCGGGCTCGTGAAGAGCCCGGTGCGCAACCCGTGCGCGCGCAGCAGGCTCTCGATCATGCGTGCGGTCGACGTCTTGCCGTTCGTGCCGGTGATGTGCACGACACGGTAGGTCTTCTGCGGATCATCGAGCAGCTCGAGAATGCGAGCGGTGCGCTCCTTGCGGGGCTGCACCCACCGCTCCCCTGCCCTCTCGAGCAGGCTCTCGTAGACGGCATCCGCGCGGTCGCGGTCAGACATTCGTCGCTCCCTCAGTATTGGAATCGATCGTGACGACGATCGGAGCCTTTTCGGACCCGAGCGCTGTGGCCCCCGAGCTGAACACGCCGTCGCCGGGGCTCGTGACGTTCTTCACGAGTTCGTCCATGTCCTCGGTCGCCTGCACAGCGAAGCCGACGGAGAGGGTCTCACCGGCGATGAGCGCCGAGTACGCCTGAAGTGCCTCCGCGTTCTCGGGCGAGACGTTCAGCGCCAGGATGATGCGGTCGCTGACGTCGAGGCCGGCGTTCTTGCGCGCTTCCTGCACGACTCGGATGGCATCGCGGGCCATCCCCTCGGCTTCCAGCTCAGGAGTCGTCTGCGTGTCGAGCAGCACGAAACCTCCGGTCGGGACGAGGGCGAGTGCTTCGCCTTCAGGCCGCCCGGCCGTCTCGAGCAGGAGGTCGTACTCCTGCGGCTCCAGTGCGATGCCGTCGACGATGACCACGCCGTCCTGCTGCTCCCAGACGCCGGCGCGAGCGCCAGCGATCACGTGCTGCACCTGCTTGCCAAGGCGCGGGCCTGCGGCACGTGCGTTGACGCTGAGGCGGTGACTGATGCCGTATTCCGCGGCAGCCGTGTCGGTGAGCTGCACGAGCTCGACCTGCTTGACGTTCAGCTCCTCGCGCAGGATGTCCTCGAATTGGCCGAGGGCGCCCGCGACCGGAGAGACCACGGTGAAGCGTGCGAGCGGCAGGCGCACGCGGAGCTTCTCCTTCTTGCGCAGCGCGTTGCCCACACGGGAGAGTTCGCGCACAGCATCCATCGCTTCGCGGATATCGGTGGCGTCGGGGAAGGCATCGGCATCCGGCCAGTCGGTCAGGTGCACGCTGCGCCCGCCGGTGAGTCCCTGCCAGATCTGCTCGCTGACCAGCGGCACCAGCGGGGCCGCGACACGCGTCAGCGTCTCGAGCACCGTGTACAGCGTGTCGAAGGCCTCGGTGCTCTTCGGATCGTCAGTGACGTTCCCCCAGAAGCGGTCGCGCGAACGGCGGATGTACCAGTTCGTGAGCACCTCGGCGAAGTCCCGCAGACGAGCGGATGCCGTCGTCGAGTCGAGTCCTTCGAGGTCGGATGCCACGTCTCGCACGAGCTCGCCGAGGCGGGACAGGATGTACCGGTCGAGCACGTCCGTGGAGTCCGTGCGCCAGGTCGCCTCGTAGCCGGCGCCGGAGGCATTCGCGTACGTCGCGAAGAAGTACCACGAGCTCCACAGCGGCAACAGGAACTCGCGGACGCCCGCGCGGATACCCTCTTCGGTGACGGCGAGGTTTCCGCCGCGCAGTACCGAGCTCGACATGAGGAACCAGCGCATGGCGTCTGAGCCGTCGCGGTCGAGCACCTCGGACACATCCGGGTAGTTGCGCAGCGACTTCGACATCTTGTAGCCGTCGCTGCCGAGCACGATGCCGTGGCAGCTGAC
>NZ_JBQDSX010000098.1:0-7616 GCF_052099035.1 Microbacterium sp. | reverse complement strand
TCATTTCGGCGGGCACGATCGAACAGAAGGTGCGCGAGCTGCAACAGAAGAAGCGGCAGCTGTTCTCGAGCGTGCTCGCAGGAACGGCGGCGTCCGGCCTCACCAGCGACGACTATCGAGCCTTGATCGACGGGCACCCTGTGTGATAATTTTTATATGCGCGGGAATAGATCATGACCGCTCGCGTTATCCTCCACGATCACGCTCCGCTCGAAAGGATTCTTCATGACCCTCACCGCTGCCACCGTTCCCGGCTACATCGCCGGCACCTGGACCATCGACCCCGCCCACTCCGAGGTCACTTTCTCGGTTCGCCACCTCGCGATCAGCAAGGTCAAGGGCAAGTTCGAGACCTTCGACGCGACTGTCGTCACCGGCGAGACCCTCGAGCAGTCGTCCGTCGAGGCCACGGTTGAGATCGCCAGCGTCAACACCGGCCAGGAGGGTCGCGACGGCCACCTGCGCACCGGCGACTTCTTCGCCGCCGACGAGTTCCCGACCATGACGTTCCGCTCCACCGCGATCCGCCCGCAGAACGACCACGTGCTGATCGACGGAGACCTCACGCTGCGCGGCGTCACCAAGCCCGTCACTTTCACGGGCGAGTTCGGCGGCATCACGGTCGACGGCTACGGCCAGACGAAGGCCGGCGGCGAGGCCACGGCCAAGATCGACCGCACCGACTTCGGTGTCAACTGGAACACCGCGGTCGACGCCGGTGGCTTCATGCTCGGCAACGACGTCACGATCACGCTCGAGCTGCAGTTCACGCTCCAGCAGTAATCGCGATCTCCACCAGAGCGGCTCGGCGTCACGGTACGCCGGGCCGCTCTGTCGTGCGCCTGTATGTGTGCGCATCTGGAAGGAGGAACGATGGAAGCACGCCGTCGTTCTGCTATCTCGCGGGGCCGATGCCTTCGGTCAGTGGTGTTCACTGTCGAGGTTCCGGCCCTGGCCAGCGAGCAGGGCTGCAAAGGACCCATCGGCGGCAACGAGCTCGTCCCAGACTCCTGTTTCGACGACGCGCCCCTCCTCGAGCACGATGATCCGATCGGCATCGCGAAGCGTCTCGAGCCGGTGCGCGATGACAAGCATGGAGGAGCCGAGTGTTCGCAATCGTCGGATGAGGCGGGCCTGTGTGAGCGGATCCTGGTGGCTGGTCGCCTCGTCGAGGATGAGCACGCCACCAGGCAGATTCGGCGCCGCGTGAAGCAGCGTACGGGCGAGGGCGAGGCGCTGGCGCTGCCCGCCAGAGAGACGGAACCCGCGTCGCCCGACGACTGCCCCCAGGTCAAGATCATCGAGCTCGACGAGTGCGAGAGCGCGGTGCAACTGCGAGTCGGTGGCGTTGATATCCGCGAGACGCAGGTTGACGGCGACCGCGTCGTCGAGCACGAACGGATCTTGGCTCGCGACCGACACGCGTCGCGTGACGTCGCGTGTGCCGCGTACACGGGCATCGTCCCCGTCAATGCGCACGTTCCCGACATCAGGATCCCGGTGCCGCTGCGCAAGCCGCGCCAGGGTCGATTTTCCCGATCCGGTCGCACCGACAACGCCGACGAACTCACCTCGCCTGACTTCCAGTGCCACGTCACAGAGCACCGGTCCTGCGGTGCCCGGATAGGTGTACGTGACGTTGTCGAATTCGAGAGCGACAGACTGCGCGCGATCGCCGGTGACGGGCGATTCAGGTTCGGTTACGGTCGGTGGCCGACACATGAGTTCGCGGATGCGCCGGGCCGCCTCCAACCCGGCCGGCAATGAGGTTGCGAGACGCTCGACGGTTTCGAGCGAGGTGAGTGTTCCGAGAACGAGCGCGATAGCGACGAACAGGCCGGGCAGTGTGTCGCGGAACGCATCCGCATCTCCACTCGCGAGCACACCAGCGACGAGCACGGCGAGCGATCCGCCCCACACGCGCAGATTCGACAGCGCGTGCCGCCAGCCGGCGCGGGCACCGGCCGCCCTGAGCACCCGCGCGAGGCTCCGGTCGAGCGCCGCGAGCGAGGCGGCTCGTTGCGGCTCAGCTTGAGCCGCAACGATCTCCTCGCGGGTGCGCATGGTGTCGGCAACGTGCTGGGCGATGTCAGCGCGCACGGTTGCGGTGGCCTGCGCCGCGCGCTGTCCGGCGGCCGCCCCGATCAGCGGCAGCAGAATACCGAGGGCGAGGACGCTCGCCACCGTCGCCCCGATGGTGGCTCCTGCGGCGATCCACGCGGCGATCGTGGCTCCGAACGGAATGACCACCGCACTCACCGCGGGGGCGATCGTGTGGGCGAAGAAGACCTCGACACGGTCCACGTCGCGCACGGCGACCGTCTGGATGCGGGCGGCGCCAAGACCTTCCGTGACCGCGGGGGCTTGTGGCGCGAGCCGCTCAAGCAGCTGGATGCGCATCTCGCCCATCAGGCTGAACGCAGCGAGATGGCCGAGCAGCTGCTCGAGGTATCGCAATAGCGCGCGCAGCACGGCGGCAACGAGTGTGGCGACAACGACGCCGGCGAGGAAACTCGGTCTATCTGCGCGACCGGCCGCGAGCATCCCGATACCCCAGGCAGGCACAGCAAGGACGGCTGCACCGAGAGCGTGGCCGAGCAACCGTGAGACTGTCGAGACGAGCAGACGCAACGACGCTGCCCTGGCGAAACTGAGCAGCCAGCCGATTGTTGTTCGACGTGTCATACCTGCTCGACATTCGTCTTGAGCGCGGCTCGATAGTAACCGGGACGCTCGCGGAGTTCGGCAGGGCTGTCGGCCGCGGTGATGCGACCGCCTTCGATGACGATCACGAGGTCAGAGTCGGTGGTCATCTCGAGGCGGTGAGCGACTTGCACCACTGTTCTGCCGCCCGCGGCGCTGTGCAGGCTCTCGCGCACGAGCGTTTCGGTTCGACGGTCGAGGTCGGCCGTCGCTTCGTCAAGCAGCAGCACGGGACGCTCCCGCAGCAACGCCCGTGCGAGCATCAGACGACGGCGTTGGCCGCCCGAGAGCATCGCCCCGCCTTCCCCCACTGCCCCTGCCAGACCATGCGGTCTTGTGAGGATCTCACCGCGAAGGTGAGCCTGTTCGAGCGCCGCGAGCAGCTGCGCATCCGTCGCGGTCGGGTCGACGAGCCGCAGGTTATCGGCGACCGTTGTCGAGAGCAGGCTCGCATTCTGCGATACGAGATTCATTCGTTGGCGCAGGTGTGCCGCAGTGCAGGGTTCGCCGTCGAGAGTGATGTCGCCTGCAGTGACGGGCTGGAGTCCGGCGACGACGCGCAGCAGCGTTGATTTCCCGGCACCGGTGGGCCCGACGACGCTCACGTGCGCACCTGCCGGGATGCGCAGATCGACGCCATCGAGCACGGTGCGGTCGCCGTGGCTCACCGTGACCCCGCTCAGCTCGAGATCGCCCGCTGCTCGGAGGGCATTCGGCGCGCCGGCAGGATCGGGCCCCTCACCGCTCTCCGCGAGCAGCGACTCGAGCTGCTTTCTCCGCGCCCGCCCGCCGAGCCCGACATAGAAGGTGCGGCCCACTCGGTCGATGGGTTCGACGAGCAGCACAACGAGCAACAGCCCGGCGAACGCGTCACCGGCGCTCACCGCATCCCCTGCGAGTTGCCACAGCAGCAACGCGACTGCTGCCCCGCTCATGACGAGGCCGAACGCCGCGTCGTTGACGATGATCATGACCTGGTTGCGGGCAAGAAGCCTGCCGAGCTCGGCCATCGCGTTGCGCGCCGATTCGGCGTACTCACGCCGCACTCGTGGAAATGCTCCGAGCACGTTGATGGTGCCGAGCCCCTCCAGCATCTCGAGGTATCGAGATGCCGCCTGCGCTTCACGACTGCGGTAGTGGGCGTTCGAGCGACGCAGCAGGCTTCCGGCAACGATGATGACCGCGGGCACGAGCGCCACGAACCCCGCGAGCGCGAGGGCGCTCAGCGGGTGAATGCCGACCGCCCACGCAATGAGCACGATGATCGGTGCGGTGAACGACGCGAATGTGGCGGCCAGGAACGTCGCTCGGTACCCGCCCGTTTTCTCGACGCCGGATGTGGCGGCGTCAACGATACTGTTCTCGGTCGCGCGATCAGGGCGATCGCCGTGCGACGGCTCGAGGGCATTGACTCTCAGTCCGGCGGCGACGACCCGCTGCCGCCACCGTGCTTCTTCCTCGCCCTGGATGCGCCCCGGCAGAGACTCGGCACACATCCCGGCGAAGGCTCCGAGCAGCGCGCAGGCGATCGCAGCGGTGACGGTTGAGAAGATGGGCTCGCCCGCGAGCGTTCGGTCGAGAACACCCCCGATGGCGATTGCGCTGGCCGCGAGGGCACCGGTGCGCAGCCAACTCGCGATCACCACGCACCACGCGCCTCTCGGTGCGTCACGCAGCAGCTCATCGATCCACATCGGTCCCCCTCGGCTCTCTGCCATCACCCGCGCGCGCTGGAGGTTTCATCCGGAGAAGGTCCCTACGCGAACACGTCGGGGTGCAGCAGCTCAGCGATCTCTTTGAGGCCCTCGCTGATCCGCGAGCCGGCGGTACCCGAGGTCGTTTCGGCGTCAACGAGATGCACCTCGTCATCGGCGACTGCCCGAACGTCAGCGAGCGCTGGGTTCTCCAACAGCTCGGCAAATGGTTCGAGCCCAGCGTCACGGAAATCCTGCACAACGATCACATCGGGATCCGCGGCGATGATCGCTTCAGGATCGGCAGGCATCGCCTGATTCCAACCTTCCTCGACCGCGACGGAACTCCCACCTGCGAGCTCGACGAGATTCGTGGTCGACGAGTGCGCTCCCATGATCATCTGTGTGCCACCGCGGGCCATGAGCACGAGCACGCGCGGTTTGTTATCCACGTCGGCGACCGCGTCGGTCACTGCCGCGGCGTCGTCACGGACTGCGCTCGCGATTGTGCGCGCTTCAGAGTCAGCGCCGACGAGATCGCCGATGGTCTCGATCGAGCTCGCGACGGTCTCCGGATCACCGAAGTCGGTCGACTCGAAAGCGGCGATCGGCACCCCGACACCCTCGAGCGAGTCGATGAGCGAGGCCTCGTCATCGTGCCGCCCCGTGAGCAGGACGAGGTCGGGGTCGAGGGACAAAATCTGCTCGGGGTCTGGGTTCTGCGTCACGCTCAGGTGCGTCGGCACGCTCTCGGCGAGGTCGAGTTGGTTGCCGGTGCCGGGCGTTGCGGACCCCTCCGCGACCGCGACGAGCCGTTCTGGGCCCACGAGTTCGAGAACGATGTCGCCCACCTCGGTCGACAGCGCGGCGACGTGCTGTGGCTCGGCGTCGATGTCGATGTCGCGGTCCCCGACGGCGACGGTGCGCGGGAAGTCAGCGGCAGAGGCAGCATCGGTCGATGCCTCGGAACCGCCGCCGTCGCTCGCGGACGACCCTGCGCATCCTGCGAGTGTGAGACAGCCAATGGCGGCAAGCGCCGTGAATGCCGCGCGGCGGCGATGTGGGAAAGCGGTGGTCATGGTGTGTTCTCTCATTCCGTGTTGTCGGTGTGGCGTCGTGGAGTGGACGTGCGCTCGAGGACAGTCACACGTGGTGTGTGCAAATGCGGGTCGCGATCGACGACGCAGTGCACTCCGTAGCATTCGGCGAGAAGCGCCGGGGTCAGCACGTGCTCGGGAGCACCCTCGCCGCGCACCTCGCCGTCGGCGAGGAGCGTGAGGCGATCACAGCTCCGGGCCGCGAGATTGAGATCATGCAGCACGACGACGACGCTTCGGCCCTCGTCGGCGAGCTCGCGGAGCAGAGTGAGCACCTGCATCTGATATCCCAGGTCAAGGGCCGACACGGGCTCGTCGAGCAGAAGCACGAGAGACTCCTGGCTGAGCTGCTTCGCGATGAGGACGAGCTGGCGCTGTCCGCCAGACAGCTCAGTGATCGGCCGATCGGCGAGGTCATGTACGCCAACGCGGCGAAGCGATCCGTCAACGGCGGCGACATCCTCTGGCGTCAGGGCGCCGCGCATCCTGTCAAACTGGCGCCGATGCGCGTAGCGGCCAAGCTCGACGATCGCACGCACGCTGAGGGCCTCGTCGATCCGGGTGTCCTGCGGAAGGAAGGCGATAAGTCGAGCGCGCTCGCGGGGCAGCAGCGTGCCGAGGTGGCCCCTGACAGTTTCGACGCGCCCCGCTGTGGCAGGTGCAATGCCGCCGAGCACGCGCAGAAGAGTCGATTTTCCGGCTCCGTTCGGACCGATCAGACCGTGCACTTCACCGGCGCGCACGTCGACGTCGATGTCGCGTATCACCGACCGACCGCGATAACCAGCCGCCACGGTACGGCCCGCGAGGAGGAGTTCCTGACCCGCAGGGCGTGCGTGCCGCGACGAGTGTGGGATCTCAGTGAGGATGCTCATCATCTTCTTCCGCTCCGGGCGACGAGCAGGAGCAGTATGGGAGCGCCAAGGAACGCGGTGATGGTGCCCGTCTGCAGGACAACGGGATCAAAAAGGTTGCGTGCGACCAGATCAGCGCCCACGAGAAAAATCGGCCCGATCCCGATGCTCACGGGCAGGAGGAGGCGGTGGTCGGGACCGAGCACGAGCCGTACAAGGTGCGGCACAACGAGTCCGACGAACGAGATCACCCCCGTGACCGCGACGCCTGCGGCGGTGATGAGTGCCGCGATCGCGAGGAGCACCTGCCGGACCCGCTTGATGCGAGCACCGCTCGCGATCGCGTGCTCATCACCGAGAAGGAACAGATTGAGCTCGCCTGTTGCCGCAAAGAGGAAGACGAGGCCGACCAGGATGGGGACGACCGCGAGGCCGACGTCGCGCCAGTTGCTTGACGTGAGATCGCCGTTGAGCCAGAACATTGCCTGCTGGGCGTCGTCAGAGTCGGGCGCGTTCGCGATGATCGCTGAAATGAGCGCACCGAGGAACGCATTGATCGCAATCCCGACGAGAAGCAGGGTCGCGCCGGATCCTCCGCGCAACCCGGCAACGAGTTGCACGATCGTGACGGCGACGAGCGCGCCGAGGAATGCGGCCGTCGGCAAGAGCCATGGCATGGTCGCCGCGGCACCGCTGACAATCACCAACACCGCCGCGACGGCGGCACCTGAAGACACCCCGGTGACACCGGGCTCGGCGAGCGGGTTGCGGAACACTGCCTGCATGACTGCGCCGGCCGCCGCCAGACTGGCCCCGACGAGCAACGCCAACACGGTGCGCGGCAATCGAACCGACCACACGAGGTGAACGGTCGCCGATGCGATGTCCGGCAGCGGCAGGCTGAGGACGGCCAGCGGATCGCGGAGCGGCTCAACCAGTGCGAACAACACCGTCGAGAGGTTCGTGTTGACGGGCCCGATCGCGCACGCCACGACTGTGATCACGACGATGCCTGCGGGAACGCCGATTCCGAGCGCAAGACGTCGCGCGGGGCGCGGGGTGGCGCGGGCAGGGCTGATCACGTCGCCAGCATATAGTAATGAGAATCATTGTCATAAACCGAGAGCAGTCTGGTCAGGCACGCAGCGAACACCGCCCGCCGACAAGGCAACGGCCGGTGACTCGAAGCGAATCACCGGCCGTCACATCGTGTGCTCAGTCGAGCAGCAGCGCCGGCTCCTCCAGCACAGCGGCCACGTCGGCGACGA
>NZ_JBQDSX010000097.1:3696-7667 GCF_052099035.1 Microbacterium sp. | reverse complement strand
CCGCGGCCCGGAGCGCTGGCGCATCCTGATCCGCAACGCCGGCTGAGCTACACCGAAAATGCCTCTAAGTGCTCTAATTCCGCCGAACTAGAGCACTTAGAGGCAGGTTGAGGAAGAGCCCACCCCGAACCTTCCGCGAACTGCTCCATTTCTCGAGCTATAGAGCAGTTGGAGGCAGTCTCGGGCGAGCACTTTGCCGGTCGAGATTCAACTCTCCGCCGCGGGCTCGATCAGCAGCTCATAGACGTCGCCGCGGTACAGCGACGTCGTCACCTCGGCGAGCACTCCGTCTCCGGTGCTGCCGCGGGAGATCACGCGTATGCAGGGAACTCCCGGGTCGATGTTCATCAGCGCCGCATCTTCTGCGCTCGGGAGCACTGCCGACACTCGAGCCTCGGCACGAGACAGGCCGACACTGTATTTCCGCATGAGGATCTCGTACAGCGATCCGGAGAGGTCCTCGCCCAACAGTCCGGGGAAGATGTCGGCAGGCAGGGCTGAGCGGTCGATGCACAGCGGAACCTCATCGCCGAACCGCAGCCGTTCGAGGTGATAGACGGACGACGTCTCTCCGAACCACTCAGCGGTCTCGCCGCTCGCGCGGCCCACGCTGGCCGACAGCACCTCGGCGCGGGCGACGCTTCCCGCAGCTCGCATCGAATCGGTGAAGGACGCGAGCGTCATCCGCTTCGTGACGGACGGGCGAGCGACGAAGGTTCCCTTCCCGCGGATCCCCACGATTCGCTTCGCCGTGATGAGCATTTCGAGCGCGCGTCGGACCGTCATGCTCGATACGCCGAACTGCTCAGCAAGCTGCTGTTCTGTCGGCAGCTGGTCACCGGGGCTCATCTCGGTGATGGTCGCCGATAGCTCTTGGAGCACGACCTCGTACTTTGCCGCCATCGGCTCTCCTCCGTCGTCGGTGATCCCAGGGTATGCCGCACCGTGGCCCGGCGCCCGCGGTGCCGGGCGGCACTTGCGGTGAAACAGCCCTGTGCTATCGTACCGGTTACCCTAGGGTCTCAGCAAAACCCTAGGGTTGATCAGCTCTCCACACTATCGCCCGCGAAAGTTCCAACGAAGGAGCACCATGAGCATCACAGCACCTGCCTCTCGACGCCTCACCCGTGTCGGCGCTGGAATCGCTGTCGTCCCCCTCTTCCTGGGTCTTGCCGCCTGCGGGTCGGCAGGCTCCGGCGAAGACAGTGGCGGCGACGTGACGATCAACGTTCTCGCCGAAGACATTTCCTACACGGACAACTGGAAGGCGCAGCTTTCCGAGTTCGAAGAGGCCACGGGGATCAAGGTCAACATCGAGACGGTTCCGTACAGCGACCAGGCCGCGAAGATCCTGCTGAACTTCAGCCAGCGTTCGACCGACTACGACGTCGTCTTCACGGACAACACGTACGGCACCGGATACTTCGAGTCGGGCTTCGTCGATGATCTCACCGAGTACGAGTCGACAGACGACGAGTTCGTCTCCTTCGACGAGTTCTACGCGCCGTACCTCGCACCGATGCAGACCGACGGAACCACGTTCGGGCTCCCCGTCTACGGCGAGAGCACGTGGCTCATGTACCGCACCGATCTCTTCGAGGAATACGGGATCGACGGCCCTCCGGAGACGATGGACGAGCTCGAGGAGGCGGCGCGCACGATCAGCGAGGGCAGCGGCGGCGAGGTCGCGGGGATCAGCCTTCGCGGCGCGCCGGGCATCCAGAGCGTTTACCCCTGGGCAGGCTTCCTCCGCTCCTTCGGCGGCGACTTCTACGAAGACGACAAGATCGCCGTCGACTCGGACGAATCCGTCGAAGCCGCTGAGTTCTGGACCGATCTCCTCGAGAACTACGGCCCCGCCGGCGTGGGCAACTTCGACTGGGAGCAGAACCGCATCGCGTTCACCCAGGGCAGCGCCGCGATGACGATCGACGCCACCGCGAACGGTCCGTTCAACGAGGATCCGGAGGCCAGCGTCATCGCCGGCAAGGTCGGCTATGCGCCAGTGCCGTACGCGATCTCCGACCCGCCGGAGTCCGGCAACACGAACAACTCCCTCAACGTGCACGCGCTCTACCTGAGCTCGTTCAGCGAGAAGAAGGATGCGGCGTACCAGTTCATGGCCTGGGCCACGAGCGAAGAAGTGCAGACTCACGGCGTCGAGACCAGCGAGGCCGTCGGCGCGACGCTGCAGTCGGTGATCGAGGGCGACGCCTACGCGGAGAAGTACGGCCCGTTCCAGGAAGCGATGCTCGCCCAGCTCGCGACGGGGAACATCGACTACCTGCCCGCGGGCCAGGACGCCAACTCGATCATCACCGAGGTCGGCCAGGCCCTGTCGCGCTCCCTCGCCGGTGAAGCGAGCGCGAAGGACGCGCTGACGGCCGCCCAGAAGGCGCTCGAGACTCAGCTCGGCTGACACCTCGCCCACGGACGCCGGAACGGAGAACACATTGAGCACGACTGCAGCACCCTCGCGAAGGATCCCACCGGGCGAAGGCAACCGGTCGGCGCCGTCCCGGCGTCCTCCGCGGCGGACGAACTGGCGCACGGTGCGCTCGCGCACCAGTCTGGTTCTGCCCGCCGCCGTGATCATCATCCCGCTGCTGATCATCATCGTGGTGCAGGGGGTGCAGCTCGTCACTCACGCCGAGAATCTCCTGCGGCCGGGCAGTGCCGACCAGTTCGTCGGTTGGGGCAACATCCTGCGCGCGCTCGGCGACCCCACGCTGCTCGGATCGATCCGAGTGACGCTCGTCTACGTCGCTATCGCGGTCGCGATCGAGATGGTCGTCGGAGTCTCGATTGCGCTTGCGCTCAACGGGCGGATCCCCGGCAAAGGCCTGATCCGAGCGCTCGTGCTCATTCCGATGGTTCTGACGCCGGTCGTTGCCGGGCTGATGTGGCGCCTGCTGCTCGACCCGACGTCAGGGTTCATCAACTGGGCGCTCGACGCCGTCGGCATCGGTTCGTATGCGTTCCTCTCCGAACCGTCGACGGCGCTCGGAGCGATCATCCTCGTCGAGGTATGGCAGAACACTCCCTTCGTCGTCATCATCGTGCTCGCCGGCCTCGAATCTCTCGACCCCTCGCCTTTCGAAGCTGCCCAGCTCGATGGCGCGTCGGCTCCACGCGTGCTCCGGCACATCACGCTGCCGATGCTCGCTCCGGTGCTGTCGATCGTCGTGCTTCTGCGCGTCATCGACGCGGTCAAGACGTTCGCGCTCGTGAACACCATGACCAAGGGCGGGCCGGGCACGTCGACCCTCGCGATCAGCAACTACGTCTACCGGCTCGGATTCGAAACATTCGACATCGGGTACGCCACGACGGTCGGCTTCATGGTGTCGCTCGCTGTTCTGATCATCCTGTTCCCCGTAGCGACCCGCCTCATGGGTCTGCGCATCCGGAAGGCAAAACGATGAATCGTCCTCACCCGGTCCTCCACACCCTCAGAATCGTCGCTGTCTACGCGTTCGTTCTGTGGTGCATCCTGCCGATACTCTGGCTCGTCAGCACCTCCTTGAAGAGCGACGTCGATGCGTTCAGCCGCGAGCCCGTCTGGTTCTTCGTCCCGCAGTTCAGTAACTACGTGACCGCGTGGTTCGACGGCGGCATGGGGCAGTCGATGCTGGTCAGCGGCACCGTCGCGATCATCAGCAGCGTTCTCGGCATCCTGGCGGGGCTGCCGCTCGCGTATCTGACCACGCAGGTCTGGCCGGCTGAGTCGACCGGATCCGCGCGGCTCACGCTCGGCGTTCTGCTGCTGACAACGGTTCCCCCGGTACTCAGTCTGACGCCGTTCTATCGCACCTTCTTCGGGGTCGGGCTGACGGGCAATCCCGTCGGGCTAACGATCATCCATACCTTCTACGCGATCCTTCTCGCCGTTCTCATCTTCCGCTCCTTCCTTGCGTCCTTCCCTCGTGAAGTTCGCGAGGCGGCGATGCTCGATGGCCTCGGGGAATGGC
>NZ_JBQDSX010000097.1:1551-3596 GCF_052099035.1 Microbacterium sp. | reverse complement strand
TCCTTCCCTCGTGAAGTTCGCGAGGCGGCGATGCTCGATGGCCTCGGGGAATGGCGCACGCTCTTCCAGTGCGTTCTTCCGAATATTTGGGGTGCAACGTTCGCGACGTTCGTGCTGGCTCTCATCCAGTCGTGGAACGAGTTCCTCTACGCGCTCGTGCTCACCAGCGGAGACAGCCAGACGGTCCCCGTCACGATCGCCGGCTTCTTGAGCTTCTTCGGCACCAACTGGGCGCGACTCACCGCCGCGGGCGTCATCGGTGCTCTGCCGATCGTGATCTTCGCCATCATCGTTCGCAAGCACATGGCTCGCGGCCTCTCCTTCGGCGGCGTCAAGTGACGTCGCGCGGGATCATCGGAGTACACATGCGCATCACCGTTCATCCCTCCTCGCGCGAGGCCGCATCGTCCGCGGCCGAGGAACTCGTCGCACAAGCCGCAGGCGGAGGCCTCCATGTTCTCGGCGTCGCGACCGGGTCGACGCCGCAACCGCTCTACCGCGAGCTCGCGAAGCACCGCACACCGGGGTTGGCTGACCTGACGCTGTTCGCCCTGGACGAGTACGTCGGTCTGCCCGAGGGGCATCCGCAGAGCTACCGCTCGGTTATCGAGCGCGACGTCGGAGAGCCTCTGGGCATCAGCCCGTCGAGGATCCACCTGCCGGACCCCGTAGCGCCCGGTGCGTACGACGCGGCGATCGCGGCGCACGGCGGGATCGATGTTCAGATCCTCGGGATCGGTCAGAACGGCCATATCGGATTCAACGAGCCCGGGTCAGGTTTCCACTCACTCACGAGGGTGACTCCCTTGGACGCATCCACGCGCGCAGCGAACGCCCGCTTCTTCGACTCGATCGAGGACGTCCCCACTCATGCCGTCACCCAGGGAATCGCAACGATCCTTTCGGCTCGGAGAATCGTCGTCTTCGCGTTCGGACGGGCGAAAGCCGACGCTGTAGCCGCGGCGATCAGCGGACCCCGCACCGAGCAGATGCCCGCGAGCGCTCTGCAGGACCATCCGGATGTTTCGTGGGTGATCGACGAAGACGCCGCGTCCCTCCTCCCGCCCGCCCTGCGAAGCAATCTCGGACGGGCAGTCGAGCTCGGAGCATCGCTATGACTCACATCCTCTCCGTTGACGTCGGACAGTCAGGGTTCCGCGTCGGGTACGACGGATCGCTGATCGAAGAAGGCAAGGCCGGCGTCGTTGCGCTCACCTCGCCGGACAGGGTTTCATCCCTCGTCGACCTGATCGCGAGCATCGCTCCGCCCCTGCCCACCGGTACGAGTGTCGGCGTCGGGCTGTCGGGATTCGTTGAAGGATCTGACGCTCCCGCCCGGATCGCGGGCCTGCTGCAGGATCGCCTCGATGCGAGACACGTCATCGTCGCGGCAGACGCCGTCACCGCCTATTTGGGCACGGTGGGCACTGTTCCCGGAACCGCAACGATCTGCGGAACCGGCGTCGCATCTCTCGGCGCGGATGGAAACGGCGCACTGCGCCGCGTGGACGCGCGCGGTTACCTGCTCGGTGATCTCGGCGGCGGGTTCTGGATCGGCCAGCGCGGCTTGCACGCGGCGCTGGACGCCGTTCAGGGCCGAGGAGATCCGACGTCGCTCGCGGAAGAGCTGCCCGCTCTGGGCGGCCCGGAGGCGATCTATCACGATGCGATGAGCTCCGTTCCTGCGCCCAAATACGTCGCAGCCTTCGCACGGACCGTCATCGCCGCGGCGGAAACCGCCGACCGCGTGGCGTTGCGGATCATCGAGGACGCTGCGAAGGAGATCGCCCGCACGACGGCGGCCGCCCGAATCGGATCGGGACCGATCGGCCTCACCGGCGGCCTCCTGCAGTCTCCGCTGTACACGACCGCGGTCGAACGCGCTTTCGAGGCAGTAGGAATCGACACCCACGGCGTGATCGTGCGGCCGGACGCATCGCTGCATGGTGCATGGATCCTCGCAGCGCACCCCGAATTCTCCCGCCTGGCATTCCGCGAGCTCATCGCAGAGAAGGAAGCATCATGACAAACTTCGACATCGAGCC
>NZ_JBQDSX010000097.1:0-1451 GCF_052099035.1 Microbacterium sp. | reverse complement strand
GACGCGCGAGCGCTGATGGATGCGGGCGCCGACATCGTGGCGCTCGATGCCACGCTCCGTACCCGCCCCGGAACTCCCGGTCCCGATGCTCTCATTCCGGCAGTACGAGAATTCGGAGCCGCCGTCATGGCCGACATCGACAGCTTCGAGGCTGGTCAGAATGCCGGAGCGCTCGGTGCGGAGATCGTCGGCACCACGCTGTCTGGCTACACCTCCAGCCCGCCGGACCGGTTCGGACCGCCGGATATCGATCTCGTTCGCGCACTTGCGCACCTTGCGAGCCCGGTGGTCGCGGAAGGTCGCATCAAGACCCCCGACGAGGTCGCGGAGGCGTTCGAGGCCGGCGCGTTCGCCGTCGTCGTCGGTACGTCGATCACCGAACCCATGGCCCTCACACGTCGATTTCTCGCGGCAACGCCCGCGCTCACGAAAGGATCTCTCTCATGACCTCTGCACACCGGATCGCCGTCATCGGCGCAGGACGCATGGGCAAGACCCACTGCCGCATCGTCACAGAGAACCCGCGGGCGGTTCTGGCCGCCGTGGTCGACCCCTTTGAAACGTCCGGGCGCGCGGCGGCCGAAGAATTCGGATCCACGTGGTTCGCAAGCCTCGCCGATGCACTCGCGAGCATCGAGATCGACGCGGTCATCATCGCCGTGCCGGACAAGCTTCACGTCGGCGTCACGGTCGAGGCGCTTGAAGCAGGGCTGCACGTGCTCGTGGAGAAGCCGCTCGCCGACACGTTGGAAGGCGCTCGCGCAATCGCCTCGGCCGCTGCCGACTCGTCATCCAAGGTGCTCGTCGGGCACACTCTTCGTCACGACCCGCGCTTCCGCACCGCGGCGCAGACGGTTCGGACAGGCGGGATCGGCGAGCCCGTGCACGTGCGCGCGTCGCGGATCGTGCCGCGCAGCGTCGGCGTGGCCAATAACGGCGCCTCGCCGATCTACATGTATCAAGGTATCCACGACATCGACCTGGTGCAGTGGATCACGGGGAGTGCGGTCGTCCGCGTGTGCGCGACGACGACCGCGAAGATCCTCCCCGCGCTGGGCGTGAAGGGTGCCGATGTCGCCCTGATCCTCGTGGAGCTCGCTGACCGGACGATCGGCAGCATCGAGATCTCCTGGGCGCTGGTGGACTCCACACCCAGCGGCCTGGCCTCGCAGTTCGAGGTGTACGGCACCGAGGGGGCGCTCAAGGTCGACGTGACAGCAGAGGGCGTCGAGCTGACGACGGGCGAGCAGTTCTCCCTGCCCAACACGGTTCTGTCTCCGGAACTCGACGGGCGCATCGAGGGCGTGGTGCCCCAGCAGTTCGAGCACTTCCTGCACATGATCGAGTTCGACACCCCCAGCCGGATCGGCATCGACGAAGCCGTCTCGGCCGCTCGCGTGCTGGACGCCATCGAGCGTTCCCTCAGCACGGGCGGCTGGGCCGACGTGGAG
>NZ_JBQDSX010000096.1:0-7790 GCF_052099035.1 Microbacterium sp. | reverse complement strand
GTGAAATCTCAGGTCAGGGGCCTTTTCGTTCGTGTGCGCGAGGGGGGACTTGAACTGACCTCGACCCCCTCGCGCCGCGAAACCGTGTACGGCGTTCTGCCGCATAAAATCAACGATCTGCGGCATGTGACCTGTGGATAACTCCACCGCGATACCCCGACCTACAGGTTGCTTAGCACTTTCGTTAGCACTTTTCGCGGCGCAGCCGAAGCATCCGGGCCAGATGCGCGGGGTCGACTGCAAGCCTGCGAACCGACCTGTGGTCGTCGGCGGGCATCGACCGACTGCTATCACGTCACGTCCTACCCGAAGAGAAAAGGCCGCATGTACAGAGTCGCGATGTATCCCATGCAGCCGACGATCGCGACGAGCACTGCCCCTGCTACCGCGCCCCACCAGCGCCAGCGCCGCGCGAGGATCAGCGCAGTTATGACGGCTCCTGCCGCAAGGATGCTCCAGATAATGGCGGGCAGCAGCCGTGCATCACCGCCACATCCCGCTGACGGTGGCAGGATCGCGGCGCACACGCCACTTGGCGGTGAGAGCGGCAGGGCGAGGCCCCACATTGAGACCACGGCGATTACAGCGATGGCGAGCGCGGCGACTCCTCCGAGCCACGCAGGCAGCCTCGTCACGCTGTGGTTCATTGTGGTCGCGGCCATGCTGGAGACTCTCTGCTCGTGCGAACTTGCGTTTCACGGTGTACTCAGTAAGGATGGACGCACAGCTTACCGAGTAAGGAGTGTCCCGATGTCGGTTCCGAAAGCGTTCCTCGCGTTGTTGCACGAGCGGCCTATGAACGGCAATCAGCTCAAGTCTGAGTTCGAGGTCCGCACAGGGGCGACGTGGCCTCTGAACGTCGGCCAGGCCTATACGACATTGCAGCGGCTGGAGCGAGACGAACTGATCGCGCCCATGCGCGATGAGACAGACGAATCCGAGATCTACCGCGTGACGGACACCGGTAGCCAAGCGGTGCGTGCATGGTGGGAGTCTCCTGTCGAGCGCACTCGTCCGGCGAGAGACGAACTGGCGATCAAGCTCACTCTCGCGGCGACCTCCCCAGGCGTAGATGTGCGGACGGTCGTTCGTGTCCAGCGTACGGAGTCCATGCGGATGCTGCACGAGTACACCCGGCTCAAGGCTGAGGCCACCGAGGGAAGCGAACGCGCGGACCTATCGTGGCGGCTACTCCTGGAGTCACTGATCTTCCAGACGGAGGCAGAGATTCGCTGGCTCGATCACGTCGAGGCGACGGTGATCCGCGAAAGCAGGAACACGGCTGCCGCAGCGAACGAGATAGCCGCGTGGTTGTCAGAGAACGAACGGAGCGGCAAGCGATGACCGCGCTGCTGGAGTTCGAGCAGGTCTCGCGTGTTCATCACGAAGGCGAGAGCGAGGTGCACGCCCTCGATGAGGTGAGCTTTCGGATCGAGTACGGCGAGCTCGTCGCGGTCATGGGTCCCAGCGGATCGGGCAAGACCACGCTCCTCAACCTTGCGGGAGGACTTGATACACCCACAAGCGGGCGGGTGCTTGTGGCCGGGGTTGACGTCTCGGCGTCGTCGGCCGAAGATCGCGCGGGCCTGCGGCGACGCTCGATCGGCCTGGTGTTCCAGGAGTACAACCTGGTGTCCTCGCTCACCGCGCTGGAGAACGTGGCACTGCCGCTCGAACTGGATGGCACATCGGCCGGGGAGGCTCAGGAGCAGGCGCATCGTCTGCTGGGGCTGGTCGGCTTGGACGACAGGGCGAACCAGTTCCCGGATCGGCTCTCTGGTGGCCAGCGGCAACGTGTGGCGATCGCTCGCGCCGTTGTGGGGTCACGGGAGTTGATCCTTGCCGATGAGCCGACCGGAGCCCTGGACTCGGCGCTTGGAGAGGACATCATTCGACTTCTCCGCGCTCAGGTCGGCCCCCGCTCGGGCGGGGTTCTCGTCACGCACGATCCTCGGTACGCGGCCTGGGCAGACAGGACGCTGTTCCTCGCCGACGGGAAGCTTGTCTCGGGAACACCGACGCTGGCGGGCCCCGGCGACCTGCTCTCGCCACCCGCTGAGGGCGCACGGTGAGTCGCCGCAAGCGTGGAGCCTCGCTTTCGTGGCGGATCGCCGTGCGCGAACTGCGGCAAGGATGGGGGCGATTCGTGCTTGCCGCGCTCGTGATCGCACTTGCCGCCGGTGCCGGGACAGCGGTGGATGTCCTCGTGCGATCTGCTCAGATCACCGACGCACGATACGCGCAGTGGGCGCTCGGAGATGCTGCGACGGCGCGCATCCAGTGGTTCGGTAACGGTCCCGCGCAGCAGACGCCACGCGCGGATACGGCGCTGGGCGGTGGCGAAGACGCGACCCTCGCGGAAGTGACCGACATGCTTGACAGTCTCCTGCCCGTTGACTCGGAGCGGACAGCGGTTCGACAGGCGGCGGTTGCGATCCGCTCCGGAACATCGCTGACCGACGGAGTTCTCGCCGCCGAAGGCCTCATCACGGACCCACTGCTGTCAGGACTCCTCACTCCCTGGACCGGCGCGCTACCGGAGCAGCCCGGCGAAGCGTCGCTGAGCCGTGCACTCGCGGAACGCCTGAACGTCACAGTGGGCGACACCGTAGAGGCGCGAATAGGCGAAGATGATGAGTTCACCTCGGTGCAGATCGTCGGTGTGCACGAGAACAACCCCCTCGCCTTCGACGTCGCCCTCACCGATGGCACGTTGATACCTGAGGCGCCCACCCTGCTGTCGGGACCGGCCACGGTGTGGTTCGTGGACGGTGCAGACCTCTCGTGGAGCGACGTGCTCGCGGGGAACGATGCCGGATTCATCACCATGAGCAGGACGGTGATCCTCGATCCCCCTTCGGCAACGCAGGTGCCGATCTACCTCGACGGCGCAGCCTACGAGGCGGATGTCACCGTTGGCATCGTGATCGTCGCGGTCACCGTGGTCAGCGTCGGGGGCACCTTGATCGCGCTTCTGATCGGCCCCGTGTTTGCTATCGGCGCGAGAAGATCGCGCAGGGACTACGCCCTCTTGCGAGCGCAGGGCGCACCGGCCAAGACGATCCGCGCGATCATGCTGCGTAGTGCGGGGTTGGTAGGCCTCACAGGCGCTGTGGTCGGTGCGCTGACCGGGATGCTCGCCGCGATCATCACCGTCGTCACCACGACCGCGACGGGCAGCATCGCGTACCCGAACTTGACCCTGCCGTGGCTGGATGTCCTCGGCATCGTGCTCGGCGGGACGATTGTCGCCGTATTGTCTGCATGGCTGCCAGCGCGTCGTGCTACCAGAGACGACCCCGTTCTCGCGCTACGTGGAGAACAACCCGAGCCCGCTGTGTCACGGAGGACACGCCCGATCCTTGTGGCTGCACTGTTGGTCGCGAGTGCAGCAACAGCCGCTCTCACACTGTTCACCGGGCAGCGCCTGTGGCTCATGGTCACCGGACTATCCGGCACCATCGGGATCGTCCTCGCGCTCCGCCCACTGCTTCCCTTCCTCGGCCGTCTGGCGGGCCGGCTGCCACTCAACGCGCGTATCGCCGTACGCGACGCGACACGCCGGGCAGACCGCACCGCGCCCGCAGTGACGGGCGTCGCCGCCGCGATCGCATTCGCCCTCTGCGTCGCGATCGTCACCGCGACTCAGTACGCTACCGCGTCCGCAGCGTGGGCTCTCCGCGCCGCACCTGGCACGATCATGATCTACGACGGCCACTACATGGCCTCGACCGGCAGCGAGAACCCCTTCGCCACCTCTGTCCAAGAAGGAGACGCAGGTGGCGAGACCTCGGTCACCACTGCGCAAGAGCGGCAACGGCTCCAGGACGTGATCGCGGAGTTCGTCCCCGAGACGGAGCTGGTCGATGTGCGGATGCTGAGTCTGGAAGGCGATCAGTTCCCCCGCATCCTCATCGACCCGGAGAAGACCTGCCCCGCCTGGGCCGACGAGACAGAGACTTACAACCACTACACCGACCGCCCGACCGGGACCGGCTACCCCGCATCGGCGGCGAGCCAGAACTGCTGGATCGACAAACGTCTCTCCGACGCCAACTCGCAGTCCTACTGGACCACGAACGACGGGGGCAACATCGTCGTCGACGACGACGGCACACTGATTCGTGCGCTCGGGCTGCCCGGTGCCGAAGAAGCCGCGCAAGCACTGGAAGCCGGGAAAATCGTCCTCACCAGAGAACTCGATCTGTGGCCGGACGGAACCGCCCACCTCGGCATCATGGAAGACGACCACCCAGCGATGGCGAAATGGGAACAACTCATCGAGGACGCTCAAGGCCAAGGCGTCTACGAGAACCCGCCTGACCCCATCGAGAACGCCACCGTCATCGCCGAGGCCGAAGTCTTCGACTGGCCCTCCGCACAATGGCAGGCATTCATTCCCGAATCACTCCTCGCCAAAGCCCCGCTCAGCCAGAACGCGCCAACGGCCGAGCGCGTCGGCCTCATCGCCACCGCCAACGGCCTCATGGATGTTCAACAGCTCGATCAACTCCGTGATCGTCTGCTTCTGCTCGGAGTCAACGACATCACCCAAGCTCGCGGCTACGCAAACGACGGGCTCGCTACCACCCTGACGACCGTGACCATCCTCGCCGCACTCATCGCGTTCGCCGCGACCTGGGGCACCAGCAGACTCGCTGTGGCGGACATGCGCCCAGACCTCCGGGTGCTTTCGGATGTCGGCGCCTCACCCCGCGCACGCCGCAGGATCGCCACCGCTCTCGCCCTCACGATCGGCTTGCTCGGGACGCTGGCCGGAACCATCGCAGGCGTCCTCCTCGGCACCACCGCAGCAGCGGCAACGGCAAGCAGCGACACGATTGCACGCGGCGCATGGGTGCTCACAGTCCCGTGGCTTCCGGTCGCGATCATCGCCGTCCTCATCCCCGCGCTGACCGCTGCGGCAACCTGGCTACAGCAGAGAACAGGGATAGACCGCGGACGTGCCGCAGACAACGGCATCGCGCTGAATCACTGACGATCGGATCAACTACTAAGGACTGAACGGCACCGACGCACTCACCATTGAACAGCTCCGCCTCCAGCGTCTGACTGGCCGTCGGCGAGGATGCTGACGGCCTCCAGAGCCTGTCGTACCACGATCAGAGACCGCTCCTGCTCCTCGCGGACTTGCGGAGAGATCTGAGGCGAGTCAAAGAGACGCTGGATGATCGTGCTCGCCTCAACAAGATGCTGCCGGATGAAGGCAAGCTCGTCAGCTGAAAGCTCTATCTCAAGTCGTGCCGTACGTGGAGGCCACCCCACTGGCCCTGCTCCGGCATCAGCATGGCGGTTACTGGCTGCCCAGCCGCGCTCCCGGAGCGCCTGCGCGCTCGCAGAGAGCAAGTCATCGTTGAAGTCGATCGCGGTGCGGGCGACATTGTCCATCGTCGCATCGATCGTCAACCACACCGCTACCGTCAGCGACCGCACCCTCCGTTCGTTCATATTCGTTCCCCTCACGTTCCACTGCCTTTTCGCGCTTGCATGGTTCCCACTCAGCAGTCGGCCCAGCAACTACGGCGCTCATCAGCACTCACAAGATTCTCCAGCCTCCCAACCATATCCCTTCCGAATGAACGTATGCTACCGTGGTAGATACAGCATGTTCCACATAAGAAACATTCGGAGGTGATCCTCATGCATGGCGGCGTGATCCTGTTCCGGGGAACCGGAGCCGACGCGCGCCGCTACGTCGAGGCCGACCGCTCCCGCGCCGATGACTACTACCTCGACGCGGATGCGTCTGTGGCCGCGTTCACCGCGCTCGACGGCGCCGGGAACGTGATCGCTGCGCTGGGGCTTGACCCGGAGGCGTATGCGGGATGGGTGGATTGGGTGAACCCGGTCACGGGCGAGTCGATGGGCACGCCCCGTCTACCAGGTGTCGGGAAACAGGGGTCGCCGCGGTTCGCAGAGATGGTGGTGAATGCACCGAAGTCGCTCTCGATCGCCGCAGCGCTCCACCCGGAAGTCTCCGAAGTTCTCGACCGGGCGCAGCAGGACGCGGTGGCGGAGATTCAGGCATGGCTCGCCCTGCATTCCGTGACTCGTGTCGGGCCGCGTGGGAAGCAGGAGGTGGTGCCCGTCCAGCAGTTGCAGACGGTGGCGGTGTCGCACCGCACGAGCCGGGCGGGTGATCCGCACCGGCATATCCACTTCCAGGTCGGTACCCGCGTGTGGGCGGCCGGGAAGTGGCGGGCGCTGGACACTGCGGGGTTGTTCCGGCAGCAGGGCGCGATTCGCGCGCTCGGTACTGCCGTGATCGCCGCGCACCCGGAGCTTGCGGAGGTGCTGGATCGGCACGGCTTGACCCTAGATCCGGTATCGGGTGAGGTGGTCGAGTTCGAGCGGTTCAACGGCGTGATGAGTAAGCGCGGCGAGCAAGTTCGCAAGCACCTGGAACGCTTCGAGGCGGAGTGGGAGGCGACGCATCCGGGCGAGACTGTGGGGCCGGTCGTCTCCGCCCGGCTCGCGGCGAAAGCGTGGGCGTATGAGCGGCCCGCGAAGAAGCCCACCACCCTGCACGAAGAACAGGCCTGGGTGACGGAGTTGCGAGAGGCCGGCTACGACCCGGCCAGGTTGCGCCGGCCTGTGCGTCGTGCGCCGGTGTCGCTGGATGACCTCTCCGTGCAGGTCGTAGCGAGCCGTGCGCTGGATCGGTGCGCCGCGGGCGGGTCGGCGTGGACGCGGCACACGGTGCAGGAGCACGCGACCCGGATCATGACCGAGTACGGCGTGCAGGCCGCACCCGTCGAGGTGCGCGAGTTCGTGCGCATCGCAACGGCGTTGGCGATGGAGGATTGCTTCTCGATCCTCCCGCCCGGCGCACCGACACCGGAGCATGTGGCGCACCTCACCAGCCTGCGCGTCGTGCAGGCCGAGACAGAACTGCGCGACCTCCTGACCGCACGAGTGCCGAAGCGGGAACCGAAGCACCCCGACGTGCAGGGCGTGGCGCAGGCACGGGGCCTAGATGCGGGGCAGGAGCGCGCCGCCGCTGCCGTTGCATCGACTGATCCGCTCGTGGTCGTGGAGGGTGCCGCGGGTGCGGGCAAGACCACGATGCTCGGTGTCGCAATCGAAGTCGCGACGCAGCGCGGGAGGGCGTCGCGGGTGGTTGCGCCGACGTTGCGCGCCGCCCAGGTCGCACACGAAGAACTCGGGGTACCTGCAACATCGGTTGCGGCGCTCCTGCACGCGCACGGGTGGCGGTGGAACGATGACGGCGTCTGGACGTGCCTCACACCCGGCGACACCGACCCCGAGACCGGGCGCACCTATCGCGGCCCGACCGAGGACGCGCAGCTCGTGCGGGATGAGCGGGTGATCGTGGACGAGGCCGGGATGCTCGACCAAGACACCGCAATCGCGTTGCTCACCGTCACCGCCGAGGCGGGCGCAACGGTCGCACTCGTCGGTGACCGGGCACAGCTCGCCGCCGTCGGTCGTGGCGGGGTGCTCAATATGGCCGCGCACATTCGGGGGCGCACGTTCGACATGGCCGAGGTGCACCGCTTCACCGACCCCGCCTATGCCGACCTCACGCTACGGATGCGCGACGGCAAGCAGCCCGGCGAAGTGTTCGACCAGCTCGCCAGGCTCGGGCTAATCCGTCTGCACGAGAGCGGCGACGATGCGCGCGCGCACATCGCCCAGGAGCGGCAGGACGGCGAAGCGGTCACTGTCAGCACGAACGATGAAGCCCGCGCCGTCAACGCCCGCATCCGCGAGGAGCGAGTCTCGCACGGTGTCGTCGACGACACGAC
>NZ_JBQDSX010000095.1:0-8161 GCF_052099035.1 Microbacterium sp. | reverse complement strand
GATTCCCAGTGTCACAATCGAGTCACTTCTGTCACACTGGTAACCATGCGTCGCACCAACCACGGCTATCGGTATGCCCAGAAGGGGCGTGCCCTCTTCGGTGTCGCGATGGCGGCGGCCCTCATCGGATCCCTTCTGCCGACTGCCGCGTACGCGGACGAGCAGCCCGCGCCCGAACCGACTCCGACGGTGGCGCCGTCGCCCGAGGTCGCGGCGACCGAGCAGCCCCCGGAGTCGGAACCCACGTCGACGCCGACTCCCGAGCCGACGGACGCGCCGGAACCGGCGCCCGAACAGGCCCCGACCGCGGAGCCCACGCAGGAGCCCACCCCGACTCCTGCACCCACCCCGACTCCGACGATGACGACGGACCCGGGCGAGGTCGATCTCACCGGCATCCTGCTGCCCGACAACGGCGACTATGCGGGCGACACCACCGAGGACGAGGCGGATCCGGGCGCGTACTCCGAGACGCAGGCCGGCCTGCTGACGGCGGATACGCTCAACGGTTTCAAGGCCGGAAACATCATCAGCGACGCCAAGATGTACACGTCGGGCACGATGTCGGCGAATCAGATCCAGGGCTTCTTCAACCAGAAGGTCAAGCGCTGCGACTCGAACTACACGTGCCTCAAGGACTTCTCGATGAAGACCCGCACCAAGGCGCCGAACTCGTACTGCACGAACACCTACCAGGGCTCGAGCCGCGACACGGCGGCGCAGATCATCTCGAAGGTCTCGAAGGCCTGCAACGTCAGCGAGCGCGTGCTGATCGTCATGCTCCAGAAAGAGCAGGGCCTCGTCACGCACACGTGGCCGAGCCAGTTCCGCTACGACATCGCGATGGGCTACGCGTGCCCCGACCACGCGGCGTGCGACAGCACCTACTTCGGCTTCCAGAACCAGATGTACATGGCCGCCTACCAGCTGCAGCGGTACACGAAGGACAGCTACTTCAGCTGGTACCCCGTCGGTAAGACGTCGCAGGTGCGCTGGCACCCGAACGCGTCCTGCGGCACCGGCCCCGTGCGCATCGAGAACAAGGCGACCGCGGCGCTGTACTACTACACGCCCTATCAGCCGAACCGTGCGGCCATGCGCGCCGGATACGGCGTCGGCGACTCGTGCTCGGCGTACGGAAACCGCAACTTCTACAACTACTACACCGACTGGTTCGGAGGCACGCGCGGGGGATCCCCCGGCGGCGGAACCACGGGATACTCGGTCACCGGCGCGACGGCTGTGAAGTGGAAGTCGCTCGGCGGCGCGAGCGGCATGCTCGGCAAGCCGATCGACAAGAAGAACTGCACGTCGGGCGTTGGCTGCTACCAGGTCTTCAAGGGCGGCAGCATTTACTGGACGCATAAGCACGGGGCCGTGTACGTCCGCGGCGCGGTCCGCGACGCCTGGGCGAAGGTGGGATCGCGCAACGGTGTGCTGCGCTATCCGACGAGCGACCCGCAGTGTGGCCTCACCCGTGGCGCGTGCCTGCAGCACTTCCAGGACGGCACCATCTACGCCATGTCCGGACACGGCGCCCACTACGTGCGCGGCGCGATCCGCAATAAGTGGGCGCAGACCGGAGACCGTCACGGCACGCTCGGGTACCCGATCTCTAACCCGCGCTGCGGTCTGGTCGACGGCGCGTGCCTGCAGGTGTTCGAGGACGGCCGAATCTACGCCTCGAACGCGGGCACGCACTACGTGCGCGGCGCGATCTTCGACGGCTGGGGGCGCGCCGGAGGGCGAGAGGGCAGGCTCGGCTACCCCTCGTCGGATCCGCGGTGCGGCGGTAACGCCTGCACTCAGAGCTTCGAGGGCGGCACGGTCCGCCACCAGAGCGGCTCGACGCCGCGCGTGCTCTACCGGTAGCGCTGTGGCGTTCCTCGAAGAGTTGATCGCGGGCGTGCGCGTTCCGCGCTGGGTCCCGGACGGTCCCGATGCGCCTCGGAACTTCGGCGACGAGATCGGCCCGCTGCTCGTTGGCGCTCTCGTCGGCTCCGGTGCGCGTGAGGGCGACGCGCGCCTGATCTCCGTGGGCAGCGTGCTGCAGTACTCCCTTCCCGGCGACGTCATCTGGGGTACGGGGATCAACGGCAACGTGCGCCAACGCGTGCGGTACCCGCTCGACGTGCGCTTGGTGCGCGGCCCGCTCACCCGCGCGATCCTGCTCGGGCACGGCGTCCGCGTGCCCGAGGTGTACGGCGATCCCGCACTCCTCGTTCCGAGGCTCTTCCCGTCGGTCGCGCCCGAGGGATCCGGCAGCATGCTCGTCGTGCCGAATCTGAACGAACTCGACCGCGTGTCGGGATGTGAGGTGCTCAGCCCGCTCGGCGACCCGCTGGCGATCGCGGCGCGCATCGCGGGCAGCGGCTTCGTCGTGGCGAGCTCGCCGCACGCACTCGTGCTCGCCGATGCCTACGGGATCCCGTCGCGTCCCCTGGTCCCGGAGGCCGAGCATCCACTGAAGTACCTCGACTACTACGCCGGCACGGGGCGTCCTGGCGTTGCATTCGCCCGATCGGTCGACGAGGCGATCGAGCTCGGCCCGGTCGCTGCCGCAGAGGCCGACATCGACGCGATCGCGCAGGCGTTTCCGCGCGACCTCTGGGGCGGATCCGCTACCTCGCCTGACAATTCGTCGGCCGACTACTCGGAGCTGCGGCGCGAGTCGTGGCGCGCGAGGGAGGCCCTTGCGCTCGCCGTCGGGCGCGAGGCGAGCGACAGTGCGGCGCAGGCGCTGCTGCGCGTCGACCAACTCGTCGCGCAGCAGCCCGACGACCTCGTGCGGGTGCTCGAGCTGTGCTCGACGAGCGCAGTGCCGGACGGCGCGGCGCTGAGCGCGGCCGTGCGCGCACACCTCGACGGATCCGAACCGCACGGCGAGACGGACGCGCGCCTATCGCGCGCTGTGCGCCGCCTGGCAGGAAAGGCGGATCTCTCGGTGATCGCCCGCGTGGCCGCCACGGGCAAGGTCTCGCTCGCCCGATCGATCGCCCGCGGAGAGAAGACCGAAGATGACGGACGCGCTCATCTCGGCGACGAGGAAGCGGTCGCGCCACCGAAGGCCAGCCGTCTGCCTCGCGTACTCAGACGCCGCGGATAGCACCGGGATGCACTGCGTTCCTCCTGCCGGCGCAGCCTGCTGAGAACACACCCGGCGTAATCTTCCTGTGACATTTGACCGCGTCTTCCAGGAAAGCCGGGCCGCCTCTGAAACAATGGTCGCTATGGATACCGATCTTCTTGTCGTCGGCTCGGGCTTTTTCGGCCTGACGATCGCTGAACGTGCCGCGAACGCGGGCCGCAAGGTCACCGTGATCGACCGCCGCAACCACATCGGCGGAAACGCCTACAGCGCTGCCGAGCCCGAGACGGGCATCGAGGTGCACCAGTACGGCGCGCACCTGTTCCACACCTCGAACGAGACAGTGTGGGAGTACGTGAACCGCTTCACCACGTTCACGAACTACGTGCACAAGGTGTACTCGAACCACAAGAACGTCGTGTACCCGCTGCCGGTCAACCTCGGCACGATCAACCAGTTCTTCCAGGCCGCGTACTCGCCCGACGAGGCGCGAGCACTCGTCAAAGAGCAGGCGGGCGAGTTCGACGTCAAGTCCGCCGCGAACTTCGAGGAGAAGGGCATCGCGCTCGTCGGCCGCCCCCTGTTCGAAGCGTTCTTCCGCGACTACACCGCCAAGCAGTGGCAGACCGACCCGAAGAAGCTCTCGGGCGATATCGTGAGCCGCCTCCCCGTGCGGTACACCTACGACAACCGGTACTTCAGCGACACCCACGAGGGCCTGCCGACCGACGGTTACACGGCGTGGATCGAGCGCATGGCCGACCACCCGAACATCACGGTGCAGCTCGAGACCGACTTCTTCGACGCGTCGCAGCCGTTCAACAAGGCCGCGGTCGTCGGGCAGATCCCGGTCGTTTATACGGGACCGGTCGATCGCTACTTCGACTACGCCGAGGGCGCGCTGAGCTGGCGCACGCTCGACTTCGAGCAGGAAGTGTTGAACATCAACGACTTCCAGGGCACCTCCGTCATGAACTACCCGGACGCCGACGTGCCGTACACGCGCATCCACGAGTTCAAGCACTTCCACCCGGAGCGCACGGAGCTGCTCGCGCAGGACAAGACGGTCATCATGCGCGAGTTCTCGCGCTTCGCCGAGGCGTCCGATGAGCCGTACTACCCGGTGAACACGCCGGAGGACCGAGAGGGCCTGATGGTCTATCGCGATCTGCAGAAGGGCGAACAGGACGTGCACTTCGGCGGCCGGCTCGGCACCTACCAGTATCTCGACATGCACATGGCGATCGGGTCGGCGCTGTCGATGTGGAATAACAAGCTCGCGTAGACACCAGCATGACGACCCCGCGGCGGCGCTACCTTCACTCGTTGTGGCTCCTGTCGTCGCGCGATCTGCGGGTCCGCTACGCGACGAGCTGGCTCGGTTATCTGTGGAGCGTTCTCGATCCGCTCGTGATGAGCGCGATCTACTGGTTCGTATTCACGCAGATCTTCCAGCGCGACGTCGGGGCCGACCCGTACATCGTGTTCCTGATCTGCGCGCTGCTGCCGTGGGTGTGGTTCAACTCGTCGGTCAGCGACTTCACGAAGGCGTTCAATAAGGACGCGAAGCTCGTGAGATCGACCGCGATCCCGCGGTCGATCTGGGTGGGCCGGATCATCGTCTCGAAGGGCGTCGAATTCCTCTGCTCGTTGCCCGTGCTCGTGCTGTTTGCGGTCTTCGGCGGCGCGACGCTGACCTGGGGCGTGCTCTGGTTCCCGCTCGCGGTGCTGATGCAGGTGGTCCTGCTGACCGGCCTCGGTCTCATCGTCGCGCCGCTGTGCGTGATGTTCAGCGACCTCGAGCGTACGACGAGGCTCGTCCTGCGCGCCCTGTTCTATGCGACGCCGATCATCTACAGCGTCGGCGACCTGCCCGACGTCTTCCGCGAGCTCGGCGCCTTCAACCCGCTCTCCGGGATCTTCACGATGTACCGCGCCGCGTTCTTCCCCGAGCTCTGGGACACGTTCGCGGTCAGCATGAGCGCGCTCATGTGCGTCGTATTCCTGGGAGTCGGGATCCTCGTGTTCCGCCGGCTCGAGCGCCCCCTTCTGAAGGAGCTGTGATGGGCGAGCAGGAGTATGCGATCGAGGTCGATTCGCTCGGCGTGCGGTTCCGCCGTTCGAGGCGGGGCCGGCGCTCGATCAAGTCGATGTTCGCGGATCCCAAGCACCGCACGCCCAAGGACGAGTTCTGGGCGCTGCGTGACGTGAGTTTCCAGGTTCGCCCCGGCGAGTCGATCGGCGTCGTCGGGCGCAACGGTCAGGGCAAGTCGACGCTCCTGAAACTCGTCGCCGGTGTGCTGCTGCCCGACGAGGGAACCGTGCGGGTCAACGGCGGCGTCGCGCCGCTCATCGAGATCACGGGCGGGTTCGTGGGGGACTTGACAGTGCGCGAGAACGTGAAGCTCACGTCGGGCCTGCACGGCATGAGCAAGGCGGAGGTCGCCGAGCGGTACGACGAGATCATCGACTTCTCCGAGCTGCACGACTCCCAGGACACGCCCTACCGGCACCTGTCGAACGGCATGAAGGTGCGCCTCGCATTCGCCGTGGTGTCGCGGCTCGACCACCCGATCCTGCTCGTCGACGAGGTGCTCGCGGTCGGCGACAAGGCCTTCCGCGAGAAGTGCTACGGGCGCATCGACGAGATGCTCGCTGTCGGGCGCACGCTGTTCTTCGTGAGCCACCGCGAGGGCGACCTGCGTCGCTTCTGCCAGCGCGGGCTGTACATCAAGAATCACAAGCTCGAGATGGACGGAACGCTCAGCGACGTTCTCCAACAGTATAATGCCGACAACTCCTGACCCGCCCGTTAAGCGGTGGCTCGTGAATCTCATGCGCGCAGGAGAGTCTGTTCAGCCGGATCTGGAAAAATCGCGACAGTGAGTGCGGAGACGAACCAACAACTGGAGACCCGAGGGTCGCGGCGCGCGGCGCGCACCGGCCACCGCATTCTGGAGATCGATGGGCTGCGTGGCATCGCGCTGACACTCGTCGTCATCTTTCACCTGTTCGGCCAGGGCCGCGTCTCGGGCGGCGTTGACGTGTTTCTTACGGTGTCGGGCTTCCTACTCATCATGTCGCTGGGACGTTCGCTCGCGAATATGAAGCCGCTCGGCATCGTCGCACGATGGGGCCGCACCTTCTCGCGTCTTGCACCGCCCGCGACTCTCGTTCTGGTGGCCGTCACGATTGCCTCGCTCGTCGTGCTCTCTCCGTTGAATCGTGAGCAGAACCTCCTCGAGGTCATCTCGACGGCGTTCTACTTCGAGAACTGGCAGCTCGTGGCCACACAACTTGCGTACGGCGCCGCGGGCCCAGAGACGAGCCCTCTACAACATTTCTGGTCGCTGTCGGTTCAGGCGCAGTTCTTCATTGGCTTCCCTCTGCTCGTCGGACTGCTAACTCTCGTCACGAAATCTCGCCGCGCGCGTGTGACGCTGTTCTGGTCGCTTCTCGGCGCCGCGACACTCGCATCGTTCATCTACGCGTGGAACGCGAATGCCGTGAACCCGCAGGAGGCATACTTCGATACGTTCGCGCGTTTCTGGGAACTGGGCGCGGGAGGTCTGATCGCCGGACTACTGATGAACAATCGAGCGCTACCGGCAGTTTTGCGCCCGATCACAGGCTGGCTGGGCCTCTCGATGATCATCTCCAGTGGATTCATCTTCAGCGGCGGTACGGCCTACCCCGGTCCGGCCGCGCTCTTGCCTGTCGGCGGTGCCGTGCTCGTATTGCTCTCGGCAAACGGCGGCTGGCTCTCTCCCACACCGCTCCTGCGAAGCAGGCCTCTCGTTTTTCTCGACAGCATCTCGTACGGTCTGTATCTCTGGCACTGGCCGATCCTCATCGTGTTCTTTACCGTGAAGGAACGAGATGTGCTCGGCTGGCGCGGTGCATGCTTCGTCATGGGGCTCGCCTTTGTCATCGCACTCGTGACCCGGTGGATCCTCACACCTGCGATTGTGTGGGCAACGTCGAAGAAGCCTCGCCACGCGCTGATTTTTGCCTTGATCGCGATTATTGTCGCCGGGGCGCCGGCAGGAGCTGCCCTCGGTATCCAGGCTACGAAGAGTGCAAATGTCGTCGTCGATCCATGTGCGGGCGCGGCCTCTCTAGACCCTGAGCGGCCCGAATGTGCGGGCTTCGGGAAAGGTGCTGAGCCGCGTCCCTCGCTCGATAAACTCCGCCAGGACATGCCGCGCATCGATGAGTGCTGGAACGCGGAGGCGTCCACCGAGGTGAACGTGTGCACTGTCGGGGATGTCGGGACGGCGAGCAAGTATCTTCTCGTGGTCGGGGACTCACACAACGACGCATGGATCGAGTCGTACAAGAAGACCGCGGAGGATCTCGGCTGGGCCATGGATATCTCCTCGCGAGCCGGGTGCCAGTGGATCTCACCCGATGCGCCGCGGCGAGGCACCAAGGTCGAGGCACAGAATGCGTGCATCGAGTGGCGCAATGCGATGAATGAACTCGCGCATTCGTCCAAGTATGACGCGATTCTCACCACGGCCTCCACGAAGACCACCTTCGAGCCAGTTCCGGATGGCATGACTTATGAAAACTTCCATGCCGGGTTGATCGAAGAAGCATGGTCGCATCGCTCGTCGGAAGACGTGCCGATCATTGCGCTGCGCGATACGCCTTTCTTCCCCGAGTCGGCGATCGAATGCCTGCAAAATGCATCGATGCTTGTCGGGGGCGTCTGCTCCGAGGACAGAACGAAGGCGACGCAGCGCCCGACGGGCGTGTATCAGGCGATTGAAGCGACACCTAACGCACACCTGATCGACCTCAACGACTACATCTGCGAGGAATACCGTTGCAACCTGGTCGTGGGTGGAGTCGTCACAACCTGGGATGGCAACCATCAGACCAGCACATTCAACCTCACGCTCACGCCCTACCTCGAGCGCGAGCTTGTCACACTCCTGGAGTGAGACGAGTGTCACGCAGAAAGAACGGAGCTTGCCCGAATAGCGTGTGGGCATGGCCTCATTTGTCGCGCGCCTTTTTGGCTCCCAGCCGGACGAACCCGTGAAGGCAGATACTCCGGCGACGCCG
>NZ_JBQDSX010000094.1:0-8405 GCF_052099035.1 Microbacterium sp. | reverse complement strand
ACTTCTGGGAGCGCAAGTTCGACGTGCTCGTGTGCACGACGATCATCGAGACCGGAATCGACATCCAGAACGCGAACACCATCGTCATCGACCGCGCCGACAAATACGGGCTCGCCCAGCTGCACCAGCTGCGCGGGCGCGTGGGGCGAGGCCGCGAGCGCGCGTACGCGTACTTCGTGTACGACGAGGGCAAGCCGCTGTCGGAGACGGCGGCGGACCGCCTCGAGACGATCGCCGTGCACAACGACCTCGGCAGCGGCATCCAGGTCGCGATGAAGGATCTCGAGATCCGCGGCGCCGGCAACCTGCTCGGGGCCGAGCAGGCCGGGCACATCGAGGGCGTCGGCTTCGACCTGTACCTGCGCATGATCGGTGAGGCGGTGAGCGAGTTCCGCGGCGAGACGGCCGATGGTCCGGTCGAGCTGCGCCTCGAGCTGCCCATCGAGGCGCGGATCCCCGACGACTACATCGACAGCGAACGTCTGCGGCTCGAGGCGTACCAGAAGCTGTCCGCCGCCGCGACAGCCGCCGCCGCGCAGGACGCGATCGATCTCGTCATCGAGGAGCTGACCGACCGATACGGCGAACCGCCCGCGGAGGTTTCGGGACTCGTCGAGGTCGCGCGCCTGCGTCGACGCGCCGCGCTGTCACAGCTGTCCGACGTCGTCGCGATGGGCAAGAACCTGCGAATTGCGCCCGCGCATCTGCCCGATTCGATGCAGGTGCGCCTGAAGCGGCTTCACCCCGGATCGAAGCTGCTCTCGGGCGGCGATGCGCTGGTCGTGCCGCTGCCGACCGCGGGCGGCGAGCTCGTCACAGGATCCGGTCTCATCGCGTGGGTGCGTCAGTTGCTGGACGCGCTGTTCCCGCTCGCTGAGTAGAATGGAATCTGGTGTGCCGGGAAGTCTGGTCGGCGTCGCGGATCGCCTGATCCGCGAGATGTGTCGACTCGAAAGGCAACGATGAAGCTTCTTCGTTCTGAAAGATTTCCCGCGTTCCTCCTGCTCGGAGCCGCCGCGCTCGGGCTGATCATCGCGAACCTGCCGTTCGGCGGCGAGGTGATCTCGTGGAGCCACACCGAGTTCGGCGTTCCGGGCCTCGAACTGTCGATCTCGCACTGGGTCGCCGACCTGCTGCTCGCGGTGTTCTTCTTCGGCGTCGCGGTCGAGCTGCAGTTCGAACTGACCCGCGGGCAGCTGAACAGCGTCGCCAAGGCGATCCGCCCGGCGATCGCGGCTGTCGGCGGCGTCATCGTGCCGATCATCGTCTTCCTGATGATCGCGGGACGGGGGGACGCTTCGGCGGGTTGGCCGATTCCGACCGCGACCGACATCGCCTTCGCCCTCGGTGTGCTGGCGATGTTCGGCAAGGGCCTGCCCAAGGGCGTGCGCGTCTTCCTGCTCGCTCTCGCGATCATCGACGACATCGTCGGCATCGTCTTCATCGCGGTGCTGTTCGCCACCGACCTCGACTTCGGCATGATGCTCGCGGGCATCGCGTGTGTGGCTGTGTTCGCGATCGTCAGTCGCTTGGACATTCCGACAGCGATCCGCCTGCCGCTGCTGATCGTGCTCGCGATCGCCGCGTGGGTGTTCGTGTTCCACTCCGGTGTCCACGCGACCATCGCGGGCGTCGCGCTCGGCCTCGTGATCCGTCAGGACGTCGGCATGAGCGCGAGGCACGCGCTCGAGCCGTGGATCAACGCGCTGATCCTGCCGATCTTCGCGTTCTTCTCGGCGCTCGTCATGATCCCTCAGGTCTCGATCGATGAGCTCTCGCCGGCGCTGTGGGCGATCGTCGTCGCTCTGCCGGTCGGCAAGCTCATCGGCATCACCCTGTTCGGCTGGCTGGCGCAGTTCGTCGGACGCGGCGAGCGGCTGCCGATCGGCGACATCCTCCCCGCGGCCGCGCTCGGCGGCATCGGCTTCACGGTGTCGCTGCTGCTGTCGAGGCTGGCGTACTCGGACGCGACGATCGCGGACGAGGCGGTGCTCGGCGTGCTGATCGGCTCCCTCGCCTCGCTGATCCTCTCGGCGATCGTCGTGCCGCTGCGCGCCCGGCACCACCGCCGCCTCGCGGCGACCGCCTGACACCCACTTTTCTTCATTTCTGGCACGTTTCTCCCTCGATTTGACGCATGAAAAGTGCCAGAAATGAGGAATAGTGGAGGGGTGATGGAGCCAGGAGACGAGCTGCGGCGGGTTGCCGATGTCATGGAGCAGGTGCATCGGCGCTGCGTGTGGTCCCGCGAGATGACGCACGAGAAGCTCGTCCCGTACCTCACCGAGGAAGCCGCGGAGGTGATCGACGCGGTCGAATCCGGATCCGCGGACGACCTGCGCGAGGAGCTCGGCGACCTGCTCTGGCAGGTGCTGTTCCACTCGGCGGTGGCGGAGGACTTCGCGATCGATGATGTCGCCGCAGGGCTGGCCGACAAGATGATCCGCCGGCATCCGCACGTCTTCGCGGGGGAGGACGCGGCCACTCCCGAGCGCGTGCTCGACCTGTGGAACGCGGCGAAGCGCGACGAGAAGCGCTCGCGCACCTCGGTGCTCGACGGCGTGCCGGCCGCGATGCCGGCGCTCGCCCTCGCGCAGAAGGTGCTCGGCAAGGGCGAGAAGGTCGGAGTGGGCCTCGAGCTGGTGGAGGCGATCCAGGCCGTCGAAGCCCTCGAGCAGGCGGACCAAGAGGCGCTCCTGCCCGAGACCGAGGAGGAGCTCGGCGACACGATCCTCGGGCTCGTCGCGCTGGCCCGCGCTCGAGGCTGGGACGCGGAGCGGGCGTTGCGCGGGCGCGTGCGCGCGTTCGCGGGCGAGGTGCGCGAGGCCGAGCAGGGCTCACGGGCCGCGCGGTCCGGTAGGGGATAATGGATCCCCTATGGCAACTGTGAACCCGCCGCGCGGAATGCGCGATTTCCTCCCCGCAGACAAGGCCCGCCGCGAGCGCGTGCTCTCCGTCATCCGCGAGCGATACCGCGCGCACGGCTTCGACGAGATTGAGACTCCGGTCATGGAGGAGTACGGCCGGCTGCATGCGGGCATGGGCGGCGACAACGAGAAGCTGGCGTTCAACATCATGAAGCGCGGCATCTCGGCCGACGCGCTCGCGACGACGACCGACCCCGCGGATCTCGCCGACCTCGGGCTGCGCTACGACCTCACTGTGCCGCTGTCGCGCTTCTACGCCTCGCACCGCGCCGAGCTGCCCACGGTCTTCCGCGCCCTGCAGATCGCGCCCGTGTGGCGGGCGGAGCGCCCGCAGAAGGGGCGGTACCGCCAGTTCATGCAGTGCGACATCGACATCATGAACGATGCGTCGAGCCGTGCGGAGGTCGAACTGATCACGGCCACGCTCGACGTGCTCGACGCGCTCGGTCTCGCCGGCGCGCACGTGCGCATCAACGATCGCCGCGCGCTCGATGCGATGCTCGATGTCTTCGGGTTCCCCGAGGCCGAGCGCCCGGGCGTGCTCATCACGATCGACAAGCTCGACAAGATCGGGCCCACCGGTGTCGCGGCCGAGCTGCGCGAGCGCGGCGCCGCAGACGCAGCGGTCGGCGCCCTGGAGGCGTTCTTGGCGGGGCTCGAGGCGCCCGCCGGATCCTTCGGTCCCGAGCAGATCCGCGCCCTCCTCCCCGAGGGGATCCCGGGCGAGATCGTGGATCACCTCGTCGGCGTGGGCGAGGCGGTCTCGGCTGCGCGCGGCGACGCCCCGCTCGTGTTCGACCCGTTCCTCGTGCGCGGCATGGGCTACTACACCGGCACGATCTTCGAGATCGCGCACCCCGACGTGACGTACTCGCTCGGCGGCGGCGGACGATACGACGGCATGATCGGCCGCTTCCTCGGACAGGACGTGCCGGCCGTCGGATTCTCGATCGGCTTCGAGCGCATCGTCGACCTCGTCGCGATCGCTGAGGCCGAGGGAGCCCGCGCTGTCGTGCTCGTGCACGACAAGGACGTGCCGGTCGCGGAGCTGCTCGCCCACAAGGCGCGCCTCGTCTCCGACGGCGCGCGCGTGAGGCTCGAGCGCCGGCCGAGGAACCTCAAGGGCGTGCTCGAGCGCGCGCAGGCAGACGGCTACACGTCGTTCGCGACCGTCGCAGCGGGTCAGCACGACCTCGATTTCAAGCCCCTCCGCTGAGCGCCGCGTGAAGTCGCAGGCCCGGCTGATCCGCCTGATCATCGTCTGGCTGCCGATGGCGGCCGTCACGGCGGTGGTCGTCGCCGAGATCGTCGCCCTGCCCTTCCTGCCCGCGCGCGTCGTGATCCACTGGTCGGTGGCCGGCGAACCCGACGGCTGGGGGCCGGCGTGGGGCACGATCGGCGTCACGGCCGCGATCGGCTACGGTTCCACGGCGCTGTTCGCAGCGGTCGGGCTGTTCGATCTCCGGTCGGTGAACGACAGGCCGAGGCCGCGCTTCGTTGCGGCGACGACCTGGTTCGTCGTCGGATCCTGCGTGCTCGTGCTCGGCGCGACGTTCATCGGGCAGATCGGGAAGCCGGAGGCACCAGCCGGAACGGCGATGCTCGTCGCGATCGCGACCGGAGCGTCCTTCGCGAGCCTCGCGAGCACGCTCCTGCCGTCGTCGCGCCGTGACCGCTCGGATCCCGAGGGAGACGACCTGCGGCAGTGGAGCGCCACGACGGCCGCCGGGCGATACGGGCTGCAGGGGGCGATCACCGCCGGCCTCGTCGCAGCCCTCGCGATCGCGGCTCACGCTCTCGCGATGCTGGAGCAGCCCGCATGGATCGTCGCAGCGACGCTGCTCATCGTGCACGCAGCCGCCGCGCCCGCCGCGCTCGTCGTGCAGGTGCGGATCGACGCGCGAGGGGTCCTCGTGCGCTCGCCGATCGGAATTCCTCGGGTCAGCATCCCGCTGACCGATATCGCGGATGCTGACCTCATCGAGGTGGATCCGGCGGTCGAGATCGGGAAGACCGGCTGGAACGCGCGCTCGGTCGGACCGCAGGCGGGCGTCGCGATCCGAGCCGGCGAAGGCATCCGGATCCGCCGCGCGGACGGATCGCGCTTCGTCGTTGCGACCGACGATGCCGCTGCCGGCCTCGTCGTGCTGCGCGCGCAGCTCGCGGCCGAGCGAACCGCGCACGTGAGCACCGGCCCGACAGAGAGGACCCGTCCATGACAGACGCGCTGCTCGAGACCAGGAAGCGAGCCCGTCGCGCATTCGCGATCCGGTGCCTCTGGATCCCGATGGCGGCGTTCGTCGGCATCGCGGCGGTGCAGCTTTCGCTGATGCCGCTTCTCCCCGACGTCGTCGCGACGCACTGGGGCCTCTCCGGCACGGGGGACGGGTTCGGTCCGTCCTGGACCTATCCGCTCATGACGATCGGCATCGGCGGCGGAATCACGGCACTGATCGCGGGCATCGCGCTGGCTGAGGTGAAGAGCCCGGCGCAGCGCACGCAGTACCGCTTCCTCGGGGTCGTGATCGGTGCGGAAACGGGGTTCCTCGGCTCGGCGATGCTCGGTCTCGTGATCGTGCAGGTCGGGGTCGACGATGCGTCGGACGCGCCGGATTCCCTCGGGATCATGATCCTCTCGCTCATCGTCGGGGCCGTGCTCGGCACGATCTATCTGCTCATGATCGAAGAGCCGCCGGCGGCGGACGCCGCAGAGCAGGATCCGCTGCCGTTGACGGGCGCGCAGCCGGGAGTGTGGACCCGTTCGGTGCGGATGTCGCGCGCGGGGGCGGTCACCCTCGGCGCGCTCGTCGGGGGCACGACGCTCGCCGTGCTCGCGCTGTGCTTCGACGCGGTGAGGCGCACGGGGAGCATTCCGTTCGCGCTCTGGGGAACGCTCGCGCTGATGCTCGTCGTCTCGGTGCTGTCGCTGTCGATGCTGCGCTTCGATGTGCGCATCGACGACGCGGGGCTCACGGTGCGCGCACCGCTCGGGTGGCCGCGGGTGCGCATCGCCGCCGGCTCGATCACCGCGGTGCGGATCGTTGAAGTCAGTCCGATGGCGGAGTTCGGCGGTTGGGGGTGGCGCTTCGGGGCGAACGGTCAGGGCTTCGTACTGCGGGCGGGGGAGGGGATCCGCGTCGCGCGCGTCGGCGGGAGCGACCTGACGATCACCGTGGACGACGCCGCGACCGCGGTCGCTCTGCTTCGCCGCGGCATGGCGAGATACTGAAGCCCCCAGGGGTCGTCGAGCCCGGCGCAAGCCGGACACTCGGAGAACCTCCGGTGAACGGCTGCGCGCCGCGCCGCACCGCACGACGCCGCCCCGATACGCTCCCCAACCATGACGTCAGGATTCGTACGCCGGTTGGGACTCTCGGACGCGGTCGCGATCGGCCTGGGATCCATGATCGGCGCGGGCGCGTTCGCCGTGTGGCAGCCGGCGATCGAAGCGGCGGGGAGCGGGGTGCTGATCGGGCTCGTGCTCGCGGCGGTCGTGGCGTTCTGCAACGCGACATCGACGGCGCAGCTCGCCGCAGTCCACCCGGTCGCGGGAGGAGTGTACGCCTACGGCAACGCAGAGCTGGGGGCGTGGTGGGGGTACCTCGCCGGGTGGTGCTTCGTCGTCGGCAAGATCGCGAGCTGCGCGGCCATGGCGCTGACCTTCGCATCGTACGCGGCCCCCGGGTTCGAGCGGCCGGCCGCGATCGGCGCCGTAGTGCTGCTCACGATCGTGAACCTCCTCGGCGTCACGCGCACGGCGAGCGCTGCGAAGATCATCGTCGTGATCGTGCTGCTAGTGCTCGTCTTCGTCGCGGTGTCGGGACTCGTCGGATCCACGGGCGAGCACGCATCGATCGGTGAGGGCCTGTTCGACGGCGGGTGGTACGGGATCCTGCAGTCGGCGGGACTGATCTTCTTCGCGTTCGCCGGGTACGCGCGCATCGCGACGATGGGCGAGGAGGTGAGGGATCCGGCGCGGACGATCCCGCGTGCCATCGTCTTCGCGCTCGCCGGCGCGGTCGTGGTCTACGCCGTGCTTGCGGTCACGGTGCTGCAGGCGCTCGGACCCGCGCCGCACGTCTCCGCGACGCCGCTCGCCGACGTCGTTGCGGCATCCGGGTGGGACTGGGGCGCGCCGGTCGTCCGCGTCGGGGCGGCCTGCGCCGCGCTCGGCGCGCTGCTCGCGCTCATCGCCGGCATCGGGCGCACGAGCCTCGCGATGGCGCGCGGGGGAGACCTGCCGGGATTCTTCTCGCGGATCCATCCGCGTATGCGCGTGCCGCACCGGGCGGAGATCGCGGTCGCGGCCGTCGTGATCGCGATCCTTCTCGTCGCCGACCTGCGCGGCGCGATCGGCGTCAGCTCGTTCGGGGTGCTGCTGTACTACTTCGTGGCGAACCTCGCGGCGCTGCGTCAGGGAAAGACGGTGCGCCGGTACCCGCAGTGGCTGCAGGTCGCGGGCGCGATCGGGTGCGCGGGCCTGGCCGCACTGCTGCCGTGGCCGTCGGTCGTGGCGGGAGCGGCCGTGGTCGCGATCGGCGTCGTGATCCGCGGTGCCCGGCTCATCGCAGAGCGCCGCAGCCTCTGAGACCCACCGTGTCCCACGTGATGCGCGAAAGCGGCAGTCGATCCCGCATCAATCGGGACACGGTCCGGAGGGCTCACGCCAGCGTCACGATGCGGGCCGTCGGATCCGGGGCCTCGTCCCAGAGGCCGGCCATGCCCGCGGCGACGTCGTCGACGACATCCGCGAGCTGATTCACCCGGAAGATGGTGCAGCCGCCGGCCTGCGGACGGTCGGCGTCGCGAGCCGATATCGAGAATCCGTGCGCCATCGCCTGGATCCACGCCTCGATCGCTGCCTTGACGGCCGCGTAGTTCGCACCGCCCGCGAGGGGACGGGCCACCTGCACCGACGAGACGACGGCGACGCGTGCGGCCGGCGATGCCTCGAGCAGCGGCCACGCCGCGCGGCACGCGTGGCGCACCGCCGTCAGGGCATCCGACAGCGCCTGCCAGTCCTCGTCGCTCTGACCAGGGATCCCGCCGCCGCCGCGCCACCCGCCGACCAGCGGGATCAGCCCATCGAGGGGTCCGAGGCCGCCGACGGCGTCGTCCACGGCCGCGGCGTGCGTGAGATCGACCTCGACCGCGTCGAACCCCGCGTCGGCGAAGCGCGCCAACCGCACCGGGCTCCTCCCGGCCACGACGACGCGCGCCCCGCGACCGCGGAGGGCGTGCGCGATCGCCCACCCGGCGTCGGATGTGCCGCCCGCGAGCAGCACGCGGCGATCGGTGAGTGTGCGCGCATCGGTCATAGCGCCCATCCTCTCGCACGATCGACCGCCCGCTGCCGGAATGACGCACGACGGGGTTCGCCCTAGACTGAGGGAGGGCCTCCCGGTCCGCCCATGCCCACCTTCTCAAGGAGTACATCCGTGGCACAGATCGAAGCAGTTGGCGCACGCGAGATTCTCG
>NZ_JBQDSX010000093.1:0-8427 GCF_052099035.1 Microbacterium sp. | reverse complement strand
CGCTCGTCATCTCGATCAGCCAGTCCGGCGAGACCATGGACACGCTCATGGCCGTGAAATACGCCCGCGAGCGCGGAGCCCGCACACTGTCGATCTGCAACACGCAGGGCGCGACGATTCCGCGCGAATCGGATGCCGTGGTCTACACCCATGCCGGACCCGAGGTCGCCGTGGCATCCACCAAGGCGTTCTCGGCGCAGATCACCGCTCTGCTGCTGCTCGGTCTGCACATGGGGCGGGTGCGCTCTGTCGCTGTCGAGTCGGATGTCGTTGCCGAACTCGCTTCGCTGCCCGAGAAGATCGCGTCGGTGCTCGCAAAGGAGAACGACCACGTCTCGCAGCTTGCGAACTGGATGGCCGACACCCGCTCCGTGCTGTTCCTCGGTCGCCACGTCGGATACCCGATCGCCCTCGAGGGCGCGCTGAAGCTCAAGGAGATCTCGTACATCCACGCCGAGGGCTTCGCCGCCGGTGAGCTCAAGCACGGACCGATCGCGCTTATCGAGCCCGGCCAGCCCGTCTTCGTCATCGTGCCGTCGCCGCGCCACTCCGCGCTGATCCACTCCAAGGTCGTCTCGAACATCCAGGAGATCCGTGCCCGCGGCGCGCGAGTCATCGTCATCGCCGAAGAGGGGGATGCCGCGGTGCTGCCGTTCGCGGATGAGGTCATCCACATTCCGCTCGCAGGCCCCATGTTCGAGCCGCTACTCACGGTCGTGCCGCTACAGATCTTCGCCATGGCGCTTGCTACAGCGAAGGGTCTCGACGTCGACCAGCCTCGCAACCTCGCGAAGTCCGTCACGGTCGAGTAGCCCGTCGGCCGACGTGTCGCGTCGCGCTCGCGTCTCGTCGCGCTTGCGCCGACGCCCCCTCTGATCATCGACGCCCCCGCTGGGACGCGCGAATCACAGGGGGCGTCGGCATTTCGAGGGGGCCTCGGCGGCTGGTCCCGGGCACGTTCCGGGCACGGCGGGGTGGGGCCGGTAGGCTGGAACCGTGATCATCGGGACCGGCATCGACCTCGTCGACATACCGCGGTTCGAGCGCACGATCTCCCGGACGCCGCGGTTGATGGAGCGCCTGTTCGCGCCGACCGAGCGCGAACTCAAGCTTCCGTCTCTGGCCGCCCGCTACGCCGCGAAAGAAGCGCTCATCAAGGCGCTCGGCGGGTCAGACAGCGTGCACTGGACCGAGATCGAGATCGGATCCGAAGAGTCCGGGCGGCCGTACTTCCGCCTGTCCGGCACGACCGCCGACGTCATCGAGCAGCGCGGGATCACCAGCCTGCACCTGACCATGTCGCACGACGCGGGCCTCGCCACGGCGTTCGTCATCGCAGAGGGGCTGCCCGCATGACTCCCCGCACCCGCACCTGCACCACCCGCACCCGCACCACCTTCGCCGATGCCCCCTCCAGTCATCGGCGCCCCCTCGCATTCGCGTGTCCCAGCGGGGGCCTCGGCAACCACGGGGGGCCTCGACGGATGGAACCTCGGGGGATGCGGGCTCGACGGATGGTGGGGGCTCGGATGGTGCGGCCTCGGGGGATGGAACCTCGGGGAGAGGGGAGCGCGGCATGAATGCTCCGTTCCGCGAGGCGACCATCGATATGGATGCCATCGCCGACAACACCCGGCACATCCGCCGCGTCACGGGCGTCGACGTCATCGCCGTCGTCAAAGCGAATGCCTACGGGCACGGCGCCGCATCCGCAGCGGTCGCCGCCCTCTCCGGAGGAGCAACCCGTCTCGGTGTCGCGGAGATCGCCGAGGGGCTCGACCTGCGTCGCCAGGGCATCACCGCGCCGATCGTCGCCTGGCTGCACGAACCGGGACAACGCTTCGAGACCGCCGCCGCGAACCGCATCGAGGTCGGGATCTCCTCCTTCGACCAGCTCGAGGCCGCTGGTGCCGCAGCCGGAGCGGAGGGAGTCGTCGACGTTCACCTCAAGCTTGAGACGGGCCTCTCGCGCAACGGCATCCCGCCGCGCGACTGGGGCCGCGTCCTCGCCGAGGCAGCGCGCCTCGAACGCATCGGACGTATCCGCATCATCGGTCTGTTCAGCCACCTCTCCAACGCTTCGCCCGCAGATGACCGCGACGCCCTCGCCCGATTCGAGGAGGGCACGGCGGCTGCAACATCCGTCGGCATCCATCCGCAGATCCGGCACATCGCCGCGACCGCGGCCGCGATCGATCTGCCTGAGACGCGCCTCGATGCCGTCCGCATCGGCATCGGTCTGTACGGACTATCGCCCTTCGATGACCGCTCCTCGGCTGAACTGGGACTGCGTCCAGCCATGACCCTGCGCGGCGCAGTCGCGGCGGTGCGGCGCGTGCCAGCGGGAGCCGGTGTCTCGTACGGATACGACCACCGCGCCGACCGCGACACGACCCTGGCGCTTGTGCCGCTCGGCTACGCCGATGGCATCCCACGTCAGGCTTCCGGTCGTGGCCCCGTCGCGATCGGGGGGCGCCGTTTCGCCGTCACCGGCCGCGTCGCCATGGACCAGTTCATCGTCGATGTCGGAGACACCCCGGTTTCCGTGGGGGACGAGGTCACCATCTTCGGCGACCCGACGCTCGGTGCGCCCTCGGCCACGGAGTGGGCTAACGCCGCCGGCACCATCAACTACGACATTGTGACCCGGATCGGTAACCGCGTACCTCGGAGAAGCGCGTGAGCATCGACCCTGCTTTCCTCGGACGCCGCGACATCGCGACATCGGAGGCGATGGAGCACCTCGGCTTCGTCATCGGCGAGCAGCTCATCGGCGGCGATTTGATCGTGTTGACCGGTCCGCTCGGCGCGGGGAAGACGACCTTCACCCGAGGCCTTGCCGAAGGGCTGGGCGTGCGCGGACCTGTCCAGAGCCCGACCTTCGTCATCGCCCGCACTCACCCCTCGCTGGTCGGCCGCGCGCCCCTCGTGCACGTCGACGCCTACCGGCTCGGATCGGCCGCCGAACTCGACGATCTCGACGTGGACCTCGCGGGCTCGGTCGTCGTGATCGAGTGGGGGCGTGAGATGGCCGGCGCGATCGCCGACACATGGTGGGACATCGAGATCGAGCGCCCGATCGGCGGCGACGAGGACATCGCCGATGAAGACCTGGATGCCGACGCCCCACGGGTCGTGACCATTGAGTGCGTGCGCGCCTGATCGTGTGGCGCCGACTACCCTGGAGAGGTGATTCTCGCTGTCGACACCTCGCTCGGTACGGCCGTCGCGCTCGTTGATGCGGACGGCCGGGTCGTAGCGGATGCCTCCAGCCCTGACCCGCTCGGCCACGCCGAGGTGATCGGCACGCTGCTGGAGCAGACGCTCGCTTCCGCGGGCTCCGGGGCAGTCGCGCACGTCGTCGCCGGCATGGGGCCAGGACCCTTCACCGGTCTGCGGATCGGCATCGCCACCGCGCGCGCTTTCGCCCTCGGCCGCGGCGTCGAGGTCACCCCGGTGCCGAGCCACTTCGCCGCCGCGCTCGCCGTGCTCGACCCTTCGACAGGCTCAGGGACCGGATCGACAGGCTCAGGGGCCGTCTCGGGGCGCTTCGCCATCGTCACGGATGCCCGTCGCCGCGAGGTCGCGATCAGTATTTTCGAGGGGACGGATGCCGACGGCATCCCGAATCTCGTCGAACCCACCATCCTCGTGCCCCGTGCCGATGCCGACGAGCGCTTGCGCGGCATCCACTCGATCGAGGTGGCGACTCTGGATGCTGCGGCGCTTGCCCGCGTCGGCATGCGTGCCGCACGCGCCGGACGAGAGCTCACCGGCGCGGAGCCGCTGTATCTCCGCCAACCCGACGTGACCGTGCCCGGTGCGCCGAAGCGGGTGAGCTGATGACGATCCGCCCCGCGACACCCACGGACCTGGACGCGATCATGGCGATCGAGAACGCCTCATTCCCCACCGACGCGTGGAGCACCCAGGCCATGGCGGCCGAGCTCGTCACGGAATACAGCCACTACGTCGTCGACGAAGATGATGATGCCGTCATCGGATATGCCGGGCTCCGATCGATCCGCGGGAGTGCGGATGCCGACATCCAGACGATCGCGCTGCTCGACGCCCGCCGAGGCGAAGGGCGCGGGCGTGCGATGTTGCGGACTCTGCTCGCCGAAGCATCCGCCCGTGGCGCACGCGAAGTGTTCCTCGAGGTGCGCGCCGACAACCCGGCCGCCGAGGGCCTGTACCTGTCGGAGGGGTTCGAGGAGATCGGCCGCCGGCCGCGCTACTACCAGCCCGACGATGTGGATGCGATCGTGATGAAGGTGAAGCTGTGACCGAGCCCCGCACCGAACCTCTCGTGCTCGGAATCGAGACGAGCTGCGACGAGACCGGCATCGGCATCGTCCGCGGACGCACGCTCCTGTCGAACACGATCGCCTCCAGCATGGACGAGCACGCCCGCTACGGCGGTGTCGTGCCCGAGGTTGCAGCCCGCGCGCATCTCGAGGCGTTGCAGCCGTCGATCGAGACGGCGCTCGCCGAAGCCCAGGTTTCGCTCGAGGATCTCGATGCCATCGCCGTGACCAGCGGCCCAGGTCTCGCCGGAGCCCTGATGGTCGGCGTGGGAGCAGCCAAGGGGCTCGCGGTCTCGCTGAACAAACCGCTGTACGCCGTGAACCATCTCGTAGGGCACATCGCCGCCGACATCGTCACACCCGACTCCGAGCCGCTCGAGTACCCCACGATCGCACTGCTCGTCTCGGGCGGGCATACCTCGTTGTTGCATGTGCGCGACCTCACGACCGATGTCGAACTGCTCGGCGAGACGATCGATGATGCGGCCGGTGAGGCATTCGACAAGGTCGCGCGGCTGCTCTCGCTGCCGTATCCGGGCGGGCCGGAGATCGATCGGGCCGCGGACTCCTCGCCAGGCGGCGGAGGCAACCCGAAGGCCATCCGGTTCCCGCGCGGACTCTCCAAGGCCACGGACATGGCCAAGCACCGCTACGACTTCTCGTTCTCGGGCCTGAAGACCGCCGTCGCACGCTGGGTGGAGCGGGAAGAGGATGCCGGTCGCCCACTGAGCCCGTCGACGCGGGCAGATGTCGCCGCGAGCTTCCGCGAGGCCGTCGTCGATGTGCTCGTCACCAAGGCTCTCGCTGCATGCGCGGATCGGGGAGTCCCGCGTCTGCTGCTCGGCGGCGGCGTCATCGCCAACAAGCGACTGCGTGAGGTGGCGCTCGCTCGTGCGGCAGAGGCCGGTGTCACCGTGCGGATTCCGCCCCTGTCGCTGTGTACCGATAACGGAGCGATGATCGCAGCGCTCGCCGCCGATCTCATTGCCTCGGGACGTCGCCCCTCGACGCTCGAGTTCGGTGCGGACTCGACACTGCCCGTGACCGAGATCCAGGTCGCCGAGCGCACCCGAGCGGGCTCGGAGGATGCTGCATGACGAACACACCTGACAGCTCCGGCGCCGATGGCCCGACGGTCGAGAACCCGCGCCCCGAGGTCGAGCACCCTGCCGACAGTGCGCGCATGCCCGGCGCCCGGCGCGGAGAATACACACGGATGCCGACTGGCCCCATCGGCATCGAGCCGACCGTTGCCAGCGGACCGGCGGACTCCGCAGGTACGCCGACGATGCAGTGGGATCCGGCATCACTGGCACCAGCCGATGACAACGCTCGCCTCGCCCCGTGGGCGCTCGTCGCGGCGGTCGTTGCGCTCGTCACCTCATGGTTCGTGGGGTGGGGCATCCCACTGGCGGTCATCGCCGTGGTTGCGGCGATCATGTCGCTGCGCCGTCCCGTAGAGAGCCGCGCGATCGCGACATGGGCGCTCGTGCTGGGTATCGCCGCCACGATCTTCAGCCTCGGATGGTTGGTCTGGGCAGGCATGCAGTTCGAGAGCATCGGGTAGCGGATGCCGCCGGACCCTCGTGACACTTCAACAGAACTGCGGATGCTGCGCGCCAAAGCCTATGGCCCCGGTGGCGGGCTGACGGGTGAGGAGCTCGCCCGCCTCGAGCAGCTCGAGGGCCGGACTGCAGAGCCCGATCCTGAAGCCCCAGGTCGGCCGTTGAGCGAGCGCAGCGAGACGAAACGGGCTGAGCGAGCGCAGCGAGTCGAAGCCTTTCCCGAAGCCGACCCTTCGACAGGCTCAGGGAGCGGGGACACAGATTCAGGGAGCGGGAAGCGCCCCCGCCGCTGGCCGATTCTCCTTGTGGCCGCGGCAGCCCTCCTCGCCATCGGCGTCGGTGTGGGCTGGGGAGTCTGGGGGTGGGATGCCGAAGCATCCGCCCTCGCCTCGGCCCATGCCGACACGCAAGCCGAACTCGAAGCGGAGCGGACTTTCGACCCCGGCACGGTGGTTCCGCTCGCAGCGGACCACGGCGTCGTGGTGTGGAGCGCCAGCCGCGCTGAGGGGGACGAGGTCTGCGTGATCGTCACCGTGCCGCCGAGAATCCCGCAGACCGATTGCGTGACTCGGGAGCGTGTGGACAACTACGCGTGGCCGAGTGCGATGGTCATGGTGCCAGAAGGCGAAGAAAAGGCGGGGCAGCAGCTCAGTGCGAGTCTGATCCCGCAGGCGAACGGCGACATCGTGCCGTTCATCCAGGTCTGGGGTGAAAGCAGCAGTTGGGAGCTGCAGTACTCCGAGAACGAGCTGGCGCAGCTGCGCGCGGTCGAAGCCATCGGCTATCGGGGAGAGATGCTCCAGGCCCTCGGCGCGGATGGGGATCGAATCGTGTGGGCGAGCTGGGAGAGCGGGACGCTCTGCGTGGTCGCGCCCACCGGCCGCGATGGGTTCGCCGAGGCCTGCGCGGACGGGGCGAACGAGGATCTCGTGCTGGGCACCGAAGTGGACGGCATCCCGACCCGCTATATCGTCACGCAGTCCGAGATGCGCTCGCCGCAGCTGACGATTTACAAAGATGTCGATACGGAGTACTACTTCGGCACAGATGATCTTTCGTCGATCGACGACAAGACCGGCGAATAACCGAGTAGCTCTCAGACCCGGTCGGCGAGGATCGCCATGCGCTTGTCGCCCACGCGGGTGAGGATCAGCGTGGCGCTCGCGGAGCCCTTCAGATTCAGCTTCTTGCGGAACGCCGCGGGGTCGATGTCCATCCCGCGCTTCTTGATCTCGAGCGTCCCGATGTCGTGCGCGCGCAGCACGGTGTTTATCGCCTTCGGATTCGCCGCCGTCACTTCGCGCACCCGGAACGACTGCACGAACGGACTCGTCACCGCGGCATCCCCGGTGAGATAGGCGATCTTCGGGTCGAGCATCCCGGCATCCAGTGACCGTGCGACGTCACCGATGAGGCGCGCGCGGATCACGGCGCCGTCCGGCTCGTGCACGAAGGCGCCGAGTTCGCGAGTCTCGGCGTCGACAGCATCCGCCCCCGCCGTCAGCTCGTGCGACTGATCGCCACGGATCACCAGCGCCGAGCGACGCACGCCGTCACGAGCGAGGATGCCGGACCACAGCACCAGCTCGACGACACTGCCATCGGCGCTGACCCACTGCGCCTCGGCATCCGCTGGCAGCTCGTCGCGATCGTGAGCGGGGCCGAGCTTGATGCCGACCGGCATCCGGGATGCGAGAGCGAACGCCCAGTCGAGGGATGGCGAATAATCGGATGCCGCGACGCGCCGCGTCTCGCTGTGCCCGGCCGTGCGGCGCGCAGGGTCGAGCCAGATCGCCGTGCGCTTGCCTCGGAGAAAAGCAGTTTCTTCGGACGAATCCGCCGATTCTGTGCGAAGTTCCTGCACATCTCCGAAGTTCGTGCTCACGAACTCTTCGGCCGTGCCGTGTTCGACCGTGACATCATCCCCGAACGGTGCGAGGTTGTAGGCGGCGATCGCGGCGGTGATCTCGTCCGCATCCACCGCGAGAACGCCGAGACCGGCACCTGCGAAAGCGAGGGCATCTCCGCCGATGCCGCAGCCGAGGTCTGCGACCTGCTCGATGCCCGCGCGCCGCATGCGACCGGCGTGCCGTGCGGCGACCCCCAAGCGCGTCGCCTGCTCGAGGCCAGCTCTGGTGAGCAGCATCCGCCCGGAAAAGTCGCCGAACTTCGAGGATGCCTTCGCGCGCAGGTGCGCTTGCCCGACAACAGCCGAGACGAGATCGGGGGAGTGGCCTGCGGCGCGCAGCCGAGAGACGGTCCGTGCGACGTCTGTCGTCGATGAGATGGTCCCCACTTCATCGAGCAACCGGAGGCCCTCCGGGGTGAGCAGGGCAGTGAGCTCGGACATCTCCACGGGTCCAGACTACGGCGTGCTTCGACAGGCTCAGCAACCGCGAATTGGCACTCGCATTGCGTGAGTGCCAGCCGAGCGCCTACACTTGTGATTAGCACTCTCGGGTTGAGAGTGCGAACAAGTCTTTCGTGTCAGCGTCAAGAAAGAAGAGGTAGACCGTGTCGGTTTCCATCAAGCCGCTCGAAGACCGCATCGTCAT
>NZ_JBQDSX010000092.1:0-8576 GCF_052099035.1 Microbacterium sp. | reverse complement strand
CGATCGTGCCGCCGACGATGAAGCCGATCGACAGCGCGAAGCTCTGGATCTGCGGGAGCACGGCGTTGCGAGCGGCATAGCCCCACAGCACACGACGGTTCGGCATGCCCTTGGCCTGCGCGACTGTGATGTAGTCCTCGTCGAGCACGGTGAGCATCATGTTGCGCATCCCCAGCATCCATCCGCCGAGAGAGGCGATGACGATCGTCATCAACGGCAGGGCGCCGTGATGGATGACCTGTCCGATGAACTCGAAATTCCAGCCGGGCTGGATGCCGACGCCGTAGGCCTTGCCGATCGGGAACCAGCCGAGGTTCACCGAGAACACCGCGATCGCGAGCAGCCCCAACCAGAAGTAGGGGATCGTGCTGAGGAACGTGGTGACCGGGATGAAGACATCGAGCTTGCTGCCGCGACGCCAGCCGATGAAGGCGCCGCCGATCGTGCCGATGGCGAACGAGATGAGGGTGGCGAGCCCCACGAGTCCCACCGTCCACGGCAGCGCCTGTGCGATCACCTCGGTGACGGGGCGAAGCCCGTGCAGCAGCGAGACGCCGAGGTCGCCGTGCAGCAGCAGACCCCAGTAGTCGAGGTACTGCTGCCAGAGGCTCTTGTCGGTGTCGAGGCCGAGGAGGGCCCGCAGCGCGTCGGCGGCTTCGGGCGAGACGTTCCGGTTGCGTGCCAGATACTGCGCGACCGCATCGCCCTTCATCATGCGGGGCAGGAAGAAGTTGATGGTCAGAGCCGCCCACAGCGTGAACAGGTAGAACGCCGCCCGCCCGCCGAGGAAGCGCCACGGGACCCGGGAATGGCCGGCGACGACCTGGGTCGAGGTCGTGCCGACTTCGAGGGCATCCACGACGGGTGCCTGGGGTTCGACGGCGGTCATCGTGCGCCTCCTGCACTACCAGTGCCGCTCGAGGCGGCGAAGAAGCGTTCCGGATCGGGGGATGCTGCGCGCAGCTCCTGCGTGTACGGATCCTGCGGTCGCAGGATCACGTCATCCGCCGTGCCGTGCTCGACGATGCGGCCCTGGTTGAGCACGATGATCTCGTCGCTGAAATGCCGGGCCGTGGCGAGGTCATGCGTGATGTAGAGCACACCGAGCCCCTCTTCACGCTGCAGATCGCCGAGTAGATTCAGCACCCCGAGACGGATGGAGACATCGAGCATCGAGACCGGTTCGTCGGCGACGAGGATCTTCGGGCGCGATGCCAGGGCTCGTGCGATCGCGATGCGCTGACGCTGCCCGCCGGAGAGCTCATGCGGACGCCGATCGATCACGGCATCCGGCTCCAGGCGCACCCGTTCGAGCAGACGACGCACCTCGGCGTCGACCTCGTCCTTGGGGACCACGGCGTCGAGCTCGAGCGGACGCGCGAGGTGGTACCGGATCGAATGGTACGGGTTTAGCGAAGCGAACGGATCCTGGAAGACCATCCGCAGCTGCTGTCGATACCTGCGAAGTCCCCGCCCGCGTCGCGGGATCGGCCTTCCGTCGAGCAGAACGTCGCCGGAGGTGGGGGTCTCCAGCTGAGTGAGGATCTTCGCGATCGTCGATTTTCCGCTGCCGGACTGACCGACGAGGCCGATCGTCTGCCCGGACTCGAGCGTGAAGTTCACGTCGTCGAGCGCCTTGAGTCGGCCGGCGCCGCGGACGTTGTAGATCTTTGAGACATGGCGGACTTCGAGAGTGCTCATCGCACCACCACCCCCTTCTCGCCGGTGAGGCGCGGGAACGACGACAGCAGCGTCTTCGTGTATTCGTCCTGCGGATCGCGCCAGATCTGCTCGGCGGTGGAGAGTTCGACGATCTCGCCCTCGCGCATGATCGCGATCCGGTCGCTGATCTCCAGCAGCAGCGGCAGGTCGTGCGTGATGAAGATAACGGAGAAGCCGAACTCGCGCCGCAGCTGCGAGATCTGACGCAGGATCTCGCGCTGCACGAGCACGTCCAGCGCGGTCGTCGGCTCATCCATGACCATCAGCTGCGGCCGGAGGGCGAGCGCCATGGCGATCATCACGCGCTGGCGCATGCCGCCGGAGAGTTCGTGCGGGAACGAGCGGGACCGCTGCGCACCGACCTTGACGATCTCGAGCAGTTCGGCGACAGCATCCCGTCGCTCGCGGCGACTCATCCCGGGCCGGTGCACTTCGAAGACGTCCTCGAGCTGCGATCCGATCGTGGCGACCGGGTTGAGCGCGTTCATCGCGCCCTGGAACACCATCGAGATCTTGTCCCACCGGAACCGGCGCATGCGCTCGGCATCCAAAGCGTTCACATCGACGTCGTCGCCATCGTGGTCGTGGAAGACGACGGAGCCGCTCGTGATCACGGCCGGTGCCTTGAGCAGGCGCTGGATGCCGTAGGCGAGAGTGGTCTTGCCGCATCCGGATTCTCCGGCGAGGCCGAGGATCTCGCCGCGCTCCAGCTCGAGCGTGACGTTCTTGACCGCCGGCACCGGTGGGTCGACGTCGTACACGACCGAAAAGTCGCGGACGGACAGCAGAGGGTCTGGCATGGATGTCGCTTTCTTCAGAGCGCACTCAGGAGGGAGGAGATCCGCCCCGTCGACAGACTCGGGGGCGGATCTCCTCCTCGATGTGAGCTACTTCGCCGTCAGCTCCGTGAGGACCTGAACGATGCCGGGCTGGGTCGGGTCGGCCGACGCGTACTGGTCGTCTTCGCTGGGCCATCCGACGTAGTTGCGGGTGTTGAACTCGCCCAGCAGTGGGTGCGCCCCCAGCGGGATCGCCGGCACGTTCTCGGCGAACGCCTTCTGCATCACTTCCGAGGCCGCGGCACGGTCCTCATCGGACGAGGCGTTGGCATAGGTGCCGAGCGCCTCGGTGACTGCCGGCTCGTTGAACCGGCCGAAGTTGTACGAGGCTTTGTCGTCGACGATCCACTTCGGATCCATGGTCGAGGTGTACAGGCCGTACACATTGCCAGTGTCTTCGAGCCAGTGGATGGTTGCCTGGAAGGTGCCCTCCTGAAGCGATGCATCCCAGCCGCCCCAGTCGGGCTGATCGACCTTGACCTCGATGCCGAGGGCATCGTCGAGCTCTTCGGCGATGAGGGCCTGCTCGGTGTTCCAGTCGCTCCAGCCGGACGGGACCGTGATCGAGAACGAGACGGCTTCGCCGTCGGGATCGATGAGCTTGTCGCTCTCCCAGCTGTAGCCCGCATCGGTGAGGATCTCCTTGGCCCGATCGACATCGACCGAGTAGTTCTCGTCCTGGTATTCGGGGATGATCTCATCTGCGAGCAGCGTGCCGAGACCGGTCACGTTCCAGACGGCCTCACTCGCACCCTCGCGGGCGATGTCGACGTAGGCATCGCGGTCGATCGTCCACGCCAGCGCCTCGCGCAGCGCGGGGTTATTGAAGGGCTTGGTCTGCAGGTTCATGAACAGTGTGCCTGCGCCCGCCGTCGGGGAGACGAGGAACTGGTTGTCGGGGTCGACCGACAGGTAGCTGTCTTCGATCTGCGGAAGGAAGGCCTGGGCCCAGTCAGCCTCGCCGGATGCCAGCGCCGTGGTGAGTGCGGCGTTGTCGCCGTAGGAGACGTAGTTCAGCGTGGGAACGGCGAGCTCGCCGCCCCAGTAGTCCGCGTTCGCGCTGAGGGTGACCGACTCGGTCGTCCAGCTGTCGAGCACGTACGGGCCGGTGCCGACAGCGAGCCCATCTTCGGTGAGCGGGTCAGTGTTGGGGTCCTCGATGTTCTCCCAGATGTGCTTCGGCACGATCGGGGTGTGCAGCACGCGCGCCTGCGCCGTGAACTTCGAATCGGCGAATTTCAAGGTGACCGTGTCGCCGTCGACCGTCGCACCCTCGTAGTTCAGGCCCTGCGCATCGGTGAGCTTTCCGCTGAGGAACTGATCGAAGGTGAAGACGATGTCGTCGGCGGTGAAGTCCTCGCCGTCGCTCCACTTGACGCCGCTGCGCGGCACGACCGTGAGCTCGGTGTAGTCGTCGTTCCATTCGACCGACTCGCCCAGCCACGGGGTCGTGCCGAGATCGCCGGTCGGGTTCACGAGCGCGAGCGGCTCGAAGATGACCTTGGCGTAGCCGTACTTCGATGCGGCGGAGTCGCCGAGGAAAGGGTTGTGGGACTCGGTCGTGATCGCACCATCGGGCTTGGCAATCGTCAGGGCGGCGCCGGGTGTGGCAGCATCGCCGTCGCTGGTGCTTCCGGACGACGAGCAGCCGGCGAGCACGCCGACGCTGAGGGCGGCGATCGCGCTGACGGCAATCAGAGATCTGCTGAGCTTCATTGCTTCTCCTAGGACACGGATCATTGTGTGAGGGGGGAATCACTATTTGCTTACTCACGAGAAAGTAATCTGGAGCGAGATTACCTACAAGTCAGTAAGCTTTGCAAGTGTTGGTTGCCATACCGTTACACTCACGACGAGAAAGGGGATGCTCGTGTCCACAGATCCGCAGAATTCGACCCGTACGCGTCCCGCGACACTTCAGAAGCGCACCGAGATCCTCAAAGCCGCGGTGGAGATCTTCGGCAACAAGGGCTCCACCAACGGAACACTCGCCGATGTCGCCGAACAGGTCGGCATGACCCACGCCGGAGTCCTGCACCACTTCGGATCCAAGCAGAACCTGCTGCTCGAGGTACTCGCCTACCGTGACCAGGCCGACGTCGCCGAGCTCGACGAGAAGCATATCCCGGGCGGAGCTGAGCTTTTCCTGCACCTCGTGCGCACCGCATTCGTCAACGCCCACAGGCCCGGCATCGTTCAGTCGTATACCGTGCTCTCTGCCGAGTCGATCACCGACGACCACCCTGCGCGAGACTTCTTCGAGGAGAGATACACGACGCTCCGCCGAGAGATCACCGAGGCGTTCACCGAGCTATGCTCCGAGGAGGGCGTTGCGGACCGCAGCGCGGTGTCCGCAGCATCCGCCGCCATCCTCGCCGTCATGGACGGCCTGCAGCTGCAGTGGTTGCTGCATCCGGAGATCATCGAGCTGGGCGAGTCGACCGAGTTCGCGATCCGCGCGATGGTGAACGGCGTACTGCACCCGGGGCCGGAGCTTTCGAGCTATTCCCGCGAGTGCTGACGCTAGAGTCAGCCCATGCCCATCGACCTCGAGGCGCTGTACACCGATCTGCACCGGCATCCGGAATTGTCATTCCAGGAGACGCGCACCGCCGGCATCGCCGCTGGGCACCTGCGCGATCTGGGCCTCGAAATCGAAGAGGGCGTCGGCGTCACCGGCGTCGTCGGACTGCTGCGCAACGGCGACGGACCGGTCGTCTGGGCCCGCGCCGACATGGATGCCCTGCCGGTCGAAGAGGCCACCGGACTGCCCTATGCGAGCACAGCCACAGGCATCGACCCGGCCGGAAACACCGTCCCGATCATGCATGCCTGCGGGCACGACATGCATGTCACCGCCATGATCGGCGCCGTCGAACGGCTCGTCGCCGCGCGCGATGAGTGGTCAGGCACCCTGGTCGTGCTGATCCAGCCCGCCGAAGAGTACGGCGCCGGTTCGCGCGCGATGCTCGACGCCGGCATCCTCGACCGTTATCCGAAGCCCGATATCGTGCTCGGTCAGCACGTCACTCCGCTACCCGCGGGAGTGGTCGGCATGCGGCCCGGCCCGCAAATGGCAGCCGCCGATGGCATCACCGTCACCCTGCACGGTCGCGGCGGCCACGGGTCCCGGCCGCACACGACGATCGATCCGGTCGTGATGGCTGCGGCCACCGTGATGCGGCTGCAGACGATCGCGTCGCGCGAGGTCGACCCACGCGGCGTCGGTGTCGTCACGGTGGGTGCGATCCACGCCGGCACGAAGAACAACATCATCTCGTCCGAGGCGACGCTCGAGCTCAGCCTGCGCTATCCCGACGATGCAGCACGCGAGCGGATCCTCGCCAGCGTCGAGCGGATCGTGCGCGCAGAGGCCGCGGCATCCGGAGCGGAACGCGAGCCGGAATTCCGCACCGAACACCGGCTGCCGCCGACGATCAATGATCCGGATGCCACGGCGCGCGTCTCCGCGGCGATCGACCGCGCGCTCGGCGAGGGCACCGTGATGGATCCGGGTTTCTTCACCGGCAGCGAGGACGTGTCGTGGTTCGCGCGCGACAGTGGCGCCCCGCTGGTGTTCTGGTTCTGGGGCGTCATCGATGCGGATGCCTACGCCGCGGCCGTCGCGGACGGCACGGTGTCGGATGTCATCCCGACCACGCACTCCGCACTGTTCGCCCCGGTGATCCACCCGGGCATCGAGATCGGCGTGACCGCGATGACGGCGGCCGTGCGGGAGTTCCTCGGCTGAGCGCGGCGGCTCCCGAGCACGAGTTCAGACGAGCTCGCCGACCAGCTTCTCGATGCGGGCGCGGATGTCGTCGCGGATCGGGCGCACGGCATCGAGCCCCTGGCCTGCCGGGTCATCGAGTTCCCAGTCCTCGTAGCGCTTGCCGGGGAATATCGGGCAGGCATCGCCGCATCCCATCGTGATGACGACGTCGGATGCCTGGACGGCATCCGTGGTGAGGACCTTGGGCTGCTCCGCCGTGATGTCGATCCCGAGCTCGCCCATCGCCTCTACCGCCGTCGGGTTGATCTGCTCGGCGGGCATCGATCCGGCGGAGCGGACCTCGATGCGGTCGCCGGCGATGTCTCGCAGAAAACCAGCGGCCATCTGAGAGCGCCCCGCGTTGTGCACGCAGACGAACAGGACAGAGGGTGTTGTCATGGCTTCACTCTTTCGCTGGCGAACGGGTCGGTATGGAACCAGGAACGGGCAAGCCACAACGACACGTAGACGAGCCCGACGAGGACAGGAACTTCGATAAGCGGGCCGACGACGCCGGCGAGTGCCTGGCCGGATGCCGCACCGAACGTCCCGATGGCGACGGCGATCGCGAGCTCGAAGTTGTTGCCCGCCGCGGTGAACGCGAGCGTCGATGATCGTGCGTAGCCGAGGCCCAGCACCTTGCCGGTGAGGATGCCGACGAACCACATGACGGCGAAGTAGATGAGCAGCGGCACCGCGATGCGCACGACATCAAACGGTCGCGACGTCACCTGCTCCCCCTGCAGGGCGAACAGCAGGACGATCGTGAACAGCAGTCCGTACAGCGCCCACGGGCCCACGCGCGGGAGGAACTTCTCTTCGTACCACTCGCGTCCCTTCCGCCGCTCACCAATGAAACGAGAGGCGAAACCAGCGAGCAACGGGATGCCGAGGAAGATCAGCACGTTCAGCGCGATCTGCCCGACGGAGATCTCTAGCCCCTGCGTATCCAGCCCCAGCCAGGCTGGCAGCACGGTGAGGTAGAACCAGCCGAGGAACGCGAACGCGATGACCTGGAAGACCGAGTTGATGGCGACGAGGACAGCTGCCGCTTCTCTGTCTCCGCAGGCGAGGTCGTTCCAGATGACGACCATCGCGATGCAGCGCGCGAGCCCCACGATGATCAGTCCGGTGCGGTACTCCGGCAGATCTGCCAGGAACACCCAGGCAAGGGTGAACATCAGCGCCGGGCCGACGAGCCAGTTCAGCACCAGGGAGGAGACGAGGAGCTTCTTGTCACCGGTGACCGCGGCGACTCGGTCGTAGCGGACCTTGGCGAGCACCGGGTACATCATCACCAGCAGCCCGAGTGCGATCGGGATCGAGATGCCACCGACCCCCAGGTGCATGAGCAGGTCTGCGAGGACAGGAACGAAACGACCGAGGAGCAGCCCGACGACCATGGCCAGGCCGATCCACAATGGCAGCCAGCGATCGAGTGTCGACAGACGTCGCGCGGCAGCGGGGGCTGCGCGGGAGGTGTGCGTTGCGGTGGTCACCACATCCCCTTGAATCGAAGAACTTCAATATGACGACGATGGCGCACCTATCGAAGAATGTCAATACGTGTAAGACTACCGGTGTGAGCCTGCCCGTGACGATCGAACAGAACGCGTGCGGCGTCCCCCGAGTGACATCGTCACTGACGCTCGAGGACGCCGAGAAAGTCGCCCGTGTGTTCAAAGCGATCGGTGACCCGACGCGAGTGATGCTCCTGTCCCTCATCTCCCGCGGTGAGGACGGCGAGGCATGCATCTGCGATCTCACCGAGCCCGTCGGGCTCTCGCAGGGCACGGTGTCCCATCACATGAAGCTTCTCGCCGAAGCCGGGCTGGTGACGCGCGAGCAGCGCGGGAAGTGGGCGTACTTCGCATTGAGTGACGGCGCACTCGACGCCGCCGCCGATGCCCTCCGCCGCGTCGTCGGCCGCGCATAACTCCGGAGAAACTGCCCGAATCTGCTCAGAACCAGACGCAGCGACGGCGATCTGCGAAAAACCTCCGGAGTTGTGCGACGACGACCCGGCGCTACACCTCGACGACGCGAGGCGGCGGGGGCGGGTCGAGCTGACGCTGGGGCACCCCGTGCGCCTCGTGGTGCAGCCGCTCCATGCGGCTGTCGAGCTCGGAGGCGGCCTCGGCGGCATCCGTCAGACTCTCGACGAGATGGGCCGGAACCTGGTTGGAGAACTTGTAATAGATCTTGTGCTCGAGGCTCGCCCAGAAGTCCATCGCGATCGTGCG
>NZ_JBQDSX010000091.1:0-8695 GCF_052099035.1 Microbacterium sp. | reverse complement strand
GCCTGCAGTACGCCGTCGTCACGATGTGCATCGGCGGAGGCCAGGCGTTGGCGGCTCTGCTCAAACGCTGGTAGTAGTGCCCGCGCAAGCGCGCTCCTCCCCGACAAGGGAGGAGCGCGCTGCTCGTTCGGCGTGCCTGCGCGCGCGTCGGCCGCTCGGGCAGGCGCAAGTTAACGGATCCGCAACGCCAGAATCGCACTGTTGTGAATCATGGTCATGATTACTACGATTGCTCTAACCAGATCAAGGAGGATCTCATGGCTACAACTCGATTCCGGGCTCCGCTCGCTCTCATCAGTATTGCGGCGGCCGGTTTGCTTCTCGCCAGTTGCTCTGTGGGCGGCGGATCCGACGTAGGCGGAGGCGCGGAGCCCGCCGAGGTCGATGGGCCTCTTGCCGAGCTGTATGAGGCGGCGAAGGAGGAGGGCACCGTCATCTGGTACACCTCGTTCATCCCCGACAACATCGCGCAGATCGAGCCGGCCTTCGAAGAGCAGTTCCCGGGCGTCGATCTGCAGGTTCTGCGGCTCGGCGGCACGGAGGGTCCGATCCGGTTCTCGTCCGAGGTCAAGGCCGGCGCGTCGAGTGCCGATGTGCTGACGACGAGCGAGATCGACTTCGGCGAGGAGGCGAAGGCGGAAGGTTGGGCCGATGACCTGAGTACCTTCGACCTGCCGACGCTCGCCGACTACCCGGAGGAGTTCGTGCGCGGCCCGCTCGCGGTCACGCAGATTGCGCCGATCCGTGCGACGTACAACACCGACCGCGTCGAGACCGCTCCCATTGCGTGGGAAGACCTGCTCGACCCCGCCTACGCCGACCAACTGATGCTCGTTGACCCGCGCGCGATCCTGCCGTGGATGGGTCAGTACTACGTCCTGAAGGAGGAGTTCGGTATCGAATACCTCGAGGGTGCTCGCGACGAGATTCTCGGCGCTTTGGGGATCCAGTGAGCACAGCAGGAGCGCCTTCAGGCGCCGATCAGAAGACGGCGACGGTCGTCACGGGTGACTCGCTCGCGCCGGTCCTCCAGATCGACAACCTCTATAAGCACTTCCAGCTGCCGGGCGAGAAGAAGGTCACGGCCGTCGACGGCATCGACCTCACCCTCAGCCGCGGTGAGTTCCTCGTGCTGCTGGGGCCGTCGGGCTGCGGCAAGACCACGCTCCTGCGTTGCGTCGCCGGTCTGGACTCGCCCGACTCCGGTCGGATCCGGATCGGCGGGCGCGACGTCTACGACAGCTCGCGCGCGATCAGCCAGCCGCCCGAGAAGCGCCACATCTCGATGATCTTCCAGACCTACGCGCTGTGGCCACACATGACGGCGGCCCAGAACGTAGCGTATCCGCTGATCTCTCGGGGCGTGCCGCGCAAGCAAGTGAAGGAGCGCGTCGAGCGCGTGCTCGAGCAGGTCGACGTCACGTCGCAATCGAAGCGCTTCCCGAACGAGATGTCCGGCGGTCAGCAGCAGCGCGTTGCGCTCGCGCGTGCGCTCGTGTCGGAGAGCGACCTGATCCTCTTCGACGAGCCGCTGTCGAACATCGACGCGAAGGTGCGCGAGCAGCTGCGCGAGGAGATGCTCGAGATGCAGCGCACGCTGGGGTTCACCGCGTTGTACGTCACCCACGATCAGTCTGAGGCGATGCACCTCGCGCACCGGATCGCCGTGCTCGATACGGGCAAAGTCGCGCAGCTCGATACGGGACGTGCGATCTACACGCGACCCGCCAACCGATACGTCGCGCGCTTCATCGGTCGCACCAATGAGACCACCGGTGCCGTGACGTCCGTCTCTGACGGCGCCGCGGACGTGACCACGCCATTCGGAAACGGGCGTGCGACGTTCACCAACGAGGAGGTCCCGGTGGGCGCCGACGCGGTCGTCGCCTGGCGCCCCGAGAACGCGCAGGTCGTGGCCGCGGACGCGCCGGCCCCGGAGCGCGCGGCGCTCGTGGTCGACGGCGAGGTCACCGCGAGGGTCTTCGTCGGCATGCATGTCGAGTTGTTGGTGCATGCCAACGACGAGACGCTGCTCGCGATCGCGCCGCCTGACTCGCTGATCCGCGAGGGGGAGCGGGTGCGGCTCGTCGTCGGCGAGGGATCCCTGTTCGCCGTTCCGCAGCCGGAAGAGAAGTGACGTGATGGCTGCCGTCACTCAGGCTTCGACGAAACCGAGCGCCGGTAACCGCCTCACTTCGTGGGTGCGCGGCCTGTCGCCGTTCGGGATGTTCGCGGGGCTCGTCACGATCGGCATCGTCGCGCTCGTCGGCTTCCCGCTGCTCTCGACGCTGTGGAACGTGTTCATCGTCGATGGGAAGGTCGACTTCAGCGCGTTCGTCGACGTGTGGGCGCTGCCCGGCATCGGGTCCGTGTTGCTGAACACGGCCATCGTGCTGGTGATCGCGTTGCCGATCTCGCTCGCAGTTGCGACCGTGTTCGCGTGGCTCATGGAGCGCACGGATGCGCGCATCGGCTGGGCGTCGACGATCCTGCCGCTGATTCCGCTGATGGTGCCGTCGCTTGCGGGCACGGTCGGGTGGATCGCGCTCACCTCGGGTCGCGCGGGCCTCCTCAACGTGTGGATCCGCGACCTGCTGAGCGTCGTCGGCATCGATCTGGCGGAGGGGCCGTTCCAGATCTACTCGTGGGGAGGAATGGTCTTCCTCTACGTGCTGTATGTCGTGCCATTCGGGTACCTTTCGATCAGCTCGTCGCTGCAGAACCTCGATCCCTCGCTGGAAGAGGCCGCGCGCGTCAACGGATCCGGCATCCTTCGCACGTTCTTCACCGTCACGATCCCTGCGATCAAGCCGGCGCTCGTCGGCGCGTTCAACATCCAGCTCATCATCGGCTTCGCGATGTTCTCGATTCCGGCCACGGTGGGTGTCTCCTCGGAGATCGAGGTGCTGGCACTGCGGATCTATCGCCTGCTGACCTTCTCGTACCCGCCGGACACGGGATCCGCCGTCGTCCTATCGATCCTGATGCTCGTCGTCGTGGCGATCGCCGGCTGGTGGCAGTTGAAGGTGAACCGCACGAAGCGCTATGGAACGATCGGCGGGCGCATCGGGCGCGGCGCGCACGTGAAGCTCGGACGGTGGCGCGGGTTCGCGATGTTCTGTGTGCTGTTCTACATCGCATCGACGTCGGTCCTGCCGTTCCTGGGGCTCTTGTTCCTCTCGGTGCAGGGGTTCTGGTCGAGCGAGATCGACTTCTCGCGGTACAGCTTCGACAACTACGCGGCTGTACTCAGCACTCCGGATATCCAGGCGTCGCTGTTGAACTCGGTGCTGTTCGGCATCCAGGGCGGCCTCGTCGCCATGATCATCGGCCTCATCGTCGCGATGTACCTCGCGCGCAACACCGGTATCGCGGCGAAGATCGTTGACTTCATCTCAAGGATCCCGGCGACATTGCCGCACCTCGTCGTGGCCGTCGCGTTCATCGCGGCGTTCGCGGGCCCGCCGTTCAACCTCGCCGGCACGTCAGCGATTCTGATCGGTGCGTACATCGTGATGTACCTGCCGCAGGCGGTGATCTCGTCGAACTCGGCGATGGCGCAGGTCGGTAACGACATGATCGAGGCGTCGCTGATCTCGGGCGCGGGGCAGGGGCGCACCTTTGTAAAGGTGATCCTGCCGCTCGTCTGGCCGGGGTTCATCTCGGGCTTCGTGATCTGCTTCGTCGTCATGGCAGGCGAGCTCACCGGATCCGCGCTGCTCGCGGGCGTGCAGACGCCCGTGATCGGATTCACGATGATCAAGATGTGGCTCGACGGATCGACCACGCTGCTCGCAGCGCTGTCGGTCATCGTGAGCGTCGTCTTCAGTGTCGTGACGCTCGCGTCGCTGCTGCTGGCGAAGCCGCGCCGCCGCCGCGGGTAGAGGCGACTCATGGAGGGCCTGGATTCGGTATCGTGCCGAGTCCAGGCCCTTGCGGCTGCATGTTGTGAGACCGTGCCTCGATGCTGAATCAGCTCGGTGATCAAGATACTGTGAGCGCATGCTTTGGAGGCGGTACCGCGCGGCCGCGATCAGCGCGATTCCGATTGGGATCGGTGTCGGGGCCGTCTTGGGTATTGCGGTGTATCTCACGGGTAACTCTGACTATCGCGAACAAGGAGGGTGGGGCGCTTTCGCCTATCTCTTCGCGGTCGGTGCAGGTATTGGAGCCTTGAGTGCCTTGGCAGCTCTCATCGGTGGGTGGCTTGTCGTCCTCACGGCCGAGCGACGCCAGCGGGAGCCAGTCAGAACTCGAAGTATCCGAGGTGCGGCGGGAGCGGCGGTCGGTGCAGGCATGCTTTGGCTCGCTGTGGGAGTCGTGACGTTATTCAGCACGCCGTCGGGCGCGGCCTGGATGTTCGGATTCGTGATGCTCGCCGGAATTGCAGCGGCGGTCGCGGCCACGGTTGCATGGATGGTGCTCAAACGTGCTGAGCGTGCTCCGCACCGGCACGATACTTGACGGCCGCCCGCCGTTCAGCGGGCGGCCGTCGACGCGTCATGGGCGGCTGGGAGCGTGGGGGCGTCCCGGTCCCCAGCGTTCGGATGGTCGATGCCACACACCCGCCGTCGTCTCGGATTGGCGGCCATCGTCGCGGCCGCGGCGCTCGCCGTCTCCCTGCCCACGACCGCAGCGGTCCAGGAAACTCCTGCCGAGTATCGACCCGCGGCGCAGGCGCCGATGTTGGTCGAGCCGAGCGAGGAGCCCGGATCGCGGTTCACACTCGCGGTGCTGCCCGACACGCAGTACGCGTCGCGCTACGCCGCGGCCGAATTCGAACCACGGTTCGGGACGGACCCGTTCCGCACGCAGACCAATTGGCTTGCGTCACACGCGGAGAGGCTGCGCATCCCCTTCGTCGCGCACCTCGGAGACGTCGTCGATCAGGCGTATGACGAGAGCCAGTGGGAGGTGGCCGACTCCGCGATGCGCACGCTCGAGGACGCGGGTCTGCCGTACTCGGTGCTGCCAGGCAATCCCGACGTGCGAGACGGCGACGGCAAGGTAGAGGATCGCGACTACGATCTCACCGCCGAGCCGTACGCCCAGTGGTTCGGCGCTGCGCGCGCCGCGACTCAACAGACCTGGCGCGCGAGCGACCCGACGGGACTCAGCCAGGCCCACGTCTTCGCTGCCGAGGGGCAGAGCTTCCTCGTGCTCGCCCTGGCGTGGCGCGCGTCGGACGCGACGATCGCGTGGGCCGACGGCGTGATTGCGCAGCATCCTGAGCTCCCGGTCATCCTCACGACGCACGCCGCGATCACTGTCGACGGGTCTACGGCACGCGACACCGAGTACGGGCTGCGCCTCTGGGACGAGCTCATCCGCGGAAACGATCAGATCTTCCTCACACTCAACGGGCACTTCCACGGAACCGCCGTGCACACGCGTGTCAACGACGCCGGTCACGAGGTGACGCAGATGCTCATCGATCACCAGATGTCGTACGGCGGCGGCGACGGTTACCTCGCGCTTCTCGAGTTCGACCTCACCCACGGCCAGCTCGCCGTGGAGACCGTCTCGCCATGGGTCGCGGGCAAACCGCCCGAGACGCTCGCGCCGGGGGAGAAACCGGTGCTCGACGGCGAGACGGAGCGGTTCGCGATCCCGGTCGACTTCGGCGCGCGGTTCGCGGGATTCGTGCCGGAGTTCGGCGCGGGTGCCGAATCAGTCGGACGACTGGGCGCGGTCGCACGAGGGCTCGTTCTCGACGGCTTCGTCCCGGCCGCAGGCGAGCCCGATCCAGACGCGCCGACCATCGACATCGCCGCGGGCGCGCACATATCCCGCGACCCTGAGCTCACCGGCAGCGGTGAGCCCGGGGCCATGGTCGCGGTCGACGGCACCTGGACGCTCACGCTCGACCGTCCGATCGCCGGGGCGGGCGCGCAGACCCTGACTCTCACACAGTGGCTGGAGCCGAGCGTCGACGCTCCTATCGAGGTCGAGGTCGTTGCAGACTGAGCGCAGGGCGCGCATGTTCGCCGCGCACCCCGCGCTTCGGTAGAGGGCCTTGAGCAGCGCCTCTGATTACGCACGATGCGCGGCTTGTCTTTGACCGTGAACCGAGCTCCTTCGCCGTCACACCGTGGAAAGAAACGCCCGCGTGCCGTCGAGGGCGCGCTGGGCGGCTTCCTCGGGTGAGAGGGCGCGTAGGTCGTCGTCTCGACGGCAGCGGCGCACGGACGCGCGCCCCCTGCGCAGCGCAGCGAAGGCGTGGAGGAATCGTGGCAGGAGTAGCGCTTGCGATCGTCGTCGCAACGATCCTGTTGTGCCTCGTCGTCGGTGTGCCGATCGCGGTCTCGCTCGGGGCGGCTGGCACCATCGGCGCGCTCGTCGTGGGCGGCACGGACCAGTTCGGCGGCATCACCTTCGCGATGTGGAACAGCGTCGACAACGCGACCTTCACGTCGGTGCCGGCCCGGACTCTCGGTCACGAGCGGCCCCGATCTCATCGCGCCGCACATCATCGGCGAGGTCAGGTTCGACGATGTGCGCGTGCCGCGGGGCAACCGCATCGGGGAGGCGGGCACCGCCTTCAAGCTCATGCTGCAGACGCTCGCCGTGTTCCGCGTCACGGTCGCGGCCGCCTCGCTCGGCATTGGCCGCGCGGCGCTCGAGGAGGCGGTGAAGCACGCCACCGAGCGCGAGCAGTTCGGCAAGCCGCTGCTCGCGCTCGGATCCGTATCGCAGAAGCTCGCGCTCAGTTGGGCCGAGCTCGAGGCGGCGCGGGCCCTGACGTATCAGGCCGCCGCGCAGGCGGCCTCGAATCCGCTCGCGCACATCGCCGACACGTCGATGGCGAAGGTCGTGTCGACCGAGACCGCCGGCCGCATCGCCGATCGCGCGGTGCAGACGATGGGCCGATTCGGGCTCGTGCGCGGCAGCGACATCGAGCGCCACTACCGCAACTCGCGCCCGGGGCGCATCTACGAAGGATCCACGGAGGTGCTGCTCGACTCGCTCGCGCGGCAGCTCGGCAAGCGCGCGAAGGCCGCCGAAGAAAGCGGAGGATCGTTCCTATGATCATCGACGCTCACACCCACATCTGGCCTGACAAGATCGCCGATATCGCGCTCACGGCCAATCCTGTGCCGGGGCTGGAGCCGCGCGGCGACGGCAAGGTGTCGGGTCTCGATGAGTCGATGCTCCATACGGGCGTGGACCTCAGCTGCTGCCTCGCGATCGCCAACGAGGCGCGGCATGTGCACCGCGTGAACGAGTTCGTGGCCGGGATCGCGAGCACGACCCGTTTCCCGGTCGGCACCGTGCACGTCGACCTGCCGGTTGAGGAGAACATCGAGAGCCTGCGCCGCAATGGCATCACGGCCGTCAAGATCCACCCGCTCTTTCAGCGGTTCGCGCTCGACGACCCGCGATTGTGGGACATCTTCGAGGCGTTCGGCGATGAGTTCTCGGTCATCGCGCACGTCGGAGCGGGGGGAGACGAGTTCACCAACTCGCTCTCGAGCCCCGATATGGTGCGCCGCATCACGCGTCAATTCCCCGATCTGCGACTCGTCGCATGCCACTTCGGCGGTTACAAGCTGTTCGATGACGCCGAGGAGCTGCTGGCGGGAACCGATGTCGTGCTCGAAACGTCCTGGCCGCCGTCGCTCGCGCTGCTGCGGCCCGAGCGCGTGAAGAAGCTCATTCGTCACCACGGATCCGAGCGGATCGCGTTCGGATCGGACTGGCCGATGACCGCCCCCAAGGCCGAGCTCGAGGCGCTCGACAGCCTGGGCCTCACCTCGGATGAGGTCGAGAACGTCCTCGGCGCGACGCTCGCGCGCGTGTACCGGCTCGGCGCGTAGCCCGCCGAGCCGGCAACGCCCGTCAGTGCCAGCTGATCGGGGAGTTGACCGTGTCGGGATACTTCTTCTGCACGTACTTCGTGTAGTCGCTGATGTGGTCGCGCATCGCTTCGGCCGCCTCGAACGAGTCATGCGCGGCGAGCGCGTCGTACACGCGCACGTGCGCGGCGTGCACGGGACCGCGGCGGTGACGCGGATACTCCACGCCCATCGACGTGCCGTCGAGGATGCCCGTGAGCGCGTCGATGAGGTGCGCGAAGAAGTGGTTGCCGGAGGAGTGCGCGACGATGTCGTGGAACTCCTGGTTCGTCTCGGTGAACACGTCCTCGTCGTCGAGGTGCGCGCCCATCGTGTCGATGTTCTTCTTCAATCGGACGAGATCCTCGTCGCTGATCCGCTTCGCTGCGAGCCGTGCCATCGCCGGCTCTACGCTGTTGCGCGCCTCGACGATGTCGCGATACGGCGCGTTCTCGAACTGCAGCAACAGCGTCAGCGACGTCGCGAGACCGGTTCCGTTGGCCTGCTCGACCACCGGGCCGCCGCCCGGACCGGGCTTCAGCGTGATCATGCCCTGCAGCTCGAGGAATCGCAGCGACTCGCGAAGCGTGCCGCGGCCGATCTGATACTGCTCGAGCATGACCTTCTCGGGCGGCAACCGGTCGCCGGCAACGTTGCCGCGCTGTTGGATGTCCGCGACGATCTGCTGAGCGACGAGAAGTGCCGTCTTCTGGGGACGCAATGTCACCTGGCTCATCGGAAGCCCCCTGTGCTTCATATATCCGCCCTGCCGGGCGGGCGTTCGGGTCACGAAACTATTTGTTGCGACCGTCGATTTTTGTCAACTATACGCATGCTGAACCATATCGTGCGCATAGATT
>NZ_JBQDSX010000090.1:0-8731 GCF_052099035.1 Microbacterium sp. | reverse complement strand
CGACGCTCGAGGTCGATGTCGATGACCTTGACGAAGACCTCTTCGCCGACCGACACGACCTGCTCAGCCAGCTCGACGTGCTTGCTGGAGAGCTCGGAGATGTGGACGAGGCCCTCGATGCCGTCTGCGACGCGAACGAACGCACCGAACGGAACGAGCTTGGTGACCTTGCCCGCAGCGATCTGGCCGATCGCGTGGGTGCGGGCGAAGACCTGCCACGGGTCCTCCTGCGTCGCCTTCAGCGACAGGGAGACGCGCTCGCGGTCGAGGTCGACCTCGAGGATCTCGACGGTGACCTCCTGGCCAACCTCGACGACCTCGGAGGCGTGCTCGATGTGCTTCCAGGACAGCTCGGAGACGTGCACGAGGCCGTCAACGCCGCCGAGGTCGACGAACGCACCGAAGTTGACGATCGACGAAACCTGGCCCTTGCGGACCTGGCCCTTGTGCAGGTTGTTGAGGAAGTTCGAGCGCGACTCGGACTGCGTCTGCTCGAGCAGAGCGCGGCGCGAGAGAACCACGTTGTTGCGGTTCTTGTCGAGCTCGAGGATCTTCGCCTCGATCTCCTGGCCCAGGTACGGGGTCAGGTCGCGGACGCGGCGCAGCTCGATGAGCGATGCCGGCAGGAAGCCACGGAGGCCGATGTCGACGATGAGTCCACCCTTGACGACCTCGATGACCGTACCGGTGACGACGCCGTCGTCTTCCTTGATCTTCTCGACGTCGCCCCACGCACGCTCGTACTGCGCACGCTTCTTGGACAGGATCAGACGGCCTTCCTTGTCCTCCTTCTGGAGAACAAGAGCCTCGACCTCGTCGCCGACCTTGACGACCTCGTTGGGGTCAACGTCGTGCTTGATGGAAAGTTCGCGGGAGGGGATGACACCCTCGGTCTTGTATCCGACGTCGAGGAGTACCTCATCGCGGTCGATCTTGACGATCGTGCCTTCGATGATGTCGCCGTCGTTGAAGAACTTCAGAGTCTTCTCGACCGCGGCCAGGAAGTCCTCAGCAGATCCGATGTCATTGATGGCGACCTGCTTGGTGGCCGGGGCGGTCGTTGCGGTAGTCATGTAGTGGGTTGTCCTTGTGGGTGAATACTCGGGCTTATGCAGCCTTTCACGCGTGCGTGATCCGGCTGATAAAGCGAATGGATTTGTTCGAATGACACCCAGGCGCGCGTGTGCACGCCACGAGTGACACTTCAGAATATCAGAGAAACGGACCATCACGTGCTGTGGATAACTCGAACGGGATGCTGGCGGTTCGCGTTACCGTGAGCGAGTGAGTTTGCACCGATCGAAGACGAGCCGGTTCCGGATGCTGGCGCTGCTGGCCCTGGCCGGCGCGATGCTGAGCGCATGCACCCCGGCGCCCGCGCCCAGTCCGACGCCGACCACCGCCTTCGCGAACGAGGAAGAAGCCTTCGCCGCCGCCGAAGAGGTCTATCGGGCGTATCTGTTGGCAGCAGCCGAACGTGCCGACGGTGACGCAACGGCGAACCCGGAGGAGTACTTGTCCGGAGAGGCACTTGAAGCCGATCTCCAATCGCAACGAAACCTTCAAGAACAAGGCATTCGTATCGTTGGGCCGAGCGTGGTGCACAACTTTACTGGCCTCGATGCCGATCTATCTGGACGGGTTTCAACATTGACCGCCGATGTCTGCGTCGATATCTCAGGGTCACGCGTCTTGAATGAGGCTGGCACCGATGTCACCCCGAACAACCGGCCTGAGCTCGGTCTACTTAAAGTCGAGTTCTCTGGGAATTCTGATGAGCTTTTCATCGCTCGATCGTCACCAAGCGAGAAGACCAAGTGTTAGTTCATCTACTTCTTGCGGGATTCTTATTTGGCTCCGGCGGCGTCCCAGCGACATTGCCCTCCTGTGACCTCGCGACCCTACAGGCGCTTGGTTATTGCCCAACCGACACGAACAACGGCACCGAGATTGTGATCGACGGGTCGCAGGAGACCGAGGGCGAACCCGGTTTTCCGCCCGTCGGCGACTTCGATGACGAGTGGTATCCACCAGCCGAGATCGGTACGCCGCACAAGCCGTTCGACTTCGATCAGTGCCTGCTTGATTGGGACTCGTACAGGCGCTGCTTCCGAGCGCTTGAAGACTCCGAACCCGCCGAGGAGACCGAAGAAGAAGCCGAAGCGGCGATTCCTGCCATCACGATCAACGACCTCGCCCGCTTCGCTCCCGAGGGTTCTGTCGTAACCGGCGAGCCGGACAACGTCGGCGTCGCCGGTCTTCCGACAAACTTCGTGACCGCGGCATCCGCGCAGACCGTCGACGCCGAACTGTTCGGCTTCCCGATATCCGTGCGCTTCACGCCGTCCGCGTACGACTTCACATACGGCGACGGGGATTCCGCGACAACCTCGACGGGCGGATCGACCTGGGCCGCACTCGGCCAGGCGCAGTTCACACCCACGGACACCGGCCACACGTATCGCGAGCGCGGCACCTATTTCGCCCAGGTCGATGTCCGCTACACCGCAGAGGTCGACTTCGGCGTCGGCTGGTATCCGATCAGCGGCGAGGTCACCACGACCGGCGCGCCACAGCAGGTCCGCATATTCGAGGCCCACACGGCGCTCGTCGCATTCACCTGTGCCGAGGCGCCGAACTCCCCCGGCTGCTGATCCCCCACGTCCCACCGCGATGCGCCCGACCCCCAGCAATGTCAGCACTGTGTGTCAAGCTGATTCCCATGAGCGACAAGCTGATGCTCCTCGACACCGCATCCCTGTACTTCCGCGCGTTCTACGGCGTCCCCGACAAGGTGAAGGCCCCTGACGGCACATCGGTGAATGCTGCACGCGGCCTGCTCGACATCATCGCCAAGCTCGTCACCCTCTACGAACCGACGCACATCGTCGCGTGCTGGGACGATGACTGGCGCCCCCAGTGGCGCGTCGACCTCATCCCCAGCTACAAGACGCACCGAGTCGTCGAGGTCATCGATGCTGGACCCGATATCGAAGAGGTGCCCGACCCGCTCGAAGCACAGCTCCCCCTGATCCGCGAGAGTCTCGCAGCCATCGGAATCCCGATCATCGGCGTCGCCGCCCACGAAGCCGACGACGTGATCGGCACGCTCGCGACGCGCTCCACGATGCCGGTCGATATCGTCACCGGTGACCGAGACCTCTTTCAGCTGATCGACGACAGTCGCGGCATCCGTGTCATCTACACGGCGAAGGGGATGAGCAATCTCGCGGTGGTCACCGACGAGACCGTCGTCGCCAAATACGGTGTTCTCCCCGCACAGTACGCGGACTTCGCCACCATGCGCGGCGACGCCTCCGACGGGCTTCCCGGCGTCGCCGGTGTGGGAGAGAAGACCGCCGCGACACTGCTGCAGGCGCACGGAGACCTCGACGGGATCCGTTCCGCTGCGGCTGCGGGTGAAGGCATGAGCGCGGGCGTGCAGGCCAAGATCCTTGCAGCATCTGCCTATCTCGACGTCGCGCCAACCGTCGTCGAGGTCGCTCGCGGCCTCGATATCACTCCCCCGGCCGATCCGGTCACGGCCCTCGACACTGCCTCGGCGGATGCTGCGACAGCACTCGCTGAGCAGTGGAATCTCGGCAGTTCCATGCAGCGCGCCATCGCCGCGCTCAACATCCAGCGCGGGCTCTGACCGCGAACACGATCGCCACGGCATCCATTCTTCGACGGCGCCGTATCAGCGGCGCCGGAAGGCGACGACCATCGCCGACATCAAAGCCGTCCCATAAACAGCGACAACCACGATCACAGCGAGCAGCGGAACCTGCCATCCGCCGCTGACCTCGCGCAGCGCCCCCATCACGGGAGCGCCCAGCGCCGCGAAAAGGTATCCCCCGCCCTGTACGAGCGCCGACATCGTCGCAGCTTCGGTATCCGAGCGCGACACGCGCACCAGAGCGGTGAAGATCAGGACGAAACCGCTCGAGTGCGCGATGGCCCCGAACGATGCCCAGACGGCCGCGAGTGACGGTTCCACCAGCATCCCGATCACCATCACCGCGAAGCACGCGGCCATCAGCAATGCAGAGCCGACAGCGCCCAGGAATCTGAGAAATACCGGAGCCAGCATCGCACCCGCGATGGCGACGCCCTGGAAGATCGAGGCCAGCGCGCCTGCCGATGCCGCGTCCAACTCGGTCGTGTCGAGCAGAATCGTCGGCAGCCACGTCGACATCGCGTAGTAGATGCTCGATTGCGATGCGAAGGCGGCCAGCAGCAGCCACACGATCGGCCGACGGACGATCGCAGCGACGCGATTGTCGACGACGACGGGCATCGGCCCCGTGATGCTCGCGACAGCGCCGTGCGCATCGGCACGCACCGCCGACTCACCCGACGAACGCTCTGCGGAGCGCCAGGAGCGCGACCTCACGATGTGGACGAGCCACAGCACAAGTCCGAACACCGTGATCACACCCCACAGCAGCAGTGCGAGAGACCACCCGGTGATCTCGGCGAGCGGGACCGTGGCCAGGGCCGTCAGCAACGACCCCACATTCAGCGTCGCCGTGTACGCGGCCGTCGCGATTGCGGTCCGCTCCGGTGGCAGATCACGTCGGATGATCACCGGGATGACGACGTTGCCGATCGTGATCGATGCGCCGATCACGATCATGCCGATGAGCATCGACCCGAACCCCGGCAGGGCACGCACGAGGGGGCCGATCATCACGCCGCTCAGTGAGAGCAGCAGGGCGATCTCGGGACCCGCGCGTCGGATGACGAGGGCGGCGACCGGGGTGAGCACGGCGAACATGATCACCGGAGCAGTGGTGAGCAGCCCCGCCGACGCGGAGCCGATCCCCAGATCGGCGATGATTTCCGGCAGTACCGGCGTCAGCGCGATGATCGGCGCCCGCAGGCTGAGTGCCGCCACGAGGATGCCGATCAACACCAGCCACGGGATGCTGCGCCTGCTCACTCCGCCCATGCCCGCAGGCGCTCCCGCCCCCACGTCGTGACGATGCGCTCGGCGGGAACTCCGGCGTTCTCTGCACGCTCGGCCCCATGGTCGATCAAGGAAAGCTGCCCGGGTGCGTGAGCATCCGAGTCGATCGAGAACAAGCATCCAGCATCCATCGCGATCGCGATCAGATCATCCGGCGGGTCCTGACGCTCCGGCCGCGAGTTGATCTCGACGGCAACGCCGTTCTCCGCGCAAGCATCGAACACCGCGCGCGCATCGAACTGCGATTGCGGGCGCGTCCCGCGCTCGCCCTGGACAAGCCGACCCGTGCAATGCCCGAGAACATTCACCAACGGACTCGATACAGCTGCGATCATGCGCGCGGTCATCCCCCGCGAGTCCATGCGCAGCTTCGAATGAGCGGATGCCACGACGATGTCGAGCTCGCCGAGCAGATCGGCGTCCTGGTCGAGCGAACCGTCGTCGAGGATGTCCACCTCGATGCCGGCGAACAGGGTGAGCCCGCCGGTTGACTCTGCCCGCACCAGCGGGATCTGCTCGCGCAGCCGCTCGGCCGACAGACCACGGGCCACCTTCAGCCGTGGAGAGTGGTCGGTGATCGCGAGATATTCATGTCCGAGCGCCCGTGCCGCCTCTGCCATCACCGCGATCGGCGTCGTGCCGTCTGACCATTCGGTGTGCGCGTGCAGGTCACCGCGGAGTCTGCTGCGCAGAGCCGACGTCCGCTCGGGTTCGACCTGACCGCGCAGATCCACGAGATAGTCCGGGATGCCGCCGGCGAGAGCCTGCAGGATCACGGCGAAGGTCGACTCGCCGATGCCCTTGGCCGCACGGATGCGCACCGGATCGGTGCGTGCATCCCCCGGCAGGCTCTTCAGCGACGCAGCCGCCTGACGGAATGCTTTCGCACGGTAGCGCGATGCGCGCTCCCGCTCGAGCAGGGACGCGATCTCGAGCAGCGCGGCGACGGGGTCCATGATCGCTCAGGCAGAGGCGAGCTCACGCGTCGCAGCGACCCAGGCATCGAGCTTCGCTTCAGCGCTGCCGTCGTCGATCGCAGCCTCGGCACGGTGGAATGCATCGTCGAGCCGCTCGAGGATCGGTCGGGTCACCTGTGTCGCATCCTGCGAGAGCTCGAACGCGACGATCCCGGCCGCCGCGTTCAGCAGGACGATGTCGCGGACCGGCCCCTTCGTTCCGGCAAGGGTCTCACGCAGCACCCCCGCGTTGTGCTCAGGAGAACCGCCGATGAGATCGGCAATATCTGCCGTCGGGATGCCCAGATCCCGAGGATCGAGATCGTGCTCGTGGATGTCACCGCGTGAAACTTCCCAGATACGGCTGTGCCCCGTGGTCGTCAACTCGTCGAGTCCATCGTCTCCGCGGAAAACCAATGCTGTCGCGCCCCGGGTGCGGAAGACACCCGTGATGAGCGGAACACGTTCGAGCTGCGCGACGCCCACGGCGTTCGCCTCGGCACGCGCGGGGTTGCACAGCGGACCCAGCATGTTGAACACCGTCGGCACGCCCAACTCCGCACGAGCGGCACCGGCGTGCTTGAACCCGGGGTGAAAAGCTGCCGCCCAGGCGAACGTGATCCCTGTGCGGTCAAGGACTGTTGCCACGTCCTCCGGCGAGATGGAGAGCTGAAGGCCGAGCGCACCGAGCACATCGGACGAGCCGGATGCCGAGCTCGCCGCACGGTTGCCGTGCTTGACGACGGGAATACCCGTCGCGCCGATGATGATCGCCGCGGTGGTCGAGACGTTCACGGTTCCCACCCGGTCACCGCCTGTGCCGACGATGTCGAGCACGTTCGGCGATACCGGCAGCGGTACGGCGGATTCCAGAATCGCGTCGCGGAAGCCGACCACCTCATCGATCGTCTCGCCCTTGGCACGAAGAGCCACGAGGAACCCGGCGAGTTTTGCATCCGACACGTTGCCCTGCATCACCTGACGCATCGCCCATGTGGATTCCCACACGCTGAGGTCGCGACCTTCCAAAAGGGCGGTGAGGACGTTGGGCCAGGTCAGGGAATCAGCCATAACAGCGATCCTATCGGCGAGAATAAATTCCTTACGCGCGGCGATCAGCGGGAGACGACCGTGGCCAACCTTGATTTCCCTTGGATTCACCGGGAATTCGCAGTGTTTTCTTAGGGTCCCCTAAGTCGACGGTCAGCGAAACAGCTTCCGCCGATGCAAGAATCACGCTCGCCGATCGGCCATAATGGAGGGGTGACCACCTCAGCGACCTATGCCCCGGCGGCAAGAACGATCAAGCGCCCGAACCCGGTAGCTGTCGGCACCATCGTGTGGCTCGGCAGTGAGGTGATGTTCTTCGCGGGACTGTTCGCGATCTACTTCACCCTCCGCAGCACCTCCCCCGAGCTGTGGGCCGACCGCACCGAACTGCTGAACGTTCCCTTTGCCGCAGTCAACACCGCCATCCTCGTTTTCTCTTCCGTGACATGCCAGATGGGCGTGTTCGCCGCGGAGGACATGCAGGCGTACCGCATCAAGAAGGGGCAGTTCAACGGCGCAGGCCGCCGCCGTCTCTTCGGATGGGGAATGGTCGAATGGTTCTGGATCACGTTCGCGCTCGGAGCGATCTTCGTCTCCGGCCAGGTCTGGGAGTACGCGCAGCTCGTCACTGAGGGCATGCCCATCCAGGCCGACGCATACGCGTCTGCGTTCTACATCACCACGGGCTTCCACGCCCTCCACGTCACCGGCGGACTCATCGCGTTCCTGCTCATCATCGGACGCGCGTTCGCAGTCAAGAACTTCACGCACAAGGAGGCGACTTCCTCGATCGTCGTGTCGTATTACTGGCACTTCGTCGACGTCGTCTGGGTCGTGCTGTTCTTCGTCATCTACTTCCTGAAATAAGAGCGGAGCTGACCTGCGAAATGGCACGAGAGAAGAAGCGTCGCTCAAACGGACGCCGTAGCCCCCTGGCCGCTGCGGCTCTGATCGGAGCAGGGCTCCTGATCACCGGCGGCATCTATGCTGGCGCGTCGGCTGCGATCGCCGCGACCGATACCCAGACATCGGCGAGCACACAGCTCACCGTTGATGACGGCAAGAAGCTGTTCCAGGCGAACTGCGCCACCTGTCATGGCCTTGACCTGCAAGGAACCGACAACGGCCCGAGCCTGTACGGCGTCGGCGAGTTGGCGGTCGAGTTCCAGGTTGCCACCGGGCGTATGCCGCTGCAGATGCAGGGGCCGCAGGCACCGCAGAAGCCGGTGCAGTTCACGCAGGACCAGATCGAGGCGATGGCCTCCTACGTCCAAACCACGGCACCTGGCCCGACGTATCCGGCTGAGGGCATCCTCGACGGCGAAGGCGACGTCGCTCACGGCGCCGAGCTGTTCCGCATCAACTGCGCCATGTGCCACAACGTCGCCGCAGCCGGAGGTGCACTCACCGAAGGCAAGTTCGCCCCGGGGCTGGCCAACACCAGCGCCCTGCACATCTACGCGGCCATGGTCACCGGCCCGCAGAACATGCCGGTGTTCGGAGACATGAACCTGTCCGATGACGACAAGCGCGACATCATCTCCGCTCTGCTCTTCCAGCAGCAGGAGGTGCAGATCGGCGGCTTCACGCTCGGATCGCTCGGACCGGTCTCAGAAGGCCTGTTCATCTGGATCTTCGGCATCGGCGGCCTTGTCGCCATCACCGTGTGGATCACGGCGAAGTCCAACTGACGCATATTCATCGAAGAGGAACGTACGAGGAGCACCATGGCACACGACGACGACTCGCAGGC
>NZ_JBQDSX010000089.1:0-8852 GCF_052099035.1 Microbacterium sp. | reverse complement strand
CGTGTGGGTGTGCGCGGGTTTCCGTACTGGTCAACCGCCTTTGTTTGTTTTCTAACCACCTGGGGGGGGGGGGGGGGCCTGGGGGCCCCCCCCCCCGCCAGAACCGGTGCGGATGCTGGTGTCAGTGCGTTGCGACCGTCTCTGCCGTGGGGCGAGCGGATGCGGCATCCTGCTCCGGCTCGTCCGCGGCATCCGAGTCATCGGCGAATGGCAGGCCCTCACGCGAAGCGTTGTAGAGGTTCTCGTTGAGGATGCCTTCGCGCTTGGCGACGATCGTCGGGACCAGCGCCTGGCCCGCGACGTTGACGGCGGTGCGGCCCATGTCGAGGATCGGGTCGATCGCGAGGAGCAGACCGACGCCTTCCAGGGGCAGGCCGAGGGTCGACAGGGTGAGGGTCAGCATGACGGTGGCGCCCGTGGTTCCGGCAGTGGCGGCGGAGCCGACGACCGAGACGAGCACGATGAGCAGGTACTGCACGATGTTCAGCTGGATGTCGAAGAACTGGGCGACGAAGATCGCGGCGATGGCTGGGTAGATCGCGGCGCAGCCGTCCATCTTCGTCGTGGACCCGAACGGGACAGCGAACGAGGCGTAGGAGCTGGGCACGCCGAGGTTGCGCTCGGTGACGCGCTCGGTGAGGGGGAGCGTGCCGATCGAGGAGCGGCTGACGAATCCGAGCTGCACTGCAGACCACACGCCCGTGAAGTACTGCTTGATCGAGAGGCCATGGGTCCTGATCAGGATCGGGTAGACGACGAAGATCACCAGGGCCAGGCCGATGTAGACGGCGGCGGCGAACCAGGCGAGGGATGCGAGTTTGCCCCAGCCGTACTCGACGACAGCCGATCCGATCAGGCCGAAGGTGCCGAGCGGTGCGATGCGGATGATCCACCACAGCACGCGCTGGATAATCTTCAGCAGCGACTCGGTGAAGGCGAGGAACGGTTCGGCTTTCTTGCCGGCCTTGAGGGCTGCGATGCCGACGGCGGCAGCGACGACGATGACCTGCAGGATGTTGAAGGTCACAGAGGATGCCACAGCTCCTGCTTCAGCGTCGAAGGAGCTGCTCACTCCGAGGCCGAGGAAGTTCTGCGGGATGAGGCCGAGGAGGAAGTTCCACCACGTGCCGACCGTGTACGGCTCGCCAGGCTCGAGGCCCGCGCCTGCGCGGGATCCGGGCTGGATGACCAGACCGAGGATGATGCCGATCGATACGGCGATGAACGCGGTGATCGCGAACAAGAGCAGCGTCTGACCTGCCAGGCGCGCGGCGTTCTGCACGCGGCGCAGGTTCGAGATGCTGGCGACGATCGCGGTGAAGATGAGCGGGACGACGGCCGCGCGCAGCAGCGTGACGTATGAGCTGCCGATCGTGTCGAGGGTGGCGGAGAGGCCGTTGAGGGTGTCGGCTGTCGCACCGAGCTGGCGTCCGATGAGGCCGGCGGCGATGCCGAGCACCAGGGCCGCGAGGATCTGGAAGCCGAATGATGTCAGCAGTTTGCGGACGGGGCCGCGGGTATCGGGTGCCTTTTGGGCGCGTGCAGTCGTGCTCATGGTTCTCCAGATCAGGCGCACTCCGGACGCGCGCCACGGATTTAAACGTTAGACGCGAAGATTCATTCCCACGCATGTTGTGACGTTGCGTGACGTGGCGTTCTCTTGCGTGACGCGGCGTTCTCTACGACGCGCGCCGCTTCGGTGCGGCCGCCCCGCCGAACATCTCTGACGTGAGCCCATCGAGGAAGTCGCCGGGGTCGGTCTTCAGTGCCTCGGCGACGCGCACGAGCGTCTGGACGCTGAGCATCGCGCGCCCCGATTCGTAGCTGCGGATGTTCGACGAATCGATGTCGCTGAGCACCGCGAGCTGGTCTTGGGTGAGGCCCCGGTCCTTGCGGGTCGCAGCGATCTTCGCCCCGATATGGGCAGCTGCGTCGGAGGGGATTCGGGCCACTGATCAAGCTTGTTGATCCCCGGTAGTTCATGCCAGGGCGTCTGTCCCCGGGTACTTGTACACTCAGGATCGTGAACAGGAGAGCGGATGCCGCGGGGCCAGAGCGCCTCGTCAAATCGAAGCAGCGCGTGTCGGATCACGGTGAGGTATTTACCCCGCGCTGGCTGGTCGACGACATGCTCGATTTGGTCAAGAGCGAGACCGAACGGATCGACTCCCGCTTTCTTGAGCCCGCTTGCGGGTCGGGCAACTTTCTGGTGCCGGTGCTCGAGCGCAAGCTCGCAGCGGTACAGGCTCGCTATGGCAAGAGCGACTTCGAGAAGCGCCACTATGCCCTGTTCGCGCTGATGTGCATCTATGGGATCGAATTGCTGAAAGACAACGCGGAAGAGTGTCGCGAAAATCTTTCGGGTACTTTCACCCGGTATCTGAAAGTCGCGCCCGGCGATCCCTGGTCGGATGCCGCGCTCGCCGTCCTCGCGGTCAACGTCGTGCAGGGGGATGCGCTGAAGATGACGACCGCCGCGGGCGAGCCGATCACGTTTCCCGAGTGGGGGTATCTCGGGCGCGGAAAGTACCAGCGACGGGACTTCCGTTACGACAGCCTGACGCAGCGCGCTGCTGCATCGGAGGGGCTGTTTGCCCACTTCGAAGAGCACGAGATCTTCACACCGGTGCAGACGTATCCGGCGATGACTGTGAAGGAGATCGCGGCGTCGCCCTCCTCCGGTCAGCCGGCCCCTGAGCCTGTCGAAGGGCGTGATCTCTAATGACCGAGCAAGCTTCTTTTACGCTTCAGGGGCACAACCCCGACGTGCTCACGTGCATCGCGAACCTTTCGAACGATGAGGTGTTCACTCCTCCCGAGTTCGCGAACCAGATGCTCGACACGCTCGAGCAGGCCTGGGCGGAGTCGAACGACGGGGCATCCATCTGGGCGGACTCGACTGTCACCTTCCTGGACCCGTTTACCAAGTCGGGCGTCTTCCTCCGCGAGGTCACCCGGCGACTGACCGACGGGCTGGCGACGCAGATCCCCGATCTGGACGAGCGCGTCGATCACGTCCTCACGAAGCAGGTCTTCGGAATCGGTATCACTCAGCTGACGTCGCTACTTGCGCGTCGCAGTGTCTACTGCTCGAAGGACGCGACCGGTGAGCACTCGATCGCGAAGAGCTTCGAACGCGACTGGGGCAACATCTGGTTCGAGCGTACTGAGCACACCTGGGCTGGGCGCAAGAAGGAGCGCCGCGCGAACCCGTTGACCGGCCATGAAGAGCTTGTCGAGCAGACCGGCACCGGGAAGTGCAAGTTCTGCGGGGCCTCCGAGGGCGAGTATGCCCGTGATGAGTTCCTCGAGACGCACGCCTATGCCTTCATCCACACCAACGACATCAAGGCTCGCGTGAACGAGCTGTTCGGAGCCGACATGCAGTTCGACGTCATCATCGGAAACCCGCCGTATCAGCTTGCGGACGGCGGCTTCGGGATCAGCGCCGCACCCATCTATCAATACTTCATCGAGCAAGCAAAGGAACTCGAACCGCGATTTCTCAGTGTCGTCACTCCATCGCGATGGATGACCGGAGGGAAAGGGCTTGATGAGTTTCGTGAGCGGATGCTGGACGACAATCGAATCCGCACGATTGTGGACTACCCGGACTCGAATGATGTCTTCCCGGGCACTCAGATCAAGGGCGGCGTTTCGTACTGGCTCTGGGACAGGGATAATCCGGGTGACGTCAATGTCGTAACGCACACGGCTGGACAAGATGTCTCCGTGGCTACGAGGCCACTGCGTGAACCCGGCGCCGACGTGTTTGTCCGGTACAACTTGGGCGTCTCGATTCTCAGAAAAGTGCTGCTCATGGAGTCAGACGTGGAGTCGAACTCCGCTCATTTTGGTCTTCCGTCGAATAAGCAGTTTCGCGCAATCGTCAGTTCTCGTCGGCCGTTTGGATTCGATACGACCTTCAAAGGGCACGCGATACCGGAGGACGGTGACCTGCTCTTGCATCGCAATAGCGGGATTGGGTACGTGGCGCGAACGGAGATAGGCGCGAACCATGCGGTGATCGATCGTTGGAAGGTCTTTATCCCGCGGGCCGGAAGCGGCAGCGATTCTTTCCCGCACCCGATCTTGTCGAAGCCTTTTATCGGAAAGCCGGGTGAGGTCTCGTCTGAGACCTACATTTTTATTGGTCCTTTCGTCGACGAGACCGAGACGAGCAACGTCATCTCCTACTTACGGACGAGGCTGCTCAGGTTCCTTGTACTACTACACAAGCCGTCTCAGTCGACTACGCGTGAACAGTACACTTTCGTGCCGCTGCAAGATTTCTCGCGTCCGTGGACCGATGACGAGCTTTATGAGAAGTACGGCATCACCGACGAAGAGATCGCGTTCATTGAGAGCATGGTTCGTCCGATGGAGCTTGGCAATGCCTAGGCCAATGAGTGCACTGCTCCCACTGAAGCCCGACGCCCGCCTCCGCATTTACGCGTGGTCTTCCAGCGAGGTTGCGGCGCGCTGGCGTGACTGTGTCAAGGTCGGTCAGACGACGCAGGCCGACGTCAATGACCGCATCAAGCAGTCGCAGGGGCAGGCGCGCGTCGACTACACGCTCGAAGTCGACGAGCCCGCAGATCGGCACGATGGCACCACGTTCACCGATCGTGACGTGCGCGAACGCCTGATCGCCAAGGGCTTCGACAATGTCGTCTTCGAATCCAGTCGCGAGTGGATGCGCTGCGCGGCCGACGACGTACGCACCGCGATCACGGAACTCCGTGCGAACAAGAGCTACAGCGGTTCGCACCACGCGACCTTCCCGATGCGCGCCGAGCAGCAAGCGGCCGTCGACAAGACCTACTGGTACTACCAGGACCGCTGGTCGAAGGACTCCGATGCGGTGCCGGAGTTCCTCTGGAACGCAAAGATGCGCTTCGGCAAGACCTTCACGACCTACCAACTCGCGAAGAAACTTGAAGCGAAACGCATCCTCGTCGTGACCTTCAAGCCTGCCGTCGAAGATGCGTGGGACACCGACTTGAAGACGCACGTCGATTTCGACGGGTGGCAGTACCTTTCGCGCAAGAGCGCGGGCGACCCGACGAATGTCGATTCAGAGCATCCGCTCGTGTTCTTCGGCTCGTTCCAGGACCTCATGGGAACGGACAAAGCTGGCAACTTCAAGCCGCGCCACAAGTGGCTCACCGAGCTCACATGGGACCTCGTCGTCTTCGACGAATACCACTTCGGTGCCTGGCGCGACGCAGCCAAAGAGCTCTTCGAAGGCGAGGACGACGCGAAGAAAGAAGAGAAGATCGAGTTCTCCGCGGCCGAAGAGACCTTCGCGGAAGAACTCGAAGAGCGCGGCAGTGATGAGGACGCGTTCGTCCCCATCCAGGCATCCGCCTACCTCTATCTCTCCGGCACGCCTTTCAAAGTGCTGAACGAAGGCCGCTTCATCGAGGAGCAGATCTTCAACTGGACGTACACCGACGAGCAGCGCGCGAAGGCGCAGTTCGCGGCGCAGCATCCAGACGAACCGAATCCTTATGCATCGCTTCCCGAGATGCGCCTGCTGACCTATCAGATGCCCGAGGAACTCCTCGCAATCGCGAGCCAGGGGGAGTTCGATGAATTCGACCTCAACGCGTTCTTCGAGGCGAAAGGTGCGGGCGACGAGGCCGAATTCGTCCACAAGGATGACGTGCAGAAATGGCTCGACATCATCCGCGGCAATTACGCGCCCACGCAGCTCGATGCTCTCAAAGCGGGCACGCGTCCGCCGTTCCCCTATTCCGACACTCGTCTTCTGCCATACCTGCAGCACTCATTGTGGATGCTGCCGCGCACAGCATCCTGCGCCGCCATGGCGAACCTGCTTGCCGAACCGCAGAATGCGTTCTGGCACGACTACACGGTTGTGAACGTGTCGGCGCCCGGCGTTGGCGTCGGGCTGGCCGCCCTCCCGCCGGTGCGCGAGGCGATCGGCAACGGACACGACACCAAGACCATCACGCTCACCGTCGGAAAGCTCACCACCGGTGTCACGGTGCCGCAGTGGTCGTCGATCCTCATGCTGCGCAATCTGCAAGCGCCAGAGACCTATTTCCAGGCAGCGTTCCGGGTGCAGTCTCCGTGGAGCATCCGCAACCCCAACGGTGACGATCCGCATGAGGAGGCGATCCTCAAGCCGGTCTGTTTCGTCTTCGACTTCGCCCCGACGCGCGCACTGAGGCAGATCAGTGAGTACGGGCGCGGCCTGTCGCCCGAGAATCCGAATCCCGAAAAGGCGGTCGAAGAGCTGGTCTCGTTCCTGCCGGTGCTCGCGTACGACGGATCGAACATGACGCAGGTGGATGCTGCCGGCATCCTCGACATCGCCATGTCGGGAACGTCGGCGACGCTGCTTGCGCGCAAGTGGGAATCTGCCGTGCTCGTGAACGTCGACAACCTCACACTCAAGAAGATCATGGGCTCGCAAGAGGCGATGGATGCCGTCATGAACATCGAGGGGTTCCGCGCGTTGGGTTCGTCGGTATTCGAGACCGTTGTGAACAAGAGTGAGGCGGTGTCGAAGACCAAGAAGGAGAAGGGCGACGACATCACGCCCGGTGAGACGAAGGAACTGACCGCGGAGGAGAAGGAGTACAAGTCCAAGCGGAAGCAGATCCAAGAGAAGCTGATCAAGTTCGCCACCAGGATCCCGGCGTTCATGTACCTCACCGACTACCGCGAGAACACGCTCTACGACGTCATCACGAAGATCGAGCCAGAGTTGTTCAAAGCTGTCACCGGTTTGTCCGTGGCTGACTTTAACCTGCTGGTGTCACTCGACGTCTTCAATGCTGCACACATGAACCAGGCGGTGTTCGCATTCCGCCGGTACGAGGATGCTTCGCTCTCGTACACCGGAATCGAATCACACGAGGGGCTGCGCAGGTACGGGCTGTATGACACCGTCGTGGCGGTGGAATGACGGCTTCTTAGTTATCCACAGATCCTAGAATCTTTGTTTCAATGTCGGTGGCCTCTGAGAGTATGAAGTATGGCAACTTTCACCGACGTCGCGGCGCTGATCCCCACCCTGTGTGGGCAGCTCGCTGAGGGTGAAAGCGTCGCGGGCGCCCAGGCATCGATGATGCAGATGCCCGACGCTGAGGTCGTCAGAGTGCTGGCCGAGACGGCCGCGCTGGCCCGGCAGGTCGAGCAGATTCAGCTTGCCGCGGCGGGAGTGATCGCCCTGCGCTCGAAGCGCGAGCGCGGGCACTCCGGGCTCTCGGCGTCGCGGGGCCACCGGTCGGCGGCGGCCCTGATCCAAGACCTCACCGGATCGACCAAAGCAGAAGCGAACCGCGTGGCTCGTGTGGGCGAGTCGCTGGTTGACGGCGGGGCCGGATCATCTTCGAGCGACGGGCAGCTGCTCACCGAGAGTGTCGAGGCCGATACGCCGCCGCCGCCCGAGCCGTGGTTTCAGCCTCTTCGGAACGCACTGCGCGATGCGCGGGTGACAGCGGCCGAGTTCGACGCGATCCAACGCGGACTCGGAGAGCCGCCCGAGATCGACACAAAGTTGGTGCATGGCGCCGAGCTCGAGAATGGCGCAGAGCTGACGGATGCTGATGCGCTTGCTGCCGCGCGCGAGAACGCACGTGCGGCGTGGGCGCAGGCGGCAGAGCAGCTGATCGACGCGTCGCGCGAGTGCACGGCCGAGGAGCTCTGGCATCAGGCGCGGAGCATCCGGGATCTGCTTGACCCAGAGGGAGCAGAGGCGCGGTTCGCGGCGAGATTCGAGAAGCGGTCCTTCCGCACCTACCGTGATCAAGACGGCCAGAAGCGCGCGAACATGGTGCTCGACGACGAAGGCGACCTGTTCATCGAGACGATTCTGGCCGCGGCGATGCGTCCGCGGCGCGGAGGTCCGAGGTTCGTCGACTCCGACGAGCAAGAACGGGCGAAGTCCCTCATCGACGACCCGCGAACCAATGACCAGCTCGCCTATGACCTGATCCTCGATGTGATGCGCGCCGGCACGCTCGCCGACGCGAAGAGCGTGTTCGGAACCCGGCAGGCCGGCGTGCGACTCGTGCAGGTTGTGGATGCTGACGGAACTGCGGCTCCAGTCGCGCACAGCGAAGATCACGTGATGTCGATGCCGGCGGCAGTTGCCGAGCAGCACATCTGCGACACAGGCGTCGTGCCCGTAACGATCGATGAGTGCGGAAATCCACTCGATGTGGGCCGAGAGCAACGGCTTTTCACTCCAAGACAGCGCATCGGGCTCGCGATCCGCGACGGCGGATGCCGATGGCAGGGTTGCGATCGGCCAGCCTCCTATTGTGAAGCCCATCACATCGATGAATGGAAAAAAGATCAAGGTCACACCGACATCGATCGCGGCGTGCCGTTATAAGCCAAACGTACCTACGTCATACGGACGGAAGGTATAGACGATGGCAAGTAGGAAAGACGCGCTGGGACCGAAAGGAAGGGCGATGACCGATGTCATCGAGATGATCGATCCTGTGACGGGAGAGATCATCGATGAGCAGCAGCTCGCGGAGCAGCTGCTGAAGCAGGCGAAGGAAACAGGGTGTCGACCTCGTCGGCCCCGACGGGGTGCTGAACGGGCTCACCAAGCGGGTGCTGGAGACAGCGCTCGAGGCGGAGATGACCGAGCATCTTGGCTACGAGAAGCACGGCAACACGATCGCCGAGAACGCTCGCAACGGGATCCGATCGAAGACGGTGCTGACCGAGGTCGGTCCCGTCGAGATCGACGTTCCCAGAGACCGTGAGGGGTCGTTCGAACCGAAGATCGTCAAGAAGCGGCAGCGGCGCCTGACCGGCGTCGATGAGATCGTGCTGTCGTTGACCGCGCGGGGGCTGAC
>NZ_JBQDSX010000088.1:2496-9384 GCF_052099035.1 Microbacterium sp. | reverse complement strand
ACCACGTCGCCGTCCTTCATGACGTAGTCCTTGCCTTCGAGGCGAGCCTTGCCCTTGGCACGAGCTTCGGCAACCGATCCGGTAGCAACGAGATCTTCGAACGAGATGACCTCGGCCTTGATGAAGCCCTTTTCGAAGTCGGTGTGGATGACACCGGCAGCCTGCGGAGCCTTCGACCCCTTGGGGATCGTCCAGGCGCGCGCTTCCTTGGGCCCCGCGGTCAGATACGTCTGCAGGCCGAGAGTGTCGAATCCGATGCGCGCGAGCTGGTCGAGACCCGACTCGTCTTGACCGGTGGATGCCAGCAGCTCCGCAGCATCCTCGGGGTCGAGGTCGATGAGCTCGGACTCGATCTTGGCGTCGAGGAAGATCGCCTTGGCCGGCGCGACCAATGCTTCGAGTTCGGCCTTGCGCGCAGCATCCGTCAGCACAGCCTCGTCGACGTTGAAGACGAAGATGACCGGCTTCGAAGTGAGCAGGCCCAGTTCCTTGATCGGCGCGAGGTCGATACCACTCACCGACAGCAGGATGCCGCGCTCCAGAGCATCCTTCGCCGCATTCGCAGCCTCGAGAACCGACGGGTCGAGCTTCTTGCCGCGAACTTCCTTCTCGAAGCGCGGAATCGCCTTCTCGACGGTCTGCAGGTCCGCGAGCATGAGCTCGGCATTGATCGTCTCGAGGTCGCCCTTCGGGTTGATCGCACCGTCGACGTGCACGACATCGTCGTCATCGAATCCGCGGACGACCTGGGCGATGGCATCCGCCTCACGAATGTTCGCGAGGAACTGGTTGCCGAGCCCCTCCCCCTCGCTCGCACCGCGCACGATTCCGGCGATGTCGACGAACGACACAGCTGCCGGGAGGATGCGCTCGCTGCCGAAGATCTCGGCCAGCACGTTCAGCCGCTGATCGGGCAGATTCACGACACCGACGTTCGGCTCGATCGTCGCGAACGGATAGTTCGCCGCGAGCACGTCGTTCTTGGTCAGTGCGTTGAAGAGGGTGGACTTGCCGACATTGGGCAGGCCGACGATACCGATAGTAAGAGCCACGGGGTAAGAGTCTACCGGGGTGCGCCTGTGCCCCTCACGCGCGGATACTGCGGTATGCCGTCGTCACGTAGGGCAGATCGATGGTCTCCTCCCAGTTCAGCCCGAGTTCGTCGAACAACGCATCCATATCTTCGTGGATGCCGCGACGCTCCCCGGCAGTCGCCGTGATGAGGTAGCTGCGCGAATCAGCCATCCGGTGCACCTGCGCGCGCGTCATCGGCCGCACCCACTCCCAACGTTCGACTTCGACACGGCCGAACGGCGCGGCGATCTGCGGCCCCTGCGACGTCGGACCATTCACCATGTTCTCGGCCGCGCTGGAGTGCATGATCTCGGTGAGCCGCCGCACCCACTCCGCGCGCTCGTCGCGGATGTTCCAGATGAGGCCGAGCACCCCGCCGGGCTTGACGACACGGCCGATCTCTTTCGATGCGGCGTGAGGGTCGACCCAGTGCCACGCCTGACCGAGCACGACGACATCCAGACCCGCGTCCGGCATCGGCAGATTCTCTGCCGTGCCACGAAACGTCGGGATGCCGGGAACAGCAGCGCGAAGTGCTTCGAGCATCGCCGGGTCCGGATCGATCGCGACGATCTCGGCGTCGGGCGCGTCGGCGAGTACGCGGGTCAACTTGCCCGTTCCTGCGCCGACATCGGCGATGCGGCGCGATCCGTGCGGCAGCTTCTCGAGCATCCAGGCCACGGCTTCGAACGGATAATCCGGCCGCGCCGCCTCATAATCGCCTGCCGCAGCACCGAAGGAAGTCGCCCGCTCATCACCCATGTCGCCAGCCTACGGCGAGTCTCCGACGTCGCACTCACGAGCAGGGAGAGAGTGAAGAGGTGCCCCTGGATTTCACTGCGATCGACTTCGAAACTGCGAACTCCAGTCCGGCCTCGGCCTGTTCTGTCGGCCTCGTACGAGTGCGCGACGGTGAGGTCGTCGCGACCGCCGGTTGGCTGATCCGCCCTCCCGCAGGGCACGATGACTTCCAGGAGTGGAACATCAAGATCCACGGCATCCACCCGCATGATGTCGCCGATGCCGCGTCCTGGCCCGAGCAGTTCGACCGCCTGTGCGCCTTTGCCGGTGCCGACGTCCTCGTGGCGCACAACGCCGGTTTCGACCTGAAGGTGCTGCGCACAGCATCCGAAGTCACCGACCTCGATTGTCCGCCGTACCGTTCACTGTGCAGCCTGCAGGTCGCACGCAAGGTCTACGATCTGGATTCGTATCGACTGCCGGTGGCTGCGGCCGCCGCAGGCTTCGCCGAGTTTTCGCATCACGAAGCACTGGCGGATGCTCGGGCCTGCGCCCAGATCGTCATCGATTCGGCCCGGCGCACCGGCGCTGCTGACGTGCACGCACTCGCGAGCGGCCTGAGCCTCCGCGTCACGGAACCGCCCACGCCCGTCGCGGTCGAACGCGCAGCCTGAGTGCTTTCTCGCGCCGCGCACGCGAGAATGACGGTATGACGAATCCTTCCGACGAGTCCCCGGTCAGCCTCGAGGTCATCGAGGGCACCTTCGATCTGGCGCGTCAGGGACGCACTGGTCCGCTCGGCGAGATGATCGACGCGGGCGTTCCGATCGACCTGCGAAACCCTCGCGGAGACACGTTGCTGATCGTCGCGACCTACGCCGAGGAGCCGCACACGGTCGCGGATCTGATCCGCCGCGGCGCCGATCTGGATGCCGTCAACGCAAACGGCCAGACCGCGATCTCGTGTGCGGTGTTCCGCAAGAACGAGACGCTGCTGCGCATGCTGCTGGATGCCGGTGCCGATCAGGATGCTGGCGGATTATCGGCGATCGCGATCGCCGACCAATTCCAGTTGGCAGAGATGCGCGTCGTTCTCGACGAGTACGCCGCGCGCTGAGACCTCCGCCGAGTGGCGCAGACCCAATGTCGGTGGCAGTGGGCATCATGGCGGTATGGATGCTCCGCTGATCGTTCTTCTCGCCGTCGCAGCTCTCGCGGTCGGTGTCGCCGTGGGGTGGTTCGCCCACGCCGCACGATCGTCTGGCGTGCAGTCCCAGACGGCCGCTGACCTCGCCCGCTTGCAGGCCGAGCTCACGGCAGCGCGAGACGACCGGGACCGGCAGTACGACCTGTACCGCGATGCCGTCGAGCACACGCGCGCCGAACAGCGCGCCGAGGCTGAACGGGTGCAGCAGCAGAATGCGGTGCTGACGGCTCTCGCCCCGGTGCGCGAATCGCTGCAGCAGATGCAGAGCAAGGTGACCTCGCTCGAGCAGGAACGCCACGCTCAGTTCGGGTCTCTCGCCGAGCAGCTGCGGCGCGCGCAGGAATCCGACGAGGCGCTGCGTGCAACTACCGAGTCCCTCGCCGGTGCGCTGCGCTCGACGTCGACGCGCGGCGTTTGGGGTGAGACCCAGCTGCGCCGGGTCGTCGAGGCCGCAGGACTCACCCGGCACGTCGACTTCGACCTGCAGTCGACGATCTCATCGGACCGCGGGCAGGGTCGCCCCGACATGGTCGTGAGGCTTCCCGGCGGCACGTCGATCGCGGTGGATGCCAAGGTCCCTCTCGACGCGTACCTCGAAGCCAGTGCGCTCGGCGGCGGAGATGCCAACGAGGCACAGCGCCGCGTGCACATGCAGAAGCACGTCAAGGCGGTGCGCGCGCACGTGGACGCACTGGCGAAGAAGGCGTACTGGTCGGGTCTCGATGCGAGCCCCGAGTTCGTGATCTGCTTCCTGCCCAGTGAATCGCTGCTCGCGGCGGCGATCGATGAGGACCCCACGCTGCTCGACTACGCATTCAGCAAGCGCGTCGCCCTCGCGTCACCGGTAAACCTCTGGGCCGTGCTGAAGACGGTGTCCTTCACCTGGACGCAGCAGGAGGTCTCAACCGAGGCACGCACGCTGCTCGCCCTCGGCACCCAGCTGTTCGATCGCCTGGGCACGGTTGCTGGCCACGCCGACGATCTGCGCCGAGCCCTCGAGCGCACGATCGACAGCTACAACAAGTTCGCCGGCTCACTCGAGAGCAGAGTGCTCGTCACCGCGCGGCAGTTCCCTGGGATCGATGCGTCAGCGCTCGATCCGGCTCCCCCGGCGATCACGACACCGACACGCAAGTTCACCGCTTCTGAGCTGACCGGTGACGACGCCACTCGCAACGAGGAAACGGGCATCGCGGCAGATCTCGGATCCGTACGAAACCGGTTGCGCGATGACGCCGATGAACGTCAGGCGCTGTAAGGCACCCAGCTGAGAGCGGCGATGACGATTCCGGACGTCAGGACGAACGCCCCGATCATCCACCAGGAGCTGATCTCGTGCCCTTCGGGACGGCGGACGCGGAAGAGGACGTCCGTGCGACGTGCCGGGTCGACGTTCGCGGGTGCCGGTGTCGCCGCTGCTGCGGCTGCCGCGAGCGCGGCCTCATCATTCGCAGAAACTCTGAGGATGCGACCGGTGTTGGTGGTGACCATTTTCACCGGAGCCGACTTCTCACCGTCGTCCGTTCGTGTCGTGGCCATGCCTCCCCCTCCTGATATCGCCGAGAAGGAACTCCTGGCGACAGGATCCATTGTGCCAGGTAACCCGGCAAATGGCAGAAGGCCCGCTTTCAGTAGCTCAGAGCCACTTCGAGACGAGGTGCTCCGATGTGATCCGTCGCAGTGTGCCCGACGCACCGCGCAGCACGACCGATTCGGTATAGACGTAGTTGCCCTCGCGGCGAACGCCCGCCACAAGCTGGCCGTCCGTTACACCGGTCGCCACGAAGATCGTGTTGTCACCCTTGACGAGTTCATCGGCTTCGTAGACGTAGTCCATCCGGAGACCGGCGTCGATGCCGCGCTGACGCTCTTCGTCATCGCGCGGCCACAGGCGGCCCTGGATGTGGCCGCCGAGCGCCTTGATCGCACACGCGGTAACAATGCCCTCGGGGCTGCCGCCGACACCGACGCACATGTCGGTGCGCGCAGCGTGGCGGGCAGCATTGATGCCGCCTGCAACGTCGCCATCGCTCATCAGACGGGTTCCTGCACCCGCTTCGCGGATCTCGTCGATGAGCTTCTCGTGACGGGGCCTGTTCAGCACCGAGACGACGATCTCGTCGACCGGCTTGCCGAGTGCCTTGGCCAGGAGGCGGATGTTCTCCCCCACCGGCAGGTTGATGTCGACGACGCCGACACCGGCGGGCCCGGTGACGAGCTTGTCCATGTAGAAGACGGTGGACGCATCGAGCATCGTGCCGCGGTCGGACACCGCGATCACCGAGAGAGCGTTCTGACGCCCTGCCGCGGTGAGAGAGGTGCCATCGATCGGGTCGACGGCGATGTCGCACTCGGGGCCGCGACCGGAGCCGACGACCTCGCCGTTGAACAGCATCGGGGCGTTGTCCTTCTCGCCCTCGCCAATGACGACTCGGCCCTGGAAGTTGACGGTGCCGAGGAACGCGCGCATCGCGTCGACGGCTGCGCCGTCAGCTGCTTCCTTCGCTCCGCGACCGATGAACGGCACAGCGCGGATCGACGCGGCCTCGGTCGCACGCACCAGTTCAAGTGCAAGATTTCGATCGGGACGCAGCGGGCTCATATCGGCCGTCAGACTCACCATGGGGCCCAGCATAGTCAGCACACGATATGAGATCGAGGCAATTTCCCCCTCACAAGCATGAAGAAATCGCGATTCTTAACACAGGGGAAGGGTGCGTGCTCGGGCGAGCTCGGGCAGCACCGTCATCCGGTCATCGCCGACGATAGAGTGAGCACTGACCCCGCTTCATCTATCGCAGGAGTTTTCATGCCCGTCGCCACCCCGGAACAGTACGCAGAGATGCTCGACCGCGCGAAGGCCGGTGGCTTCGCGTATCCCGCGTTCAACGTCTCCAGCTCGCAGACCATCAACTCCGTCCTCCAGGGCCTGACCGAGGCCGGCTCCGACGGCATCATCCAGGTGACAACGGGCGGCGCCGACTACTTCGCCGGCCACACCGTGAAGGCTCGCGCCACCGGCGCACTCGCCTTCGCCCGCTACGCGACCGAGGTCGCCAAGAACTACCCGGTCACCGTGGCCCTTCACACCGACCACTGCCCGAAGGACGCACTCGCCGGTTTCGTCGAGCCCCTCATCGCAGCATCCGAAGAAGAGGTCAAGGCCGGCCGCAACCCGATCTTCCAGTCCCACATGTGGGACGGCTCAGCCGTGCCGCTCGGTGAGAACATCGAGATCGCGCAGGACCTCCTCCCCCGCATGAAGGCGATCAACGCCATCCTCGAGGTCGAGATCGGCGTCGTCGGCGGCGAAGAGGACGGCGTCCAGCACGAGGGCTCGAACGATGCCCTCTACACGACCTTCGCGGACGTCGACCAGGCGATCCAGGCGCTGGGCCTCGGCGAGCAGGGACGCTACATCGCGGCTCTCACCTTCGGCAACGTCCACGGCGTGTACAAGCCCGGTGGAGTGAAGCTGCGCCCCGAACTGCTCGGTGACATCCAGAAGGAGGTCGCCGCGAAGTACAACACCGGCGCGAACCCCCTCGACCTGGTCTTCCACGGCGGCTCCGGCTCATCCGATGAAGAGATCGCCACCGCGGTCGCCAACGGCGTCATCAAGATGAACGTCGACACCGACACGCAGTACGCGTACACGCGTGCGATCGCCGACTACATGTTCAAGAACTACGAGGGCGTCCTCAAGGTCGACGGCGAGGTCGGAAACAAGAAGCAGTACGACCCGCGCGCCTGGGGCAAGGTCGCCGAGACAGCGATGGCGCAGCGCGTCATCGAGTCGACGCGCCAGCTCGGCTCATACGGCCAGTCCAAGAGCTGACACCCCGCGAGACACCAAAACCACGCCG
>NZ_JBQDSX010000088.1:0-2396 GCF_052099035.1 Microbacterium sp. | reverse complement strand
CGCCGCGAGGCTCCAGTTGCCACACCCTATAACTTCGGCGAAAGATATAGGCAGAATGTCCACTTGCCTATAAGTTGACGCCGCTGAGCGCTGAGATCCTACTGCCCCGAGGCGCCACTCACGTACGCGATGAACGCCGGGTCGCCCATCATCGGCACCGTGATGCAGATGGATGCCACGATCATCGTCACGGCAGCTCCCACCAGCGGCACCCACCAGGTGAGCTTTCCCCGGCGCAGTCGCCGCAGCGACAGCCAGGCGGTGATGACCCAGCCGACCACGAGAACGACCGCGGCGACCGTTCCCCAGATCTTGCCCTGGGCGAAGTTCGTGAATTTGCCGTCGATGCCGAGGATCTCCATGCTCTGGTTCATCAGCGTCGGCAGATCCAGGTACGACATGGCCGTCATGAAGACGTTGATCACGCCGTAGGCGAGCAGGGCGATCGTGATGATCCGATCCCACGGGCGACCGAGAGGCTTCGCGGATGCGGGGCTTGCCGCCGCAGTGCTCGCGGACGCAGAGCTCGTGGGTGCATCGAGCGGGGCAGCGGATCCCGGCACGGGTGTCGCAGCAGGGGCGTCGGCGACAGCATCCAACGGCGGCAGTCCGGCCAGCCGACGCTGCTCTTCGGGCGTCGCATACTCGCCGTACTGCGGACGATCCGTCACGACGACGCAGCTCCGGTTCTTCCGCCGAGGGCACGCGCATCGCGCTGACCCGAAGGGTCCTGACGCAGCTCCTTGGGAAGCGAGAACATGAGGTCTTCCTCGGCGGTGCGCACTTCTTCGATATCCGCGTAGCCAGCGTGACTCAGCGTCTCGAGCACCTCGCGCACGAGCACCTCCGGCACCGAGGCGCCGCTGGTGACGCCGACAGTTTCGACACCGTCGAGCCACTCCTGCTTGACCTCTTCGGCGTAGTCGACCCGGTACGCGGCCTTCGCACCGTATTCGAGCGCGACCTCGACGAGCCGCACGGAGTTCGACGAGTTCGACGAGCCGACGACGATCACGAGGTCAGCATCCTTCGCGACCTTCTTGATCGCGACCTGGCGGTTCTGCGTCGCGTAGCAGATGTCGTCGGACGGCGGGTTCTGCAAGTCGGGAAATCGCGCGCGCAGACGGTTGACCGTCTCCATGGTCTCGTCGACCGACAGCGTCGTCTGCGAGAGCCAGACGACCTTCGACGGGTCCTTGACCTCAACGGTGTCTGCCTCGGCGGGAGAGTTCACGATGGTCACGCGCTCTGGTGCGTGCCCGGCGGTGCCCTCGACCTCTTCGTGGCCTTCGTGTCCGATGAGCAGGATCTCGAAGTCGTCGCGTGCGAATCGCACGGCCTCGCGGTGAACCTTCGTGACGAGCGGGCAGGTCGCGTCGATGGCGTGCAGACCGCGATCGGACGCCGCGTTCACCACTGCCGGAGAGACGCCGTGGGCGCTGAAGACGACGTTCGCTCCCTCGGGTACTTCGTCGACCTCTTCGACGAAGATCGCACCCTTCGTCTCGAGCTCGGTGACGACGTGGATGTTATGCACGATCTGCTTGCGCACGTAGACCGGGGCGCCGTAGCGCTCCAGAGCCTTCTCGACGGCGACGACAGCGCGGTCGACACCGGCACAGTAGCCGCGAGGAGCGGCGAGCAGAACACGCTTGTGTCCGTCGACCGGGATATCCTGAAGCCGCGTCGCCCGCGAACGTGGAATGCGGGGAACGGGGAGATGTACGGTGGCCTGGCTCACCCTTCGATCCTACCTTCGGGCGGCGATGAAGGGCCTGGACGCGGGCTCGGGCACAAAGCGGACGAAAGGACCCGATGACGGTCTTCGAAGCGACACCGGCGAACGGCCAGACACCCCCAGCGGATGCCGTCGCTCCGCGCGACTCGACAGCAGATGCTCCGACCTCGGTCGCACGCCTCAACGGCACGATCCGCGACTTCATCGCTCGCTGGAACACCGTCTGGGTCGAAGGCGAGATCACCTCGTGGAACGTCCGCGGCGGCAATGTCTTCGGCCGGCTCAAGGACACCCAGTCCGATGCGCAGATCTCGATCCGCGTGTGGTCGAGCGTGCGCGGGCGCATCCCCGCAGACCTCGCCATCGGGGACCACGTCGTCGCCGCGGTCAAAGCCGACTACTTCGTCAAAGCCGGCGACTTCAGCTTCACCGTCGCGAACATGAAGCACGTCGGACTCGGCGATCAGCTCGAGCGCCTCGAGAAGCTGCGTGCTCAGCTGCGTCAGGAAGGCCTGTTCGACCCCTCTCGCAAGAAACCTCTCCCGTTCCTGCCGAATGTGATCGGCCTCATCACCGGTGAACGATCGGATGCCGAGAAGGATGTGCACCGCAACGCCGAGCTGCGCTGGCCGCAGGTGCGCTTCCGCACCGAGTACGC
>NZ_JBQDSX010000087.1:0-9384 GCF_052099035.1 Microbacterium sp. | reverse complement strand
AGAGCCGGTTGTCAGGGGTGCCGGGGACCGCGGCGTAGCCGGAGAAGTCCGTCACACCATCTGCCTCGAGCACATCCTCGACGATCAGGCTCTGTCCGGTGAACCCTGCAGCTGTCTTTGTGAGGACGGCGTACGCGGCATCCGCATAGATGTCGGGCGTACGGCTGGCGGCCATCACCTGGTCACCGCCGAGCAGATTCTGCACCGCGGCTGTCGCGATGGTCGTGCGCGGCCACAGTGTGTTCGCGGCGATCCCGTCGCTCTCGAACTCAGCGGCGAGCCCGAGCGTGACCATGGTCATGCCGAACTTCGCGAGCGAGTAGCCGGTGTGCGCGCCGAGCCACTTCGGCGTCGGGTTCAGCGGCGGCGAGAGCGACAGGATGTGCGGGTTCGTGGACTCGCGCAGCTGCGGAATCGCCGCGCGCGACAGCATGAACGTGCCGCGGACGTTGACGTCCTGCATGAGGTCGTACTTCTTCGCGCCGAGATCGAGCGAGCGCGACAGGTCGATCACGCTGGCGTTGTTGATGACGATGTCGATGCCGCCGAACTCGCCCTGCGTCTTCATGACCGCTTCGGTGATGTCGTCATCCTCGCGCACATCGCCGACGATCGGCAGAGCGTTGCCTCCGGCCGCCCGGATCTGCTCGGCAGCGGTGTGGATCGTGCCGTCGAGCTTCGGGTGCGGGGTGTCGGTCTTCGCGAGCATCGCGATGTTCGCGCCATCGGCTGCGGCGCGCAGTGCGATCGCCAGACCGATGCCGCGGCTGCCACCGGACATGAGGATCGTCTTCCCGGCCAAGTTGCTCATGTGTGTGCTCCTTCGTTGCGTTGGGTCGCGGTTGGGCGTTCAGGTCGCGATTCTGGTCGGTATCCCACGCTCAGAGCGACGAGAATCGCGACCTGAACGCGGGGATCGTGGTCACTTCGGGGCCATGCGGATCGCGCCGTCTAGGCGGATCGTCTCGCCGTTCAGGTAACCGTTGTCGATAATCGAGAGCGCGAGCGCCGCATACTCCGCCGGCTTGCCGAGGCGCGCGGGGTACGGAACCTGCTGCCCGAGCGACGCCTGCGCCGCCTCCGGGAGGCCGGCGAGCATCGGGGTCTCCATGATCCCGGGGGCGATCGTGCAGACACGGATGCCGTAGCGTGCGAGCTCGCGCGCAATCGGCAGGGTCATCGCGTGCACCCCGCCCTTCGACGAGGAGTAGGCGGGCTGGCCGATCTGGCCGTCGAAGGCCGCAACGGATGCCGTATTGATGATCACCCCGCGGTCACCGCCGTCCGAAGGGTCGTTCTTCGCGATGACCGCGGCTGCCTGGGATGTCACGTTGAACGTGCCGACAAGGTTGATGCGGATGACCCGCTCGAAGTCGGCGAGAACGGCGGGGTTGCCGTCGCGGTCGAGCACCTTGGCCGGCGGGGCGATGCCCGCGCAGTTCACGACGATGCGCAGCGGCGCCTTCTCGTTCGCCACGGCGACAGCGGCTGCGGCATCCTCCGGGCTCGTCACGTCACCCGGGGCGAATGTGCCGCCGAGCTCAGCGGCCATCTCGGCGCCGGCGGACGACGGAAGATCGAGCAGCGTGACGTGCGCACCGGCTGCGGCGAGCGCACGGGCGGTGGCGAGGCCGAGGCCCGAGGCGCCACCGGTGATCAGAGCACCGGATCCTTGGATCTGCATGAGTTCTCCTTCGAACGACTGTGCAACTCGGTTTCAGCATACGCGGTTCTCAGTTTCAACCCTGGCTCCCACCGCCACTGAGGTGTTGGCTGGAGTCATGGAACTGCGTCGCAAGCGAGCCTACGATACCGCCGAGTCCGCCGACGGCTTCCGTGTACTGGTCGATCGGCTGTGGCCCCGCGGTGTCTCGAAGGAGCATGCCGCGATCGATCTGTGGGCGAAGGACACCGCCCCCAGTCCTGAATTGCGCAAGGACTGGCACGCGGCATCCGACGCCGATTGGGGCGTCTACGCCGACCGCTATCGCGCCGAGCTCGCCGGGGAATCCGCCGACGCGCTCGAGAAGCTCGCCGCCGAGGTGAAGAAGCATCCCGTCGTGACGATGATCTACTCCTTGCACGACGAACAGCACAACCACGCGGTCGTGCTCGAAGAGGCGCTGCGCGAGCTGCTGTGAGAGCCGGCACCAGCGGCACCAGCGGCGCCGGCGCGGCCAGCACCGCCGCCAGCCGCCCCGCACAACTCCGGAGCTTTTTCGTCAATCCGCATGATCTCGGCCGGCACGGCACCGTTTGCGGCAGATTCTCCGGAGTTATGCGGGCGGGAAGGACGGCACGATGACGATCCCGGCGCCGAACATCACCGTGCCGGCGCAGGTGCGCGCGCTCGCCCGTGGCGCAGAGCTCACGCCGGTGTGGGAGAACGGCATCGGTGGACTGACGTTTCGCACGGACGATCGCCGGTTCATCAAGTTCGGTCCGCTGGATGCCGAGGCGAACATGCGCGACGAGGCCGAGCGCATGCGCTGGGCGGCGCAGTGGACGCGCGTGCCCGAGGTCATCGATCAGGGTCAGGATGCCACGCACGAGTGGCTGGTCACTCGAGCGATCGCGGGCGAGAGCGCGGTGGCGGCTCGCTGGACCGCGGAGCCCGCGGCCGCCGTGCGCGCGATCGGTGCGGGCTTGCGGATGCTGCACGATGCGCTCCCCGTGCAGCAGTGCCCCTGGGAGTGGGACGTGCCCGCCCGGATCGCGAATGCCGAGGCTCGCGGCATCCGCATCTCCGACGAGCTCCGCGATGCACCCCCTATCGACCGACTCGTCGTGTGCCACGGCGATGCGTGCGCTCCGAACACGCTCCTCGACGATCGGGGCGCTCCCGCCGGACACGTCGACCTCGCCGCCCTCGGCACCGCCGACCGGTGGGCGGACATCGCCGTGGCGGCAATGAGCACCGAATGGAACTACGGCATCGGATGGCAAGATGCCCTGATCGAGGCATACGGTCTCGAACCCGACCGCGATCGTCTCGCCTATTACCGCGACCTGTGGAATGCGACCTGAACGGAGCCCGATATGCCACATCCGATCATGTTCAGCGAAGACGATCCGCTCCTGGCGCGCGTCCGGGACATCGCGCTCGGGCTCCCCGAGGCAGATGAGAAGGTCAGCCACGGCCGCCCGGCGTTCTTCACGCAGAAGGTGTTCTGCTATTTCGGCGGGTCCATGCGGATCGACGGCGAATGGGTCGCCCATGACGCGGCGATCATCGTGCGGCCGGATGCCGAGGACGAACCCGCCCTGCGGCAGGACCCGCGGTTCTGGGTCCCCGCGTATCTGGGTGCGTGGGGCTGGCTCGGGCTCGACCTCGCCGATAACGCCGCCGATGACACCGACTGGCAGGAGATCGCCGAGCTCCTCGACGCCTCGTATCGGATGACCGCACCGCGCCGGTTGGTGAAGGAGCTCGACGCGCGCTGAGACACCATCTTCTGCCCGAGAAACCACGTGCGCGGTGGTGTCTCGACCCCGAAGTGGTGTCTCAAGCAGAAAGTGGTTTCTCGACAAGGCGTGGGGGCGGGGAATCAGGTCCAGACGAAGCGGAATGCCCCGGCCCACACCGCAGCGGCGAGGGCGAGCGCCATGATCACCACGCCGCCGACCAGCGCGACGGCATCCCGCCCGTGCAGCCGCGATGTCCGCGACCAGGTGCGGGGGATGTCGGACCCGAACCCGCGGGCCTCCATCGCCATCGCGAGCCGGGTGCCCCGGCGGACGGCGAACACGAGCAGCACGAAAGCCATCGAGAAGAAGCGCCGGACCGCCCCCGTGTCGCCGACGCCCCGTGCGCGCCGCGCGAGCCCCATCGTGCGCCAGTCGTCGAGGAACAGCCCGAGCATGCGCGTGCCGGCGAGGATGCCGAGGACGAACCGACTGGGAAGCTTCGCGACCTGGGCGAGGGCGTCGGCGAGCTCGGTCGGGTCGGTGTTCCCGAACAGCAGGATCGTGGGCAGCCCGAGCGCCACCACGCGCAGACTCACCGCGATGGCGAGCGAGATGGAGTCATCGCTGATGGTCGCGAAGCCCAGACTCCAGTAGATGTGACCGGCGGGTTCGGCGTACAGCAGCATGCTGAGCCCCGCGATCGGCGCGAAGATCACGATCGGGAGCATCCGCCGCGCGACCGTCGATACGCGCAGCCCAGTCAGCGGCATACACAGCAACTGCAGCACGATCGCCACGAGTCCTGAGACGACGTCGATCGATGCGAACAACGGTACCGACAGCAGCAGCGCGAGCACGAGCTTCGTGACGGGGTTCACCCCATCGAGCCAGGCCCGGTTCTGGACGAGCACAGGAGAGCTCATGCCCGCACCGCCTGCGCCTCGAGCGCGATCCGGTGACCGCCGAGGTGCCGGATCACGCCGTCGTCGTGGGTGACGGCGACGATGGAGGTGCCACCGATGATCTCCTCCTGCAGCAGCGCGACCAGCTCCACCCAGCCGCGTCGGTCCTGCCCGAAGGTCGGCTCGTCGAGCACGATCACCTCGGGGGATGCCGCGAGCACCGTCGCCACCGACAGTCGGCGCTTCTGGCCGCCAGACAGTGTGAACGGGTTCGCGCGCGCGAGCGATGATAGATGCAGACGGTCGAGCAGGCCGTCGACGACTGCCTGCGTGCGAGACGCCGACCACCCGAGTGCCTTCGGTCCGATGGCGAGTTCGTCGCGCAGCGTCTGGGTGAGGAACTGGTGCTCCGGCTCCTGGAACACTGTGCCGATCCGGGTGAGCAGCTCGCGTGAAGTCCACCGGAACGGCCGCGTGCCACGTTTTCCTGCCAGCGAGGAAGCGGACTCAACGGTGCCCGCCTGCTCGGCAATGAGACCTGCGAGCGTCAGCGCAAGCGTCGACTTGCCGACCCCGTTGGCGCCAGTGATCACCGTCGCCTGACCGCGCGGAACCATCACTTCGAGTCCCGCCTGCACGGTCGTGCGCGGGTCACGAGCGATCGCAAGTCCGGATGCCGTGAGCACCGGCTCCGCGTCGGACGGCGAAGCCGGCAGTTGAGCCAGATCGACATCGACGCCGGGCACCCACACCCCGGCATCCGCCAGCGCCCGGCCGTGCTCCGCGAACACCTGCGCGGGCGCACCATCGGCGAGCAGTCCGCCGTCGGCTGCGAGCACGATGACCCGAGTCATCATCCCCACCCATACCGGTGTACGGTGCTCGACGACGACGAGCGTCGCGCCCGTGGCATCCACTGCGCGCTCGACACTCGCCCGAACCTCGGCGACACCCTCCGGGTCGAGATTCGCGGTCGGCTCGTCGAGCAGGAGCAGGCCCGGCTGCATCGCCAGCGCTCCCGCGAGCACCAGCCGCTGCTTCTGCCCACCCGAAAGCGCCTTCGTCGGGCGTTGCAGCGGAACGTCGAGTCCCACCGCATCCAGCGCCTCCGCCACCCGCGTGGGTATTTCGGATGCCGGAACGCCGAGATTCTCGCATCCGAAAGCGACGTCGTCGCCGACTTTCGACAAGACGATCCCGGACTCCGGGTCCTGCATGACGAGTCCACTCTGGCCGTGCCGAGACTCGGGAGCTGCGCCGTCGACCAGCAAGGAACCAGTGCGCTCCCCCTCATCAGCGTCGCCGAGCACCCCGGCGAGCCCCGCGAGGAGGGTCGATTTGCCGGCACCGGACGCTCCGAGGAGCAGCACCCGCTCGCCCGGCTCGATCGTGAAGCTGACGTCACTGGTCGCCGGACGCTTGCGTCCCGCATACCGCCAGCCCCAGCCCGCCGCCTGCACGCGGGCCGGGAAGGCCCCGTTCACGTCAGACCTCGCGGACGAGCTCTCGCCCTGCGGCGAAGCGGTTCAGCGCACCGGTCGCGGCCAGAGCGCGCACGAGCATCCATCCGACGATGCCGGCCAGCACGATACCCGAGAGCGCGACGCAGACGAGATAGATGGAGTTGAACTCGATGGTCTTGAGGATGTTCGGCGTACTGCCGTAGAACAGCTCGAACACCCATGCCGCGATGCCCGCGCCGGCGCCGGCGAGCGCTGCGACGACGATCCCGAAACGGCGGTACAGGAACAACGCGAAGACGATCTCGGCACCGAGGCCCTGCACGATGCCGGACAGGATCGTGGAGACTCCCCAGACATTGCCGATGAGCATCGAGACGATGGCTGCGACCAGTTCGACGACGAGTGCGGCACCGGGCTTGCGGATCACGAGTCCTCCGACGACACCACCGATCAACCAGATGCCGACGGCGATTCCGCCGAGGCCCGGGGTGATGGCGTCTGCAGCACCGAACCAGGCGCCGCCCACGACATTCCAGCCCCAGAAGACCAAGCCGAGGGCGACACCGAGAACGGCTGCGACGACGATGTCAACGACTCGCCAGCGCCACAGTTCGGGGCGGCGAAGCCCCTTGGCGGCAGTATCCGAAGCGGACATGGTTGTACTCATCTGAACTCCTCCCTGCGCTGGCATGACCCAGATCAGGTTCGACGGTCGAAGCGCTTTTCGCTCCCTCTCAGCCCGGCATGCCCGGACTCCCGTGGTTGTAGAGGCGATCCTACCCTCACCAGGACAGTGATGCCCGCTCTCGGTCCCCGCACACTATTCGATAGCGTGATCATGTGACCTCTGACGACCAGGCCCCTGCCACCGGCGGGATGACCCGACGTGCGCGGCGCGCACGCCGCGGCGCGACGGATGCGTCACGCACGCCGACGCTGCCGTTCAGCGACCAAGCCGACGCCGCTCCCGCAGCCGTTCTCGAGGCACCAGATCCCGCAGAGACCGCTCTGGAAGACGCGGAGAACGGCCCTGTTGACGAGTCCGTGGCGAGCGTCCCCGCCAGCGAGTCGGATGATTCGGATCTCGCTGAGATCGTGCCCGAGGAACATGCCCCGCACGAAGACGAAGACGCTCAGCCCGAAGATCCCCGTACGGAATGGGCCGACACGGAACGTCTCCCGACGGCTCTCACCTGGCTGGAGACCAGCGATGTGGAAGAGTCCACACGTCCAGCTGATCTCAATACCGTAACGATGGCCGAGGCCGGCCCGGACCTGCTCGCGGACGCGAAGGTGCGCCCCGCACTGCTGACCGTGCGCTGGCTGGCTCCGCTCGCAACACTCGCGGCGCTCGTCATCGCATACAGCGTGACGATGCTGGTCTGGCCGCTGCACGCGGTACCCCCGACTGCCGAGGCCGTTGAAGTCACGACGATTCCGGCGGCAGCGGCCGAGATCGCCTGGCCCGCCGAGGGCAGCGCCGGCGTGAGCATCGCGGGCATCTCGTCGACCGCATCCACAGCGGATGCGGCATCCATCGCGAGCCTCTCGAAGGTGGTCACGAGCCTGATGGTGCTGGACCGGATGCCGCTTCAGCTCGGTGAACAGGGTCCGCAGTTCGCGTTCACCTACAGCGACAGCGTCGAGTTCTGGGACTACCTGCGCGCCGACCAGTCCGCCCTCGACGTTCCCGTCGACGGAGTGCTCAGCGAATATCAGATGCTGCAGGGCACACTGCTCGGCTCCGCGAACAACTACGTCGACCGCCTCGCCCGTGACATCTGGGGTTCTGATGCGCAGTTCGAGTCGGCCGCCGCGACCTGGCTGGCCGAGCGTGGACTTTCCGACATCACGATCCTGAGTCCGTCCGGCTTCGACGAGCGCAACGTCGCCAGTCCCGACGCGCTGCTGCGGCTCGCCGAGCGCGCCATGCAGAATCCGGTGTTCGCGGAGATCGTCGGCTCTGCAGGAGCCGAAATCCCCGGTGCCGGTTACGTCGAGAACACCAACGGGATGCTGGGCGACCCCGGCGTCGTCGGCATCAAGACCGGGACGCTCGTAGGGTGGAGCCTGCTGACGGCCAAGGACGTCACGATCGGCGACACCACCATCCACCTTTACGCCTCTGTGCTGAATCAGGCCGGCAACGACGAGCGCCTCGCGGTCACTCGGTCACTGTTCTCGCAGGTCGAGGCCGCCCTGGCCGAGGTCGCACCGGCCGTGCCGGCGGGCACCGTGGTCGGTGGAGTGAGCACGATCTGGGGTGCGAACGTCGACATCGTAACCGATGAGGATGCCACCGTCGTGCTGTGGAACGGAGCGACCGCAGCGCCGGCCGTTGCACTCGATCTGGGTGACAAGCGTGCAGCCGGTGACACCGTGGGCACGCTCACGGTGGCTGGTCCGGTCAGCACGGTGACGGTTGACGTCGCACTCGCTGAAAACATCGATGGCCCGAGCCCGTGGTGGCGGTTGACGCACCCGATGGAGCTGCTCGGGATCGACGCGAAGTAGCCGCTCCAGACAACACAAGGGGCGGGCGGCCGAAGCCACCCACCCCTCGAATGAGCGTCAGTTCTCGACGGCTCCGCTTTCGGATGCCTCGACCTGTTCGACAGCACCGGTGGCCACCACAGGAACGGCATCCGTCATCGCCTCTTCGGCGTCGATGTCGGTCGCAGCCTGCTCGAACTGCGACTGGTACAGCCGCCAGTACGGGCCCTGCGCCGCGATGAGCTCATCGTGGGAACCCTTCTCGACGATGTCGCCGTGCTCCATCACCAGGATGAGGTCGGCGTCGCGGATGGTCGACAGGCGGTGCGCGATCACGAACGACGTGCGCCCCTGTCGGAGGGCCGCCATCGCTTGCTGCAGCAGCAGCTCGGTGCGCGTATCGACGGCGCTCGTGGCCTCATCGAGAATGAGGATCGATGGCTGCGACACGAATGCCCGGGCGATCGTGATGAGCTGTCGCTCACCGGCTGACACGTTCGAGGCATCCTCGTCGAGCACGGTCTCATAGCCGTCCGGCAGGGAGTGCACGAACCGGTCGACGTACGTGGCGGTTGCCGCCTCGATCACCTCGTCATCGGTGGCGGTAGAGCGGCCGTAGCGGATGTTCTCGAGGATCGAGCCTGCGAACAGCCACGGATCCTGCAGGACCATTCCGGTCCGCGAGCGCAGCTCCTCACGCGTGACTTCGGCTATGTCCTGGCCATCGATCAGAATGCGACCGGAACTCAGCTCGTAGAAGCGCATGATCAGGTTGACCAGAGTCGTCTTGCCGGCCCCGGTGGGTCCGACGATCGCGACGGTCTGCCCGGGCTCGACCTGGAACGACAGGTCGGTGATGAGCGGACGATCCGGCGTGTACGAGAAGGAGACGTTCTCGAACTCGATGACGCCGCGGCCGGCGACATCGGGATCCGGCAACGACGGTGCGTCCTCGGCATCCGGTTCCTGCTCGTCGGCGTCGAGGAAGTCGAAGACGCGCTCGGCCGACGCCGTGCCCGACTGCACGACCGCCGCCATGCCGCCCAGCTCCGACAGCGGCTGCGTGAACTGCTGCGAGTACTGGATGAACGCCTGCACGTCGCCGAGGCGCAGCTGGC
>NZ_JBQDSX010000086.1:0-9446 GCF_052099035.1 Microbacterium sp. | reverse complement strand
GTCAGTCGGAGATCTCTGACGTGAGCCGGTAGCCGACGCCCCGCACCGTCTCGATGTAGCGCGGCTGCGCGGCCGAATCGCCCAGCTTGCGGCGCAGGTTAGTCATATGCGCTTCGATGGCGCGCTTGTCGGCCTCGCCCACGAAGTAGCTCGTCACATACGATTCCCCCCGCAGCACGAGTGTGAGATCCGCCTTGCTGCGCACGCGCCGCTTCGACGCGAGCAGTGCAGACAGCAGATCGAACTCGGTGCGCGTCAGGTCGACTTCGCGGTCTCGGAGCTGAACGATTCGGGTGTCCGGGTTCAGCCTCAGATCGCGATGAGTGATCCAGTGCCCCTGGGCTGCGTCCGGCGTCGTCGTCGAAACCGAGACCCGCTCGGGCGAACGCTCTTCCTGAACGATCGTGGGGGACGCCGACCCACCGGGCCCGGCTTGTGCAGCGAATCCCGTCTGCTGAGCAGACGCGGGCTCCTGAGCGAACGCAGGCTGCCGGTCAAGCAGGGGAACGGATGCCGGCCGGCCCGTTTCTGCGCCCGACACCGGTGCCGGGTTGATCTGAGGGATCGAGCGCGTGCTCGGGAACGACGGTCCGGTCTGCTCTTGTCGACGGGGCGCAGCCGCAGTCACTGCCGTGGCAGTGCGTGGTCGGCGCAGGAGCGCTTCGATGCGCGCGCGCAGCTCACGGGGACGGAATGGCTTGTTCAGATATTCGTCGGCGCCCGCTCCCAGGCCTGTGACGAGATCCACCTCTTCATCGAGGGCGGTGAGCATGATGATGTACGTGTCGCTCTGCGCGCGGATGCGCCTGGCCGCCTCGAAGCCGTCGATGCCGGGCATGTTCACATCGAGCGTTGTGATGAGCGGCTGGTAGGCCAGCACAGCCCGCACGCCATCGATTCCATTACCCGCGGATACCGTCGAGAAACCGGCGGATTCGAGAACTTCCGCCAGAAGGTGACGCACATCGGGATCGTCTTCGACGATGACGGCAGTCTTCAACGGCGCGACAGAATCGCTCATATATACAGAATCGCTCATATATAGGGTTTCTTTCACCAGGGTATGGGACACCGCAAAATATCTATCGACATGCTACAGGCCGCGCCTTTGTCTGAGGTGCGAATTCAGCGATTGTTTCGTGTGAGCTCCACAGCGGCATCCGGCCACCACACCCCGGCGGCGGGACCGCCGTGGCAGGGACCGTCGCTTTCGCCCGGAGGCTTGATCCAGAGATTCGTGTCGACTACCTCGTCGCCGAACGTCCCGCTCTCGTCGCCGACGGTCTGTCCGGGGGGATTGCACCAGTCCGATCCGGCGGTGGCGGCACCGTTGCGCGAGGTGTCGATGACGGCATGAAGCCCGTCCAGCTCCTCGGATAGCGCGTGCGCATACTCGAACTCGTCATAGGTCGAACGGTAATTCGACACGTTGGTGGCGAAGCCGCGCACCGTGTCGTTGACACCCACGTCAGCGATCAAAGTGGCCATCTGCTCGGTGGGGAGCCAGCCGCTGTGACCGCCGTCGAGATAGATCCAGGTGTGGGGACCGTCCAGGCTGTCCACGGCCTCGCGCAGCTGGGGAACACGCTCATCAATGTTCCCGCACTCCGGAGCGAGCGCGAGACTGTCCGGTTCGAGGATGACGATCTTCTGCAGATCAGGAGCAGTCTCCAGCGCCGCACTGATCTCGGCTACCCAGCGCTGGTAGTCCTGCGTGGAGAGGCCACCGGCTGAATGGTTCCCGCAGTCGCGCTCGGGCAGGCCGTATATGACAAGGGACAGCGCGACATCCTGATCGCGTGCCTGGGCGAGCAGTCCGGTAACAGTATTGCCAGCGGTACCGATCGGGTCTTGCTCGGGTGTCAGCCAATAAGACGTCGGCTGGACGGCCAGGTACTCCGTCGCAGCAGTCGCCGCGGCATCCATTTCGTCGTTGGTCAACGCCAGCTGAGCCTTGGAATCGGCCGGCGCGAGCACGCGCACGCCGATGCCCGGCGGCTGCGCCGTCACCGTCTGGATCCATCGCTGCGCCATCGACACCGTCACGACCAGCGCAGCCAGCACCGCGATGACCGCGAGACCGGCGACGACGAGCCAGATCGTGCGCTTACTGGGACGCGCCATGTACTCGTTCCCATCGATCGCCACCGTGCTGCTGCGCTACCTCAACAGCGGTGGATGCGGCGCCTGCCAAGTTGTCGAGGTCGTAGCCCACGGCGGCGACCTGTGCCCACCCGATGCTCGCGGTCAACCGAATCGGTACGGCCTGGTGATCTTCCACCGTTGAAATGCGTTCGAGAAGCTTCATCAACAGCTCACGCACCCCGCTCTGGGCGCGCGGGACGAGCGCTATGACACGGGTTGTGCTCATCCGTTCGATATCGGCGTCCGCTGGCAGGACGAGCTCGACATCGTGGGCGAATCGCTCGCTGACCGCGTTGAACGCCGCGGTGCTGGATGCCGCCCGAATGTCTTCGGGATCGTCCAGGCGGATATCGAGCACTGACCACCACTGATCGAGTGAAGCCTCCGCGCGGCTCAGCCGATCCCGCGCTGTTCTCTCGAAAGCACCATGGGCGGCCTTCTCGCTGTGCGGAGAGCGGATGGTGAGCAGCAGCAGGGTGACGAGGCAGCAGATGATGACGACGTTCGAGCCGATCAGATTGACCGTGCGCAGGAACTGCAGGCTGTCGATGTTGCGTGTGACGTGGCCAGCGACGAGGAAACCGTCCACGACGGTGATGACGGCGAATGCGATGAACGCACCGCAGGCGGCGAGGAGCGGGAGGGACTCATCCCGTTGCCCCGAGCCCAGACGCACGAGCTCGAAGATCGTCAGAGCCGCGAAGACAGCGGTCAGGGTGAACACGATCCGGAATGCGATGCCGTAGGCATCCGAGAACGATGACAGCACTAATCCGACGGGGATCACGATCATGTAGGTGATCGAGAGCGGAATGAACTGATGCGTGCGGCCGCGGTATGCGCGCAGCCCGGACCAGATCAACGCCATCGGCGCGATGACCAGCGATGACCCCAGCGCGCGGAACTGCATTGACGCCAGCATGTCCTGCGCGAGCCAGACATAGGAGCCGCACATCGCACTGGCGAAGCTCGCCGACCAGAGAGCCGTCGCTCGCGACGGGCGGGGCAAGAACCCGAGCCCGATGAAGATGACTGTCGCCAAGGTGGAGGTGGCGATGAGCGGCATAATCAGCGTCGAGGTGATCATTCAATGCTCCGTTCCCGGCGTGTGGGCAGGACGATGCTGACCTCGGTGCCCTGTCCGAGTTCACTGGTGATGTCGAGGCGAGCACCCTGATCGAGGACGATGTCGCGGGAGATGCCCAGGCCCAGGCCGGTACCGGGAATTCCGCGCTCGCGGGCGAGCTCGGTGCGGAAATCCGGTTCGAAGATGCGCGGAAGGTCCTCCGCCGAGATGCCGATCCCGGTATCGGAGATGACCAGGGCAGTCTCGCCGCCGCCGGTTGCGTCGCTGTCGTTCGCGGATCGTACGGTCACGGTGCCTCCGCGCTGGGCGAATTTGATGGCGTTGCCCACGATGTTGTCGACGACCTGGCGGAACCGGAATTCATCGCCGCAGAACGGAAGCTCGTCATCGAGATCCACGTTGAGCGTGACGCCGTCCATGAGCGCAGTGGGCGTAAACCCTTCGATCGAGGCGCGCGCGATTTCGGCCAGGTCGAAATCCTCATCGGTGTCTTCACGAGGCTGCGACGGCTCGACGAGTGCATCTTCGATGAGCCGCTGCATCCGTTCGCTGGCACGTTCGACCACCTCGAGCTGGCGTCTTGTCGAGTCGGTGAATTCTTCGTTCTCTAGGAGCAGGTCGACGTGGCCGAGGACGGCGGTGAGCGGATTGCGAAGCTCGTGCGAGATCGTGCGCCTGGTCGCCACCTTGTTTGCGTATGGGTCGACGGCTGCGGTGACGTCTTCAACGATGAGCAGCAGTCCGTCATCGTCTCGGCCTGCTTCGAAGACGCGCGTGGAGGTCTTCAGTGCACGCCACTGTCCGTCGAGACCGAACAGCCAGACCAGCTCGTCGGCGAAGAGTTCGCCGCGTGACGCACGCGCGATCGTCGTCTGCGACTGCGGGATGGGCGTGCCCCGTCGCTCGTCGTATTCGACGGCTCTGGTCGGATGGAACGTTGCCGACTCATCCAGTACATACAGCGTATGAAAGGCGCGGTTCGAGATCTCGACGAGGCCGTCCTCGCCAACCCGAGCGATGCCGATATCGAGTGAATCGATGACTCGGCGATTGCGAGCCTTCTGCTCGGTGAGCCGCCGGAGCGCGACGCCGATCCTGGCCGACTGGCCTTGCAGGAGCCGTTTCGTCGACCGGCTGCGCAGTGAGCCGACCGACATGATCATGCCGACGAAGCTGATCGTGAGTAGCAGAATGACGGCGTTGACCGTCTTCTCCGGCGTGATCCCGGTGTCGAACAGTGCCAGCAGGACGAACATGCCGACCAGCGTGAGGATGCCGATGAGCGCGCGCACGGAGTAGTACGAGGCGATCCAGGCGACGGGGAAGATCCACATGAACGCGGCAGCCGGGTTCGCACCCGATCCCAGCATGCCGTTGGCGAGGAGGCCGATCGTCAGCGTGTCAAGGACCGGAACGACAGCGACGCCGCCGGGTCCCACGAGGTGCCAGGGGATGCCGAGAGTGACCACGGTGATGACGATGATGAGGGAGAGCCCGGCGCTGAAGCGCCAGTCCGCGAGCAATTGCGGCAGCAGGAAAGCCACGGTCGAGGCCACCGCCACGGTGATAAGTGCGAGGATCAGCTGCCACTGCCAGATCGAGCGACAGCGGCTGTCACCGAAATAGCGCACACCCGACGACGTCGATGCGCGCGCCGATTGGGCGACCTTCCACATGAGCGTCAGCCTATCGATGACTTCGGGGCGCGGACCGCCGCAGGGCCGGTAACGTTGCAAGGCTCAGTAGCGCCACGCCCGCCGCCACGGCATACAGCGCGAAATAGCTATCTCCTGCGCCGGAGATCGGATCGCCCGACCCGACTCGCAACAGCGCCGCCGCAGCCATCGGCGCCAACATCTGCGGGATCGTCTCGGCGACATTCAGAATCCCCAGATACGTACCCGCACGACCAGCGGGAAGCACCCGCATCGCCAGAGCCATATTTACCGCGAGATAGATACCCACCGACAGGCCACCGACTGCAGCAGCAGTCCACAGCACCACTGGCGCTGCTGCAAACGCCCGCATCGACGCCGCAAGCGCCAACCCCACCGCGCCGCACACGAGGAATGGGAGGTACTGACGCATCCGTGAAGCCCATGCTCCGCCCACGGAAGCGCCGAGAACGATCCCCGCACCACCGCAGAGCGTCGCCACCATCGCGACCGGAGTCGCCCCGACGGCATCGTCGGCCATCCGATCGATCACCAGGTAAAGCGTGAACGCGCCCGCCAGCGAGAAACCGGACTGCATCGCCAGACGCTGCAACCACACCGCAGCGAACGCACCCGTCGACGACCTCGTCAACAGGTCCCGCACTGAACCTGCCCGCCGGTCGCGCGGGCGGGTCGGCGCAGCATCCGGCATCTTCTCCCGAACCCGCAGAGCAAAACCGACCACCACGAGGGCGACTATCGGCATAACGAACGACACGAGATCTACGTGGCGAGGGAGGAGAGCGGTGAGAAGCAGCGGCGGCAACGTCCCCACGAACGCGGCAGCGGTGAAGACTCCAGATGCGGCAGCACGCCGACTATCCGGCACAGTGTCGGCCAGCAACGCCACACTCGCCGCAAGAGTCGCGTTGTAAGCGATCTGCGTGCACACCCAGCTGATGGCGATCGCAGGAAACGTATCCGCGACGGCGAGCGCCGCAGTGCCGGCGAGGCCAGCCACCACGCCGCCCAGCATCCACGGCCTGCGCCGACCGAACCGGCCACGCGTGCGATCCGACAGTGCCCCGAACACAGGACTCGCGACCAGCGCCGCAAGAGCCCCCAGCATCAACACCGAGGCGAGCGCGGCAGCGCGCTGATCCACCGGCAGCAGGGCATCGATCTTCAGCGGCAGACCAGCCACGACCGGCGTCGTCAACGACCCCAGCGCAACGAGGTTGACACCTGCCAAGAGATACACCGAACGATGTTCGGTACCCTCGGCCACAGCATGTGTTGACATGAACGCCCCTCCCCGGGCGGTTCATACTCTAACTAAGGTGAGATACATGGGATCTGGGGGAGTTTCGCGGCGCGCCCTCACGACGTCGATTCTCGAGCGCCCGCACCTGCTCGGAGCGCTTTCCTTTCCCACCCCGATCGTTGCGCTCATCGGCCCGATCGGAGCCGGCTCGACCACGCTCCTGCGTCACTGGGCCGCCACACGCAAAGAAAGTGTTGCGTGGGGATCGCCCGGCAGTATCCCGGACCCGGATGGTGACGTGCTGATCATCGATCACGCCGACGACCTCACGACCTCCGACTGGGAGCGTCTGCGAGAACTGCGGGCCGAGAACCCCCACCTGCTCATTCGGCTCGCCGTGCACAGTCGCGAGGCGCTTCCGCCCGCCAGCGACATCGAGCGCGTCTACGGGCTGCTGTTCACCGAAGACGAGACCCGTGACTTCCTGGTCATGGTGGGCTCACAGCTCGCCCCTGCCGCGGTCCACGTCGCCACCGGCGGACTCGCCGCCGCTGTGCGCGCTGTCGCCTGGCTGAAGCACATCGGCGGCACTGTCATGAACGAGGTGCTGGCAACCCTCCCACCCGGGGCCCTCGCCGCCAGCGAAGCACGCCTGGCCATCCCCGAAGTGCTCACCGCAGAGGTCGTCGCAGAGCTCGGCGGACCGGGTGACTTCCTTGAGCGCGCGGAGCGCGAGGGGCGTGGCTCCTGGGTTGGCGAAACCGGACACCCGCTGTTCGTGCTCACCGCCCCCGTTCGCGCTGCGACCCTGCGCTCCTTCCCGGCAGATGACGCGGATACGGTGCGAGAACAGACCGGACGTGCGCTACTGGCACAAGGCGCCTGGTATGGCGCGCTCGTGGAAGGCGCAGCATCCGGATCTCTGCCCATCATCGACGCCGCGTTCCGCGGCGCCGGGATACCGCTCTTGCGGACTCACGGACAGCAGCTCATCGTTCGGTTACGCGGACTGCACGTGTGGGAACTGCGCAACTGGCCGATCACGGCCATCGCCCTTGCGCTTTTGTACAACGCGCGGCGTGAGCACCGGCTGCGCGCCGTCGAGTTCATGGGCGTAGCTCTCGTCGGAGCACGCACGGCACCGGCAGGGTCCGGCGAACGTGCTCTGCTGCGCATCATCGAGTCAGTACTGCAGCGCCTGCTCGGCCTCGGCGACAGCGGCGTGAAAGCCGCGCGCGCGGCGACACGAATCCTGGACGAACTCCCACCGGAGCGATACCGCGCGCTCGAAGGCCTGATGGGCGATCTGCGCTCACATGGGGCAGTCAGCCTCCTGAATGCCGGGGCGCCCGAAGAAGCAGCTGTCGAATTCGAGCGCGCCCTCGCCGTAGCAGGGCGCCCCGCAATCGAGCTGATGTCGTTCGGTGGTATCGCCCTGATTCATACTTACGCGGGCGATCTCCCCACCGCACAATCCTGGGTCGACACGGCCATGCAGCGCAGCTGGGACGAAGAGACCCTCAACGAGTACGCCGGCAGCATGTTGCGTATGGCCCAGACGCGGCTGTTCCTCGAGAACAACGAACTCGACCGTGCAGAAGAGGCACTCGCCACCATCTGGCCGATCATCGACACGATCGAGCACTGGCCCCAGCTCACCTACCTGCGCGCAGTGCTCGACATTTGCCAGGGCGACGCCGACCTCGGGCTCGAGCGCTTCCGTGCCATGCGCGTCCGGCGCGGCACCCGTATCTCGCGCTCACAGACCAAGCTGCTCGATCTCACCGACTCCCTCCTGTCGATCGCCACCGGAGACGTCGCCTCGGCGCGCGCGCTGACCGTGCGTGCGGGAGACCGAGCCTCGACGAAGATCGGCGTCGCCCGTGCACTCGTCTTCGACGGACAGTTCGAGCGTGCCCGAGCGCTGCTGGCCGAGGTCCCCGCGACGACACCAGACGAACGCGCGCGCGTTGCGGTGCTCGAAGCGATCGTGCTGCGCCGTCTGGGGCATGCGGAACAGGCGGCGCTCGCTGCCCGTCGCGCGCACACGGTGGCGGGAACGTACGGCCTGCGCACCCCGTTCCTGCTCGTCGCCGAGGAAGACCGTTCGATCTTCGATGAGACCTTCGCCTGGCCGGCGCCGGGCGTGAAGATCGCGGATGCTGCGCCCAGACTGACCGTGCGCGAAAGAGTTATCCTCCGCGAGCTCGTGCACAGTGCGAATGTCACCGCGATCGCCGAACGCCTGCACGTCTCGGCCAACACCGTGAAGTCTCAGCGCCGCAGCCTGTACCGCAAGCTCGGCGCCGCCTCGCGCGAGGAAGCGCTCGCCGCCGCGGCCACTCACGGGCTCTTGCGCGACTGACCGCCCGGGTTGAAATCCGGGGTGAAATCGGGTCACCCCACGCGTTTGCCCCTGCCGCCGCTGATTAGTGTCGCGTCGGCAGGTACCCGTCTGCCGCCGCGCATTCCCATCTGATTTGGTGCGCGCCCCGGGGAGAAACAGAGGAGCATTCGCGTGAGAAAACCACGTTCAGAATCACCGCCGCGCCGCCGCGCTGGCCTTGCCGTGAAGGGGGCGCTGGCTGCGACTCTCGCCGCGGCAATGGCTCTCGGAGGCACGGCCGCCGCGAACGCGGTCGAGTCAGATGTGACGGTAGACCCGAACCCGGCACTGGCTGAGCACTGCTCGATGGATCTCGCGATCAGCATCGACCTGTCGAACTCGGTCACCGATGAGCAGCTCCTGCAGACTCGTCAACAGCTGAGCGGGCTCGTCACCGCGCTCGAGGGGTACCCGGTCAAGTTCGCCGTGCACACCTTCGCGTCGAACGCACCCGCGACGTCAGCGTCGGCCAACGCGCCGCTACCGCTCACCTCGGTAGCCGATGCCGCGGGTGTCTCAACGGTCAGCGACTACGTCAACGGCGTGCAGCGTCCGGCAAATCAGCAAGGCGGCACGAACTGGGACCGCGCCCTCGCCGCCGTCACCGCCTCGGACGAGGAGTACGACGCGCTGCTGTTTCTGACCGATGGCAACCCGACGCAGTACGCCAGCCCCGCGAAGGGGCCAGGCAACGCCACGGACAAACCCGTTATCGACGCGGCCGTCAGGAGCGCGAACGCGCTCAAGGCCGAGCAGACTCGAGTCCTCCCGATCGGTGTCAGCGACAACCTCTCTGGTAACGCCCTCAAGGATTTCCGCGAGCACATCCAGCAGATCTCCGGACCGGTCGAGGGCAGCGACTACTACGTCGCCGGATTCAACCAGCTCCAGGCGACCCTGATCAACATC
>NZ_JBQDSX010000085.1:0-9544 GCF_052099035.1 Microbacterium sp. | reverse complement strand
CAGTGAGCACTAAATGTTTCTGCTCCTCGCTGAGTCCGTGATTGGAGACGCCAAGCGTACCGAGGAAGCTTCCAAGGGCTTGAGACGACAGATCCGCCAGGTTGTTCTTAGCCTCGAGGGCGTCGGATAGCACCCCGACAGGGCATCCTCAGGTGCGGCGTGACCGTCCAGCGGCGAGTTCCCTCGAGCTGCCTCGTGGTGTGGACATGTGCCGCGGCATACGCAGCCCAGGTACAACGCACATCCCGGCAAAAGTACAGACTCAGTTCTCACGGCTCCTGAAGATCTGGGCCTGCGAGCGACAGGCGCTCTTTGCCCACGGGCTTGCAGCGCGACGGATCGTGGGCCTGCCTTCGGCGGGATCTGCTAAAGCGGAAGGCCTGAAAGACACCGTGGGGCGGGCTTCCGACGTTGCTGCGAGCCCGGTCGGATGGTCCTCGCGGCGATTTTGTTCGTTGACGCAATAAACGATCGGTTCATAGCCTGTGGCGAGGCAGCTGCACCGCCTTCCTCGTCGATGATGCCGCAAGGAGAAACACAGATGTCCAGGCGCACTTCCTCTCACCGGTGGACGGCGCGAGTCGTCGCCATTCTCCTCAGCATCCTCGCCGTGGGCGCGGGCGAGGCGGTACCCGCTTCCGCCGCGTCCCCTGTGTCTTGGGAGGTGTCCCAGCCCGGTGCAAGCGGCGTATGCGGAGGTACTCGGGCGACGCTGGCGCTGGACGGCAATGGACGTCTCATGCTCGCTGCATCACGGGACTGCACGCCCGCCCTCGACCCCGGGCAGCTCGCCCTGCGGACGACCACGACCGACTTCACCCAGCAGCTCGAGTTCGTCGGCCGGAGTGACCGTTCGGTCATCGACGACTACACGATGATCTCCGGAAAGTCGCGGGAGCGGTCCAGGGCTGCGACGATCTCGACCTTCACCTTCGCCAGGGGCGGAGTGCAGCTGAACATCGTCGTGAGAGTTTCGCAGAGCGGCGTGGCCTTCCGATATGTACTCCCGGCGGCGGGAACCGTCATCGACGATGCGACGGAGTTCCAGTTCCCCGCCGACACGTTGATCACGACCGCGGCATACGCCGGGCCCCACGAGACGCCCTGGTCGACGACCACCGTCGGGGCACTCGGTACGGGGAGCTATGAGTTTGGCAGCCTGCTGCGGCGCAGCAACGGCATGGCGGTTCAGATCTCGGAGGGTGACCCGGACGGCACGTTCTCGGGCGGAGGCCTGAACAAGTGGGGTCCGTCGGGTTTCGAGATCGGTCTCGCCACGGCGTCTCTCCCTGTCACGGCCGGCGGGATGACACCGTGGCGTGTGGTCTCGGTCGGCACTCCCTCCGCCGTCTTCCAGTCGACTCTCGTGGACGACGTCGCCCGTCCGTCGCGCATCTCCGACACCTCGTGGATCCGCCCGGGGATCTCCGCATGGAACTGGCTCGACGGATACGAGACCGGCCAGGCGTCGCTGTCGCAGCAGAAGGCATGGGTGGACTACGCCTCGCGGCAGGGATGGGCGTACTCGCTCGTCGACGGAGGGTGGAAGGGGCAGACCTGGGTTCCCGAGCTCGTCGACTACGCCGCGCAGCGCAACGTCGGCATCCTGTTGTGGGTGCATTCCGCCGACCTGGAGACCGCAGCGCAGCGCGAGAACGCCTTCGCCCGGTTCCGCGACTGGGGCGTCAAAGGAGTGAAGATCGACTTCATGGACAGCGACTCGCAGAGCCGCTACGCCTGGTATGAGGCGACCCTCGCCGACACCGCCCGCTTCCACCTCATGGTCGACTTCCACGGATCGCGACTTCCACAGGGGTCGTCGCGGACATGGCCGCACCTGCTGACGTCCGAGGCGATCAGGGGCGGCGAGTTCCTCGGCGACCGCACGATCACGCACGTCGCTGCGGCGCCGTTCACGCGCGGCGCTCTCGGTGGTACGGACTACACGCCGCTCGGGTTCCAGAACGGAAAGCCGAACAGCGACGCTGTCGAGCTCGCCGCGACGGTGCTGTTCGACACTGGACTCCTGCTGCCGGCGGGAACGCGTAGCGCCTATCTGGCACGCCCGGTCAGTGAATGGTGGATGCGCTCGGTCCCCGTGGTCTGGGATGAGACCCGCCTCATCGGGGGAACGCCGGAGACGGGAGCCGTGGTCGCTCGACGCAGCGACGAACGCTGGTTTCTGGGGGCGATGAAGGTCGGCGCGCCGGGCGCCATCAGCTATTCGACGGCCATCCTCGGTTCGGGGCAGTGGCTCGCCGAGATCGTGGACGACGCCCCGGACGGGACTCTGCGTCGGACGACGCAGCTGATCACTGCAGGGTCGACGATGACTATCCCGACCGCCGTCGCCAACGGCGGCCACGCCGTCCGGTTCACGCGCACAGTGTCTGTCCCGCCGTCACCGACGCGCATACGCATCCAGCAGAGCGGGCTCGCCGTCAACGTGGCCTTCGCAGGCACGGCCAACGGCGACGCGGTCGTGCAGTGGCCCGCCAGCGGCGACTCGAATAACTACTTCTCCCTGGCTCCTCTCGGCGACGGCTATGTCCGTGTGGTCGCGCAGCACAGCGGCCGTGACGTGGTGATCCTCGATGCGAGTACGTCACCTGGCGCGAAGGCGATCCAGCACCACTACGGTAGCCCGACCGTCACCAACGACGAGTGGCTTCTCGAGGATGCGGGGGGAGGACGGTTCCGCATCCTGAATCGCCACAGTGGCCTCTATCTGACGGCGCCCGACTCGGAATGGGGATCGCCGCTGCGCCAGATGCCGTACCGCTCTGGTGAGGCGCTGCAACTGTTCTGGTTCGGATGATCCCTCCTGGCCCGGGTGCCTCCAACTATGCTGCCTCCATGGGGACGCACCCGGGCTACCAGGATCCTCTGCGGGTTATTCGTGCCGTGCCAGAGGGGCGTCGGATCAAGCTCGCCGAGCTCATCAATCTCATCGCGGCCAAGGGCGCGATGTCTCGCGCAGAGGCTATGGCCAAGCTGGGATGGTCCCGCACACTGGTGACCCGCGTGGCGACGCTGCTGCTGGACGAGGGGATCCTCGCCGAGGAGGTGATCGCCGAGTCCGGACGCCGTGGTCGGCCCACCGCGCAGCTGCGGCTGGTCGTTGGGCGCGCGGCGACGATCGGTATCGACTTCGGATATCGATCCGTGCGGACGATCCTCGCGAGCGTCGACCACACGATCCTCGCGTCGGATGAGCGGGAGCTCGGCGACGATTATGGTCCCGATCAGGCGTTGGCGGGCGCGCGCGACATGATCGAGGACATGCTCGGCTCTGCGGCGATCGGATGGCCGGATATCGTCGGGGCGGGCATCGCCATCAGCGGGCCCATCGACTACCAGAACAACGCGCCCTCCCTGCACAGTCTCCTTCCGCACTGGTCTGGCGATGTCGTTGCTCGTGCAGGCGAGTACCTTCCGTGTCCGATCGTGCTCGGCAACGATACGAGGCTCGCGTGCTACGCGGAGTTGCTGTGGGGCGCGGGTCGTGACTTCGACAGCTTCCTCTACCTCAAGCTGCACTCCGGCGTCGGCGGGGCCTATGTGCTGAACCGGCGGATCGTTTCCGGGGCGACCGGCGTGGCTGGAGAGTTCGGGCATATGGTGCTCGTGCCCGGTGGTGAGCGGTGCCGATGCGGTGGCCGCGGGTGCCTGGAGACCGTGGTCGGTGTGCCCGCGATCGTGCGTGGCCTGTCGGTGTCCTACGGTCACATCCCCGAGTGGACAGAGGTGCTGCGCCGTCTCGCCGCCGGGGAGGCGGGCACGCGCGCCGTTTTCGCCGATGCGTACGATTCGATCGGACGCGCGACGGCATCGCTGTGCAACATCATCGACCCCGGGGCCGTCGTCCTCGGGGGCGCGCTGAGTCGTGCCTCACGCGATATCGAGGATCGCGTCGCCGAAGGGATCCGCGCTCATGCCCTTCCCGCCTGTGCGGATACCCCGGTGCGGGTCGGCTCCTTGGGGAGGGGTGCCGCCGCTCTCGGGGCGGTCGGAGCGGTACTGATGAAAGGCATCGTCTGAGGCTCCTTTTTGTTCATTGACGCATAAATTGGCCCACACCTAGAGTCGGTGGCGTCGCCCGGACCGTCTGATCCGACGGAGAATTCGTCGGCCCCGGGCGCACTCGCACAAAGGAGAGCCAGTGATCAATCGACTTCGCCTCGGCGCTGCGGCCCTGGTGGCCGCCGCAGCCCTCGCACTCGCCGCCTGCCAGACGGCCGCTCCCGGCGCCGAGGACCGGCCCGCGGAATGCGATGGCGTGACCATCACCAAGGTGGGGTACTCTCCCTACTCGAACACGGGAGGCTACTTCCCCTTCGTGGAGAAAGGTCTCGTTGAGGGATTCGAGCCGTGTGGGATCACGGTGACCACCTCTGATCCGGACGCCGACTCCGGCAAGCAGGTGAGCGGCATCGAGAACCTCGTCGCCGCCGGCGCGAAGGCGGTCATCGTGACGCCGACCGACCCGAAGGCCGTCAGCCCGATCGCGAAGCGACTCAAGGATCAGGGTGTCCTCGTCGTGGGACTCGCTACGTCGATCCCCGAAGCCGACATCACCTTCAACCTCGACGACCACGCCTTCGGCATGCTCGAAGGCACGAGCGCCGGCGACTGGCTGAAGGAAAACCGCGCCGGTGAGAAGCCCAAGGTGGCCATCCTCCACCAGGACTCCGGCGGGGACCCGCTCCTCGACCGCCACCAGGGCGCCATCGACGGCATCGACGAAGCGCTCGGCAAGGGCAACTGGGAACTCGTGAGCGAGGTGGAGGCGTTCCAGGAGGACACCGGCAACGCTCAGACATCCGTGATCCTCCAGGCCCACCCCGACCTGGACCTCATCATCGGACTCAATGACTCCAGCGCGCTGGGAGCGGTCTCGGCGATCACTTCCAGCGGACGCACCGCAGGTAAGGACGTGGGCGTCGTCACCGGGGGCGAGGACAAGCGGATCCTGGAGCATGTCCTGTCGGGTCAGGTCGTCTCCACGGTCGGACTGTTCCCCGTCGCCCAAGGCAACGTCATCGCCGACACCGTCCTCAAGTACGCGAGGGGCGAGTCCGTCGAGCGCGAGCAGATCGTCCCCGTCGAGCTCGTCACCGCCGACAACGCCCAGAGCATCCTCGACTCGCTCTCATGACCGAACCCCTCACCGAGACGGCACAGGTCGCCCCGGCGCTGCGGGCACAAGGCATCGGGAAGTCCTTCGGCGGCGTCGCAGCGCTCCGCGACGTCGACCTGACCATTCGTGAGGGCGAGATCCTTGGACTTGCCGGCGCCAACGGTGCCGGCAAGTCCACCCTGATCAATGTGCTCACCGGGCAGCTCACGCCGGATACGGGAACCCTGTTAGTGCGCGGCAGCAACGTCGTGCTCGACGCGCCGCATCGCGCCGCCCACCACGGCATCGGCGTGGTCCGACAAGAGCTCGACCTCGTGCCCGATCTCACCATCTCCGAGAACCTTGCGCTCGGCGACGAACGCGCGTTCCGTCGCCGAGGAATCCTTGATCGGGCGAAGATGCACGACTCCGCGGTGGCGGCGCTCGGCCGTGTCGGCCTGAGTCTCGAGCCATCGACGCTGGTGGGTGATCTCGCTATCGGCGACCAGCAGCTCGTGGCTGCGGCCCGTGCTCTGCGCAGTGCCGGCTCGGTGCTCCTCCTGGACGAACCGACATCGTCGCTGACCCCCTTCGAGGCGGAGCGCCTTTTCACAGTGATGAGAGCGTTGCGCGACGAGGGTGTGGGCGTCGTGTTCATCTCACATCGACTCAACGAGGTCTCCATGCTTTGTGATCGGGTCGTCGTACTCCGAGACGGCCAGGTCGCAGGGGAGTTCGGCGTCGACGAGGCGAGCATGTCCGAGGTCGTGGAGGCGATGGTTCCGGGGGCGCAGGCACTGACGTGGCAGAGCCGGCGGGCGACGCCCGGCCGCGTGATGCTCTCTGCGACAGGTATCGGCGTCCACGGGCGCCCTCCCCTGGACGTGGAACTGAGGGCAGGCGAGGTCGTCGGGCTGTTCGGCCTCGTCGGCGCGGGCAAGTCTTCCCTCGGACGGGCACTTGCGGGACTGACGCCGACGACAGCGGGGAGCATGACGCTCGACGGCGCCACCTACCGGCCGAAGAGCGCGGCGGACGCGTTCACAATGGGTGTCGCGTGTCTTTCGGAGGATCGCCGATTCGAAGGGATCCTCCCCGGGCTCAGCGTCCGCCGGAACATCACTGTGCGCGCGCCGAGAGACACCGCCCGCACGGGAGTCCTCCGCACGGGTGCGATCTCCCGTCTCGTCGGCGAGATGTTCGAACGCTTGCGTATCAAGGCGGCCGACGACTCCCTCGACATCCGGGACCTCTCGGGCGGAAACCAGCAGAAGGTCCTCCTGGGGCGGCTCCTCGCCGAAGAACTGCGCGTACTCATCCTCGATGAGCCAACGCACGGCATCGATGTACGCGCGAAGCACGATCTCCTCATGACCGTTGGCGACCTCACACGCAAGGGGGTCGCGGTGCTCATGGTGAGCTCCGAGATCCCCGAGCTCCTCGCCGCCTGCGACCGGATTCTCGTGATGCGGCGGGGCGAGGTGGTCGCGCAGATGGCGGCCGGGGAGGCCACCGAACAACTTCTCATGTCAGCTGCCACTGGAGGTTCACGATGAACACCGCTCTCGCTCTACCCGATGCCCCGGTCGCTTCGCGCCGGAGGAGAATCGATCCGACCCTCCTTGTGCTCCCCGCGGCGCTGGTGCTCATGATCGTCGTGTTCGCGGTGCTCTCCACGACGTTCTTCACCGTCGACAACCTCTTCGTCATCCTGAGACAGTCCGCCGTGCTCGGTGTCGCCGCCATCGGTGCCACGATGATCCTCATCGCCGGGAGGCTCGACATCAGCCAGGGCGCAGTCATCGCCGCATCCGGCATCGTCTGCGTGTCGCTGATGCAGGCAGGCGTGCCGGCGATCCTGGCCATGTTGGCCGCGGTGCTGCTGGGGGCGCTGCTCGGCCTGGGCAACGGCGTGCTCACCGAGGGCCTGAAGATCCCCGGGTTCATCGCGACCCTTGCGACGGCGCTGGTCATCCGTGGAGCGGCGTTGCTGTTCACCGGTGGACAGTCGATCGCGGCTCCGGTCACCGACGGGTTCGACCTGCTCTCGTGGGTCGGCGTCGGGTCGATCGGCCCGATCCCAGTGAGCGTGCTCCTGGTGCTGATCGCCTACATGGTCGCATGGTTCGTCATGCGCAAGACGGCGTGGGGAATGCGCACCTACGCGATCGGGTCTTCCGCGCGAGCCTCGCGGACCGCCGGACTGCGGGTTCGCCGTCAGGCGATCCAGATCTTCGTCGTCGCGGGCGCCCTCTCGGCGGTGGCGGGAGTCCTTCTCGCGGGCCGACTGGGCTCGGGCGCACCGAGCAACGGCACGGGGGCGGAGTTCGACATCTTCGCCGCCGTCGTCCTCGGGGGCACGTCCCTCTTCGGTGGACGGGGAAGCGTGATGCGCTCTCTGCTCGGCATCATCTTCCTCGCAGTCCTCAGCAACGGACTGGTGATCCTGAACGTCTCGTCCTACGTGCAGGGAATCGCGACCGGCATCGTACTAATCGTCGCCCTGGGAATCGACCGGTGGCGGGCGCGTGACGATGACTGACGTGCGAGGAATAGATCCCGAGCTCGTCGCCGCCGTCGCCGGCGACGAGCGTCCGGACCTCGCGGACGACCTGGACCGGGCCCGCGTGCTCATGAGCTCGGTCGGGCTCCCGGTCGCGGGTGCCGAGGCGCTGTACGGGTCCAGGGTCGACGTCACGGAGCACAGCATCGACCTCGGTGATCGGGCGATCGAGGTGCGCGTCTACACGCCGATCGGGAGAGATGCGCCCGCGCCCGGACTGCTCATGCTCCACGGAGGGGCGTTCGTCGGCGGTGACCGGGGAGGCGAGCACGCGCGGAGCCTGAGATATGCGGCCGAGGCGGGGTGCGTCGTGGTCAGCCCGGAGTACCGACTGGCGCCGGAGCACCCCTATCCGGCGGCGTTCGACGACGCGCTCGCCGCGCTCGACTGGATGAGCACGGGCCGCGAGCACATCGACCCAGGGCGCCTCGCGATCGGTGGCGTCAGCGCGGGGGGAGCGCTCGCCGCGGGGTCGGCGCTCAGGGTCAGGGATGAGGGCACAGTGCGGCTCAGGGCTCTCCTGCTGCTCTTCCCCGCCCTCGACGACAGAGTGGAGTCGCGCTCTTCCTTGGAGTTCACGGACTCTCCGGTCTGGGACGCCGCGAACACGCGCGAGATGTGGTCTCTCTACCTGCGGGGAGCTTCCGTCGACAGCTATGCGGCGCCCGCTCGGGCCACCGCGCTGTCCGGTCTTCCACCGACCTATGTGCTCACCGCAGAATGCGATCCCTTGCGCGACGAGGGGGTCGAGTTCGCGAGGAGGCTGATCGCGGCGGACGTGTCCGCCGACCTTCGCGTCTGGTCGGGAGCGTTCCACGTGTTCGACCAACTCGCCCCCGAGTCCGCGCTGGCGAAGGCGTCGGTGGGGGATCAGGTCCAGTTCATCCGACGCTACCTGCACTGACGTGGCGATGTGCGGACCGGCTCAGGAGCGAGCTCCGCGGCTGATCCTGAGCGTGACCACCTCGAACGGGCGAAGGCTCATTCGACCGTCCCCGCCAAGCGCCACGGAGTCGACGGGACGCTCCAGCAGATCGGTGCGCTGGACCTGTTCGTGATCGAAGCCGAAGAGGATCGTCGACTCTGAACGCGCGCCGTGCGCTTCGTAGAGGCGGACGATGACATCGCCCGAGCCGTCTTCGGCGAGCTTGACCGTCTCGAGAACGACAGCCGGGCTCGAGGACGTCACCAGGGGGACGGTGCACATTCCGCGCGTCGGCCGCATCGGAAGGTTGAGGCGATACCCATGCTCGATGACCTCGTCGACGTCCCCGATGACGATCGACGTGAGGAACGAATGCGCGCCTTGGTCTGCCTGCGGATCTGGGAACAGCGGGGCCCTGAGGAGGGTTTGGCGCACGACGGAGTAGGTTCCTCCGCCATCTCGGGCATGCCGCGTGACGTCGTGCCCGTAGATCGCGTCATTCGCCACGCCCACGCCGAATCTCGGGTCACCGACGTGGACCCACCGATGTGCACTCGTCTCGAATCGGGCGAGATCCCAGCTGGTGTTGGTGTGTGTGGGACGGCTGAGGTGCCCGAACTGGATCTCGGATCGTGCCGACGTGGCGTGCACATCGATCGGCACCGCCAGCTTCAGCATCCTCTGCTGTTCGTGCCAGTCGACATGCGTCTCGATATCCACGGCCATCGATCCGCCGGTCACGCTCACCGTTTGCGTCATGAGCGAGTTCCCGAAAGCTCTGATGATCTGCACGGCGACCAGACTTGGCGTATCGGTGACGATCGCTACCGACTCGGCGTCCCGGAGATCTTCTCCGCACGCCCGGTACTCGATGTCGATGTCGGGTCTGCTGTAGGAACAGGTGACATCAAAAGTGGCTAGCCCGGGAGGGCTGGCC
>NZ_JBQDSX010000084.1:0-9549 GCF_052099035.1 Microbacterium sp. | reverse complement strand
ATCGCCTGGTGCTCAACCGCGATACTCAGCGGTGCTCAACCCTCCGAATACTCACCCGGTTGGCTTGCTTGTCACTGCCCCGGTGGTGAAGCGCCCTGGGACTGATGGAGACTCGTGCTATTCGATCCGTTCCAAGGCCAGGCGTCTCCAACAAAACCAGAGCGCCTCAATCGTGCCAGCTCGATGTTGTTCGCCGACTCTACGACGAAGACCGCCGGCTCAGTTGATAACCACCTCTTTACAGCCAAGGAAACTATGGCCGCCTGCGCCATTGTTGATGGCGTAAACACAAATTTGGTGGGCGCCGGATGACATTTCTATGCGCTCCCCGAAGCCATGAATCGGTCCTGCTGCAGGGAAAGCCGCGCCGACATCGTTGCGGGCCTTGTCTGCCATATATGCAGCGCTCGTCGAATCGACGTAGATATGTACCGAGATTGGTTCTGACGTATCCGGGTCAATCGCCCAGCCACTGACGGTAGCGGCACCAGCTTCGACACTTACGCCTTCAAAGTTGCCAAACGGAGTGCGGCCGAGGTCAGGCGCCGTGGGACCCGCCACCGATACGGTACGACACCCGAGGTACGTATGACCGCCCTCGCCGTTGTTGATGGCATAGACGCAGACCTGATGAGTGCCGGGCTCCATCGAGATGCGTTCTGCGAAACCGTGTTTGGGCCCCGACGCTGGGTATGCTGCGCCGACGTCGTTCCGAGCCTTGTCCGCAAAGTACGCTGCGCTCGTTGAATCAACGTAGATGTGGACCGAAATCGGTTCAGATGTATCCGGGTCGATGGCCCAGCCGCTCACCTCTGCGCCACCCACGTACGCTGATGCTCCCTCGAAAGCGCCGAATGGAGTTCGTCCGAGGTCTGGCGTAGGCGGCGGTGCGATTGTAACGGACTTGCAACCGAGGAAAGTATGTCCGCCGACACCGCTATTGATCGCATATACACAGATCTGATGCGTGCCGTGCGAGACTGCTATCTTCTCTGCGAATGCATGCCTTGGACCATACGTCGGATACGCCGCGCCCACGTCATTTCGGGCCTTGTCCGCCATATAGGCAGCACTCGTTGAGTCAACGTAGATGTGGACGGAGATCGGCTCTGCCGTATCCGGGTCAATCGCCCAGCCACTCACCGTAGCTCCATCCTCATGCACCTCCACCCCCTCGAAAGACCCGAAAGGTGAACGGCCGAGATCCGGGCCGACGGGACTAGTGACGGTAACCGAACGGCATCCAAGCAACGTATGACCGCCCGCGCCATTATTGATGGCATAGGCGCAGACGTCAGTTGTCCCGACGGGCATGTCTAGTTGCTCAACAAAACCATGTTTGCTGCCGTAGGCGGGGTAAGCGGCGCCGACATCTGAACGCGTCTTGTTAGCGGTATACGCCTCGCCCACCGCACCGACGTACAAATGAATGCTGATCGGCGCCGTAGTGTCGGGGTCAATGGCCCATCCGGACGCGGTCGCGACCTTGCCGTCGAGCGATATACCTTCGAAGCCACCGAAGGGAGGACGGCCGAGGTCAACGGTACCGGGCACGTCCACTGTCTGACAGCGCAGCAGTACCGGAGAGCCCGGGCCCAAGTTCATTGCGTATACACATACCTCGTGTCTTCCAGGCGATGCCGGAACCTTGGCGGAGAAACCGTGGTTCTCGCCGTACGCCGGAAAGTGAGGTACTAGATCTGGCCGCTTCTTATCAGCGGTGATGGCCGTCCCAACCGAATCGACGTAGACGTGTACCGAAGTGGGCTCCACCGAGTCCAAGTCGACGGCCCAACCATCAACCTGGACGCCCCCATCGACTGGCACAACGGAGTCAAGGAGCCCCTGCGGTGCGCCGCTCAACGATTGCAAGGTCTTACATAGGAACAGCACGTTTGCGCCCGAACCGACATTGATGCCGTAAACGCAAACATCCACCGCTCCTGCGCCGATCGCGGGCACTCTGACGTCAAATCCATGATTCGGTCCAACGGCAGGGTAGGCAGCACCTACATCGTCACGCGCGCGGTCTGCGACATGAGCCGTCCCGACGCTCCCTACGTAGACGTGGATCGCAATCGGGTCACGCGTATCGAGATCTGCAACCCAGCCGGCGATCTGAAACTCCCCAGGCAGTGCTTGTACCACCTCGATGTTCCCAAACGGGCTATTCGCCACCGCCTGCGTCGATCCGAACCAGTCCGTGAAGTAGTTGTAGAAGTTGCGGTTGCCATAGGCGCCGCAGCTGTCGCCCTCGCCGTATCCGGCGGCCAGCGCCGCTGCGTTGGGCTGGTACGGCGTGTAGTAGTAGAGGGCTTCCGTCGCCTTGTTCTCGATGTAGACCGGGCCTGTGCCGCAACGGTCGCGATCTGGGTGGTACTGGATCTGCCAGGTTTGACCGGCCTTATACCACTGGAACCAACGGCCCTCGAGGTAGATCTGCATCTGACGCGCTGCGCCGTAAACCTGAGCGAAGAAACCAGCGAACGCAGTGTCGCAGGGAGCTGTATCCGGGCAGGCCTGGCCCATCGCCGCGTTATAACGCCAGTCGCTCGGCCAGGTGTGGGTGACAAGACCCTGCTCCTTCTGGAGCATGACGATCAGAACCTGGGGGTTGATATTGCAAGCCTGAGCAACGCGGTAGATGATGCTCGCACCGGACTCGTTCGATGAGCCCGAATACCCAGAGCAGTACGAGTCCGCGGGCTTCGACTGCGTCACGGTTCGGAGGTCTTTCAGACAGACATACCCCGACTGACACGAAGGAACCTTGGAGTTGAGGAAGGACTGGATCTGAGCTTCGCTCATCGTGCCTTTGTTAGTGAAAACGGCGTCGCTGATGATGTTGCCGGCGCTGAACCCGGCCAGTGACGTCTTGACGAGCCCCGTCTGTGCCGGGTCGCTCACAGTCCGTGCGAGATCCGCGGAGGAACTGACTGTTGCAGACGCACTAGCCGCTCCAAGCGGCGCAACTCCGCTTATGGCGACGGCTAACACCGCGATGAGAACTGTGACGAATCTGGTGATTCCACGCATGCCGCTGGGGCGTGAGGCACGTCTAGACATGTGACTAGTGTGACGGAAGTCGCGCAATGATGCCACTGTGATCCAATTGTTCGGGTATTTTGACGCGTGTCGTCATAATTCTCAGTGCTTAAACAGCATCCTCAGGTCTGCCCCGCCGAGGCGGCACAAAACTGCTGTCACAACTCCGCATGAAGCGCCCACACACGCTCCGCGGCACTCGCCCATGAGAACGCTTTGGCGCGATCCGCAGCAAGCACCCGCAGTCGCCTCTCCCCTGCGCCGATGGCATCGACGACAGCATCCGCCATCTCGTCGTGCGCGACCAGCGCACCGCCTTCCGCGATGACATCACGGTGCACACCGCTGTTAGCAGCGACAACGGGCACCTGAAGTGTGAGCGCTTCCATCGCGCGCCACGGCCATGCCGAAACCGAGCTGGGTGCCACGAAAGCTGCTGCACTGCCGAATACGGCCGCACGATCCGAAGCCGCTAGACGCCCTCGAACGTGGGCACGACGCTCCGGCAATCCTGCCGCCGACGCCATCTCGACCAGACGAGGCTCCGCCCCCTCGACCGCGTCGAGGACGACGACGTCGATATCCGCCGCCGCAGCCGCGCGAAAACCGTGCTCCAACTCACTCTCGGGACCGGCGAGAACGAGATACCGCTCTGGCAGTGACAGCGTCTCGCGCCTGCGCGCAGCATCCAGAGGCATGACGAAACCCTCGGGAGCGGCACCGGCGATCACTCGCACCCGATCGCCGAGCTTCGCGAAGTCCTTGATCTTCTCGGCCATCGCGTGCGTGGGAACGACAACAGCATCTGCGTGCTTCGCCGCCCGGCGAAGCATCCCTCGCTGCCATGCGACGTTCGACTTCGACAGGTTCTGCGGCGCCTCCCACGCGCTCAGACCCCACACCGTCAGCGCGACCTGATCATTGTCGTGCACGCGATCATGCTTGATGAGCGGCGCCATCAGAGACGGCGCGTGGATCAGACCGCCGCCCACCCCCGGTGCGATGCCCATCTGCCACGATGTCGCCAGTTCACGACGCCCGAGCCTGAGAGAGCGAACCTCGGCGACGCCGGCAATGTCGACTTCTCCGCCAGCGGGGATGATCACCTCTACCGTGCACCCAGACGGTGCGCTGGTCACCAACCCCGCGACGAGATCACGCGCCGCCTGGGCCTGGTCGGCGTCGACAACAGTCGCGATCTGGTCGAGAACGACGCGCAGCTGAGCACCCATAACGAAAGGATAGTAGGGCGACCCCGGACGGCCTCGGACCGGCGCACCCTTCGACAGGCTCAGGGACCGAGACTGGCGGGCGCACCCTTCGACAGGCTCAGGGACCGAGAGTGACAGGCCCAGGGACCGAGGGTGGCGGACTCAGGGACCGAGAGTGGCAGGCTCAGGGACCGAGAGTGGCGGGCGGGCTTCCTCGACCGGATCGTCGCGAGCGTGCTTGAATGCACTCATGAGTGACGGTCGACTGCCACCGAGGCGACGCTGGGTGGGCTGGGTGATCGGCGTAGTCCTGCTCGTCCTTCTCCTCGCGACCGGCTGGGTCTTCTTCCGCGGGTTCGGCGCCGCAAGTGAATTGCAGAATGTCCGCAATTCAGTCGGACAGCTGCACTCCAGCATCAAAGATCGCGACTTCCGGCGCGCTGAGCAGATCGTCCCGCGCCTCGAGCAGCACGCAGCCCTCGCCCATGACCTCACCTCCGACCCGGTGTGGCGCACCTTCGAGTTCATCCCCTGGATCGGCGGCGACTTCACGTCTTTCCGCGAGATCGCCGAGATCACGAGCGAGGTCGCGACCGATGCAGTCGCACCCGTGATCGCCGTCGCAGCACAAGCCGACCTGGCAACCCTCGGCTTGAGCGGCTCGCGCATCGACGTAGGGCCGCTCGCCCATATGCAAGAGCCGCTCAGCGAATCGGCCGAGATCCTCGCCGCAGCGGATCTGCGGGCTCAGCGCATCAGCACAGATGTCACGCTGCCGATGCTGGGAGACGTGATCGTTCAGGCTCAGGATCTCGTCCATGACGCCTCCACCACCGTCGGCGCCATCCACGGAGCCTCCGTACTGCTGCCGAACATGCTCGGCGGCAACGGTCCCCGCACCTACCTAATCGCAGTCCAGAACAACGCTGCGCTTCGCTCCCACGGCGGCGCGGTCCAGACCATCGCACTCGTGCGCGCTGAGGGCGGTTCGCTGAGTCTCCAGCGCACCGCTTCTGCACACGAGATCCCCGCGCTCGACGCGCCGCTCCCCCTCGATGAGGCGACACTGGCGCTGTTCGGCGATGTTCCGGGACGAATCGTCAGCGACGCAACGAGCATCCCCGGCTTCGCCGAGGCGGGCGCCATGCTCGCGACACGATGGCAGCAGCAGTACGGTGACCCGATCGATGGCGTCATCGCCGTCGACACCGTCGCCCTGCAGCAGCTGGCCGAGGCCAGCGGACAGATCTCCTTCGGCGAATACACTGCAGGCGCCGACGATCTCGGCGAGGTTCTCGCCTCTGAGATCCCCTTGACCGGCGCAGACCCCGCCGCGCACGACGCCCTGGTCGCCCAAGCCACGACCGCGCTCGCATCCTCACTTCTCGCCTCAGAGGACCCTGCTGCCGTTCTCGGGGCGCTTTCGGATGCCGCAGCATCAGGCCACATCCGCCTGTGGAGCATCCATGCCGAAGAGCAGACAGCACTCGCAGCATCCGCTCTCGGCGGAACACTGCCCAAAGACACCGAGAACGACATCTACGTCGGCGTGCTGTTCAACGACCGCACGGGCGGCACGATGGACTACTACGCTGACGCTGCCATCGCTCGCGCCATCGGCGAATGCCACGGCGATCAGACCGCCCAGGTGCAGGTGACCTGGACCAACGCTGCACCCGCCGGCGATCTGCCACCCTCCGTCACCGGCGATCAGGAGCTCGCACCTGGCACAACGCGCACGCTCATCTCAGTGATCGGACCAGAGGGTGCGACCCCGCAGGAATCCGGTGATGCACAAGCGCAGATCGGCGAGCGCCCCGTCGTGCAGTACGACGTGACCGTTCCCCGCGGTGAGTCCGTCACCGTCACGGCGACGTTCACCGGCTCACTCTCCGCAGAACAGTTCACCCACGTACGGCACACGCCGATGCTCACTCAGGTCGACGTAAGCGAGAGTGCTCTCATCTGCGATTAGCGCCTATGGCTCGGGCGTCGCGGTCGGCGTCGGCGGGTGCAGAGTCTGTGTCACGAGGCCGTGGATGTACGCGTAGTCAGGCTGGTGCTCGTCGACGCCGTTCTCCGGCACGAGCTCGATCGTTGTGACCGGCTGCTCCTTCGCCTTCAGCATCAGATCGAAGAACTCGCTCAGCTTGTCGCGCGGAAGGTCCGTGTCGATCAGCACCGTGCCAGCGGCGGCGATGTCATTGAATCGACTCAGAATGTTCTGCGGCGTGAACTGGTCGAGAATCGCGATCTGGAGCTCGCGCTGTCGCTGCATGCGATCCCAGTCACTGGTCGTATAGCGCGACCGTGCGTACCACTGCGCCGTATCGCCGTCCATGTGCTGCTGACCGGGCTCGATCCAGCCGATCGCCCATTCATTCACGTCGTTGCCGTGCCATCCCTCGGGCGGACCGCCTTTCGGGAGCCGCTCGGTGACGTTGATGTCGACACCGCCGAGGGCGTCGATCATGGCGGCGAAGCCGTTCATGTCGACGAAGATGTAGTACGGGATCTCAATGCCGAGAACCCCTGCCGCAGCATCCTTCGTCGCCTCGATTCCGGGAGCGGAACCAAGGGACGCGGCATCCGGATAGAGCCCTGCGCCCTTGTCCTCGCGGCACACCTCGGCGGCGTTTCGCACATGATTCATCCACGGGTTCCAGCCGCAGCTCTGCGAAGAATGACCCTCGAAGCCGTTCGGGTAGAGCGCCTGCATCGGGCTTCCCTCGCTGAACGGTGCACCGGGCAGTTCACGGGGAATGCCGAAGATCGTCACCGCCCCGCTGTCGGCGTTCACCGAGACCACCGAGATGCTGTCGAAGCGCATCGAGTCGCGTCCGTCGCCGCTGTCAGCACCGAGCAGCAGGATGTTGTAGTAGCCGTCGCTGGGCGGAAGACTCGGCCCGCTCTGTCCGAAGATGTCGTTGATCGCGCCTCGGCTGGATGCGACGATGGTCGACGCGTACCCCGCACCACCGCTGAGCAGACCCACAATGACGAGGGCGACAACAGGAATCGCGAGGCGCGAGATCGGCGGCACTTTGATCAAGCGCACGATGCCCAGCGTGCTCAGTGTCAGCACGACCCAGAGCACCGCATACGCGATGAGCAGCACTTGAACCAGCGTGAGAACGAACCAGTTCGAGCCGAACGTGATCAATCCCGACTGCCAGACCAGTGCCATGACGATCACGCAGAGCACGAGGAACCACCCGAGCAGCGTCGCCCCCAGGCCGAACCTGCCGAGCTTGCGATTGCGACCGGCGAGGACCTGTGCGGAACCGGGAACCAGCACGTTCATGACGACCAGCCACCACCCGCGGCGTCCCATGAAGGCCGGGTCTGCGGTGTCGGGGTTGCGCAGCGGACGCGGCTCGATCAGTGGCTTTCGCGGCCTCACCGATGCGCTGCCGCGCGGTGCGGCCAGGGTCACAGCGAACCCTTGAGACGCTCGTTCTTCTCCGCCACCTGCGACTCGAGGGTGCGTGCGTACTCCTCGACGCGGTCTGCAAGCGCATCATCGCCGGTACCGAGAATTCGAGCGGCCAGGATGCCGGCATTGCGTGCGCCACCGATCGAGACTGTGGCGACGGGGATGCCCGCCGGCATCTGCACGATCGAGAGCAGCGAGTCCATGCCGTCCAGATACGCCAACGGCACCGGAACCCCGATGACCGGCAGAGCGGTCATCGACGCGAGCATTCCCGGCAGGTGGGCCGCTCCCCCCGCGCCGGCGATGATGACCCGGATGCCGCGACCGCGCGCTTCGCGCGCGTACTGCATGAGCTTGTCGGGCGTGCGGTGCGCCGAGACGACCTCTACTTCATGCGGAATGTCGAAATCAGTGAGCGCCTGTGAGGCGTCGCTCATCACACGCCAGTCGGAGTCGGAACCCATCACAACGCCGACAACGGGCACAGCAGAGGAATGCAGTGGCTCAGTCACTCCCCCAGGGTACTTTCTGATGGCACGATCACCCGCTTCGACTCGCTACGCTCGCTCAGCGCGTTTCGGCGCGCTTCGCTCGCTCAACGACCGGCGGTGCCTCAGGCGAAGTGGGCGGCGGCAGCGCGAGCGGTGTAGACGACGTCATCCAGATCGTCGCCCGCTGCGTTCACATGCCCGACCTTGCGCCCCGGACGGGCGACCTTGCCATAGGTGTGGATCTTCGCATCGGGGTGCTCAGACATCGCCGCCTCGAATCGATCCTCGAAGGAGCCCTCTGCAGGACCGCCGAGGATGTTCACCATCGCCGCCCATTGCGCCCTGGGGCTCGCATCCCCCAGCGGCAGGTCGGCGACCGCGCGCAGGTGCTGCTCGAACTGGCCGGTCACGGCGCCGTCCTGGCTCCAGTGCCCGCTGTTGTGCGGGCGCATCGCCAGCTCGTTCACGAGAAGCCGCTCATCATCGGTCTCGAACAGCTCGACCGCCAGAATCCCGGTGACGCCGAGTCCGTCGGCGATCTGACGGCCGATGCCCTCGGCGACCTGCACGAGTCGGTCCCCCGCTCCGGGAGCTGGGGCGAAGACTTCGGCGCACACGCCGTCGCGCTGCACGGTCTCCACGACCGGATACGCGACCATCTGACCGCTGGGCCGGCGAGCAATCTGCTGGGCGAGCTCGCGTCGGAACGACACAAGCTCCTCGACCAGCAGCGCATCGCCCGCGGCTGCTGAGCCTGTCGAAAGGCGTGCGAACCAGTCCGCTGCGTCATCGGCGGAGTGCACGACGCGCACGCCCTTGCCGTCGTATCCGCCGCGCGGCGTCTTCACGACGGCGCTGCCGCCGTGGTCGTCGAGGAAGGCCTGGAGCTCATCGATGTTCTCGACGCGAGCCCAGTCGGGCTGAGGAACGCCGAGCTCGGTGAGACGTGCGCGCATGTCGAGTTTGTCCTGCGCGAACTGCAGCGCATCGGGGCCCGGGTGCACGGAGACGCCGTCTGCGATGAGGGCGCGCAGCACCTCCTGCGGCACATGCTCGTGATCGAACGTGACGACGTCGACATCCCTCACGAAGGCGCGGACCGTCTCGAGGTCGCGGTAGTCACCCACCGCGGTCGCCGCGAGCTGGGCGGACATGCCCTCGGACTCGGCGAGCACTCGGATGTCGATACCGAGTTCGACCGCCGGAGCGATCATCATTCGAGCGAGCTGTCCGCCGCCGATCACACCCACGCGCAACGCCATGTGGTTCTCCGTTCGTCGCATCCATTCTTCCGTATGGCGGGAGCGGTGCGGGTCAGCGGGGAGCGTCGCCCTCGGGGAGTGCCTGGGCGTCTCGGTGCGCGAGG
>NZ_JBQDSX010000083.1:0-9629 GCF_052099035.1 Microbacterium sp. | reverse complement strand
GACGACGAGCGGGGCCGATCCTGCGGCTCGAACACATCGAACGACTCGAACACCGCCGACTCCGCAGGTGCCGCGCGTTCCGCTCGGCGATCCCGAATGTCGCGCGCATGATTCCGGGTCGCCCGGTAGGCGTGGCCTGGCGCGCGGCGGGCACGGTGCGCGAGTTCGGTCTGGAAGTTGATGCCGCGGCCAGCGATCCTGGCGGTGCTCGACGCGATCAGATCAGTCGGACGTACCCACGCGATCCCGCGTTCCACACGCGAACCAGGGTCAGTAGTAGTTCCTGAGAGTGAGGGGTCGCGGTGCACGGCGAACGCCGACCGCTCCGCCCCCGCACCGTCGCCCCGTTCGGGCAGCGTCTCCGGTAGCTCGGTGCGGCTGGTCTCTGTGTGGTCGTTCACGAGGTCTCCTCCTGCTCTTCGTTGATGGCTGGGGTGAACCAGCGGCCGACGGTGGAGGGGTGCACGCCCAGGTGCCGGGCGATCTGCTTGTTCGACCACCCCTCCACCTCCCGCAACTGCGTCGCTTCCGCCCGCCGCTCACTCACTGACACCACCGGCATCTCCACTGCCTGCGCCTGCTCAGCCTCCGGTACGGCGACCGCCTGCGATGGAGCGGCGGTCTCTGCCGGCACCTCCTCGATCGCGTCTGTATCCGGCGTGGTGGTGGGGCGGGTGAGGATGACGGTGAGGTGCGTGATCGACAGCAGCACCAGCGGCGGGATCGCAGCGACCGACGCTGCAAGAACCGCCGGGACGTCGGTGTCGGCGGCAATGATCGCGTGGATCGCGTTCGCCGTGACCGACACGACGGCGCCGGCGGCGAGGAGCGTCCAGGGGTACCAGGTCGGACGGGATTGGTTGGCGAGGGCGACGACGGCGACGGTTGCGACGACGATGATGCCGTCCACGATCAACGGCCACGCCCACGCCTGGCCCGCATCAATCCCAGACCGCCGCGCAAGATCAGCAAGCGCGGTGAATGACAGCCAGAATGCGCCGGCGGCGATGAACACCGTTCCCGTGATCGCCGTCACCGCAGCCAACCGGCGACCCCGCGGCAAGACAGTCTCGATGGTGCTCATGAGATCACCCGCCCTGGTGATCCGCGCACCACACGCCGCTCATCCGCCACGGGCTCCACGGACGTGCGCGTTGTGGGGTGGGTGGTGCGGTAGGCGGAGCGGATCGTCGCCATGATCTCCCGCGGCCTGAGCCCCGCGTGCTCTGCCGCCGGGCCCAGTGCGTCGAGGGTTACATCGGGAGGGGCTCCTGATTCTGCGAGTCGGCAGGCGGCCCAGAACAGGCCCCGGTTCCGCTCACCCTCACCACGCCCCGCCACCCAGCCGGCGAGCACTTTCGCATCAGACCCCCGCCGCTCAAACCGAGAAGCGCGCGCACGGTCGAGAGGGATCGGGGTGCGAGGGTCTAAGAACTCGCGCAGCCGCGCCGCATCCACCGGAGCCGGAGGACTACCTGCCGCGACGATCAGCCGGTACGGTGCCCGCACCCCGCCAGGGCGCAGCACCTTCGACGGCGGGGCAATGATGTAGCCACCGTCACCCCGGAAATCGACATGCGCCCGCGCTGCCTGCCACGACGACTGCACACGGTCGGAGTCTGCCGGATAGTAGGCGTGGAGCCCGCCGGAGGGGGTGCGCACGAGCGCCGCCCACCCCGCCGCATGGCCTTCACGGTGCGCGGTGCGGAAGGCGGGGAATCCGGTGCCGGTCGCGTGCACGTCGACATCGACGACCTCGACCCCGGATGCGGCACCGGTGGGGATGCCGATGTTCGCGGAAGGCCACCTCGACCACCACGCCGCAACCTGCCCCGGATTAGCGGTCGCGTCATGGAACCCACGGCGCACCAGCGGGCGCTTCTCGCCCGGCGCGCATGGAAACACCGGTACTCCGGCCGCAGCGAACCGCGCCGCCGCCTCCGAGAGCGGCATCCCGCCGACTTCGCTGAGCAGATCGACGGCACCCATCACAGGCTCCTCACCGACGACGCCACGGCGCGGCGCGGCTCCTCCGTCAAGGGATCAGCAGTCGTCTCGACCGCAGGCTCGGGGCGTTTCTTCGCTGGGGTGTCGCGGGTGAGGCCGGGAGGGTCACCGTTGCCGATCTGCACCGTGGGGAGCTGGTCGAGAATGCTGGCTGAGGTTTTGCGGACTCGTTCGCCGGTGGCTTGGACGACTTCGACCGGGGACTTCTCCGGCACCGTCGCCGCCCACCCCGACACATACGGGATCGTGTAGTCGCTGGTGTCCATGCCGTGCGCTGCGGCGACCATCAACGCCACCGAATCAGCCTCCACCTCACCAATCCCTCGATGCCCCGTCGCATCCGGGTTGTCCGGCCCGTGCAGGAGGACGTGGGCGAGCTCGTGGACAAGGGTCTTCACCTGTGCGGCCTCGGGCATGTTCTCCCGCACCGCCACCGTCCGCGCACCGAAATCAGTGAGGCCGTTCGCGCCGTGGATCATGCCCTCATGCGGCACCCGCAACACCGTGAACTCCTCCGCCTCCACGAGCCGTGCGATGCCATCCCAGAGACCGTCGGGTGCTTCACCTTCGAGCAGCCGCGGGGAGGGTGGTGCGGGGATCGGGTCGCCTGCGGTTTGGGAGACATCCCAAACGTAGGCGGGGCGGACACCGACCAGGCGGGAGCGCACCGCCTCACCCGGTTTCGCTTTCTCGAACCGGCCAAGCCTGCGCCACGATTCCGCCACCTTCGGCGTGAACGACGCGAACCTGCCCGTCACCGGGGCGAGGATCATGTACCCCGACTGGCCCTTCTCGACCTGCCGGCCGAGTGCCTGCCACTGCTTGAACCCCGCCACATACGACGGCACCGGCTCCGGCACCCGGCCCGCCTCGAATGCCGCCTGATGCTGCACGAAGATCAGCAGCGTGTTGTTGAATGAACGGGCACGAAACCGGGTCGCGAACGTGAGCGCCTGCTTCCAGTCCTCACCCGACACCAACGACTCCACCGCGCCGGTGAGTTTTTCATGCAGGGCGTCGAGCTTCGCATCCCGCGCAGCCCGTTGTTCCTCGGTGGTTGCCATCGTCGTCCTCCTTCCGCGAGGCTCCGCACACGGCGGGTGACCTCTGCGACCAGAAGGTGCGCGAAGGGACTCAGAGACAACAATCGAGACGGACGACGGACAGATTGTGAGCGACCGCCAGGTGCATCACTGAACCCGACGTGGTCAAACCACCACTACCTCACACGTGGCCAGCCTGGTGATCCGAGCATCGAATCATGGTCGTTTCACCCGGACGCACGCGCGTTCACTCGGGGTACGACGGCAACGGAATCTGCCGGCTGATCCGGCGATACTCACTCGGGGCGACACCGATACTCCGTCGAAACTGCCGGGCGGCGAAGTCAGGATCACCCCAACCGACAGACGCCGCAACGACCGAGATTGGTGATTCCGTGGCTTTCAGCAAGTGCGCCATTCGCTCCGCACGCAGCATCGTCAGATACGCGATCGGGGACTTTCCGAATGCCTGTGTGAAGACGCGCCGCAACTGCGACGGAGACAAGTGGACTGCTCCCGCCAGCTCAGGAACTGACCAACGACGATCCATATCTCTGGCGAGGAGCTCTGCAGCTATCCGAGCTTCGGCCCGCAACGGTCGGAACGCGCGATGCCTCGGTGTTGATGGCACAATCGTGCTCCGCTGTGTCGATGTGACTCGATCGCCAGTGACCGCGAGGTGCGGAACGATGACATCGAGCACAGCGGAGAGCAGCGCCTGCGCCCGGTAGAAGTTGTTCGAGTGCTGACCGTCAGCGCTCAGCGCTGCGAGTTCGTCCAGCCATGGCATCAGTAGCCCCGCGCGGTCCTCCCCAAGCCGGACGACCTGCGCTGGCTCCGCGTAACTTGCTTCGAGGAAGTCGCTTGCATCGAGACGATCCTTGAAACGTGCGGCATGCTGCCAGAACACCTGATCGATCACATAGTCACGATCCAAGTACAGCGTTGTGGTCGTAACCCAGCCCTCAGGCTCAGCACCACAAAGCGTATTCGCAGCGAGAACCACGACATCGCCGACATTGACGTGGCGGCTACCGAACTCGCTAAACAACCTTGCGCTTCCGGCGCGGATCGCGATCAACTTCACACAATCGAAAGCGACAGGCGGAATTGGTGTGTGATCGCTACGCGTGCGGACAAGGATGGGGGTGAAGTTCCGCGGATTCCCTCGCGATTCCGCGGAACCTGTGGCTGCTTGCATTCATCAGTGCCCAAGGCATCGGCTTAGGGACGGCCCCATTCGAGCCATGATCGATGCCCTGCATCGGGATTCGATAATCACCCGTTGCCTCTTGCTTCGAGCTGTCTGTCGATGATGCCGACGAAGCGATCTACGTAGTCTTGGAGGAACTGCGCAGTGTCTTCATTGAGCCGATCCTCTTCATCGAAAAGGGTGGGTGATTGCGCGAGAAATACCTCTGGTTGGCCCGGCGTCGGCATGTCGAAGTATGACAAGGCGAGGCGAAGGTTCTTCTGTGAGCTGTAGCCGCCCATGCGGCCCACCGAGTGGCTAATGATGCCGGCTGGTAGGTTCTTCCATGCGACATCTCCATTGGGTTTGGAACCGATGTCGATGGCGTTCTTGAGGCATGCGGGAATGGTGCGATTGTTCTCTGGTGTGACGAACAGGATGCCATCGGAAGCCTTGATTGCCTCTCGAAATGCCGTGTACTCCTCTGGGACTCGCACGTCGGCAACTTCGGGGTCGTCGTAATCGAAGTCGTACAGAGGGAGGTCACGGATCTCAAGGATGCTTGCTTTGTAACCTTCGGGGAAGTAGTCGATGGCGTTGTGGGCGATCTTGCGCGCGTAAGAGCCCCGGCGTAGGCTCCCGATGATTACGTTGATGTTCTTTGTCACTGGCGGTGTTCTCTTTCTTCGAAGTGATATCAGTGCTCGATGGGCGGGAGAAAAGGTCGGGCCCCAAACGCCGGCGGTGGGCCGGCACGGTGCGACGCGGCGATGAACTGATCAAGCTTGTGTGGACTCTCCGCGCGGAGAAACATGCCAAGCATCGAAAGGAGCCCACCGATAACGGCATCTCGGTTCGAACTGGTCCCGAGTAACCGCAGCGCAGCGGGCTGGTTGCCTTCTCGTACAGCCTTAAACAAGGCGATAGTTTCGAGCCATGCCCCTTCGTCGGGACGGGGCAAAGGCTCAGAAGTCCCAGTCATCGTCACGGGTATCTACTGCTTTGCCGATGATGTAGCTGGACCCAGATCCAGAGAAGAAGTCATGGTTCTCGTCCGCGCCGGGTGCGAGAGCCGCGAGGATCTCCGGGTTGACTTCGGTCTCTTCTGGCGTGAAGCGGGCAGGGTAGCCGAGGTTCATGAGTGCTTTGTTCGCGTTGTAGCGGACGAACACGGCGACGTCGTCCATGAGTCCGAGCGGCTCGTAGAGCTCACCGGAGTAGGCCAGTTCGAGTTCGTAGAGCTCTTCGAGGAGCGCATAGGTGAACTCGCGCATGTGCTCTTGTTCGGCGAGGGTGTGGGTTTCGAGGCCGCGCTGGTATTTGTATCCGGAGTAGTAGCCGTGCACGGCCTTGTCGCGGAGGATGAGCCGGATCATGTCGGCAGTGTTAGTGAGCGTGGCGTGCACGGAGAAGTGCAGTGGCAGGTAGAACCCCGCGTACAGCAGCAGCGAGGACAGCAGCGTCGAGGAGACCTTCCGCTTGAGCGGATCATCCCCGTAGTAGTGCGCGAGCACCCTCTTACACCGCTCCTGAAGAAGGTCGTTCGCGACGGCCCACCGGTAGGCGTCGTCGATTTCGGGGGTCGAGGTGAGCGTGGAAAACACAGACGAGTAGGAGCGGGCGTGCACGGACTGCATGAACGCGATATTTGTGTACACGGCCTCTTCGTGTTCGGTGCGGGCATCCTGGATCTGGCAGATCTCGCCGACTGTGGCCTGCACGGTGTCAAGCATGGTGAGCCCGGTGAACACGCGCATGGTCAGCGTGCGTTCCTCCTGGGTGAGTTTCTGCCAGGCGGAGAGATCGTTGGAGAGCGGCACCTTCTCCGGCAGCCAGAAGTTCGCAGTGAGGCGGTTCCAAACTTCGAGGTCTTTGTCGTCTCCGACGCGGTTCCAGTTGATGGGCCGCAGGCGGGCTGCCGGGTCGTGCCGATAGCCCGGCGGAGTGACGGAGATCTCGGTGATGGGGCGGGTGATATCGGTGAGGGTCATGGGTGTTCCTTCGGGAAGATCGGATTCTGGGGTTACAGCGCGCAGGAGACGCAGCCTTCAATCTCGGTGCCTTCGAGCGCGGGCTGGCGCAGGCGGATGTAATAAAGGGTCTTGATCCCGGCACGCCAGGCATGGATCTGGGCTCTGTTGATGTCGCGCGTGGTCGCCGTGTCGCGGAAGAACAGCGTGAGAGACAAACCCTGGTCGACGTGGCGGGTGGCGGCGGCGTAGGTGTCGATGATCTTCTCGTAGCCGATCTCGTACGCGTCCTCGAAGAACTCGAGGTTGTCGTCGGTCATGTGCGGGGCCGGGTAGTAGACGCGGCCGAGCTTGCCTTCTTTGCGGATCTCGATCTTCGCTGCGATCGGATGGATCGACGCGGTCGCGTTGTTCACGTACGAGATCGATCCTGTCGGCGGGATGGCCTGCAGGTAGGCGTTGTAGATGCCGTGCTTCCGCACCGATTCCCGCAGCTGGGCCCAGTCGTCGCGGCTGGGGATCGCGACACCTGCCTCTGCGAAGAGGGCGCGGACGCGTTCGGTGGCGGGCTGCCAGTCGCGCTCGGTGTACTTGTCGAAGTAGGTGCCGTCCGCGTAGGCGGAGGTCTCGAACCCGGCGAAGGTCGTGCCGCGTTCGATGGCGATCCGGTTGGAGGCGCGCAGGGCGTGGTAGGTGACGGTGAGGAAGTAGATGTCGGTGAAGTCGATGCCTTCCTCGCTGCCGTAGCGGATGCGCTGCGAGGCGAGGAACCCGTGGAGGTTCATCTGTCCGAGCCCGATCGCGTGCGACGCGTCGTTCCCGGCCGCGATCGAGGGGACCGCGTCGATGTCGGTCTGATCCGACACGCTCGTGAGTGCCCGCACCGCGGTCTCGACGGTCGCGCCGAAGTCCGGTGAGGCGAAGGCCTGGGCGATGTTGAGGGAGCCGAGGTTGCAGGAGATGTCCCGGCCGACCTGCTCGTATCCGATCGCGGCGTCGTAACGGGACGGGGTGTTCACTTGGAGGATCTCGCTGCAGAGGTTGGACATGTTGATCCATCCCTGAAGCGGGTTGGCGCGGTTGACGGTGTCCTCGAACAGCACGTAGGGGTATCCGGATTCGAACTGCAGCTCGGCGAGGGTTTTGAAGAACTCTCGTGCGCTGATCGTGGTCTTGCGCACGCGCGGGTTCGCGACCAGCTCGTCGTAGTGGTCGTTCACGGACAGATCCGACAGCGGCTTTCCGTATTCGCGCTCGACGTCGTAGGGGCTGAACAGGTGCATGTCCCGGTTCTCCTTCGCGAGCTGGAAGGTGACATCGGGGATCACGACGCCGAGGGAGAGCGTCTTGATGCGGATCTTCTCGTCCGCGTTCTCCCGCTTCGTGTCGAGAAACCGCAGGATGTCGGGGTGGTGCGCGTGGAGATACACTGCCCCGGCCCCTTGTCGGGCGCCGAGCTGGTTGGCGTAGCTGAAGCTGTCTTCGAGGATCTTCATCACCGGGACGACGCCGGAGGCCTGGTTCTCGATCTGCTTGATCGGTGCTCCGGTTTCGCGCAGGTTCGTCAGCAGTAGCGCGACCCCGCCTCCGCGCTTGGAGAGCTGCAGCGCGGAGTTGACGCTCCGTCCGATGGATTCGAGGTTGTCCTCCAGGCGGAGCAGGAAGCAGGAGACGAGCTCGCCGCGCTGTGCTTTGCCCGCGTTCAGGAACGTCGGTGTCGCGGGTTGGAACCGGCCGGAGAGCATCTCGTCCACCAGCCGAGTCGCGAGGGCTCCGTCGCCCTGTCCGAGGAAAAGCGCGGTGGCGACGACGCGCTCTTCGAACCCTTCCAGGTACGTGGTGCCGTCGAATGTCTTCAGGGCGTAGGAGGTGAAAAACTTGAACGCGCCGAGGAAGGTGTGGAAACGGTGCCCCGCCCCGCGGGCGCGCTCATGCAGGTCCGTGAGGAACTCCGGAGTGTACGCATCGAGGAACGCCTGCTCGTAGTAGTCGTTCGCGACCAGCCACTCCAGGCGTTCGGCCACGCTTCGGAAGGTTCTCATGTTCGGGATGACGTGCTGGCGCAGGTACTCCTCTGCGGCTTCCCGGTCCTTGTGGAACTGGATCGACCCGTCCGATGCGAACAGGTTCAGTTGCGCGTTGAGTGCGTGGTAGTCCTTCCGTGCGCCAATCCCGGTGCGGGCCGGAGCTTCTGGGGAGATGATGGTCATGCGGTCTTCCTCTCAATGGATGTCAGGTTTTCGGAGGCCTGCTCCCAGAAGCGGGTCAGGCCGTTCTTCACGTGTTCGATGTCGCGCTGCGTGCCGAGCAGCTCGAAGCGGTACAGCTCCGGGACCTGGCATTTCGCGGAGATGACGGGACCGGCGAGGCAGTAGTGCTCGCCGAAGTTCGTGTTCCCCGCTGTGATGACGCCCCGTATGAGTGCCCGGTTAGCGGGGTCGTTCAGAAACTGGATTACCTGCTTCGGTACCGCCCCAGCTCGTTCCCCTCCGCCGTACGTGGGGACAACGAGCACAAACGGCCGTGTAACCCGGATCAACCCCTCCACCCGTGGCCGCAGCGGAACACGAACCGCGGGCCGGTCGAGCCGGTCGACGAAGCGACGAGTGTTCTCCGAAACACTCGAAAAGAACACCAGATCAGGCGACCGGGCGGCGGCAAGTTCGCGCACAGAGGGCGCTTCGCGCCGGGACTCGGATAGGGCTGGCATGGCGATCCTCCTCGCTCTTCGGTTGCGACGCGCCCCGCCAGCAACCACTACATGTTGTGCCTCACCAGAGTTTGGAGCGGCGTATCTAGTAATAACATCACTGTAGTTCCCCGATCTACGACATGCCAACATTTGAAACTACGGCACGCCGAACATTAGAGTGAAGTGCGCAGATGATCTGTGACTGTGGGCAGGACGGTCGTCGGACGCGCTCAGACGCGAAAAGAGAGAAGAAGGAGTGTCACATGGCTGATGAGAGCCGAATCCCGATACCTGCCGAGATTGACAATGAGAGCATCCGTGCATTCGTGGAGGAGTGGGCCGAGGTCACCGATCCCGAGCGGATCGAGCTCGTCTCGGCTGCCGATGACGCGCGGCTCATCGGCGAAGCCCTCGCCGCAGGTGAACTGCTGCCCGCTGGTGTGGGCCGGTACTATGCCAGATCCCACCCGAAGGACACCGCCCGCTCCGAGGAACGCACGGTTGTCGCGACCTCGGATCCCGCTGACCGCGGCCGCTACAACAACTGGCGGCCAGCGAGCGAGGTGAAGCCGCTCATCGTCGAGCGGATGCATGGCGCATCTCGCGGGAAGACGATGTACGTCGTCCCCTACCTGATGGCCCCGCCCGGCACACCGCTCGCGGCCTACGCGGCCGGGGTGGAGCTGACCGATGATCGCACCGTGGTGCTGCAGATGATCCGCATG
>NZ_JBQDSX010000082.1:0-9654 GCF_052099035.1 Microbacterium sp. | reverse complement strand
GGAGCGGAGCGACGAAGACGAAACGGGTTGAGCGAGCGCCAGCGAGTCGAAACCGACCTGCCCCTCAGGCAGCCAACCGCGCCCGGTCGAGATCCTGGAAGAGCTCGGTGTTGAACTGGTACGCCAGCAGCACCTCGTCGATGACGCGCTCGCGCTCCGCAGCATCCCACGGGGCGGCATCCAACTGCTCGCGGTAGACGTCCTTGAAGGCGTTGGGGTCCGCGATGTCGTCGAAGAGGTAGAAGCCGACTCCGTTCGTCTCGAATCCGAAGCGGCGCTGCATGACGCGACCGATGAAGATTCCGCCGGACAGATCGCCGAGGTAGCGCGTGTAGTGGTGCGCGACGAAGCCGCCCGCCCACGTGGCGCCGACCTCGTTGATCCGGGCGACATAGCGCTCTGTGGTCGGAAGCGGCGTGATCGTCTCGCGCCAGTCCGGTCCGACGAGGAACTCGAGGTCGGCTTCGAGCGCCGGAAGCCGGGTGAGCTTGTCGGTGATGAAGACGGAGGCGACCGGGTCGCGCTGCATCCGCTCGCCTGCAGACTCGAGGGCCTCGTAGATGAAGTAGTGCTGCGCCACGAGAGAGATGTAGTCCTCGCGGGATGCTTCGCCCTTCAGCAGATCCGCCATGAAGCCGGCGTGCTCACTGCGCGAGTGCGAACCAGACGAACGCTCGCGGAGCGCTGCGGAGAAGGAGAGGATTTCAGCCATGCCCCCAGTGTAAGGGGAACCTTACCTAAAAGAGAAGGTCTCAGGCGCCGACCCTTCGACAGGCTCAGGGAGCGGCGCGCCGCTCACGCGTGTGGACGCGGGGCGACGCCGAGTTTCGCGCACGCGGCGTCGTAGAGGGCGACGACTTCGCGACGCACGGCAGGACGCTCATCGATCGCGCCACCAGGCCACGGCACGCGCAGCTCTTCGGGGATGCCGGCACGGGTGATCTGCCAGATGCCTCCGTCGCCGTCGAGGTCGGTCATCACGGCATCCGTGATCGGAAGATCCGACGGCGAGGCGAACGCGCGAGCGATGAGCATGTTGTCGTCGGTGTGGTCGCCGTTCATGTGGCGGAGGATGGCGGCGACCACGTCGCTGTCGAAGATGTGAGCCATGCCCATTACTGTACGTGGGGCGGAAGCACCTTAGACTCGTGGGATAGATCATCCAGGAGCCCCTTCATGCACCTTCTCTCGTCGCGCCGCTGGCGTGCCGCCGCCGCAGGCGCGGCCGTCCTTGCTCTCGCGCTGACTGGGTGCGCCTCGGACGACTCGTACTCGTACACCGCGCCCGCTCAGGTCGATCAGGCGTTGCCCGATGACACGACGGCGCAGCTGCAGGCGGCCGTTGAGAACGCGATGGTGAAGACCGGGGCGACCGGCGCGATCGTCGGAGTCTGGGTGCCGTGGAGTGGAACATGGGTCACGGGGCTCGGAACGCAATCGGTCGAGGATCAGTCCGAGGTCACCACGGACATGTCGTTCCGGGTTGCCGACGTCACTCGGATCATGACCTGCGAGGTGCTCTACGCGCTCGTGGACGAGGGCACGGTCGAGCTCGACGCAGCCGTCCCGGACTACGTCTCGGGCGTTGCGAAGATGCAGGATGTCACGCTGCTCGACCTCTGCAACGGCACGAGCGGCGCCGGATCTTCCGAGGGCACCGTCCGCGGCATGTGGCAGAACACTCCGGAGCGGGTGTGGGCGCCGCTGGAGCTGGCATCGTTCGGCCTCGGTCAGAAGGAGATCGAGCCACACACGACATACCGCGATTCCGATTCCGGTTATCTGCTGCTGGGCCTCGCGCTGGAGCGTGCGTCGGGGATGACCGCGTCAGACCTCATCGCCAAGTACGTCACGAATCCGCTCGAGCTGGAGAACACGTCGCTTCCGAGCCCGGCGCCCGCGACTCCGGGTGAGAACCCGCTCAGCGGCAACCGACTGAATGCGATCGAGGGCGGCTACGACTGCACGGCCCCCGTCGATATCACGACGATCTCATCGAGCACGGGCTTCACCGACTCCGGTGCGGTCTCCACGATCGATGACCTCGGCCGGTTCGCCCAAGCGGCGGCGAGGCAGGGGCTTCGTGAGGACGCAAACCCCGATCAGTTCGGCGCGCCGCTGCCGGTGACGCCCGATGGCGAGTCCTGGTACCAGGCAACCGGTGGTGCGTACCTCGTCGGACCACTGATCGGCCAGCACGGCTGGACGCCCGGCTACGCGACCTCGGCGTACGCGGACCCGGAGACCGGGTTCACCGTCGCTGTCGTCCTGAACAACTCGGCCTCGGGCGGGAGCGTCGCGGCCTACCTCGCGTGGGAGCTTGCCGCGATCGCATCCAAGGCTCCGGCCGCCCAGGGTGAGACGGCGCCGGAGTTCGGCCTGCCGTTCACCGCAGAGCAGTACCACGAGACCATCTCGAACCTGGCGGTCTGCGCCACGCCGCCGCCAGCGGAGTGACCGAGCGGTACCCACCTCTACTCTGGGGGCATGACCCAGACCGAGAAGTCTGATCGCGTTCGCCGAATCGTCGTCGCACTGACGGTGCTCGGGTCCATCGTCACGGCGCTGTTCGGGTCCGGTCTGTTCGGCGGACGGGGAATTGCGGATGCTGCTGGCGGAGCGTTCGCGTCCGATGCCACGGTGCTCGCGCCCGCAGGCTTCGCCTTCGCGATCTGGTCGGTGATCTATCTCGGCCTCCTCGCATATGCGATCTGGCAGTTCGCACCAGCGCAGGCGGCAAAGGCACGCCATCGCGCGGTCGGCTACGGGGTCGCGGCATCCGCTCTTCTGAACGCCGTGTGGATCATGTGCGTGATGGCGTGGCGGATCGCGGAGTCGTTCGTGATCATCGTGATCCTGCTCGGTGTGCTGCTGATGACGTTCGTGCGCGCGTGCCGACGGCCGCGCCGCGGAACCGTCGCCGAGATCGTGCTCATCGATGGGGTGATCGGCCTGTATCTGGGGTGGGTGACCATCGCCGCCGCGGCGAACCTCGCGGCCTGGCTCGCCGGTGTCGGGATCGAGTCGTGGGCGGAGGCGCCCGGTGTTCCGGGCACGATCACGCTGATCTTCGCCGGTCTCGTCGCCGTTTTCACTGCGTGGCGGGGCGGCCGCTGGGCGCCGGCTGTCGCTTCGACATGGGGCCTCATCTGGATTGCGATCGGGCGCTGGGCACAGGATCCGGCAGCGCCCGTCGTGGCATCTACGGCCGCCGTGCTCGCTGTCGTGGTGCTCGGGGTGACAGGGTGGCGGTTCCGTCTACGCATGCGGGATGCTGCTCGTCAAGGCCTTGCCGCAGGCGGCGGCGACGGGACTATGGTGGCCGACAGGAGGTCATGATGGCAAAGACAACCACGACGAACAAGCGCACGGCGCGCGGTGGCACGGGAGAGAAGGGCACGAAGCGACAGAACGCCGAGAAGGGCTTCGTCGCGCCGAAGCAGCTTGGAGAGAACCTGCAGGCGGTGCTCGTCGATCTGCTCGAGCTGTCGATGCAGGGCAAGCAGGCGCACTGGAATGTCGTCGGACGCAACTTCCGCGACACGCACCTTCAGCTCGACGAAATCGTCGCCGCCGCTCGCGAGTTCAGCGACACGGTCGCCGAGCGGATGCGGGCGCTGCACGCGATTCCGGATGGACGCAGTGACACGGTGGCATCGACCACGACCCTGCCGGAGTATCCGCAGGGCGAGATCGACACAACCGAGACCATCAACTTCATCACGGTGCGACTCGAGGCCGTGGTCGCAACCATGCGTGAGGTGCACGACGAGGTCGACGACGCCGATCCGACCAGTGCCGACATCCTGCACGCGGTGATGGAGCGGCTCGAGCAGCTCGCGTGGATGGTGAGCGCCGAGAACCGCAAGCCCGCCAAGGCCTGACCCTCACTCGAGGGTCAGTCGTGCGGCCAGCCCGTGTACGCCTCGGCGAGGTAGGTGCGGCCGGCTTCGGAGTCGGTGACTGACCGCAGTTCGCCGAGCTGGCGTCGGCGGTCGAACTCGTTGTGCTCGGGCTGCAGGTGCAGCATGCTCGTCATTCACCACGAGAAGTTCTGCGCCTTCCAGATGCGCTGCGATGCGGCCTCGGCGTAGCCGTCGATGAGCCGGGTGTCCCTCTCGCCGAGGAGTGCGTTCAGCGCCCGGGCGAGAATGACGACGTCGGCGATCGCGAGGTTCATGCCCTTCGCGCCGGTGGGCGGCACGGTGTGCGCCGCATCCCCGACGAGGGCGGCACGGCCACGGCGCAGCTCACGCGCGACGAAGCTGCGGAAGCGCAGCACATCGCGCTGGAAGATGGTTCCCTCTTTGAGGGTCGTGCCGGGCACGCGAGACTGCAGCGTCTCCCAGATCTCGGTCTCGCTGCACGCGAGCGGGTCGACGTCGGGGTCGCACTGGAAGTACATCCGCTGCACCTCGGGGCTGCGCTGGCTGATGAGGGCGAAGCCGTTATCGGAGTTGCTGTAGATGAGCTCGTCCGCGCTGGCGGGTGCTTCACACAGGATGCCGAACCATGCGAACGGATACTCGCGGAAGTAGCCGTCGTGCGACTTCCCCGCGATCGCCGGGCGCACGACCGAGCGCGAGCCATCCGCGCCGACGACGAAGTCCGCATCGATGACGAGGTCGCCCTCGGCGCTGCTGGCGTAGACCCGTGGCGTATCGTCGACGCCCTCGACATGCGTTGCTGTAACGCCGAAGCGCAGATCCTGCCCACGGCTCAGGCGCAGCGCGAGCATGTCCTTGAGCACCTCGTGCTGCGGGTAGAGCCAGACGCTCCGGCCGACGAGACTCTGGAAGTCGATGCGATGGACTTCGCCTTCGAAGCGCAGTTCGATGCCGTCGTGCCGGTCGCCGACCGTGTGTACGCGCGTGTTCGGATCGATCGCGGTGAGCAGATCGACGGTCCCCTGCTCGAGGATGCCGGCGCGGATGGTCTGCTCGATATCCTCGCGGGAGCGCTGGTCGATGACGATCGAATCGAGGCCGGCGTCGGCGAGTAGCTGGGACAGGATGAGGCCCGCGGGCCCCGCCCCGACGATCGCGACCTGCGTTCGAATCGTCTCGGCGCGGCGCTGTTCGGGTGCGGTGCTCATGCGGTCTCCTTCGACGGGCGGATGCTGCGCACTAGTCTGCGACGTCGAACCCGCACACGCGGTACTTTCCCATTGAATGGGCCTACGTGCGTCGCAACGCGCGCTCAGGTCGCGATTTCTGTCGCTTTCATCGCCGGATAGCGACATAAATCGCGACCTGGGCGATGGTTATCAGCGCAGCGCGCGCAGGTCCCGCTCTGTGTTGCGCGCGGCGTCGCGCAACACGTCAAGTGCAGCAGTGGGATCAGCATCCCGCGGCAGCACCACCGACAGCGCGGCGACGACCTCACCGCGGTCGCGCACCGGGACCGCGACGCCGGTCGAGACCGACTCGATCGACCCGGGTGCGGCGACATATCCCCGCCGCCGGATCGAGGTGAGAAGCGCGCGGAGCGCGACAGCATCCGTCACTGTCTCGCGGGAGACGGCGCGCAGGGGACCGGCGAGCACCCGCTCGCGCACGGTGGGATCGGCATAGGCGAGCAGGATCAGGCCCGATGACGATGCGTGCACGGGGAGGCGGCCGGCGATGCGAGTGATGTTGGCGCCGGCATCCGGGTGCGAGAGCCGCTCGAGGAAGAGTGCCTCGTCATGCTCGAGGACGGCAAGTTGGGTGTGCTCGCGAATCTGCGACTGCACGCGCTCCATGTGCGGGAGGGCGGCCTGACGAAGGCGCAGCGCGCTGGATCCACGGAGGGCGAGCTCCCACAACCGCATGCCCAGGCGGATGCGGCCGTCTTCGTCGCGCTCGAGCAGCCCCGCAGCGACGAGATCTCCGACGATGCGATGAGCGGTCGAAAGGGGAAGCTCTGCGCGTCCGGCGATCTCGGTTGCCGTCTGCATGGTGCGGTCGTCGCTGAACGTCTCGAGCACGCGCACGATGCGGTCTGTCATCGAGTCGCCCGAGCGAGAGTTGGCCATGGGGCTAGCTTCGCATGATGCATCCATGTACAATCGTTGGTGCCCCAACTATCCCGACCTGGTCGGACGAATCCCGGGTGCACCGGAGATCGAAGGAGATCAGATGCAGTTCTACCGTGACGGCTACCGCCCCGGCGACCCGGACATCCGCCCTGCCGCCCCTGAGGCACTCGAGCGTGACGAGGCCTTCCCCGAGCATGTCGACGTGCTCATCGTCGGCACGGGCCCCGCCGGCACCGTGCTGGCGGCGCAACTCGCCGAGTTCCCCGACATCACCACGCGCATCATCGAACGTCGCGAAGAGCCGCTGCAGGTCGGCCACGCCGATGGTGTCGCCTGCCGCACTGTGGAGATGTTCCAGTCGTTCGGCCTCGCCGACGCGCTCGTGCGTGAGGCGTACTGGGTCAATGAGGTGCGGTTCTGGGGCCCGTCCGAGGAAGACCGCTCGAAGATCACCCGCACCGGCTGGGTGGAGGACACCCCGGAGGGGCTCAGCGAGTTCCCCCACGTGATCGTCAACCAGGCGCGCATGCAGCAGTACCTGCTTGAGCACGCGGCGAACTCGCCGAGTCGCCTGGAGGCCGACTACGGCATCGAGTTCACCGGTTGCGAGATGGATGCCGCATCCGAGCATCCCGTCATCGCCACGCTCCGCGGGGTGGATGGCTCCGAGTTCACCGTTCGCGCGAAGTACGTCGTCGGATGCGACGGAGCGCGCAGCAACGTGCGCCGCGCCCTCGGCATCCAGCTCAAGGGCGACGCCGCCAACCATGCCTGGGGAGTCATGGATGTGCTGGCCACCACCGACTTCCCGGACTGGCGCACGAAGAACGTCGTGCAATCCGCGGGCAAGGGGAGCCTGCTGATGATCCCGCGCGAGGGCGGCAACATGGTGCGCTGCTACGTCGACCTCGGTGAGGTCTCGGCTGGCGACAGCGAGATCCGCAAGAAGACGGCCGAAGAACTGCGCACTGTTGCGAACGAGATCCTCTACCCGTACTCGATCGACGTGCACCAGGTCGCCTGGTCGAGCGTTTACGAGGTCGGCCAGCGGGTCGCCGACCGCTTCGATGATCTGACTCCTGATTCTGCGGCGGATGCTGTGCCGCACCTGTTCGTCGCGGGAGATGCCTGCCACACGCACAGCGCCAAGGCCGGCCAGGGCATGAACGTCTCCATGCAGGACGCGTTCAACCTCGGGTGGAAGCTCGCCGCTGTGTTGCAGGGACGATCGGATGCCACGCTGCTGCGCACCTATTCGGAGGAGCGCCAGACGATCGCCGCCGACCTCATCGCGTTCGACAAGTACTGGTCGACCTTCATCGCGCAGCCGGCGCTCGACCCGGAGCATCCCGAACGCGGCGGCGTCTCTGCTGCGGACATGCAGGCCGAGTTCTCGCGTCAGGGTCGGTACACGGCGGGGCTCGCGACGACGTACACGCCATCGCTGTTGACCGGAGGGTCTGAGCACCAGGGGCTTGCGACCGGGTTCGAGGTCGGGACGCGGTTCCACTCGTCTCCCGTGCGCCGGGTCGCGGATGCGCGGCCGCTGCAGCTCGGACATTCGCACGTCGCCGACGGCCGCTGGCGGCTCTACGCCTTCGGCGACTCGTCTGGGCTGGCCCTGCAGGAGCTCGCGACGTGGCTTTCGGACGCTCCGCAGTCGCCGGTTCGCGCATTCACCGCGGCGGATGCCGACATCGACAGTGTCATCGATGTGCACGCGGTCTTCCGCGGATCGCACCATGACGTCGACGTCACGGAGCTTCCGTCGCTGCTGCTTCCGAAGTCCGGCCCGCTGGGCCTGCAGAACTGGGAGAAGGTGTGGACTGCGGATGCCGCGGACGACATCTTCACCGCGCGCGGAATCGCCGCTGACGGTGCGATCGTCGTCGTGCGTCCGGACCAGTACGTCGCGCACGTGCTGCCGCTGACCGCGCGGGAGGAGCTGCGCGACTTCTTCGGCGGGTTCCTGCTGCCCACCGGCCCCTGAGCCTGTCGAAGGGCCTGGCCCGCGACGCTTCGACAGGCTCAGCGATCGAGGAGTTGAAGCTCTGTTGTGAGCGCACCTGAGAGGATGGAGCCGTGATGACGATGCCTGACCTCCCCGAACCGCAGCGTCACGTCGGGAACCTCATCCGCCGCGCGCAGCAGCTGCATCTGGCGACCTGGGCGCGAGTGGCTTCGAGCGAGATCACAAGCGCGCAGTACAGCATCCTCGCGGTTCTTGATCGTCTCGGTGAGGCGAGCCAGCGCGAGCTGTGCGACGAGGTGGACCTCGATCGCTCGACGATCGCCGACCTCGTGCGGCGCATGGAGAAGTCCGGTCTCATCGCCCGCCAGCGGGCCGCGGGTGATGCGCGGCGCAACGTCGTGACGCTCACCTCGCATGGAGCGGCCGAGCGCGCGCGTCTCGCCCCGCTGGTGATCGAGGTGCAGCGTGAGCTGACAGCGCACCTGGGTCCTGACGACTCTGCGGCACTGTTCCACGGGCTCTGGGCGATGCTCGAGGGCTCGGTCGCCGGCACCGCACGTTCGTAACTCCTCAAAGAACCGCGAAGCAGCCGTGGTTTCGGGCCGTCCGGCGCTCGGCCCACCGTTCTTGAGGAGTTGTGAACGGCGAGAGGTGGTGACCGGCCCGGGTAGCCTCAACTCATGGCCATTTCTGCATCTGCTGCCGCGACTCCGTGGGAGGCCGTTTCGGCCGACGAGGTTGCGGAGCTGCTCGGCGCAGCATCCGTTCGGTGGTGGCTCTCGGGAGGTGCGGCACTGGACCGCTGGCTCGGACGGTCGATCCGCGAGCGTTCGAACATCGACGTGAGCGTCGTCGCCGGCGACCTGGCCACGCTGGTCGCGAATCTGCCGGAGGGGTTCAGCGCCTGGGCGCCCTCGGGTGAAGAGGACGAGATCGTGCCCTTCGCGGATGCTCCATCAGACGCCGACCTGCAGCCGGTGCTCATCCGAGACGACGCGAAGAATGCCTGGGTGCTGCAGGTCAACGCGGAAGATGGCGCTCCGCGCGCGTGGGTCTACAAGCGCGATCCGCGGCTCACGCTGCCCTGGGATCGCGCGGTCATCGATATCGACGGCATCCCGACCGGCGCCCCCGAAGTTCAGCTGGTCTGGAAGGCCCTGCGTCCGCGACCGGAGGACACGACCGACAAGGATGCCGTGCTCCCACAGCTCGACGCGCAGGCGGTGACGTTCTACGAGACCGCGCTGCTGCGCATCCACCCGCACTCGACGTGGGCGATCCACGTGCGGAGCCCGTTCGCTCCCGCGAAGTCCAGCTGGAACCGGAAGAAGTCCTAACGCTCAACTTTGCGTGATTTGATGCGCCATCGAGGGTGTATTCACGCTAAGTCGACGCCGATCCCCGCCGCGAGAATTGCTCTGCGCGATGAGACGGCTGCTGGCAACGCGATTCTCGTGCCGCAAAGCAATTCTCGCGGGGGACGGAGCTCAGAACGCGGCGGCGCCGGCCTCGGCGACGGAGTGGTCCTGCTCCCCGGATCCGCCGCTGACACCGACGGCTCCGACGACGACGCCGTCGCGCGAGAGCGGGATGCCGCCGGCGAAGATCGCGACCTTGCCGCCGTTGGTGTTCTGGATGCCGAAGAACTGCTGCGTCGGCTGCG
>NZ_JBQDSX010000081.1:0-9669 GCF_052099035.1 Microbacterium sp. | reverse complement strand
TCGAAGAGGTCGGCGTCAAGCAGCAGGTGTTCGGCGAGATCGAGAAGATCATCGCAGAGGACGCGATCCTCGCGACCAACACCTCGTCGCTGTCCGTCGAGGAGATCGGGTCGAAGCTCGCACACCCCGAGCGCCTGGTGGGCTTCCACTTCTTCAACCCGGTGGCGGTCATGCCTCTCATCGAGATCGTGAAGACCCCGGTGACGAACGAACAGAGCCTGTCGACGGCGTTCGTCGTTGCCAAGGGTCTCGGCAAGAACGCGGTACTCACCGCTGACGAGCCCGGATTCGTCGTCAACCGCCTGCTCGCCAAGGTCATGGGCGAAGCGGCACGCGCGGTCTACGAGGGCACGCCCATCGCCGATGTGGAGAAGGCGTTCGGGCCTCTCGGACTCCCGATGGGACCGTTCCAGCTCATCGATCTCGTCGGCTGGAAGGTCGCCGCCCACGTGCAGGACACGATGGTGCGTCACTTCCCCGACCGGTTCTACGCGAACGAGAACTTCCATGCGCTCGCGCAGCTCGACCAGGTCGTCGAGAAAGACAAGGGCGGCCGTGTCGTCGGGTGGACCAAGGCAGCCGAAAAGGCGCTCAAGGGCCACGTCGATTCCACTCCGGCATCCGCCGAGACGATCCTCACCCGGGTGCAGGACGGTCTGGCTCAGGAGATCAAGCTCATGCTCGACGAGAAGGTCGTGCCCGAGGTCGAAGACATCGATCTCTGCCTGATCCTCGGTGCGGGCTGGCCCTTCATCGACGGCGGCGCCTCGCCGTACCTCGACCGTGAGGGAGCATCAGAGCGGGTCTTCGGAGCGACGTTCCACAACCCGCCGATCCGCGGTATCGCAAACCGCTGATCAGCACACGCGAGCGGGGCCGCTTCTTCGGAGGCGGCCCCGTTTTCGTGATAGTTTTTGAACATGTTCGAAACTGAACCGGAAGCATCGACGAAGAGCGAACGCACGCGCATCAGAATCCGCGATGCGGCCATAGCGTCGTTCATCGAGCACGGCTACGCGGACACCACCATGCGCGCCATCGCGGAGGCAGCGGAGGTGTCAGTGGGCAACGCCTACTATTACTTCCCCTCCAAGACGCACCTCGTGCAGGAACTCTACGTGCGCGTGCAGCGCGAGCATACGGCGCTCGCGCGTCCGCTCCTCGATGGCGTTCCCGGGCTCGTCGACCGATTGCGCATCGTGTTCGAGACCGGACTTGTCGCGGTGTCGCCCTACCAGCGCGTCGCGCCCGGCTTCATGACCGCCATGATTCCCCCGGACTCCCCGCTGAACCCGCTTGCAGACGAGTCGGGGCCAGCCCGCGAGATGACCCTCACCCTGTTCCAGGAGGCCGTCACGGGGGCACAGCATCGACTTCCCGACGAGATCGCCGCCCTCATGCCCCAGGCGTTATTCGTCGCATACCTGGCGCTTGTGCTGCGTTGGACATACGACGACTCCGCAGGTCAGCGCAGCACACAGCGACTACTGGATGCCGGGCTGCGCCTGTTTGCGCTCGCGCTGCCGTTCGTCCGGGTGCCGGGCGTCCGCAAGACGACGCGCGAGCTGCTCACGCTCGTGGGTGAGGTGAGGTCATGACCGGCGAACTTCGAACACCACGAGCAGCCGAGGAACCGATGGCGTTCACCCGCGCCGAGTTCCGTCAGGGAGCGTTCGCGGCGTGGGGCGCCTTCATGATTCTGCTCATCGCCACGCTCATCGTCACGGCAGTGCTGCAATCCGGCCTGCCCTGGGGGCCTCCGCTGGCGACGATCGTGCTGTATCTGATGTTCGGCGTCCCCATCGGGGGCGTGGTTTCTGCACTGGTGACTCTCGCGGCTGCACCCGTCGTGCGGGTGATCGCACGGCGTCTGGCGCGAACGCGACGGATCAGCGTACACGTGACGGTGTATGCCGCGTTCGGCGCACTTCTGGGACTCATCCTGGTGAGCGTGAGCGTGCTGCTCACGCGCGGCGACTACGCGTACACCTTCTCTTCACCGTTGCCTTGGGCGACCGCGGCCCTGTGCGCTCTTGCTCTCGTCAGCGGATGGGGCTGGACGGTGTGGCGCAATCGGTGTCGCCCGGCCCGCTGATCCTCAGCGGCGCTCGTGCAGCGGAAGGTCGAGCGTGCCCGTCTCCCCGGCATTGCGCGCGATGGGAATGCGCGTTCCGAGAACTTGAGCGACGACATCCTGGGCGATCTTGGAAGCTGTGAGTCCGGCATCCGCAAGAATCTGATCGCGAGAGGCGTGATCGAGGAACTCGTCGGGAAGCCCCAACTCATCGACCGCCGTGTCGATACCCGCCTCGCGCAGCACCTGGCGCACGCGAGTGCCGACGCCGCCGACACGGATGCCGTCTTCCAGAGTGATGACGAGGCGGTGACGTCCGGCGAGCTCGACGACCGAGGGCTGCACGGGAATCGCCCACCGCGGGTCGATCACGGTGGCTCCGATGCCCTGTGCGCGCAGGCGTGCGGCGACATCCATCGCAAGCGCGGCGAACGGACCGATGCCCATGATCAGCACGTCCTCGCTCTCGTCGCGCGCCAGCACATCGACGCCATCATCGAGTCGTTCGATCGCTTCAATGTTGTCGGCGACGGCGCCCTTCGGATACCGGATCACCGTCGGCGCGTCATCCACAGCGACGGCCTCATCAAGTGCCTCGGCCAGACGCGCACCATCACGGGGCGCTGCGATGCGGATGTGCGGCACGATCTGCAGCATCGCCAGGTCCCACATGCCGTGGTGGCTCGCGCCGTCGGGGCCGGTGACCCCGGCACGGTCGAGCACGAACGTCACGCCCGCCTTGTGCAGTGCGACATCCATGAGCACCTGGTCGAAGGCACGCCCCATGAACGTGGCGTAGAGCGCGACGACAGGGTGCAGCCCGCCGTAGGCGAGCCCTGCCGCTGAGGTGACAGCGTGCTGTTCAGCGATCCCGACGTCGTACACGCGCTGCGGGAAGCGCTCCGCGAATGGTGCGAGTCCGGTCGGGCGGAGCATGGCAGCCGTCATCGCGATGACGCGGGGATCACGTTCGCCCACGCGAACCAACGCATCGGAGAAGACGTCCGTCCAACCGCGAGTACTGCTTCCGAGGGGTTCGCCGGTCACCGGATCGATCCGGTTCACGGCATGGAACTGGTCTGCCTCGTCATCGCGGGCCGGCTGATAGCCGCGGCCCTTCTCCGTGATCGCATGGACGATCACCGGTGCGCCATACGACTTCGCCAGCTCCAAGGTCTCCCGCAGCGCTGAGATGTCGTGCCCATCGACGGGTCCGAGGTACTTGATGTCCAGATTGGAATACAACGCGGCGTTGTTCACGAACCGGGAGAGGAACCCGTGGGTGCCACCGCGCACACCGCGGAACAGAGCACGACCCATCGGCCCGAAGGCGCGGAAGAAGCGGTCGGAGCGGTGGTGGAGATCCTTGTACGCACCAGCCGTGCGCACCCGGTTCAAGTAGCGGGACATCCCGCCGATCGTCGGCGCATAGGAACGGCCGTTGTCATTGACGACGATGACGAGGTTGCGATCGTTGTCATCAGAGATGTTGTTCAGCGCCTCCCACGTCATTCCCCCGGTGAGAGCACCATCGCCGACGACGGCGACGACGTGGCGGTCTTCCCTGCCTGTCGCAGTGAGTGCGCGTGAGATGCCATCGGCCCAGCTCAACGAGCTCGAGGCGTGAGAGGACTCGACGACGTCATGAGGGCTCTCGCTGCGCTGAGGGTATCCCGCGAGCCCACCGCGCACGCGGAGAGCGGAGAAGTCTTGGCGCCCAGTGAGCAGCTTGTGCACGTACGACTGGTGGCCGGTGTCGTAGATGATCGGATCATCGGGCGACTCGAACACGCGGTGCAGAGCAATCGTCAGCTCGACCACGCCGAGGTTGGGCCCCAGGTGTCCCCCGGTCCTGGCGACATTCTCGATGAGGAATGCGCGGATCTCCTCTGCCAGCTGGTTCAGCTGGGCGGGGCTGAGCCCATCGAGATCCCGCGGTCCGGTGATGCCGGGAAGAATGGGCATCAGCACCTCCTGAGCGTCTTCGTCGATCGCCTCCCTGGGTGAAGACGTCGACCCTTTGATGTTACCGCTGGGGCCCGGGAAATCTCCGAGCAGAAACCGAGAGAGGCTCGGATGCCGAAGCAACCGAGCCTCTCCATGAGTGCGATCAGACCAGTGAACGCAGCACGTACTGGAGGATTCCACCGTTGCGGTAGTAGTCGGCCTCACCGGGTGTGTCGATGCGGACGTCCGCGTCGAAGGTGATGGTCTTCTTGCCCTCCGCCGAGAACTCGCTCGGCTCCGCCGTGACCTTCACGGTCTTCGGGGTGACGCCTTCGTTGAGCTGTGTGAGGCCCTCGATCGAGATGATCTCGGTGCCGTCGAGGCCCAAGGACTCCCAGCTCTCGCCGGCCGGGAACTGCAGCGGGACGACGCCCATGCCGATGAGGTTCGAGCGGTGAATGCGCTCGAAGCTCTCGGTGATGACGGCCTTCACGCCCAGCAGGCTCGTGCCCTTGGCAGCCCAGTCTCGCGATGAGCCGGAGCCGTACTCCTTGCCGCCGAAGACGACCAGCGGGGTGCCCGCGGCCTGGTAGTTCATGCTCGCGTCGTAGATGTACGACTGCGGACCATCGGCCTGGGTGAAGTCGCGCGTGAACCCGCCCTCGACCTCGGCTCCGTCATTGACCGCGCGCACGAGCTGGTTCTTCAGGCGGATGTTCGCGAAGGTTCCGCGGATCATCACTTCGTGGTTACCGCGACGCGATCCGAACGAGTTGAAGTCCTTCTGGCGCACACCGTGCTCCTCGAGGTACTTCGCCGCCGGTGTGCCGATCTTGATGTTTCCGGCCGGGCTGATGTGGTCGGTGGTGACCGAGTCGCCGAGCGTCGCCATGACCCGTGCACCGGAGATATCCTCGACCGGGGTGAGCTCCATGGTCATGCCATCGAAGTACGGAGCCTTGGCCACGTAGGTCGACTTCTCGTCCCACTCGAAGATCGGGCCCTCGGGCGTCGGGAGGCTCGTCCAGCGCTCGTCGCCGTCGAAGACGGTGGCGTACTGCTTGATGAACTGCTCGCGCGAGATCGACGAGTCGATCACTTCCTGGATCTCACCCGGTGTCGGCCAGATGTCCTTGAGGAACACGTCGTTGCCGTCCTGGTCCGTGCCCAGTGCATCCGACTCGAAGTCGAAGTGCATGGACCCGGCCAGAGCGTAGGCGACCACCAGCGGAGGCGAGGCGAGGTAGTTCATCTTCACGTCGGGGCTGATGCGGCCCTCGAAGTTGCGGTTTCCCGAGAGGACTGCCGTCACGGCGAGGTCGTGGTCGTTGACAGCGGCCGAGACCTCTTCGATCAGCGGGCCCGAGTTGCCGATGCAGATCGTGCAGCCGTAGCCGACCGTGTAGAAGCCGAGACCCTCGAGGTCCTTGTCGAGGCCGGACTTCTCGTAGTAGTCCGTGACGACCTTCGAACCAGGGCCGAGAGTGGTCTTGACCCAGGGCTTCTGCTTCAGACCCTTCTCACGCGCCTTTCGGGCGAGAAGGCCGGCGGCCATCATGACCGAGGGGTTCGACGTGTTTGTGCACGAGGTGATTGCGGCAAGCGTGACCGCACCGTGGTCGAGAATGTACTTCTCGCCGTCGGGCGTGGTCACGGGGACCGGCTTGGAGGTGCCGTTGACGCCGCTGGAGATGTGCACGGGACGAGTGTCGTGGTCTTCATCACCCGGAGATCCCCCGGGGTCAGATGCGGGGAAGGAGTGCTTCGACTCGAGGTCGATGAGCGAGTCCGATGTCGACGGGTTGGCGTAGTTGACGATGTCCTGCTCGAACTGCGTCTTCGCCTCGGAGAGGAGGATGCGGTCCTGCGGGCGCTTCGGGCCGGCGATCGACGGCACGACGGTGCTCAGGTCGAGCTCCATGTACTCGCTGAATTTCGGCTCGTTGTCCGCGTCGTGCCACAGTCCCTGCAGCTTCGCGTACGCCTCGACGAGAGCGACTGCCTGCTCGTCGCGGCCCGTGAGGCGCAGGTAGTCCGTGGTGACCTCATCGATCGGGAAGATCGCCGCGGTGGAACCGAATTCGGGCGACATGTTGCCGATCGTGGCACGGTTGGCCAGGGGCACGGATGCCACACCAGCACCGTAGAACTCGACGAACTTGCCGACGACGCCGTGCTTGCGCAGCATGTCGGTGATCGTGAGCACGACGTCGGTCGCGGTGACACCGGCGGGGATCTCACCGGTCAGCTTGAATCCGACGACGCGCGGGATGAGCATCGACACGGGCTGGCCGAGCATGGCTGCCTCTGCCTCGATGCCGCCGACGCCCCAGCCGAGCACGCCCAGGCCGTTGACCATCGTCGTGTGCGAGTCGGTGCCGACGCACGTGTCGGGGTATGCCTGGAGCACGCCGCCGTTGGTGCGGTCGTAGATGACCTTCGCCAGGTGCTCGATGTTCACCTGGTGGACGATTCCGGTTCCCGGGGGAACGACCTTGAAGTCGTTGAACGCGGTCTGACCCCAGCGCAGGAACTGGTAGCGCTCGCCGTTGCGCTCGTATTCGATCTCGACGTTGCGCTCGAGAGCGTTCTCGGAGCCGAACAGGTCGGCGATGACCGAGTGGTCGATGACCATCTCAGCGGGCGAGAGCGGGTTGATCTTGTTGGGGTCGCCGCCGAGAGCGGTGACGGCCTCGCGCATGGTGGCGAGGTCGACGATGCAGGGCACGCCGGTGAAGTCCTGCATCACGACGCGAGCCGGCGAGAACTGGATCTCGGTGGTGGGCTCTGCCGCAGCATCCCACGCCCCGAGCGCCTCGATCTGCGCCTTCGTCACGTTCGCACCGTCCTCGGTGCGAAGCAGGTTCTCGAGGAGGACCTTCAGGCTGAACGGCAGCTTCTCGAAGCCGGGAACCGTGTCAATCCGAAAGATCTCGTAGTCGGTGCTGCCGACCGTCAGGGTGCTTTGAGCACCGAAGCTGTTCACTGTGGACACGAATCCGTCTCCTTCTAGTCTGAGGGGAGCGACAGGCGCTTCCATCTTGCTCGCCTGCGCCGCCGGCTGCCAGCAAGGCCCACCTAACAGTGTGCGCTCGTCTTGCTCTCGGCGGAAGGTCGAGATTTATCTTGATGTCAAGATAAATCTATCATGCCGTGGATGCTGCGTCCTGCGGCGACTCGCGCGGATACAGCGCCCGCACGACCAGCCAGGTGACGGCGATCAGCGGGGCGAACAGCGGCAGCCCCATGATGAGTTTGAGAGTGCCGAGTGCCGTGACCTGCTCGGTCAGGTACAGGGGCAGCTGCACAGCGAGACGAGCGAAGAACAGTGCCGCCCAGGCGATGCCGAGCCAGAAGAACGCCCGGCGCTTGCGCCGATCTGTGCGCCACGCCGTCGCCTCACCCATGAGGAAACCGGCGGCGATGCCGATCAACGACCAGCCGATCAGTGCCGAGACGAGGAGTGCCGTGCCGTACACGGTATTCGTGATGAGCCCGGGGACGAAGTTGTCCGCCCCTCGCCCCGTCCACAGCGCCAGCCCTGCCGCCGCGCACGCTGCGATCAGGCCGCCCAGCGCCGCCGCCGGCGGCGATTTCTGAACGAGACGGACAAGCGTGAACACCGCCGCGAGTCCGACAGAGACCCCCAGCGACAGGATGAGCGGATCAGGTCGGATCGTGAACAGGACGACGAAGGCAAGACTGGGCAGCACCGATTCCAGAATGCCGCGCCATCCGCCCATCGCCGACCAGACGACCTTCTGCGTACTGGCGTCCTCCGCAGGATCCAGCCCCGCTCTGCGCGCTGCGCCGCCCAGGGCCGCACCGAGCAGGTCCGAGGTGGATGCCGCGTTGCCGGAACCCTGCTCGGGTTCGAGGCCGGAGCCCTGTTCTTCGGGTGTACTCACGCCGACCCGGGCGTTGCCGGCATCTTCAGCGGGATCAGATCACGCGGCGGCATCGGCGTTCCGCCGCGCACGACCACGATCGACCGGAAGAGGTCTTCGACCTTCGCGGCGGCTTCAGGATCGGATGCGGCGGCACCGGCAATGACTCCGCGCAGGAACCAGCGCGGACCGTCCACACCGATGAACCGGGCGAGGTTGAGCGTCGATCCCTCGGATGCCGGTGCCGGTACTTCAGCGAGGAGTTCCTTGCCGAGCGCACCCTCGCGCTCCTCGACGCGCCCGCCCTGCTGGCGCACCTGGTCGACCAGCTGCATACGGGTCTCGTGCCAGAGGCCGAGCGTCCGCGGCGCGGCGAACGGCTGCACCTGCAGCGAGGATTCCGCGTAATCGAGGCCGACGGCGACGATCCGCTTGGACTGCTCCTCCACCTCAAGACGAAGATTCAGCCCCTCACGAGGGAGGATCTTGATTCCGCCGAGGTCGATGTACGGACGCACCGGATTCGCCTCGGACTCGTCGAACGGTCCCTCTGTGGATCGATTCGCCGGTGCGGACTTCGATGTGGGCTGTGTGATCTCTTCAGTCATTTCGTGCTTCCTGCCTGCTCAGCAGCATTCGCCGCCTGATATCCCGTCGATCCGAAACCCGCGTCTCCGCGCGTGCTGTCCGCAAGCTCCTCGACCGGGATGAAGTTCGCTCGGGCCACCGGCATGATGATCAACTGCGCGATCCGGTCCCCGACCGCCACATCGTACGCGCTCGACCTGTCCGTATTGAGCAGGCTCACCTTGATTTCGCCGCGATACCCGGCATCCACCGTTCCCGGAGAGTTGACGATCGTGATGCCGTGTTTCGCTGCGAGGCCGCTGCGCGGTACGACGAAAGCGGCGTATCCCTCGGGGAGCGCGATGCGCACCCCCGTGGACACGAGTGCGCGCTCCCCCGGCTCCAGCCGCACGGCCTCGGTGGCGACGAGGTCGGCACCAGCGTCTCCGGGGTGGGCGTAATGCGGGGTGACAGGCGCGATAATGGGAAGATCAACGGAATCACTCACCCCACGAGGCTAATGCAGAACCCCGCAGCTGACACACGCGTTCGCTACCGCGAGCGTCTTTCGCCGAGCCTGTGGATGCTGGTGACCGCCGCTGTTGCGGCTCCGATGGTGATGCTGACCTTCACACCGCTGGGCTCGCTGCCCGCGTTGCTGATCGGCGTCGGAGTGGCTCTCGTGCTCATCTGCGCCCTGATCTTCGGCTCGCCGCGGATTCGCATCCAGGGAACGGTGCTCTACGCCGGTCGCGCACACATCGACGCGCGATGGCTCGGCGAGATCACGGAGCACTCCGGAGAGGACGCGCGTCAGGCGCGAGGCCCCGGCCTCTCGGCACGCGGCTGGCATCTGCTGCGCGGTGGGATCGACGGCATCGTGATCGTGGAGAACACCGATCCGGACGACCCGATCCCCAGCTGGACGATCTCCAGCCGGACGCCCGATCGCCTTGCCGCCGCCATTCGCGCTGCCGAGGCGGATGCTGTCGCGGCGCACACCGCCGCGTAAAGACGACGATGCGCCCCTGACCGAACGGCCGGGGCGCACGAACGTGAGTGCGTCTGCGATCAGGCAGCGCACTCCTTGCAGATGGGGCCGTCCGCGCCCTCGTGGTCGAGCTGTGAGCGATGCTTCACGAGGAAGCAGCTCATGCACGTGAATTCGTCCTGCTGCGCGGGCAGCACGACGAC
>NZ_JBQDSX010000080.1:0-10483 GCF_052099035.1 Microbacterium sp. | reverse complement strand
GGTCGAGCACCGTGGCGCCCTCGCGGATCCGCTCGATCGATTCGAGGAACTCGGCCACGTCGGTGACGCGGTCCTTGAGGAGGTAGCCGATCGCTCCGCCCGGCTGGGCGATGAGGTCGGCCGCGTAGCGCTCCTCGACGTACTGCGAGAACACGAGCACGGCGAGCGACGGATCCTGCCCGCGGAGGGCGATCGCCGCGCGGAGGCCCTCGTCGGTGAACGTCGGCGGCAGGCGCACGTCGACGATCGCGAGGTCGGGGTCGAGATCCGCGGCCTCGTTGAGAGCGCGCGAGGCGTCGGGCAGGGCGGCGACCACCTCGTGGCCGGCGTCGGCGAGGAGCCGCACGAGGCCCTCGCGGAGCAGGACGGAATCTTCGACGATCAGGATGCGCATGGCACGCTCACTTCCAGGGAGGTCGGGCCGCCCGTGGGGCTGTCGAGCCGCGCGGTGCCGCCGATGGCGGTGATTCGATTCTGGATGCCGTCGAGGCCGCCGCCGGGGAGCACGCGCGCCCCGCCGATGCCGTTGTCCTCGACGCGGGCCCACAGCTCGCCGCCGTCGGGGCGGCCGCGCACCGTGACGCGTGCCTCGGTGGCGCGGGAGTGCTTGGCGGCGTTCGTGAGCGACTCGGCGATCGCGAAGTACACGGCGGCCTCGGCGTCGCGGCCGGCCCGGGTGGGCATGCGCACGTCGAGCGAGACGGGGATGTGGGACCTGCTCGCGACGGCGCTGAGCGCCGCGTCGAGCCCGCGGTCGTCGAGGACGGACGCGTGGATCCCGCGCGCCAGCTGGCGCAGCTCGGTGATCGCGGCCTTCGTCGACGTGTGTGCCTCGGCGACGAGCGCCTTGGCGGCGTGCGGATCCGTGTCGATCTTCTGCTGCGCGAGGCCGAGCGTCATGCCCACGGAGACCAGGCGGGGCTGTGTCCCGCGTCAAGTTGTTGGCAGGGTTTCTTCGATTTCGAAGTTGGGGATGGTGGGGTCGGCGAGGCCGAGGTAGACGTCGGCGGGTCGGTTCCAGGCGATGGCCTCGTGCGGGCGGACGTGGTTGTAGTCATGCCGGTAGGCGTTGATCTGTTCGATGAGTTGAAGTCCGTCGTCGATCTCCTCACGGAACAGCCACTCGTATTTCATCGTCCCGAAGCCGCGTTCGCGTGATCCGTTCTGCCCCGGTGCTCTGACGCGGGTGCGGACGTGGCGGATCTCGGGGTGTGCGGCGATGAACGCTTCGAACGTGAAGGAGCGGAACGGGCCGCCGTTGTCCGTGACGATCGTGAGAACCGGCAGTAGTTCGCCGGTGGCCTCGTCGACCTCGCAGTCGTCGATCAGCGGGTGGCCGATCAGCCGCTCTGCCTCAGCGAGTGCGAGCTCGACCGCAGCGACGGCGTCGTGCATGTTCGCCGTCGGGGACACGTGTGCATCGAATTCGTACTTGCCCCAGTAGTCCCGGCATGACGCGATCCGCCATATCCCGCCGGTCGTGGTCTCGTACTCGGAGAAGTCGAGCTGCCAGACCTGGTTCGGACCCGTCGGTTCCTTCGCGAACGCTGCCTTGCGGCGCTCGGCGAGCTTGCGGCGTTCTCGCTGGTAGTTCGCCTCCAGGAGCAGCCCTTCGTCGCGCAGCAGGCGCAGCACGGTCGCTTGCGAGACCTGGTGCCCGTCATGACGGGTCATCGCCCAGACCTTCCGGTGCCCCCACGCCGGATGCGCTTGCGCATGCCGGACCACGACGTCGCGGACAGCGCCCCGGGCCGGTTGCGGCCACGGGCCCTTCGGCGGTCGATCAGTGCGGGCCTTGGCCTGCCAGCGCCGGAAGGTGCGTTCGGGCATGTCGATCAGCCGACAGAACCTCGCGGTCGACATGCCCGCCTCGGTGCGGATCACCTCGAGGTCCTCGAAGGGCCCAACCGGCCCTCCGCGCTCTTCTTCCAGACCCGGATCTCGACCGCGGCCTCGCCCAGCGCTTGAGTGAGTTCGGCGACCTCGTCCTCGAGCTGCTGCTCTCGAGACGTGGGCTTCGACTTGCCCGCCTCGATACCGACCTTCCCGCCCTCAAGGAACTGGCGCTTCCAGTTCCCGATGGCCTGCTCGGAGACCTTCTCACGGCGGGCCGCCTCAGCGATCGAGATCTCGCCCTGCAACACGGACAACACGATGCGGATCTTCTTCTCCGCAGGGATCATCGGGGGACGACTCATAATGACTCAGACCTTTCGATAGGGACGTTGCATCAGCAACTAACAACCCCTGCCACATAGTCTGACGCGCGACAGTCCGTCCCGCTGCGCTACGAATCCACTCATGCACGAGTCCAGAGTAGAACGATCCGTCACCACCCATGCGGCGCGGCCCGTACTTGGCTAAATTGTTCTCTCCCTGCGAGGGCGAGGATGTAGTCATGGACAACGATGCCGCAACCAAGTCCGAACAGAATACGCCTGATCCGCTTGAGACGCTGATCGAGGGCCTCATAGACGGCTCCTACAAGCCGAATCGAGCGTTCAAAGATCTCATGGCGAAGTGGCGCAACGGAGAACTCGGTGTCGATCTGCCACCCCCTGGCAGTGTGCGCGGCGGGGAGCAGCGCGCACCACGATCTGGGCGTCGCCCCAAGGCATCGAGCGCACAACCCTCGCCTGCCGTTGCGCGCCGTTCTCCGCCGCGCAACGCTCCGAAGAAGGATCCAACGCTGGCGATGGTCGTCGCCTATAGCAACGGTGCAACGCATGAGGAGATTGCCGATACGCACGGTGTGCCCGCACAGACTGCGCATGCAACATCGCAAGTTGCGGGAGTGGTGTTCCGTGGTGGGTCAAGCCCCGGGACGTGGTGTAGTCGTTGGTGATCCTTCTGGTTGTTAGGCGCTGAGTTCGAGGGCGGTGTCGGTGTTCACCTCGCTTCCGCTGTCGGGGACGAGGGTGAGGCGGGACTTGGCGAGGATGTCGAGTCCGAGGTAGCGGCGGCCTTCGGCCCATTCGTCGGTTTGCTCGGCGAGGACCGCGCCGACGAGGCGGATGATCGCGTCCCTGTTCGGGAAGATCCCAACGCTGTCGGTGCGGCGGCGGATCTCACGGTTCAATCTCTCGTTGGGGTTGTTGGACCAGATCTGCTGCCAGAGTCCCTCGGGGAACCCGGTGAACGCGAGGACATCGGCGCGGGCGTTATCAAGGTGCGCGAATGCGTCGGGGAGTTTGCTGTCGACGTAGTCCAGGAGCCGGTCGAACTGGGCGTTCACGGCATCGGCGTCGGGCTGGTCGTAGACGGAGTGCAGCATCGCTTTGACCGCTGGCCACATGCTCTTCGGGGTCACGGACATCAGGTTCGCCGCGTAATGGGTGCGGCAGCGCTGCCAGACCGCTCCGGGCAGGTTCGCCGCGATCGCCTCCACGAGTCCGGCATGGGCGTCGCTGGTGACCAGGCGCACCCCGCCCAGTCCGCGGGCGACGAGGTCGGCGAAGAAGCTGTTCCAGGCCGCCCCGGTCTCCGAGGTTGCAACCCGCAGCCCGAGGACCTCGCGTCTCCCGTCCGCGTTAACCCCGGTCGCGACGAGCACGACGGCGTTGATGACGCGGCCGCCTTCGCGGACCTTCATCGTCAGCGCGTCGGCGGCGACGAACGTGAACGGTCCGGCATCGCCGAGGGGTCGGTGACGGAACTGGTCGACGTGCTCGTCGAGGTCGGCGGCCATCCGCGAGACCTGTGATTTCGAGAGGGAGTGGATCCCGAGGGTCTTGACGAGCTTGTCCATCCGCCTCGTGGAGACGCCGGCGAGGTAGCAGTCGGCGACGACGGTGATCAGCGCGGTCTCGGCGCGTTTGCGCCGTTCGAGCAGCCATTCCGGGAAGTAGGTCCCCTGGCGCAGCTTTGGGACAGCGACATCGATGGTTCCAACTCGCGTGTCGAGGTCGCGGTGCCGGTAGCCGTTGCGCTGCGCGATCCGGTCGGGTGAGGGCTTGCCCCATTCCGCGCCAGCCACGGCGTCGGCGTCGGCGGACAGCAGTGCGTTGATCATGGTCTGCAGCAGCTGCCGCATCAGATCCGGCGATGAATCGGCGAGGGCTTCGCCGAGCAGGCGGGCAGGGATGCTCCTATAGAAGTCAAGCCGCCTGACGCGGGGGTAGGGAAGGGCTGGGGACAGGCTCGGTTGGCTTGGTGAGGAGTCGATATATCTCGCGTGCGATGGCGCGTTTGAGGCAGCGGATGATGTCCTTCTTCGAGAGCCCTTCGGCTGTTCGGCGTTGGACGTAGGCGCGCGTGGGCTCGTGGTAACGCATCCGGACGATCGCGACCGTGTAAAGCGCGTTATTGGCTGCGCGATCGCCGCCACGGTTCAGGCGATGTCGATTCTGACGTTTCCCGGAGGAGGCGGGAATGGGAGCAACACCGGCGAGGTGCGCGAACGATGCTTCGGATCCAAGCCGGTCAGGGTTGTCGCCAGCGGTGATTAGCAGCTGCGCCGCGACCTGAACACCGACGCCGGGTCGCTCGAGCAGTTCTGGCGCGGCCTGCTTCGTGAGCTCGCTGATCGTGCGGTGGAGTTCTTTGATCTCGTGATTCAAGTCCGCGTAGCGTCGTGCCAGGGACTTCAGCGCCTGTCGGCAGGCCGTCCCCGGGTGGGCGATATCGGTGCCCGGTCGCAAGTGAGATAGCCGCTTCAGCATCTGCACTGTAGGCAGCTGACTCATCTGCTCGCGAAGGTTAGCGGGACCGTTGATCAGGAGCGCACGGATCTGGTTGATGCACTGGGTTCGGGCCTTGATCGCCGACCGTTGCGCGAGACGGAGACAGCGTAGCGACTCGACGATGCCGTCGCGCGACTTCGGAGTGCCTGTCGCCCTGCCCGAGGCTGCCGCTCGCGCGGCGGCGTATGCGTCCAGGGGGTCGGACTTTCCTTGCGCCCGTCGCGCGCTCCGATCAGGGCGGTCGACTTCCACGACCTTGGTCCCAACGCTGGTGAGCAGCCGCATCACGCCCGCCCCGTATGAACCGGTGCCCTCGACGCCGACGAGCACGAGCCGACCGAAGCCCATCAGCCAGGCGTGCAAGGCCTCGTAGCCGGCGCGCGTCGCGGGAAACTCGCGGTCCGCCAGTTCGCGGCCAAGCTGATCGACTACAGCCGCGTGGTGCGTATGCGTGTGAGTATCCACGCCGCCAAACACTTCGAGTACAGACAGATAGCTCGTCATCGGAATCCACACGCCCTTTCGCATGCCAACAATGGGTAGGCACGCGACCGGTCGGAAGGCGGACAAGACAGTGATGGGGCCTTTGCTCAAGCTCCTATGAGGTCACGCAGTTCGGCCGGTCGTGTGCGTGGCACCTCCAGATCGGAGTCGACAAATCCCATGCAAAGGCAGTCGGTGACGCCCGTCGACAATCGGGTCAGACACCGCCTGGAGATGCCAACTCCATCTTCACTGTCGACAATATGAGGAGCGGTCATCGTGATGATGCCTTTCGAGTGGGATGTGAGGGTTTCCTCGAAGGATCACACGGTGACCGCGTCCACGTCCTGAGACGAGCCGGCCACCGTGGGCTACATCACTTTAAGGGGCACTACTTGTCCGAGCTGGTGAAGAAGTACGGCATCCACCGGGCCACGGTCCGCACCCACCTCACTCGAGCCGGTATCGCTCCGCGCGACCGTGTCCCGGACGACCCGAACGGAGACGATTACCTGCGGCTTTATAACCAAGGCATCGGACTTACGACCATCGCCAGAAGGCATGGCACGACGCCGAGCAAGGTCCGCACCCAGCTCATCAAGCGGGGCGTTGACCTACGGGGGTGAGCGTCACAGTGAGCCATCGAGAGTCAGCGAGCGAATCGCGATGATGCGCGAGTCCGTTACCGGTCGTCGGACGATCCGAACACCCCGAGAGATCGGACAAGGAGCTGTTGAACCGCAGCGAGATGAGCTCACGTCAGCCACCGGGCAGCCAGCCCGAGCAGACCGCTTCCTGCCAGCAAGACGATCAGCCCTCGAGGCCGGAACTGCTCACGGAAGTGATGGGATCGGTCGCGCCAGCCAGCGCAGTGCTCCGTACCGGGAACGAGGATCGCTCGAGGCCGCCAGGTGCAGATGACCAACCAGTCGACCACGAGCAGGTCGACGAGAACGAACAGAATGATCGCGACCATCGCCATCAACGCAAGCTCAAAGAATCCGGCTCCGGGATGAGTCATCCCCCAGCTGAAGACGACAGCGCCGAGCGAAGCGAGCAGGACGATCATGAACACGATGCCGCCGGTCACGCCCGCCCGTCGCTGCCCCGGCGTCGGGGCGTGGGCCGCCCGTCGGATATCTTCCGGGTAGTCGCTGAGAAACGCGAACGGCGCAACGACAAGCACGACGATGAGCACACCGCCTACGCCGGCCGCAGCGACCCCGCCCCAGCCGAGGGCAGGAGCCCAGTAGTCAGCACCCAAACGACTCCTCCCGCCCGGTTGCAGGTGGATACTCCTTACATATGAGGCTCCACAAAGCCACGACTCCAAGCTAACGCGGACGCAGGGGTCAATCAGCCAAATGATTCCGGCGCGACGGAGCCGCTGCGGAAGAATGGTGCGATGACTTCGCTTGCCGATGCTGTGCTGCCGTTGATCCGCACCCGTGCGGAGCTGCACCGGTGGGGTGCAGCGAACGCGCACGGAAAGCAGATGCACGACGCGATCGACACCCTCGAGTCCGCTCTCCCGGAGACGGACCCGGGCGAGGCATATCAGGTGGCGCACAAGGCGCTCGCGAGCGCGATCACTGTGATCGCCCGTGCCGACGACTCCAGCGGGATCATCGGGGACGGGTGTCGGCGTCTGCTCGCCCTGCACCCGCGGCTGGCGGCAGCAGCGTCGGTTCCTGCGTCGAAGCTGCTCCCCTGGATGATCCGGTTTCAGTTCGACGGCGACGTCGACTACTTCGAGCTCGATCCCGTCGCCTACACCGCCGCGCTCGGAGACACGGGCATCGCCGGATACCGGTCACGGCTGGACGAGATCCGCGGACAGCTCTCCCCGGAACCCGGATCACTCGTCTCTCATGACCCCGACCGGCATGCCCGGTGGGTGCTGGAGTGGAACGATCGTCGCCTGGCGGTGCTCGACCGCGATGTCGATGAGGTGATCCGCACCCACGCGCGAGACCGGAAGGTCGCTGCGTGGCTGCACCAGACCGCTGAGGCGCTCGAGGAGATCGGCGAGACCGACCTGGCGGTGGACTGGGCCAGGCAGGCTGTGGACTTCGACCGCGGTCACCAGTCTCTGCGCGCTTCCGAGTACTGGTGCAAGCTGCTGGGGACGCACCGCCCCGGTGAACTGCTGGACGCACGGGTGTACGTGTTCCGCCGGTGGCCGTCAGCGCTTACCGCGTCTCGCCTGCACACCGCTGTGGGTGCTGCATGGCCGGAGTATGAGGACGAGGTCCTGGACGCACTCGCGCCCCGCCCGTCGGATGCGGTGACCTTCACACTGACAACCCTGAAGGACCCGGCCCGCGCGTGGCGGCTCGCCCACGACCTGGGGTTGGACAGCCTACACGCCTGGAGCGAGCTGGTGAAAGCCTACGAGCGGGTCGATCCGCTCGCGGCGCTCCCCGTCCATCGGCAGCTGGTGGAGAGCACCCTGATCCACGCGGGCGCGGCGCACTATCGTGACGCCGCCCACCGCCTGGCACGAATGCGGAGAATCGCGACAGGGACAGAACAGGCGGACACAATGGATGCATTCATTGCCGAGCTGCGCGATACCCACCGGCGCCGGCCCCGACTGCAGCAGGAGTTCGACCGCGCCCAGCTCCCCTAACCGCCGCCCTCGGCGATACCCTGGCGCGTCCGAACGGAGGAACGCAACTCATCGTCGAGGTAACGGCTCATGATCCCGCGTCCTCCTCGGCCTCGCGGACGACGCCGCTGAGGTCGAGCTCCGGAAGGTCGGACGCGACCGGGCATGTGATCGAGGTCTTCGGACACTGCGGTGATTGCGCCGGTCCTGAGACCGCTCGGGGCTGGTGGTCTCAGCGATGTTCCACGGGGCTCAGGGTGCGACGGAATCGGGGGTGGATGAGCACGAACACGGTGACGATCGCCATGACGGCGCCGCCGATGATGACCGGCAGTGGCGCCCAGATTCCATAGAGAGCGGTGCTGAGGGTGGGGGCGATCACGAAGGTGAGTCCGTTGGTGGCGCCGATGAGACCGGCGAGCCCGCCCTGTTCTTCGCGGGAGACGAGCAGGGTGGGCCCGGCGGTGTAACCGGGCATCGCGATGCCCAGGCCCAGCCCGATGAGCAGGATTGCGGCGAACAGCACCACCGCACCGGCATCTGCGACGAGGGCGGCGAAGCCGATGGTCGCGACGATGCCACCGACACGGAGGAGGGTCGCGGGTGCCCAGCCGCTGCGGGGCACGATGACGGTTTGAGCGATGATCATCCCGGCGCCGGCGGCGAGGAGCGCCCCGCCGGTGACGAGCCCGGTGGTGGCGGAGTCGAGGCCGAGGCGGTCCTGGACGATGAAACCGGTGATGACCTGAATGAAGCCGAGCGCGGTGAACATCCCGAACCCGGCGAGCAGGAACGGCCACACCCGTGTATCGAAGGGACTGACTCTTGCTGGGGTCTCGATGAGCTCGTGTCGGGGCTCGCGGCGCAGCCGGAACCCGATCAACAGCAGCGCGGCCAGCAGGAGCACGGGGACGACGATGAGTGGAGTGAGCAGGCCAAAGGCGGACAGGAGCCCACCGATGACGGAGCCGCCGACCATGGCGATGCCCTGCACGGCCCCGACCCCGGCCATGCCTTTGACACGCGCCTTCTCATCGACGGTGACATCGGCGATATAGGCTTGCGCGGTCGGAGGCACGGCGGCAATCGCGGTCCCGAACCCGACGCCTCGCAGCAGGACGAACATGATGAACAGTGCGACACCGGTGACAAGACCGGTCATGCCAAGCCAGGCCAGCAGCGCGAACAACGCCATGGTGACCGTAGCGAGAGTGAAAGCACCGACCAGAACGGGTTTGCGTCCCCAGGACTGAGAGCGGCGACCCCAGAGCTGGCTGGTGAGAACGACCATGATCGCAGCCGCGCTGATGGTGACTCCGATCTGCCACTCTGCCAGGCCAACTTCGCGGGACAGCGGCGCGATCACGGGGTTCAGGGTCATCTGGGCCAGGTAGATAAGCAGCACAGCGCCCAGCAGCAGCGGAATCTGAGGGCGGGCCACCGGCACGGCGTGGGTCGGTGTGGCGGCAGGTCGTATCATGCGGGTTCCTTCTAATATGAACAGTGTTCTAATTACATCGGAGAGCTTACAGCTTAGGTTCGCCTTACCTCAAGGGCGGGCGTGAGTGCGTGGGCTACGGCGAGAGGAGGAATGAAAGGTGACTGCGACTGACCCGGTCCCGTTCCACGTCGGGATCACTCCGGAACGTGTCGTCGATGCCGCAGAGGAGCTGACCCGTGACACGCACCTGATGACCTGGTCCATCCGAGACCTGGCCGGGCGCCTCGGCATCGCCGCGTCCGGGGTCTATCACCATGTCGGCGGCAAGGATTCGCTGTGTCGCGAGGTGGTCGAGCGTGTGCTTGCACGGATTGAGGTCCCCGACCTGCAGCTGACGTGGCAGGAGTGGTTCCGCACCCTGCTGTTTCAGGCGGGGCCGGTCGTGGCCGAGTATCCAGGCGTGGCGAAGTGGATGCTGATGCACGGACCAACGCTGCCAGCCGCACTCCCGGTGCTGGAGGCGGGGATGTCCATCCTGGGGGCCTCGGGCTTCGGAGAGCGAGCGGCCTTCACGTACGCTGTGCTCCTCAATAACGCGATGCTGACCATCTCGATGGGGGACGACCGGCTCCAGCACGAGGGTGACGGCCCCCGGGATCACGCCACGATGATGACTGAGTTCGCCGAGATGACGGCCGGCTCCGCACCTGCGAAGGCCATGGGACGGGAACTCATCCAACCCTTCGCCGAAGGTGGAGACGCGGCGGAGCAGCTTCGCTGGGAGTACTACCGGTCCGCAGTGAATATCACCATCGCCGGGATCGAGGTGACCAGCACCCCATCTGATGAGGGCGTCCACGAGTGGCCGGGCGACGTCGCTGCCGACTCACGCCCCTGAGACCCTCACACACAGACTTGGGCGCATGTGCCGCCGAGATCTACGGGGTGCGCACCACCGGGACCGATGTTGGTTCGTCCCGCGTTCCTGTCGGTTTGCGCGCATGGCGTCGCGTGTCCGACCGGTTGATGAGGCGACGGACGGCATTGCGCAGAAGCACGATCGTCGTGATAACGCTCGCCCAGGCGCACTTGAACATGTTCCAGAGGAACAAGAACCCCAGCAGCGCCAGCCACCCGGGTCCACCTCGGTCAACCAGCGTGTAGCAGACTCCGGCCGCGAAGAGGTACACGGGCGCAAGCAGCAGTACCAGCGGACCCCACTTGAGGCCCCGCGGTGTACGGATCGCGGCGAGCAGCAGGTTCGTC
>NZ_JBQDSX010000079.1:0-10682 GCF_052099035.1 Microbacterium sp. | reverse complement strand
GACCTCCCTTGTTGCCTGGTAGGTACGCCGGTCAAACCCGACACGTCGACAAGACTACGGCGATGAACGCGCTGCGGCGGGCGTGGGAGAAGCAGCACGGCGCCGGTTCCGTGGTCGGGCTGGCACCGTCAGCGGTGGCGGCGCAGGTGCTGGGTGATGATCTCGGGATCGCCACGGAGAACACGGCGAAGTGGTGGCAGAACCACTTCACCCGCGGCGAGACCTTCCAGGCCGGCCAGTTGGTCATCATCGACGAAGCATCCCTGGCCGGCACGCTCTCGCTGGATCGCATCACCGCTCTCGCGGCGCAGGCGGGCGCGAAGGTGCTGCTGGTCGGCGACTACGGACAACTGCAATCCGTGGATGCCGGCGGGGCGTTCGGGATGCTCGTGGCCGACCGCCACGATGATGCCCCGGAGCTGGTGGACGTGCATCGGTTCATCCACGAGTGGGAGAAGACCGCCTCCCTGGACCTGCGGCACGGCCGCACCCGTGTGATCGACACCTACCTCAACCATCACCGCATCGCCGATGGCGACGGCGAGGAGATGATCGACGCTGCCTACGCCGCGTGGCGGGCCGACCGGGACGCCGGGCGGGTATCGGTGCTGATCGCCGAAACACGGGAGGACGTGACCGCGCTGAACGACCGCGCCCGCGCCGACCTGATCCTCGACGGCCGCATCACCCCGACCCGCGAAGTCGCCCTGGCCGAGGGCACCCGTGGCGGGGTCGGGGACGCGATCATCACCCGCCGCAACGACCGACGCCTGCGCACCGGCACCGGCCGGGATTGGGTGCGCAACGGTGAGACCTGGCGCATCACCGATGTGCGCGATGACGGGTCGATCACAATCCGCAAGCCCGGCCGCCGGTTTGGGTCGATCGTGCTCCCGGCGGACTACGTGGCCGAGCACGTCGACCTCGGCTACGCAGTCACCGCGCACCGCGCTCAGGGCATCAGCGTCGATACCGCGCACGTGCTGGTCGAGCCCACGACGACGCGGGAGAACTTCTACGTCGCCATGACCCGCGGCAAGCACTCGAACCAGGCCTACGTGGTCCTTGACCGGCCCGACCCGACGCACTCGGCTCCGCATCCGTCGGACAACGAGGAGGCGACCGGGAGGCGCGTGTTGTTCGGGGTGTTGCAGCACTCCGGCGCCGAGGTCTCCGCGCACGAGACGATCACCGCCGAGCAGGAGCACTGGGGGTCGATCGCCCAGCTTGCCGCGGAGTACGAGACCATCGCCGCAGCCGCCCAGCACGACCGCTGGGCCACCCTCATCCGAGGCTCCGGGCTGAGCGAGGAGCAGGCCGAGGCCTCGTTGGGGTCGGAGGCGTTCGGGGCGCTGACCGCCGAGCTGCGCCGGGCCGAGGCCAACCACCACGACCTCGACACCCTGTTCCCGCGCCTGGTCGCGGCCCGCGGGTTCGACGACGCCGAGGATGTCGCCAAGGTCATGCACTATCGTCTCGCCCGCGCCACCGCCCAACCTTCCGGGTCCGGGCGCACCCGGAAGGCCCCCAGGTTGATCGTCGGACTCATCCCACACGCCACCGGCCCGATGACCAGTGAGATGCGCCAGGCCCTGACCGAACGCCGCGAGCTGATCGAGGCCCGTGCCGATGCGATCCTCGACACCGCCCTCCACGGCGCCGAGCTGTGGATGACCGCGCTGGGTGAAACGCCGGCGGATGAGCGCGGCGCGGCACGATGGCGGCGCGACGCCAGGACCGTCGCCGCCTACCGCGACCGCTACCAAGTCGACGACGACGCCCCGCTCGGCCCCGCACCGCAGACCGCGGCGCAGAAGATCGATCGTGCCCGCGCCCGCGCCGCTTTCGACCGGGCGCAGAAGCTCACCCAAGCCGAACAGCCCGAGCAGGAACGCGCCCGACGCAATGGATCGCAGCGCCTCGGACCGACGCTGCAGTAGCGGCCGCAGGCGAGCCCCGCATCTACTCGGTGTTTCAGGAGAGGGCGGATTCGTTGCCGTCGGCTGGAAAATCGCGCCCCATGAAACGGTCAACACTTGAGGCCCGAGGGCTACTCGCGTTCGTCCACGACGGCGGCTCTGGTGCGACGGCCGTCATCGTTGGAAAGAGCCCGGCCTCACGTCGGCGATCTGATTCGTCAGCGAAGGCGCTCGTTACGGTGCTGCGGGCGGCAGGCGCTCCCGTGCAGTCGTAGTCGTAGATATCGATCTCGGCTTTGACGAAGACCATCAACATCTTCAGGCGCTCCGAGAAGCGGATGTTCTTCCAGAAGTCGGATGCACCCCACTCGGCGATCTCCGGATCGATACCGACGCGAGGGTTATACGAGACGTCATCTGCTGAATCGGCATCGGGAAACGTCACCCGAGCAAGATCGCAGCGCCTTCCCGCAAAGACCCATTGGCCCCATTCCAGAGCTGGGGTGACGCCACTCGGGATCTGAAACACAGGCTCGGCTTCGGCGACTCTGGCAGTCCACATCGCCAGACGGCGATGGCGGTCGATCCGCGCGAGCCGATTGATCCACCCGAGGAAGTTAGCATCCAGGTCGGAGTTGAACGGCTGCATCGTGTGCAGCATCTCCACCTGGTGCTCCGGAAGAGGGCGGAGCCGCCAGAGATTGCGTTTCCACGTTTTCTCCGTGTCGTAGATCGGGTACTGAAGACCGTCTTCGCCAGCCGGAGGAATAGATCCCGACGCATGTGCCGCTGAAGCCCACACAACGTGATCGAGAGCAGAACGTAGGTTGTAAAGCCATTCTCCGAACAATGCGGGAAGTTCAAGCGGCACCGGTTCGGTTTGCTCAAGGCGAACCAGATACTGCGTCGGAGAAGTGCGGAGCAAGAAGAACTCGAAGGGGTGGGGCGCAAGATAGTCGTTCCAGGCTTCAGACATCTCTCGCGCACGGCTCTGCGCGCGCGAGATGCGCAGCCGGGCTGATTCGAAGAGGTCCATAGTGCGAGCCTAGAGGCACTGGGCCGTCGGGTGTGAGACGACTCGGACTGGGATCGGGCCAAGCGCGCGAAGGACGCAGTGAAGTCGCGGGCAACGCCGCCGACACGTCGCTGCACCTGACGGACTACCTGATCTGGGCCTCTCGCCATGCGCGCCAGGGGTTCGTCATGTTGCGTCGGCTCATCTTGTCTACTGCTCATGGGAGGATGGGCACTGGGGACAGCCGGCCCCGAACAGTAGACGGTCCGTCGACTCACGCTCATCGTCCCGTGGTGAGTCCAACAGTCAGCGTGTGTCGTGGAGCATGCAAGGAGTAGCCAATGAGGGTCGCCCGCATCCGTATCGAACGCTTCCGCGGCTATCACTATGCAGAACTAGTGGTGCCAGAGAATATGGTGCTTGCAGGTGAGCCGCAGGCAGGCCGCACTGACATAGTCGAGGCGCTACGGCGGGTCCTCGATCCCCGCAGCACGCGTTCCCGCGTGAATCCGCTCGATATCTACCGACCCGCTGACGACGATGACGAGTCTCTGACAGAGGTAGAAGTGACTCTGCTCGACCTCGGAGATGACCTCGAAACTCTTCTCAGCGAGAACTTGGAAACGTTCGACCAGGAAACCGGAGAGATCGCCACTTCACGCAACGCAGGCAACGCAGTTCTGGGCATACGTCTTTGTTACCGCGCACGATATGAGCTTGATACAGATACCGGTGAGCACTGGGTTGATTACCCAGCACGGAGTGATCCCGCTGCCGGAGTTTTCAAGAGAGCGAGCCGTATCGAGCGCGAGGCTCTGCCAATCCAGTTCATCGACAGCTCGCCGGCCCTCCAACTACGGGCAGAGGGAGTTCTGAGAGCACTCCTTGCTGATGCTGACCCTTCGGGGCTGGACAGCGCCCTTACCAATTTGGACACGGCGATCCATGCTGCTACCGGATCGTTCTCCGAGACGGAGGTGGTCACCGACGTACTCGATAAGGTCATCGATTCTGGACCGCAGGCTCTCTTCGGTATCGATGATTCCGGCGAAATAAGTTTCCTGGCGGATGACGGTTCTATGTCTGCCCTCCTCAGAGCGCTTCAGCCAGCGATATCGATCGGGGAGGCCGGGCCTCTTCCAGTTCGTTCCCAGGGTTCCACGCTCGAAAGCGTACTCTCGGCGGCTGAAGCCATCGCCGCCGCGCGAGATGCGCAATCTGGTGTGGTCATTGTTGGTGATGACTTCGGAGATCGCCTCGACGCATCGTCGTCCGAACACATGGCGCGGCTCATCCATGTAACGGCAGGGCAAGCGATCCTCACAACGCGCCGTCCCGAGGTAGTACGGGCATTCGACCCTGGCGAACTCGTCCGGCTTACGATCAGCAACGGCGAGAGACGACAGCATCAGCTCCCGGCGGTTACGGACAAGGCCGGCCGCGTCAATCGAAGACTGATCCTTGAGCAACTCCTCGCGGCGCTAAGCGCGAGAACCGTTGTCCTCTTGGAGGGACCGCTCGACGTCGAAGGGTACGGCGCACTTGCCTCGCGGCTCTTCCTAAAGACGAATGAACCGCATCACAGCCTACCCGCTAACGGCATCCGCCTGGTCGCCCCACCAGGGTCGGATGGAGGGGTCACGCGGCTCCCTGCCATCGCCGAGATTGCCCTTGAACTCGGATTCCACGTCCGAGCGATCGTTGACAACGACAAGCCAGGACAAGAAGACCCAGCGGTCGGAGCCCTTGCGGGAATGGTCGAACAACTCGTCGTACTTCCCACACGCACTGCCGTGGAGGCCGCGCTTATCCGCGGCGTACCCGGAGATCGGCTCCGAGAGGCGGTCGAGACCCTGGAGGACTTCGGCATGCCTACCCTGCCATCCGGTCTCGGCGACGATGACATCGCGGATCACCTCATTACGACGAAAGTGATTAAGAAGCAGGGGTTGGGGGCAGTCTGGGCGCACGCGCTGACGCGACAGCCGCCAATAGCGCGATCTGTCATCGAAGCGATCTGTAGCGACACACTCGGCCGCATCGACATCCCCGAGGTGTCATGACCTTCGCCCCCAGAAACCCGGAGCAGGAGCAAGTCGTCGCGACGCAGGCCGAACTCAGTGTCGTGCTCGGCGGTGCGGGAGTCGGAAAGACGACGAGCGCGCTCGCCGCAGCTTACGCCCATCTCGAACGGGTAGCGGAAAGCAAACCGCATGACCGGGTCCTGTTCCTCTCATTCTCTCGCTCCTCGGTGGCGCGCATTGCCACGCACGCAGGCGAAATCCTCGGCCGACGAGGGTCCCAGGTGGATATCATGACGTTCCACTCGCTTGCGTTCTCTATAGTTCGGAGATTCGGGAGTCTGGTTGGACACGGCGACGCCGTTCTCGTCAGCCCCGCTCGCGAGAAACTCGGACTGGCTCAGAACGAGATCGGATATAGCAAACTCATCCCACTAGCGCTTGAGATCGCTCAGGCCACGCCGACTGTCGCACAGCACCTGCGCACACGGTGGGGCCTCGTAATCGTCGACGAGTTTCAGGACACTGGCGACGCGCAGCAAGATCTCCTTCAACTGGTAGCCCAAGACAGCAGGTTGATACTGCTCGGCGACCCGAATCAGTGCATATATACATTTCTCGCCGAAGACGGCGTCAGAGTGGAGCGCATTGACGAAGCCTGCTCGGCCGCAGGGGCAGAGAACACCATCGTGCTTCCAGAAACCTCCTTCCGAGATCCTTCTGGGATCATCCCGGCCGTCGCCAACGCCATTCGACAGCGCCTGTTCGACTCGGAGGCCATCACGAACGCCATCCAGGACGAGAGACTGGTTATCCGAAACGGGATACCTCTCTCCGACGAGACAAGCCAAGTCTCACGGATCGTTAGCGACCTAACCTCCGAAGAGATGGGCGTGGCAGTGTTCACGCACCACAACGACATGCTCGCGGCTCTCTCAGACGCGCTTGAAGCCGACGGCATCGAGCATGAAGTCGCTGGTCTCAGCGACGCACTCGCCGCCGCCCTCGATGCCCAGGCCGCGATGGTGCAATTCCATACCGGAGATGTCGCCTGGGAGAACGTTCTCGAAGCGGTAGCCGTGTTCCTGACGAGCGCGCAACGTGGACGGCAGGCGCCTCCCATCGCGCACCAGGTGATAAACGGTTCAGGTCCTACGACCTTGCAAGATCGCTTGAGCGCCCTTCGAGAGCGTCTTTCCAATGTCGCGTCCGCTGGGGAGGCAATCGAGGTAGCCGCTACTGTGCATGATGCGCTCGGGCTACCGCAGAAGTCCGGTGCCTGGCAACAAGCGGCGACCTTGCTCTCGGTAATGCATGCACGAGCCATACGAACGAGCAGCGCCCGCGATGACCGTCAGATGGTTGCAGCGATCTGCGCGGAAGCTCGTGAAGCGAGCTATGCGGCTCTCACGGATTCGGTGCTCAATCCGCGCGAGGTCCAGCTGATGAACCTATACCAGACTAAGGGACGTGAGGCCGACGCAACCGTCGTTGTACTGCGGGAGGGAGACTTCATGGGCTATGAGTCGGAGCCGTTTCCCACGACAAGTCGACTTCTCTACGTGGTGTTTTCCAGAGCTAGAAAGAAAATTGTCGTTCTACTCGTCGGCAACCGGTTCCACGCGGCCGTCGCCCCTCTCGACGCTCTCGCTGCGAACTGAAACACCCAGAAACATGCCGCCAATGCGTCAGATGAAAAGCGCTGGAGTGCGCTCTCCCTCAGCTCATGGGCCGAGTACCTCTCCTTGATGAGTGTGGTGAGCTCTCCGCCTGCTTCGTGAGGCGGACTACAGGCGAGGCCCCGGCCGTGCTGGCGGACCGGAAGCCGGGGCGGCGAGCTGGTGGCCCGGCGTCTCCCGATTCAGGAGCCGCGCCGGATCGCCGAGCGAGTCGAGCATCGCAGTCACATCTGCCGTATCGGAGACGACCTGGGCGACTCCGCGCTTGATGAGCTCGTGCGGCCCCACGCTGGTCACTGACGTGACGGGGCCGGGCACCGCACCGACAGCACGGCTATGCCGGTGCGCCTCGGTCGGCACGAGCAAGGAACCCGAGCGGAAGCTCGCTTCCGGCACCACCGTGACTCCCGAGAGCGTGCCGAGAAGACGGGCGCGGGCCATGAACCGCCACCGCGTCGGCGCCTCCCCAGGAGGAGCCTCGCTGACCAGCGCCCCGACATCCCCGATCCGATCCAGCAGGTCCGCGTTCCCGCGCGGGTAGGACCGATCGACACCGCCGGCCAGCACCGCGATGGTGCCCCCGCCGGTGGCGAGTGCCGCCCGGTGGGCTGCGGCGTCGATGCCATAGGCCCCGCCGGCGACGATGGTGCGCTCCTGTTGGGCGAGGTCGCCGGCGAGGTGCGCGGCGACATTCGTGCCGTACTCGCTGCCGGCTCTGGCGCCGGTGATCGTGACGCGATCAGCAAGTGCGCCGGAAAGGAACGAGGTCGCCCCGCGTATCCACAGCAGGTACGGGGCGCGGGGGCCGAGGTCGTTGAACGCGTGCGGCCAGTCCGCGTCGGTCGGGATGAGCGTGGACATGCCGGCTCGTTCCGCGTCCGCGACACGGGCGGGGATGCCGTCCGCGATCCTTGGAGCGACGCGGTTGCGCCAGGCGATCGCGTTAGCCCGGTTCATCTCCGGCACCGCAGCCTGCTCGTCTTCGAGCAGCCGCAACGTCTCGACCCCGCCAACCCGGTGCAGGATACGGCCGGTGATCGCGTCGTCGGGCTCGGCGATCATCGACAGCATCATCCGCGCCTGCCGCTCGCCGCTTACCTGTTCTGCCAGCCTGCCCATGATCTGTGCCCCTTCCCGGACGGTCACCGGCAAGGTGCGCCGCCGGCGACCAAGCACGGCCCGCGGGGCTACCGCGTGTCGTACGTGCGGCGTAGAGTGAGAAGCACAGAGGCAGCTTCACCCCTCACCATGTAGGCCCCTTTCGGGCCGTCCTTCGGGACACTCCACACGTACTGCCTCACCACAGTTACGTGCTTGGAGGCATCATGTTCCGACTCATCTGGTTCGCCAGCATCCATATCCGCTCCTTCATGCGCCGATGGATGCCGACCAATATCGTGCTCGACAAGGTCCGCACCCGTCGCGGCCTCAAGTGGGGCATCCCGGCAATGCTGCTCGCGATCCCATACCTCTACACCGCGAGCCTGCTAACCGTCATCATCCGAGACGGCGGGCCGGGCTGGCTCAACATCATCGTGCTCATCGCGATCTGGTCAGCGCTCAAGATGCTCTGGATCGGCCCCGTCAGCCTGATCCTGCTCGCCCGCGTGCGGTGGCACGAGCACACCGAGCGATGCACGGAGCGTAACTCTCGGGCGCGCGCCATCGCCGAACCGACGGTCTCGGCGTAGGAGTGCACGATAGGCAAGTACGTGAAGAAGACCTCGCGGCGTCGGTACGACGAACGACATCTCTCTATCAGTGCGGTGCATCGCGAACCACCCGATCTGCACAAGCTGTCGGAGATGCTGATCCGTCTCACCTTGCAGGAGATCGGAGAATCACGAGCCAGTCGCCGCGCCGACGAGGTTCCCGAGACCTACCGAGAACCCACCCCCGTCGAAACAAGAAACGAGTACGGACCGCCGCAGGCCTGAGCATCCCGGCCCCCAACCATCGTCATCAGCATTCGCGCCTGCCGCTCACGAAGCGGCAGGCGCGAACTCATGCGGCAGGCTCGACGGCTGGGAGCCATCAGGTGATCGACTCGGATAGCTCCAGCCACCGCTCTTCGAGTTCGGCGACCTCATCCTCCGCTTGGCGAAGCTCATCAGTATGGCCTTGCAGGCCCTCGTAGTCGCTCTGATCGTGATCGGCGAGACGCTGATGGATGCGGTCGATAATTCCCGACAGCTTCTCCAACCGACGCTCGACCGCGCCGATCTCCTTCTGCACAGCCCGGCGCTCCGCACCCGACAACTCCGAAGACGAAGACGACGACGTCTTCTGTTCGGCGGTCTGGGCGCTCATCGGCGACGGTGTCACGGCCTGCTGCTCCTGCGCGGCTCGCAGCCGCAGGTACTCATCCACCCCGCCCGGCACATGCCGCAGCCCGCCATCGAGGATCGCGTACTGCTGATCCGTGACCCGCTCCAGCAGGTAGCGGTCGTGCGAGACCACGATCAACGTGCCCGGCCAGGAGTCCAGCAGGTCCTCCAGCGCCGCGAGCATGTCCGCATCAACATCGTTCGTCGGCTCATCGAGAAGCAGCAGGTTCGGCTCGCTGAGCAACAGCATCAGCAGCTGCAGCCGCCGCTTCTGACCGCCGGAGAGGTCATCGACCCGTGCCGAGAGGTGTTCGCGGGCGAAGCCTAGCCGTTCCAGCAGCTGCGCCGGGGTGAGGTCCTTGCCGTCGATCTGGAACGTGGTCTTGGTGCGGGCCAGGACCTCGCGCACCCGGTCACCGCCGATATCAGCGAGCTGAGAGAACTGCTGATCGAGGATACCGACCTGCACCGTCTTACCCCGCTTGACCCGGCCCTCGGTCGGCTCCAGAGCGCCGCATATCAGCCCGAGGAGCGTGGACTTGCCCGCACCGTTCGCGCCGAGGACGCCGGTTCGCTCACCTGGAGCGATCCGCCAGGTCACGTCATCGAGAACCTTCCGATCCCCGAAGGTCACGCTCACGTCTTCCAGGTCCACGACCTGCTTGCCCAACCGGGCCACCGCGACGCGCTGCAGCTCGATGGGGTTGCGCACCGGCGGCACGTCAGCGATCAGCTCGTTGGCCGCGTCGATCCGGAACTTCGGCTTCGACGTCCGCGCCGGAGCACCCCGGCGCAGCCACGCCAGCTCCTTGCGCATCAGATTCTGCCGCTTGCTCTCGGCTGCAGCCGCCATCCGGTCCCGCTCGACCCGCTGGAGCACATACGCGGCATACCCGCCCTCGAACGGCTCGACCATGCCATCGTGCACCTCCCAGGTCTCGGTACAGACCTCATCGAGGAACCAGCGATCGTGTGTGATGACCAGCAGCCCACCACTGTTCTTGGGCCACCGTCGTTTCATGTGCTCGGCCAGCCAGGCGATGCCCTCCACATCAAGATGGTTCGTCGGCTCGTCGAGAGCGATGAGCTCGAAGTCGCCCACCAGCAGGGCCGCGAGAGCCACGCGTCGTCGCTGCCCGCCGCTGAGCCGGCCGATCACAGCATCCCAGGAGATGTCCGAGACCAGCCCGCCGATCACATCGCGGATGCGTGCATCGCTGGCCCACTCATGCTCCGGCGCGTCGCCGACGATCGAGTACCCGACCGTGGCCTCCGGGTCCAGATCATCGCTCTGACCCAGCACGCCGAACCGCACGCCGCCGCGTCGGGTGACCCGGCCCGCCTGCGGCTCGATCTGCCCCGAGAGCATCCCCAGCAGACTCGACTTGCCGTCACCGTTGCGGCCGACGATCCCGATCCGGTCGCCTTCCTCGATCCCGACCGAGAGCGAGTCGAAGACCACCCGCGTTGGGTACTCCAAGTGCAGCCCTTCGGCCCCCAGAAGCGGTGTAGCCATCAGCGACCACACCTCCCGGCCAGCGCGGCGCGATACCGCACGCCAGGCCGCCTCCCACGAGCCCGACGCCGGGCATGAGGGCGTGACGCCGCCCTGCCACGACGGTACAATCGAGGTGTCCGCGAAGAACAACCCATCGAATAGTTGGGTTCGTCGAGCGCGACCAGGTCCCAGTCGCCGATCAGCAGCGCCGCGAGCGCGACGC
>NZ_JBQDSX010000078.1:10126-10740 GCF_052099035.1 Microbacterium sp. | reverse complement strand
CCTCGCTCAACTCAGCCCACCGGAGACCACTTGACAGCAATAGGAGCATCCACTCCAGGGGACGTCACCGTGAACGCCGCCGCCTACACGCCTGAGTTCGAACGGTTCACCGCCGAGCAGATCGGCGTCGCACCGCAGGTCTCCGGGCTTCGGATCACGTCGAGCCGTGTGCGCGGCAGCTCGGTCGTGTTCACGCTGACGCAGCGTATGTGCGACTGCGATTCCCTGATCGGACGAGGCAGCGACGACCCCGTTGACGGCGAAGTAGCGGCCGAAGACTGGCTGACCTGGCTCCGTGAGCTGCCGACCCAGGTTCCGCATGTCACCCGTCTGGCCGTTCTTCGGGCATGGAGCCCGCAGGACGATGACGTGGCTCCCCGGCAGGCGAAAAGCGTGACGATCGGCGAGGTGACTGAGCAGGTGCTCCGCGGGCTGAAGGACGACGCACTGTTGACCATCGACTACCCGCGCACCGCCTGGCCCCCCCCCCCCCCCCCCCCCCCCCCCCACCACCCCCCCCCCCCCCCCCCGGGCCCCCCCCCCCCCCGGGGAGACGGACACGCGCGCCCCCACACCCCACTCGGCGCAGGCGCCCCCGCACCCCTCTGCTCGCG
>NZ_JBQDSX010000078.1:0-10116 GCF_052099035.1 Microbacterium sp. | reverse complement strand
TGGTGCCTGATCAGGGGCTCCGCGGGCTGAAGGACGACGCACTGTTTAACAACGACTACCCGCCCCCCGCCTGCCCCCCCCCCCCCCCGCACGGCACCGACTACAACGAGGGTCCGACTCGCTGTGCTCCCATGCGGCGCGGACGTTCCCGGTCGGGTTGCTCGGCCTGGGCGAGGTTCTTAGCCCGGTCGAGCGCGGCGCGGGCGCGGGCAGCGTCGAGCTTCTGCGTGTCGGCCTCAACGGGTGCTACGAGGGGTGCAGGCCCAGTGACGCCGTAGCGGTCGCGGTAGGCAGCGATCGTGCGAGCCGCGCTCCGCCATGCGTGCGCCGCTCGCGCCTGCTTCGGCTGGACGCCGAGGTTCGTGGTCCACTCGTGCTTCTCGTTGAGCGCGGTATCGAGGAGCGCATCGGCCCGGGTCTCGATGAGGTCGCGTCGCTCGGTCAGCGCCTGCCGCATCTCGGACGGCACGGTGCCGATGGCTTCGGGGATGAGGCCGGCGATCAAGCGTGGTGCCTTCCGCGCGCGACCGGACCCCGCTGGCCTCGCAGCTGCCTTCGCGACGCGGTCGTGCAAAACTGAGGCGATGTCGTCGGCGTCCGCGAACCCGCGTGCTCGTACGAGGCGTGGCAGCAGGGTCTCGACGTCGTGCTGGTTCGCCTCGGCCCGGCGGAGCTCGGCAGTCAGCGCTCCGAATGCGGGTGAGGCGATCGCGTCCTCGGCGTCGTCGTCGCTGAGCCCAGACGAGCGGATGAGCGCGGCCCAGCGGTCGTGCTGTGCGGCAGCAGCCAGGGTCTCGTACTCGGCGGCGAGCTGCGCAATCGAAGCCCAGGCGTCCTGCTCGGCGGTGATCGTCTCGTGCGCGGAGAGCTCGGCGCCGACGTGCTGCAGCACCCCGAACAACACTGACCGAGCGGACGCATCCTCGTTGTCGCCGGGGTGCGGGCCGTCGTGGGCGGAGTCGGGCTTGTCGACAGCGACGTAGGCGATGTTCTCTTCGCGGCCACGGGTCATGGCGACGTAGAACGTCTCTCTCGTCATCGACGCATCCGCCAGGACGTGCGAGGAGTCGACCGTGATGCCCTGCGCACGGTAGGAAGTGACGGCGTAGCCGAGGTCGAGATGTTCGGCCGCGTACTTCGCCGGGATGACGACTGAGGTGCCCCACTTCCTTCCGACGCGGCGGAGGGGGAGGGCGCCGTCATCGCGGACCTCGGTGACCGTCCATCTGTCGCCGTTACGGACCCAGGACCGGCCGGCGCGAAGGCGGCGGTCGTTGCGGCGGGTGATGACGGTATCCCCGGCCGCGGCACGGGTGCCGTCGTGCAACTCGACCTCACGGCGGGCGTTCACGGTGCCGTCGAGGATCAGATCAGCCCGTACCCGGTTGTTGAGCGCCTGGACGGACTCGTTGGAGTCGGTCACGAGGACGCTGGCCCGCCCGGCGAGAGTGTCCGTACGCCAGGCAGTGTAGGCGGCGTCGATCATCACCTCTGTCTCTCCGCCGATCACGCGGCCATGCTCGACGTAGGTATCGATGACGTCGGCGCGCCCGTACCGCAACGCGAGAGATGCGGTCTTCTCCCACACGTTGACGAACCGGTGCACGTCGACCAGTTCCGGGGCGTCGTCGCGGTCGTGAACGAGGAGGGAGAACGCGCCCCCGGCGGTGACGGACTGAAGCTGGGCGTGATCCCCGACCAGCAACACCTTCGCCCCGACCTCCGCCGCCAATGTGGTGATGCGGTCGAGGGAGAGCGTGCCCGCCAGCGACGCCTCATCGACGATGACGAGTTGACCCTTGCGGAACGTCTCGCCGGTGCGGTCGTGGGTGTCGAGCCACTTCGCGGTGTTCTCGGTCTGGAGACCGAGGTCATCGGCCAGGACCTGCGCGGCGACCGCGGACGGCGCGAGCCCCACCACGCTGCCGCGCCTGTGCTCGTGCTCCCACGCCCGCCGCAACGCCGACATCGCCGTCGTCTTGTCGACGTGTCGGGTTTGACCGACGTACCTACCAGGTGAATGGAGGTCGTCATGAACGGCACGAATATCAACGACAGCATGGAGCAGGTGATCGTCTATCTGCGCATCAGCGAGGATCGCACGGGCGCGGAGGCCGGGGTTGAGCGGCAGCGGCAGGACTGCCTCGACCTTTGCCACCGGCTCAGTGTGGAAAACCCTGCCGTGTTTATGGATAACGATATCTCCGCGTATGGAAACAAGAAACGCCCCGGCTACCTCGATCTCCTTGAACGGGTGAAGCTCGGTCCCACTCGGATCGTGGCGTGGCATGTGGATCGGCTTTATCGGAAGCCGCGCGAGTTGGAAGATCTCATCGATCTCGTGGAGTCGCATCCGATCCGCATCGATACCGTCAAAGGTGGCGCGTTCGATCTGAACGCGCACGAGGGCCGGTTGATGGCCCGCCAGTTGGTCGCGATCGCGTCGTATGAGTCGGGGCATAAAGCCGACCGCATTCGTCGTGCGAATAGGCAGAAGGCGGAGCGGGGTGAGTGGCATGGTGCCCCGAAGTACGGGTACGGGCTCGGCGGTGTCCTCATCCCTGAAGAAGCCGCTGTGATTCATGAGATGGCGGACAGGTTCCTTGCGGGTCAGTCGGTGCGGCAGATCACGATGTGGCTCAACCGCGACGGTGGCCCGGTGCCGCCGTCGAAGGGGAAGAGTCGCTTGAATGTGTGGCACGCATCAACGGTGAAGTCGATCCTCTGCTCCGCACGCATCTCGGGGCAGCGTGCCTACGACCCTGACGCGCCGCGTGGGGGTGAGAAACCCGGTGGGCGGGCGATCCTGGGGCCGGGGAACTGGGAAGCGATCATCACCCCGGAAGAAACCGAACGCATCCGCGCCGTGTTCGCAAACCCCGACCGCAGGGTCGGTCGATCAGCGAAGAGTCTCCTTGCCGGGATCATCTCCTGCGGGAAGTGCGGCAATACTCTCGTCACCGGTGGCTGGCGCACCGGGCAGACTGCCCCATCGAAGCAGCACTTCTACCGGTGTCTCCCGCTCCCAGGTCGCCCGGAACGCGGCGGACTCTCAGCCAGCGCCGCAGGTGTCGAAGCGGTCGTTACGGAGTCGATCATCCTCCGCCTCGCCGCAACCACTCTCCCCGATATAGCACCGGGTGAAGACGGCGGAGTCGCAACAGCGATGGCCCAGATCACTGCTGCGAGGCAGCGGATGGAGGACATGGCCCGCGACTACGGAGCAGGCCTCCTCACCCGCGCAGAACTCCACGCCGCGAAAACCGCAGCACAACACTCCATCACCGAAGCGGAACGACTCCTCGGGCGTACCAGCAAGTCCGCAGCATTGAAGGGCATCCCCATCGGCGACGAGACTGCGCTGCGGGAAGCGTGGGCGTCGGAGTGGTCGATCCCACAGAAACGCGCCATCATCGCCGCCCTCGTCGACACCCTCGTGATCCTGCCCCTCCCCAACGGTGGCGCAAGATTCAGGCCCGAACGAGTGCAGATCACCTTCAAAGCCTGACACAAAGAGCGCAGCGCATACAGGCGATCCCCGGAAGCGCTGCATCGAGAGCACGGCGGGGTCAAGCTTCGGGTTTGGTGAGCACACGGAGCTTTGAAAGCGCGACCGGGTCAGTAACGGCGAAAGACACCCCCGACCGCTCACACGCCTCCCGAACGAACGCCTCCGGGTCGAAGCCTGGCGGAAGCTTGCCCGGCAATTGCGCCCGCCTCCGATGTGGGATCCGTACCTGACTGGTGCGGGAAATACATGGGGTGTCAGTGGTGTGCATGATCGTGTTCATACACGACAGGTGCGTCACCCAAACCACAACATCTAGTATTTACCCGAAACATGAGCTACTATATGTGCTCACGCAACTCAATCAGGGACCCGGTGCGGTGGTCGTGATTCACAACCACCGGGAGTGTTGATTCAACACCCCCGACCGGCAGAAATCGGTTCACCACAGAACTGTTTCATCCCAGATGAGACGGTGGAGCCGAATCGGCACCACCGTGATACGGCTCAGCGACAGACTCTCCCGGATCAGGCAGTCCCACCGAATCGATGGCACTGCGGTTCACCCCTTAGACAGCAAACCCCAGGCCGCACGGTGGGGCCACGGTGGCATGAGCGTGCGTGAGTGTCAGTCGGAAGTCGTTGCCTCAGGCATCTTGATTCCCTCGAAAGGGGTTGCGCGGCGGATGAACTCGGCACGATCTGTTTCGCTGATCGTCGTGATCCCATAAAACAAGGAAACGCCCGCCACGAGTTCGTCGTCGCTCTCGCCCGCCTGGTAGTCGGGGTTGAGCGTGTCGTCCTGGATGGTGACGTCGAAGAACTCAGCTCCGCGATGGAAGCTCCCTACCCGCATCCACTCGGGATACTCCTCGAAGTAGGTGTCACGCGCTTGGTCAGTGATCTCATACCGTTCCGCGATCTGTCGAACGGTGTCGATGACCGCGTCCCATTGTTCGACAGGAATCTCGACGTTCACCTCATGGATTGCAGAGTTATAGGTGGTCAGTAGCGATTTGCCGCCGTACCCGTTGCCTTCCTCCGGATACCAGCCACTTTCGCTTTCTACCGTCCACTCGCTGATGCCGTACTCAGTTTCGAGAGTGTCCTGAACTTCGACGATGAGCTGGCCTGCCCGTGCTTCAACCTCTTCAGCAGCGGGGAGCATCAGCACATCGCTTGCTGGGATGCCCGCACTCGCCGGGTAGTCGACCCAATCGACGGTGACCGTGTTCCCCTCAGCATCGGTCGAGGTTGTCGTCGGTGATGGTGTGCAGGCAGACAGCAGGATCACTGCTGCTACGGCAGCTGCCGTGCCGAGCGCGACACGCGGCCGCAGTCGTGTTCCGATCATCATGTTGGGTTCTCCTGTCTGACCCAATCGGTGCGTTCACCGTTCTCTTCAACTACCCACCGCACACGATCATCGATGTAGCGCACGTTCGGTGTAAACCAGAACGTCTGATCCGGGTCCCAGCCCGCGATCACGGTAGCGGTCTGCTCATCGACAGGGATCGCGATTCCCGCCGCAGAGAGATAGGTCTGTGTCTGGAGGTGTACAGCGTCGTAGTGTTCGGCGACTTTCGCCCAGTCCGGGACCACCCAAGCACCGTCTCGCCCGGTGGCGCGGTACCAGTCGTGACGCTTTTGCGCGGTGACCTCGATCGGGAACCGCGCGCATAGATCCGCCCACGCTTCGGCGGTGTCAATCTCGAAGATACGCAGCCCAGCGGGTACCCCCAGCCGCCGCGTGTTCGCTTGCTCCCAGCCGAGGCTGTCTTCCACGAACCACAACCCGGCAGGACTCTCGTCGAACAGTGCCCTGGTGGTTGAGGGAAGCTCCCACGGTGGGCGTGACCACCAGTTCCCGCTCCAGTTCGCGGTCACATCCGACGGACGCTCCCGCCGAGCAGCCAGTTCTTCCTCGACGATCTGATCCCGCACCTTGCGGAGTAATGCCATCGGGTCTGCCATGATCTCGTGCGTTGGTGCGTCATCCCACTCCACCTGCCATTGGGAACGCTCCGCCACCGGCTCACCCCACCACGTGGCATGCGCAGACGCGGCAATGTGCTCCGCGACGCGGCGAAGCGGAACCTGCAACTCATCTGACACCGCAAGTACGTCGCTCCCGTCCGCCTCCTGCCAGTACCTGGCCGAACCGACCGGCTCGGAGACGCAGTCACGCAACAGTTCCGGGGTCACTTCGGCCAACGACACAGTTTCCAAGCGCGCTGCAACCTCAGCGGGGGCGACCTCCCGAACCTCCCCACCGACGTTGCCGATCAACTGCACCGATGTGCCCTTGCCTGGGTCAAGGTGATACGAGGCGAGAAAGACTCCCGCGTTGAACGAGTCCTCACGGTACTCGGGGACGTGGAGGCGATCGGATGCGATCGCATACTCGAGGAGCAGGCGTCGTCCCCGTGGCCCGCACATGAGGAGGTCTGCCAGCGAGGTTGTGTCGATCATGCGGACACCACCCACGGTGCGGACGAGAAGTTACCGCGTCGCATCCGCTCAGAGGACGGATCGAAGTCGATGCTTGACACCCGCTTCTGAGCGTCAAGCCGCGTCAAGGTGGGATCAGCCGCAGAGAGACCCCAGGCTGTCTCAAATCCGGCAGACAACCCCACGTCGTAACAGGCCTGAGCCCGCTCACTTACCTCCACCAGAATCCGCACCCCCCGAGTCTACGAACCGACCCTGAGAACCCGACTGCCTGGCTCCTCGGCTCAAACACTCCTCCGCAACAAAGTGAGGCACTCATACTTCCGGACTTCCAGCTCTCCCTCTCGGGGCTGCTCGTCGCGATCATTGTGTTCGCGCTCGCGCAGAGCGTCCTGGCACCATTCATCTTCAAGATGGCCAGACGGTACGCCCCCGCTCTCGTCGGAGGAATCGGTCTCGTTTCAACGTTCGTCGCGCTTCTCATCGCCTCGCTCGTCGGAGGCGGCCTGGCGATCACCGGGATTGGGACATGGATCCTCGGCACACTCATCGTGTGGCTCGTCACCGCACTCGGTGCCTGGCTTTTGCCGCTTATCGCATTCAAGAAGCGCGCTGCTTAGTCTCCCGCTTGGCCGCACAGTGCGGCAAAGCTTCCGAACGCCCACTTCTCGGGCGTGGCATCTACAAGAACAGGAAATACTTATGAGCTTCTGGTCCACTATCTGGGACACTATCTGGTGGTTCCTCACGATCTTCGTATTCATCGCCTATCTGATGGCGCTGTTCTCGATCATCTCCGACCTCTTCCGCGATCGGAAGCTCAACGGTTTCTTCAAGGCCGTCTGGCTGCTGTTTCTGGTCTTCCTGCCCTTCGTGACGGCGCTCGTCTACCTCATCTTCCGCGGACGCGGCATGGGAGAACGCGCGCAGAATCAGGTCGTGCAGGCGAGGACGGAGACCGAGGACTACATCCGCTCCGTCGCAGGAGGCCCAACAGCTGAAATCGCGCAAGCAAAACAACTCCTCGACAGCGGAGCCATCACCGACACCGAGTATCAGCAGCTTAAGAGACAGGCACTCAACGGAGCCCCTCGGTGACTCGCACACGATCCGCGCTCATCGCGGGTATCGCAGGACTCGCGCTACTGCTCACCGGATGCGCCTCAACGAACGAATCTCCCGTCGGCACCTGGGGCGAGGAAGACGGGCCAACCCTCACTCTCGCAGAAGACGGCACGCTCAGCGGCAGCGACGGCTGCAACCGTCTGACCGGTGGATGGACCCAGAGCGAAGGCCAACTCGATTTCGGTGAGGTCGCATCCACAATGATGGCTTGCGAAGACATCGACACCTGGCTGAATGGACTGGCAACTGGGACCATCAAGGGGAGCACACTTCATATCCTGAACGCCTCGGGCACAGAGATCGGGACTCTCGAACGCGATCAATAGCAGGAAAAGAGGGAGACTGGCATCCGCCAGTCTCCCTCTTTTTCACCTCAACTATCGCACCAGGCGCACCCTCCACGACCCCTGAGCGCCTCTCTCTGAGCTAGGAGATGAGGCACAACAGCGCAACGAGACACGCGAGCAATAGCGGGCCTCGCGCAGACAGCTCGTTCCCCTGGTTGGCCTCCGAGACAGGATCTGCGACCCGCAGGTAGAGGCGTCAAACACGACATGTGGTATTCCCCGCCCCCGCCGGGCCGACCAGCACATCGACCATCCGCCCGGAGACCGCGATCTTCGTCAGCGCGCCAGCCTGGTCGTCACCGAGCATCCGGCCCTTGCTGTCGGGCCGCTTCGTAACACGTTCCACGGTCGTCAGCGGCACGGTCCGGGCAGTGGTAATGCGGGCGCGCTCGAGGAGGCGTTCTTCGGCGGCCAGCAGCACCTCGGAGGAGAACAGCGCGGAGCGCTTCGGACGGAACACGCCCGTGCCATCCGGCCGGCGGAACGCCGCCGGGCTGGATGCGAGCTCCGGCGGGGTCAGGCGCAGCGACGCGGCCTCGGCGGCACCCACGACCAGTCCGACGACGGCTTCGCGATCCTCCGTCGAGGCGAACCGATGTCCCATCGTCTGCCGCGCGGCCTCGGCAGTGAGGTTCCAGCGATGCCAGGTGGAGCGCTTCTCACCGACCGCGGTCACCACGTCTTGCCCGAGCGAGGCAATCACATCCAACGGCACGTCGTCGGCGCGCAGCAGCAACGGCTCCTCATTCGCCGTCACGCCGCGCGCCCACGAGGTCGCATCCGACCCGAGCACCCTCCAGGCCCGTTCCCGCCACGAGGAGGTGAGATCGGCCAGCGACCGCACCTCCTTCTCCGGCCGGGTCGAGAGGGTGGCCTGGGCGCGGAGCTTCATGATCGTCGCACGGAACGGCCGCCGCCCATGCGCATCGACGTAGTGCTCGATGAGCCGATCGGTCTCGGCGTCGATATGCCGGGCACGAGTGGAGAACTCCTTCACCAGCGCCTCCGGCACCGCAGTGATCGCCCACGCCGGGTTGCGGTCGGGGCCCATGTCGCGCGCCTCCCACGAGACGCCAATCGACCGGGTGAGGTGGTCAGCGAAAACCGCCTCGTGCAGCTCGGAGAGCGCGACCACGGCAGCGTGCATCGGCCGTCCATCCAGGCTCCGCCATTTGCCGTCGAGGACGGTCTGCACCTTGTTGCTGATGACGACATGCGTGTGCAAGTGCGGGTCGCCCGCCCGGCTGTCGTAGTGATCGAACACCGTGGCGATGAGCCCTGCGACGTCGACCTGTGCAACAGCACCGTCGCGGGCGCTTGCGCCCGCGCGCGTGGCTGCAACCTCCCGCTCCATGAACGCAACCACCTCCGCAACCGCCGCATGATGCGCATCCGCGATCAACGCCTGCGTCCCAGCATTCACAACAGCCCACAGCACGCTCGCGGACTTCGGAATCGAGAACGTGAAGTCGAACCCCGCAACCGCCCGCCGCACCCCGCGCTCGGCTTCCTCGGCTTCGATGGCTGCGACCGCTTCTGCGCGTGACGCTGGCCCGAGCGATGGATCGAGTGCCCGGGTCCGCGCCTCGACCCGCTCGGCCACGGCTCGGTACTCGGGGTACGCGCGGCCGAGCGGTTCCCCGGTGATGGGGTCGCGGCCCATGCCGATGAGGAGCTGGAGCTGTGCTTCGAAGACCTGATCGCCCACGTTGATCCGTCCGCCTCCGAGCGTGGCGACTCCGGCGCCGAGCCAGCGACCCGGCTGCGTGCCCTCGGCGTTGTAATAACGCGTCAGCGGGGTGGACAGCGACCTGTCGCCGTCGCTGGCCGCGACTGTGCGAAGCAGGTACTTGTAACCGTCGCCTGCCGACATCACGCGCATCGAGACCGTCACCCCGGCCGCCCTTCTCCGTCTGCTCACAAGGTGAGCAGCGGCCCGCTGACGGCCGGCTCAACCTCGATCTGCAAGAGGCGTGACAACTCGTGCGAGTGAACCGCGAGAGGACAGGGCGCTGAGTCATCGACGGCAGCCGTCGTGACTCGGGAGGCGCCAAATGGATGGGCGCTGATGGGGCGGCTCGTGCACCTGGGTGGTGACCCGCTCGGAGTGACCGCAGGACTCCGGGGATCACCGTTCAAGGAGGTTCGCCTGTGGCCGATCAGCCCCTTATCAGCCCGTCCGCGCCGCTGCGTCTCGGGTCGCTGTTCTCCGGCTACGGCGGACTTGACCTCGCCGTCGAGGAAGTCTGCAACGCTCGAACGATCTGGTTCTCCCAGATCAACGAACCCGTCGCGCGTGTCTTCTCCCACCACTGGCCAGACGCCCCGAACCTCGGCGACATCACCACTATTGACTGGGACACCGTCCCACCGGTGGACATCCTCTGCGGCGGGTTCCCCTGCCAAGATGTGTCGACAGTCGGGAAGATGGCCGGCCTGGCACCGGGCACCCGCTCCGGCCTCTGGGCACACATGGCGGCAGCGATCGACGCGCTGCAACCCGAATGGTCGTAATCGAGAACGTCCGTGGGTTGCTCTCCGCGCCCGCAATCCGCGCAAACCTCGAAGGAGACGACAATGAGCAATGCAACTTCAGAGATGCAACCCCCAACAGTGCAACCCCTCGCGGCGTGGAACCCGACCCGTGGCATCTGGGAGAAGCCGCAACTCGACCTCTTCGGGCAG
>NZ_JBQDSX010000077.1:0-10994 GCF_052099035.1 Microbacterium sp. | reverse complement strand
GCGGCCCGAAGATCATCATCCAGAAGTACAAGAACAAGACCGGCTACAAGAAGCGTCAGGGCCACCGCCAGGAGCTCACGCGCGTCAAGATCACCGGCATCAAGTAAGCAGAAGAGGCATAGGACATGGCACATAAGAAGGGCGCAAGCTCCACCCGCAACGGTCGTGATTCCAACGCTCAGCGACTTGGCGTCAAGCGGTTCGGCGGCCAGCAGGTCAACGCCGGCGAGATCATCGTTCGTCAGCGCGGAACCCACTTCCACCCCGGCGTGAACGTCGGCCGTGGTGGCGACGACACGCTGTTCGCTCTCGAAGCGGGCGCGGTCGAGTTCGGCGCGAAGGGCGGCCGCAAGGTCGTCAACATCGTTGCCGTAGCTCACTGACAGCAACACTAAGACATCCGGTTCGGGGCGGGCTTCGGCTCGCCCCGTCCGCGTATCCAGAGCCTTTCGACAGGCTCTGGAACCAGCAGCATAAGAATCTGAGGACATGACATGGTCTCGTTCGTCGACACGGTGACGTTGCATCTGCGCGCCGGTAAGGGCGGCAACGGCTGTGTTTCCGTGCACCGCGAGAAGTTCAAGCCGCTCGGCGGCCCGGACGGCGGTAATGGCGGTGACGGCGGCAACATCGTTCTCGTCGCCGATACGCAGACCGGCACGCTGCTCTCGTATCACCACTCTCCGCACCGTTCCTCCGGTAACGGTGGATTCGGCATGGGCGATCACCGCTCCGGCTACGAGGGTGAAACGCTTGAGCTCCTGGTGCCAGTAGGCACGGTCGTCAAGGACGTCGAGGGCGACGTTCTCATCGACATGGTGACTCCTGGAGATCGATTCGTCGTCGCTCAGGGCGGACGCGGCGGCCTCGGCAACGCAGCGCTGTCCAGCCAGAAGCGCAAGGCGCCCGGCTTCGCACTGCTCGGCACCCCCGGATTCGAAGGCGATGTCGTCCTCGAGCTCAAGACCGTCGCCGATGTCGCACTCGTCGGCTACCCCTCCGCGGGCAAGTCGAGCCTGATCGCAGCCATCTCTGCGGCGCGCCCGAAGATCGCTGACTATCCGTTCACCACGCTGCACCCGAACCTCGGCGTCGTACAGGCCGGCGACTCGCGCTACACCGTCGCCGACGTCCCCGGACTCGTCGAAGGCGCCAGCGAAGGACGCGGTCTCGGATTGGAGTTCCTGCGCCACGTCGAGCGCTGCTCCGCTCTGCTCCATGTCCTCGACTGCGCAACGCTCGAGCCCAATCGTGACCCGATCTCCGACCTGGATGTCATCCTCGCGGAGCTTGCGGCATACGAGGTGCCTGAGGGGCAGACGCCGTTGCTGGAACGTCCGCAGCTCGTCGCGCTGAACAAGATCGACGTCCCCGAGGCGCGTGATCTCGCTGACCTCGTGCGTCCGGAGCTCGAAGCGCGCGGTTTCCGCGTATTCGACATCTCGACGGTGTCGCATGAGGGCTTGCGCCCACTCACCTTCGCTCTCGGAGAGCTCGTCGACAAGCACCGTGCCGAGGTGGCCGTCGAAGCTCCGGTCGAGCGCGTCGTCATCCGTCCCCGAGGTGCACAGAAGCCGTTCACGATTCGGGTCGAAGGCGGCTCCTACGGCACGTACTACCGCATCCTGGGCGAGAAGCCGGTGCGCTGGGTGCAGCAGACCGACTTCCAGAACGAAGAGGCCGTCGGCTATCTGGCGGATCGTCTGGAGCGCCTCGGAGTGGAGGACGAGCTGTTCCGGCTCGGCGCCACCCCGGGTGCAACCGTCGTCATCGGCGAGGGCGAAGGGCTCATCTTCGACTGGGAGCCCTCGATGCGCTCGGCAGCCGAGCTCATGACCGCTCCTCGCGGCACTGACCCGCGATTGGCTCCGAATTCCCGCCGTACGACGGGCGAGCGCCGTGAGCAGTATTACGAGCGCATGGATGCCAGGGCTGCCCACCGTGCCGGCGAGGAAGAGAAGCGCCGCGCAACGGCAGGACAGGACCCCGCCGGAGAAGACGCGTGACAGCGCGCACGAGAGCCGAGCTGGCAACTGCCGCGCGCATTGTCGTCAAGGTCGGCTCATCCTCGATCAGCGGGGAATCGTCGTGGCGCATCCCGATGATCGTGCATGCCCTCTCAGACGCGCATGCGCGCGGCTGCGAGATCGTGCTGGTGTCATCCGGTGCGATCGCCACCGGCATCCCGTTCCTCGATCTGGATGCCAGACCGACCGATCTCGCGACGCAGCAGGCCGCCGCGGCGGTAGGGCAGAACGTCCTCGTCTACCGCTACCAAGAGGCCCTGCGCCCGTTCAAGATCGTCGCAGGACAGGTACTGCTGACCACCGGCGACCTCGAGACCCAGACATCACGCAGCAACGCCCAGCGTGCGATGGAGCGGCTGATGGGTCTGCGCATCCTGCCGATCGTCAATGAGAACGACACGGTCGCCACACAGGAGATCCGCTTCGGAGACAACGACCGGCTCGCAGCTCTGGTGGCACAGCTCATCCACGCTGACGCGCTCGTACTTCTCAGCGACGTCGAGAGCCTGTACACCAAGCCGCCGACCGACCCGGGTGCGCAACCCCTCGACATCATCGCCGCCGACGACGAGCTCGTCGGCCTGGAGTTCGGCTCGACGGTCGTCAACAGCGTCGGAACCGGGGGAGCGGCAACGAAGGTATCCGCAGCCCGCCTCGCCGCGGCATCAGGCATCGGCGTTCTCGTCACCAGTGCAGACCTCGTCGAGCGAGCTCTCACAGGCGCCGAGATCGGCACCTGGTTCGAGCCTGCAACATCGGCCTCCGACCCCGTGCAGGTCTCGTAAGCTGAACGAATGACCACCGACACTCCGCAGGATCGTCTCGCACGAGCCAAGGAGGCCTCCCGCGCGACCGCCCGTCTCACCAGCGATGAGAAGGTGCGTGCACTCGAAGGAATCGCTCGTGCGCTCGAAGAGAACGCCGGGAAGATCATCGAAGCCAACGAGCGGGACATCGATACCGGGCGTCAGAACGGCATCAGCGACGCGCTGATCGACCGGCTCCGTCTGGACGAGACGCGTGTCGGTGCACTGGCCTCCGCAGTCCGAGAGATCGGCGTACTCGCCGATCCGGTCGGCCAGGTAATTGGGGGGCATCGGATGCCGAACGGCGTCGCCCTCGAGCAGGTGCGTGTTCCCTTCGGCGTGGTCGGTGCGATCTACGAGGCGCGCCCCAACGTCACCGTCGACATCGCAGCCCTCGCGCTGCGCTCCGGCAATGCCAGCGTCCTGCGAGGCGGCAGCGCGGCGCGTGAGTCGAACACGGTGCTCGTGCAGATCATGCGCGATGCGCTGGATGCCGCTGGCATCACAGCCGAGGCGATCCAGACTGTTGACGACTTCGGACGAGACGGCGCCAAGGCGCTCATGCACGGCCGTGGCTTCATCGACGTTCTCGTTCCGCGTGGAAGCGCAGCTCTGATCGAGACCGTCGTCACAGAGTCGACGGTGCCAGTGATCGAGACCGGCGCGGGCAACGTGCACATCGTGCTCGATGAGACGGCACCGGACGACTGGGCCCGCGAGATCGTCGTCAACGCCAAGATCCAGCGGCCGAGCGTCTGCAACGCTGTCGAGACGGTTCTCGTGCTTCGCCAAGCGGCACCCCGACTCGTCCCGCTCGTTGCCAGCGCACTGCAGAGCGAGGGCGTGGCAGTGCACGGCGATGACATGGTCGTGGGACTCATGAGCAACGTCATTCCTGCTACCGAGGAGGATTGGGCGACCGAGTACCTCAGCCTCGATATCGCGATGAAGGTCGTCGACACGCTCGATGACGCGCTCGACCACATCCGCACGTACAGCACCGGTCACACCGAGTCGATCGTGACCACCGATTCGCGTAATGCCGAGCGGTTCCTCGCCGAAGTGGACTCCGCCGTCGTCATGGTGAATACGTCGACCAGGTTCACCGACGGTGCGGAGTTCGGATTCGGTGCAGAGGTCGGCATCTCGACCCAGAAACTGCATGCGCGGGGCCCGATGGGGCTGTCGGAGCTCACCAGCACGAAGTGGCTCGCGCGTGGGGCGGGCCAGACACGCGGCTGAGCGATAGGATGGGAGCGCGTCTTCTCGCACCCGGTCACGAAACGGAGTCAGGATGAACCTCGTCGCACAGATTGCGATGGCAGCCGCTGAAACTGAGCACCACGGAAACGTGGCGCTCGAGACCGTCATCTTCGGGCTCATCGCAGCCGGTCTGTTCGCCGTACTCGGACTTGTCACCTTCTCGTACCGTCACGTCGCGAACCGCCACTCCGCCAAGGCTGAGGCCTGGGCAGAGGCGCACGGTGCGGACGGGCACGGAGCAGGGCACGGCCACTAGGGCGCATGGAGACAACGACCACGCGTGCCCCCCGGATCGGAGTAATGGGCGGGACGTTCGATCCGATCCACCACGGGCACCTGGTCGCGGCGAGCGAAGTCGCGCACTCCTTTGGTCTTGATGAGGTCGTCTTCGTACCGACCGGGCATCCCTGGCAGAAGTCGAACGTCACGGAGAGCGAGCATCGCTATCTGATGACGGTGATCGCCACGGCATCCAACCCGCAATTCACGGTCAGCCGCGTCGATATCAACCGCGAGGGACCCACCTACACGATCGACACACTGCGTGATTTGAAGGCCGAGCGTCCCGATGCCGAACTGTTCTTCATCTCTGGAGCAGACGCCGTAGCGCAAATTCTCAGTTGGAGGGACCATGATGAACTGTGGGAGTTGGCCCACTTCGTCGCGGTCTCCCGTCCAGGACACGTTCTGAGCACGGATGGCCTCCCGAGCGAGAACGTGAGCCAGCTGGAGGTTCCCGCCCTCTCGATCTCTTCGACCGCATGTCGTGAGCGTGTGAATGAAGATCAGCCGGTCTGGTACCTCGTTCCCGACGGAGTGGTTCAATACATCGCGAAGCATCATCTGTATCGGAGCAAGGTATGAGTACATCGGATCAGCAGGGTGACCAGCCGCTGACCCGCAAACAGCTGCGGGAGATCCGTCTCACCGGCGCGACGCCGGTGATCGGCGAAAAAGAGGCGGCGGCAGCCGCGGCGAACGCGCGACCTGTTCCTGCCGTGCCCGTTCCGAAACCTGCTCAGCCTGCTGAAGTCGCGCCCGCTCCGCTTGTCGACGAGGCCCAGGTCGACCCCCATTCCACTCCGCTGACTCGGCGCCAGGCGCGTGCGCAGGAGCGCATTCGCACGGCATCCGTGCCCGTTATCCCGAACGAAGAAGCGCCGGCTGCTCCTGAGGAAGCACCCGCTGCGGAAGAAGCAGACAGCAGCACCGCGGAGGACACGGAAGTGCCCGCCTTCGCCCCGGTCTCCGCCCAGCCGGTACCGGAAGCGGATGCCGATGCCGACGAGACCGACGTAGACGAGACCGACGTCGACGAGGCGGATGCTGAGGCCGACGTCGACGACGCGGATGCGGAGACGGCGTTCGAGTCCGATGTCGACGCGGAGTCCGACGAGTTCAGCACCGTGTTCGGCGTGAGCGAGGAACAGGCTGAAGAGGAAGACGACGCACAGGATGCCGTTGGCGAAGGCGATGAGCTTCCGGTGGCTGATGCGATCATCACCGGTGAGCATCCGGTCGTCAGTTCTGCATTCGGCAAGCAGCTCTTCGCCGAGAAAGCAGACAAGAACGACGTTCCCGCGTTCGCCCCGTCCTTCGACGAGCTCATCACGTCAGACTCGGGTGGGTCGCACCGCACCCCGAACACGCTGATCTTCACGCACCCGGGCGAAGGGTCGCTCTCCGGGCCCGTCGCCTCGACCGGCGAGCTGTTGATCACCGGCAGCTACGAGCTGCCGCAGGGGATCGGATCGCGGGGCCACGCGGACGGCACGGCGGACGGCAAGGACATCGATGCTGTGCTCATCGATGGCGAACTCCCGCCGGCATCGTCTCCCACACCGATCGCCGCAAGCTCTGCGGTCAGCACGATCAAACCTGCCGGTGAGGTCATCCGACCCCCGGCGCCTGAAAAGGGCAACAAACTCATGCTGACACTGGCGATCACGGCGGGTGGGCTCGCGCTCGCTCTGGCCGTTGCGCTGGTCGTCGCCTTCACTACGAATGTGTTCGGATGATGCAATCACCCCAGACCGCTGAAGCCATGCTCCAGATCGCGGCGGACGCCGCCGTTTCCAAGGGCGGAGAAGACCTCGTGGCACTGAACGTGTCCGAGCCCCTCCCGCTCGTCGACATCTTTCTGATCGTCACCGGAAACAGCGAGCGTAACGTCGCCGCGATCGCCGACGAGATCGAGGACAAGCTCCTCGAAGCGGGGCACAAGCGGGTTCGCCGCGAGGGTCGCTCGGAAGCGCGTTGGGTGCTCCTCGACTTCGGCGACCTGATCGTGCACGTCTTCCACGGTGAAGAGCGCGTGTACTACGGCCTCGAGCGTCTGTGGAAAGACTGCCCGACGGTTCCGTTCGAACTGACCGAGGCGCCCGAGCGCGTCTGAGATGTCTACGCACCTGATCACCGGTGCTGGCTCCGGCATCGGGGCAGCGCTCGCACGGCGTCTGCACGAGCGCGGCGACGAGCTCGTGCTGTTTGCTCGTGACGCCGGTCGCGCTCGTGCGATCGCGGCGGAGTTTCCTGGGGCGTCGACGCTGGTCGGCGACCTGTCCGACCCTGGCCGGTTGTCCTGGGCGTTGTCGAAGCAGCAGCTGCCGAAGCGCATCGACTCCCTCGTGCACGTCGCGGGCGTGGTGGACCTGGGCCGCGTGGCCGACCTGGCGCCTGCCCTCTGGGCGCAGCAGCTTGCCGTGAACCTCATGGCACCCGCCGAGCTGACCCGGCTCCTGCTCCCGGTGCTGCGGGTCTCTCGCGGTCAGGTGCTGTTCGTGAACTCCGGTGCGGGGCTCCACGCCCATGCCGAATGGGGTGCCTACGCGGCATCCAAGCACGGGCTCAAGGCTCTCGCCGATGCACTGCGCGCCGAAGAGGCCGAGCACGGCGTGCGCGTGACCTCGATCTTCCCTGGCCGCACAGCGACGGCCATGCAGGAGCGCGTTCACCAGCAGGAGGGCGCGGAGTACGATCCGGGGCGATTCATCGACCCGGAGTCGGTGGCCACGACGATCCTGACCGCGCTGGATCTGCCGCGCGACGCGCAGATCACAGACCTATCGGTCAAGCCCGGCGTCTGAGCTCACACGGAGCGGCGCACCGTCAACAGGAAGACACTGTCTTCGCGGGCGAGAACCGCATGCCGCTCAGGTGGGATCGGCATGATGTCGCCGGAGCTGAGCTCCCAGGAGCGCCCCTGGCCCGTGAGCCGCAGATGACCGCTGAGAACCTGCAGCGTCGCCTCGGGAGGGCTCTCGTGCTCGGGGAGTTCGGCTTCGTCGAGAAGGGCCATCACCGTCTGCCGCAGCACGGACTCACGCCCGCCGTAGATGGTTTCTGCTGCGCGCCGGGCGGAGGACTCCCGCGCCTTCTCCAGCAGCCCTTCCTGGAGCTCGGGAAGATTCGTATGCGTCAGTGGTGCTTCGGTCATGCCCTGTTCCCTTCATCGACGTCCTCTTCATCTTCGCATCGAACACGAAAGGGGGCGACGGCGGGAATCCCGACCATCGCCCCCTTTCCGGGGAGCGTCAGATGATCTGACGTCCCTCACGCGTGGCTTCGCGGGCATCCTTGACGAATGCCCGGACGATCACGGCGAGCGTGCCGATGACGATGACCGGCCAGACGAGCACGTAAGCGGTGAGCAGCAGAGTCTCCATCATGCATCCTTTCCTGCGAGTGCCTCGTTGTCAGAGGCATCCGCAACAATTTCGGTCTCAGCGGTGTCGAAGTCGCCGGTGCGCTTCTTGATGAGATCGAAGTCGAACCGCTTCGTCTTGTTCATCATGGTGATGGCCACGCAGACGATCGTGCTCACGGCATAAGCCACGAGCGATCCAGACAGCACCGGGTAGGTGTGCAGGAATCCTATGGCGAACGGAGCGGATGCCACGGTCGCAATGCTTCCGACGATGACAGCCACGCGCAGACCGAAGAAGCCGAATGCCATGAGCGCTAGCACGACGCCGATGCCGACGACGGACAGCACGTCGCTGACGATCCCGATGCCACCGGAGAGATCGATCCACTCGAAGCGCACCGGCAGGAACGCGGCGAGGGCCGCGACGACGGCGACGCTGAAAGCGACGTTGGTGACACGGTTCCAGTAGAAGCTGGCGATCACGGGGAACACGAGCGCGCCCCACATCGCACCGACGAAGACCAACAGGTCGAGGATGTTGAACTGCATCGACGCGAAGCACAGCCCTGCAGCGGTTGCCCCGACCATCGTCAGGCGGCCGACGAGGAGCATCGTCTTCGGGTTGGCGTTCTTCTTTCCGGCGACGTTCTGCCCGTAGATGTCAGCCATCATGATCGACGAGAGCGCGGTCATGTCGGCATCCGCCGTCGACGACAGCGAACCGATGATCATGACGAAGAACAGGCAGATGAGAATCGGAGGCAGGTAGCTGGCTGCCATCTGCGGGATCAGGTTGTTGACGTCGCCGTCCATGGGCTGGACGCCGGCGTACAGTGCGAGCACACCGAGCATTCCGATGCCGATGATGGATGCTCCGTAGCCGAACGTCGCCGTGATGAACGTCTTCTTGATCAGATCCTCACGCACCGCGAACAGGCGCTGAGCGATGGTCTGGTTGCCGATCGCATAGGCGAGGACGGCCGCGATGTACGGGGCGCCCTGGTTGAAGAACGCATCCGAGGAGAAGAAGTCGCCCTGCTGGGGGGTGAGGTTCTTCGCGCCCTCGACGAACAGGGCGGGTCCACCGGCAGCGAAGAAGATCACGGGGACGATGATCGCCACCGCACCGAGAATCGCGATGACCTGGGCGAAGTCGGTCAAGACAGAGGCGCGGAATCCTGACCATAGTGTGTACGCGAGCACACCGATCGCGATTGCGACGATGCCCTGCGTGAAGCTGAACGGCGACAGCATCGAGATCAGTGCGCCGCCGGCGATGAGGTTGGAGGTCAGGCTGATGAGGCTGCCGAGAATATTGGAGCCGGCGAGCATGAGCTGGCTGGAGCGTCCGTGCCGAGCGAACATGACCTCGGCGATGGTGTGGGCCTTGGGCGCGACCTTGCGGATGCGGCGGCCGAAAGGATAGATGAGCAGAATCATCAGGGCGCCCCAGAGCCCGTAGTGAATGGGGCCGGAGATGCCGTACGTGTAGCCGGAAGTGGCCGAGGCGTACATGGATGATGCCCAGATCCAGGTGGCAGTCATGGAGGCGGCGGAGATGCCGAACCCCATTTTGCCGCCGGCGGTCATGTAGCCGTCGGCGTTCTCCTTCTTCTTGGAGATCCGGATGGACATGTACAGGCTGCCGCCGAAGAACAGCAGCATGAGGAAGATGACGATGGGGCCGGAGAGTGTCTGGAGTTCTTGCATGGTGAACGAACCTGGACCACTGAGGCGCATGGCAGCGCGCAGACGAGAGGCCCGGGGTGCGGCTCCTTTCGGTCTGTTCGCATTCCGGGCACGCCAAACGTCGACGCATCCTCAGCGGGATTCGAATGATCGCAGGTGTGCGCAGTCGGGCGCACGCTAAGTGAGAGCGCACAATGCGCTCCCTGCCCATGCATGCATGAACATCCTTTCCACCATAGCAAGCTCTCAGGGAACTCCCGGCCACGCCTGAGGTCAGCTGAAGAGCACGATGGTATATATCGCGAAGAGCGCCAGGTGCACAGCGCCGTGCATCGCGGTCACGCGCTTCGCTGCGAACGTTGAGATGGACAGCAGCAGCGTGACGGTGAGCAGCATCAGATCCGGGAGAGTCTCAGCGAGGATGACGGCTTGACCGGTGGGCATGCCGATGATCAGGACTGCCGGGATCGTCAGACCGACGGTGGAAACCAGCGCCCCGTGGCAGAGATTGATGACGCGCTGTACCTCGCCTCCGAGAGCCGCTCGAATGGCGGTGATGGATTCGGGCAGAAAGACGATTGCGGCGATGAGCACACCGGCGAGAGCAGTGGGAGCGCCGAGTCGAGCGAGCCCGTCATCGAGGAGCGCTGCCATATCGTGCGAGAGAAGCACGATCGGGATGACAGTTACGACGAGCAGGCCGAGTCGAGTGAGGATCTCAGTGCGATGTTCGCGGAGCACGTCCCGGATGCCGGGGGCCGCGGCATCCGGCTCGGTCGACGTGATCGCTCGGAGTGTGAGACGTTCATCGATTTCGGTGAAGTCATCTGCCTGCGCGCCCATCTGCCGGAACAGGAAGAACCCGTACAGCGCGAGAGTGACAATCACGACGGGGATAGCCTGTGCTGTCGTGTACGCGCCATCCTGACCGATCAACGCAGGAAGGCCGAAGGCGAGGGCTATGAGCACGACGAGCATTGCGAGGTACGCGGAGGTTCCGGTGCGATTGTGCGCCAGGCCTCGATGACGGATGCCGCCGAGGAGAAGCGCGAGTCCGATCACGAGGTTCAGAATGATCATCGACACCGCCATGACGGAGTCGCGTGCGATCGTCGCGTGTTCGCCGGGGCCGAGCATGACGGCCGAGATGAGGACGACCTCGATGAGAACGATCGACAGCGTCAGCACGAGCGAACCGTACGGATCACCGAGACGGCGGGCGAGCGCCTCCGCCTGCCTCACGACGCCGAAGGCACAGACGAGGATGACGGCGACGATGCTCACGAGCGCGGTGATGAGCAGCGGTGCCGGGACAGGGGGGCTGAGCAGGGGAGTGGCGAGCAGCAGCGCTCCGAACGCACTCCAGCCGAGAGCGATCCGCACGATGTCGGATGTCGTGATGAAGCGGGTGATGCTTCGCATGGACAGAACTCCTTACGGGGTCGTCCCCGTATGAGCTGTCTGGCGAGGGTCGTCCCTCGCGGGAATTGATGGTGGACCTGAGGGGACTCGAACCCCTGACCCCCTGCATGCCATGCAGGTGCGCTACCAGCTGCGCCACAG
>NZ_JBQDSX010000076.1:0-11692 GCF_052099035.1 Microbacterium sp. | reverse complement strand
CGCTGGACAGCCCCGATCAGGGCGGCGTGGCAACGCTTGATCGCGAACTGGAAGAACTTCTCAACGAAGAGAATCTCGAGCCGGGCGACCACGAGCGCTTCTCTCACTATGTGAAGAAGGACAAGATCCTCGAGTCGGCGATATCCGGCAAGCCCGTGCGCGCACTGTGCGGCAAGAAGTGGACGCCGGGCCGCGATCCGGAGAAGTTCCCGATCTGCCCCACGTGCAAAGAGATCTACGAATCGATGGTGGGCTGACCCTTCGACAGGGTCACGCCTGATCGAGGAAGACCGTCGGGATCGCAGGATCTGACTTGCTGAGCGCGAGCGCGCGCACCGGCAGCTCTTCGCGCACCAGCAGGTGGTGCTCCCGAGCGGATGCCGTCCCGGCAGTCCCTACGTAAGCGCTGTCAATGTCACCGCCGTCGACGAGAGTGACCTGAAGCGCACGCGCATCCGGATGCTCGGAAGCGGCGCTCATTTCTTCGAAGCCGTCCGAGACCACGATGGATTCGGTGGTCGCAACGCCATCGCGAAGGGTGCGGAAAGCCGCCTTGCGCCCGCCCTGGGAGCCCTTGTCGGTCGAGGCCTTTGTGACGGAGACCCAGCTGCCACCAGCATCCTGACGTGCCACGAGTTTGTAGACCATGCCGGCGGTCGGATATCCGGACCCCGTGACCACAGACGTCCCCACACCGTAGAAATCGACGGGGGATGCCGCGAGCGCTGCGATCGCGTACTCATCGAGGTCGCTGGTGACCGTGATCTTCGTATCCACCGCACCCAATTCGTCGAGCTGATCGCGCACAGCGGCAGCGACAGTGGGAAGATCGCCCGAATCCAGGCGCACACCGCCGAGGCCGGTGCCGGCGACCCGGATCGCCGTCGCCACTCCCTGACGGATGTCGTAGGTGTCCACGAGCAGGGTGGTGTCCGCGCCGAGGCTTTCGATCTGGGCGCGGAAGGCGTCTTCTTCGGAATCGTGCAGAAGGGTCCAGGAGTGGGCGGCGGTGCCCATCGTCGGGATGCCCCACCGGCGCCCGGCTTCGAGATTGCTCGTCGCACCGAAACCGGCGATGTAGGCGGCCCTGGCAGCGGCGATCGCTGACATCTCGGCGGCGCGGCGCGATCCCATCTCCGACAGGGGCCGCTCGCCGGCTGCGATGCTCATGCGCGAGGCCGCTGTGGCCACCGCGGAGTCGTGGTTCATCACACTCAGCGCGATCGTCTCGAGCACGACGGCGTCGGCGAACGAACCCTCGATGGTGAGGACGGGGGAGCCGGGGAAGTACAGCTCGCCCTCCCGATAGCCGCGGATCGATCCGGTGAACCGGTAGTTCTCCAGATACCTCAGGGTCTCGGCATCCACCACGTCGGCGTCACGCAGATAGCGCAGCTCGTCGTCGCCGAACCGGAAATCACGCAGCAGTGAGAGCAACCGGCCGGTGCCGGCGACGACGCCGAAACGGCGTCCGCCGGACAGGCGACGGGCGAAGAGCTCGAAGACGCTGGGACGTGCGGCCGTTCCGTCACGGAGCGCCGCGCCCAGCATGGTGAGTTCGTAGCGGTCGGTGAGCAGCGCCGTCGACGAGGTCATGCGCCCAGCTTACTGAGCGTGTAAGCACCGCGAGCCTGTCGATCGGTCCCTGAGCTTGTCGATCGGTCCCTGAGCTTGTCGAAGGGTAGGCTGGTGAGTCATGAACGCGGCACCGATCGGCATCTTCGACTCCGGTGTCGGCGGACTCACCGTGGCCCGCGCGATCCGCGCGCAGCTTCCGCGGGAGTCTTTCGTCTACATCGGCGACACCTTGCACTCCCCATACGGTCCCAAACCGATCGCAGAGGTCCGGCGCTATTCGCTCGAGGTTCTCGACACCCTGGTCGACCAGGGCGTGAAGATGCTCGTGATCGCCTGCAACACGGCATCCGCCGCGATGCTGCGCGATGCCCGCGAACGCTACAACGTCCCGGTCGTCGAGGTCATCGGACCGGCGGTGCGCCGCGCCGTGTCGACGACGCGCAACGGGCGCATCGGGGTCATCGGCACCGTGGGCACCATCGGCTCACGGGCGTATCAGGACATGCTCGAGGTCAACGAGCAGCTCGAGGTGTTCACCGCAGCGTGCCCGCGCTTCGTCGAATTCGTCGAGTCCGGGGTGACCGGCACCGCCGAGGTGATCGCCGTCGCCGAGGAGTACCTCGCACCGTTGCGCGAGGCCGACGTCGACACACTCGTGCTCGGCTGCACGCACTACCCGTTCCTGCGCGGGGCGATCAGCTACGTCATGGGCGACGGGGTGGCGCTGGTCTCCAGCGACGATGAGACCGCCGGCGATGTGTACCGCCAGCTCGTGCGCGGCGATCTGCTCGCTCCGCCGGATGCCAGGGCGACGTACGTGTACGAGGCGACCGGCGAATCCACCGAAGAGTTCACGGCATTGGCCAACCGGCTCATGGGCGCCGAGGTGCGCGATGTGCAGCATGTGCAGACCGGCGTCATCACTCTGCCGGACCTCTCCGAACTCGCTGAACTCTCCGAGCCGGCCGATGCCGGCGCACCCGACCCGAAGGGAACCCATGTCTGACACCGTCCGCGCGGATGGCCGCGCCACGAACCAGCTCCGCGAGATCACGATCGAACGCGGCTGGAGCGCGAACGCCGAAGGGTCTGCGCTGATCAGCTTCGGCGGCACGAAAGTGCTGTGCACGGCATCCTTCACCAACGGTGTTCCGCGCTGGCTCGCCGGCAAGGGCAAGGGCTGGGTGACCGCGGAGTATGCGATGCTGCCCCGTGCGACCAACAGCCGCAACGATCGGGAGAGCGTCAAAGGAAAGATCGGCGGGCGCACGCATGAGATCTCGCGCCTCATCGGCCGTGCCCTGCGCGCGGTCATCGACACCAAGGCGCTGGGCGAGAACACGATCGTGATCGACTGCGACGTGCTCCAGGCAGACGGGGGCACCCGCACAGCCGCGATCACCGGCGCCTATGTGGCGCTGGCTGACGCGATCGAGTGGGGCCGGGCAAAGAAGTTCATCGGCAAGAACTCCACCCCGCTGATCGATTCGGTGGCCGCGATCTCGGTCGGCATCATCGATGGCGAACCGATGCTCGATCTGCCCTACGTCGAAGATGTGCGTGCCGAGACCGACATGAACATCGTCGTCACCGGTCGCGGACTGTTCGTCGAGGTGCAGGGCACCGCCGAGGGCGCCCCCTTCGACAAGCGCGAGCTGGATGCTCTCCTCGAGCTCGGGGTGGCCGGTTGCGCCGAGCTGAAGGAAAAGCAGCTGGAGGCGCTGGCGTGAGGGTCGTCCTCGCCACGCACAACCCGCACAAGGTCTCCGAGTTCCAGCAGATCGTGGCCATGACCCGGCCCGACCTCGAGGTCATCGCCTACGACGGCACCGAACCGGTCGAAGAGGGCGTCACCTTCGCCGAGAACGCGCTGATCAAGGCGCGTGCCGCCGCAGCGCACACCGGACTTGCGGCGTTCGCCGACGACTCCGGAGTCTGCGTGGACGTGCTCGGCGGGTCGCCCGGAATCTTCTCGGCCTACTGGGCGGGACAGAAGAAGGATGCTGCCGCGAATCTCGAACTGCTGCTCGACCAGCTCGCCGATATCTCCGACCCGCATCGCACCGCGCAGTTCGTCTCGACCATCGCTCTGGTGACACCCTCGGGTGCGGAGCACACCGTGGCCGGTGTGTGGCCGGGGCGCCTCGCGACGAAGGCTGCGGGGGAGAACGGCTTCGGATACGACCCGATCTTCATCCCGGACGGTCAGCCGGCCGGGGCCGAGCGCACCTCGGCCGAGCTGTCGAACGACGAGAAGCAGTCGCAGTCGCACCGAGCCCGCGCGTTCGAGGCATTCGTACCGTTGCTGAAGACGCTGTGAGACTCAGCGCACTGTCACCGCACTACTGAGAATCATTACCCTTCCCGACTAGCGGAAACGGCCTCTGACCGCCGATTTTCCTCGTAGCCTGGTGGCATGCACGATCATGCCCACGGGATCCGCGGAACCGGCAGTCGCCGGCTTCTGGCGATCTCGCTGTGCCTGACGGCGACGGTGATGCTCGTCCAGATCGCGGGTGCGATCCTCACCGGATCACTGGCGCTGCTCGCCGACGCCGCGCACATGTTCACAGATGCGTCGGCCCTGGTGATCGCGCTCATCGCCAGCACGGTCGCTGCGCGCCCCGCCGACGATCGACGCACGTTCGGCTACCAGCGCGCAGAGGTCCTCGGCGCGCTCGTGAACGCGATTATCCTCATCATCCTGTCGGTCAGCGTGGGCATCGAGGGAGTGCACCGGCTTCTCGCGCCCGCGGACACCGAGGTCGCCGGTCCTCTCATGCTGGTCGTGGCCGTCATCGGGCTCATCGCCAACGCGATCGCGATGTGGCTGCTCAGCTCGGCGCAGAAGACGAACATCAATGTCCGTGGCGCGTACCTGGAAGTGCTCGGCGACATGATCGGCTCGGCCGCCGTGATCGTTGCGGCCGTCATCATCGTCACCACCGGATGGATGCCGGCGGATGCCATCGCCTCGCTCTTCATCGCCGTCATGATCATCCCGCGTGCGATCACGCTGCTGCGGGAGGTGTTCTCGGTGCTCGCGGAGTCCGCGCCCCAGGACACTCATGTGAGCGAGATCCGCGATCATCTGCTCGGCTTCGATGGTGTGACGAGCGTGCACGACGTGCACGTGTGGCAGCTCACTCGCGGGGCGCCGGTGTTCACTGCGCACGTCGGCGTTGAGCCAGCGGTGTTCGCCGACGGGCATGCCGGCGCGCTGCTCGAGCAGTTGCAGGGGTGCCTTGCCGATCACTTCGACGTCGCACATTCCACATTCCAGCTCGAGCCCGAGGGACAGGCAGAGTGTACGGAGTCGCACGCCTGATGCCGGCTACTCCCTGACGATGTCGGCGACATCCTTGTCGGGACGGAGTCCGCGCCAGCGGGCATGACGCAGCGAATGATCCGTTGTCCAGCCAGCGAATTCCACCTCGCCCACGAGCTCCGGCCTGACCCAGAGCGCATCGCCGGCATCCAGATCGGGGACGCCCTCGAGGGGGTTCTCATCGGTGCGCAGCGGGGTGAGGCGCGCGAGCAGGTCGCGCAGCATCCGATCATCGAAACCCGAGCCGACCCTGCCGACATACTGCAGCGTGCCATCAGCATCCGGCACGCCCAGTAGCAGGGACCCGAACGTCCCCGCACGATTTCCTTTCCCCGGTCGGATGCCGGCGATGGCGACCTCCTGCGTGCGGGTGTGCTTGATCTTGAGCCAGTCTCCCGATCGGATGCCGAGTCGGTACTTCGAGCCGGATGCCTTCACGACCACCCCCTCGAGTTCGAGTTCACGGCTGGTCTGCAAAGCGGCATCCAGGTCATCGAACACCGGCGGAACGGACACCGGCCGGTCGGCACTCTCGCCGAGCGTCTCCAGAAGCGCGCGGCGGTCGCGAAGCGGCACGCCGGTGAGGTCGCGCCCGTCGAGACGGAGCAGATCGAACAGGTGGTAAGCGATGGGAGTGCGCACGACTTCGCGTTCGATCTCCCGCGCACTGGTGAGATGCATGCGGCGCTGCAGCAGACCGAAACTGGGGCGTCCGGTGGAATCCAATGCGATGATCTCGCCGTCGACCACAGCATCGGACGCCGCGAAATTCGGCGCCCCATCAGCGGTTAGCTCGGGGTAGCGGTCGGTGATATCCGTGCCGCTGCGGGCATGCAGGCGGAACCGGCCGTCCCGCCACGTTCCGATCGCGCGGATGCCGTCCCATTTGATCTCGCTCCACGGGTCGCGCAGCGTCCTGGCCAGCCCCGGCGTGCCGGATTCGGCGAGCATGGGGCGAGGCGGAGGGAACGTCTGATTGGGCACACCCGCCGCGATGATGGGGGTGCGCTCCGGCGACGGTTCGGGAGAATGCGAAGCGGATGCCGCGTTCGCGGATGATGGACCGAACTCTGCGAACGGGTCGATGCCGTCGTCCACTCGCTTCATGACCTCATCGAAGTCGAGCTGTCGCAGCTCTGGGTCGTCGAGCTCCGCCCAGGTGCGCGGAGCTGCCGCGGTCGGGCGCGAGCGACCACGAAGCGAGTACGGCGAGATGGTCGTCTTGGATCCGTTGTTCTGACTCCAGTCGATGAACACCTTCCCCCCACGGACCGACTTCGCCATGGTGCTGGTGGCGATGTCAGGGTGGTCTGCCTCGATCGAGCGGGCGAGCTCGCGGGCGACAGCCGACGCCTGATCGCTCGTCTGGCGTCCGTCGAGCTGGCAGTACAGATGGATGCCTTTGCTTCCGCTCGTGACCGGTATCGGGTCCAGCCCGATGTCGCTGAGGATCCCGCGAGCGAGACGCGCCACGTGTGCGCACAGGGCGAGGTCTGCGCCAGGGCCGGGGTCGAGGTCGAGCACGAGCCGGTCGGGGTTCTGGCGCTCGCCGTCCGAGCCGAAGCGCCACTGCGGCACATGCAGCTCGATGCTCGCGATCTGCGCCATCCACACCAGTGTCGGCAGATCGTCGGCGATCGGGTAGTCCTTTGCCCCGCCGGAGTGCTCGATCGGCAGGCGATGCACCCAGGTCAGCGCCCCGCGCTCGATCTGCTTCGCGAAGAACGCCTCGGCCGGAGCATCCGCCGTTCCTACGCCCTCGACCCAGCGCTTGCGCGTGATAGGGCGACCGGCGAGAAGCGGCAGCATCCGTGCGGCGACCCGTGAGTAGTAGCCGATCACCTCGCCCTTGGTCGTACCCGTCTCGGGGTAGAGCACTTTGTCGAGGTTCGTCAGGCGCAGTCGCCTGCCGTCGACCTCGACCATCTGTGTCTGCCCTGGCATGTCGCCAGAATAACGGCAACCCCCTGGCATCTGTGAGTGCCGGCGGTGTCTACTGGTCACATGAGGTCGATCTGGAAAGGTGCCCTGACATTCGGGCTGGTGAACGTGCCGGTGAAGGTGTATTCCGCCACCGAGGATCATGACGTCTCGCTGCACCAGGTGCACGACGAAGACGGCGGGCGCATCAGATACAAGCGCACGTGCGAGGTCTGTGGCGAGGTCGTGGCCTACCAGAACATCGATCGCGCCTACGAGGACGACGGGCAGATGGTCGTGCTGACCAAGGAGGACCTCGACGCGCTTCCTGCCGAACGCAGCCGCGAGATCGACGTGGTCGAGTTCGTGCCGAGCGACCAGGTCGATCTGCTCACCCTCGATCGGGCGTACTACCTGGAGCCGGACTCGAAATCACCCAAGGCGTACGTGCTGCTTCGGGAGACTCTCGAGCAGACCGAGCGCACCGCGATCGTGCGCTTCACTCTGCGGCAGAAGACGCGGCTGGCAGCCCTCCGCGTGCGCGGCGACGTGCTGGTGCTGCAGACCCTGCTGTGGGCCGATGAGGTGCGCGAGGCCGCGTTCGATTCCCTCGATGAGGACGTGAAGATCTCGAAAAAGGAACTAGAACTCTCCGCGAGCCTGGTGGAGAGCTACTCGAGCGACTTCGATCCGGAGTCGTTCGTCGACGAGTACCAGAAGGAGCTGCGCACGCTCATCGACGCGAAGATCGAGGCGGGCGACACCTTCGACGTCGCCGAGACGTTCGCGGACGAGGGGGAGGCCGAAGGAAAGGGCGGCGAGGTCATCGACCTGATGGAGGCGCTGAAGGCGAGCGTCGAACGTTCGCGGGCGAAGAAGAAGGACGCCAGTTAGACGCTGAGGTCACTGTCGGGGTTTTCGCCTGCGGCGACGGCCCTCTTGGCCTTGTGCCGCTCGGAAAGATAGTGCCAGAGCGCGATCAGCGCGGTGCCGCCGACGGCGGCGAGCAGGATGAGGTCGATGTAGTCCGTCACGAACTTCGCGACGAACGGGATGTAGGCGATCAGATAGCCCAGCATCGTCAGTCCGAAGCCCCACAGCACGGCGCCGATGAGGTTGAACAGGCTGTAACGCTTCCACGGCATGTGGCCGACGCCGGCTGCGACAGGAGCGAAGGTGCGCACGATCGGCACGAAGCGCGCCAGGATCACAGTCAGTCCGCCGTACCGCACGAAGTACGCATTCGTCCGTTCGACGTTCCTGCGACTGAACAGGCCGGACTCCTTCCGTTCGAAGACCGCAGGTCCGCCCTTGTGGCCGATGAAGTAACCCACTTCACCACCGAGGAACGCCGCTACCGCGATCAGCAGCGCCACGACCCAGATATTCAAGCCGAACACGTGGTTCGTGTGGGTGAGCAGGCCGGAGATCACCAGCAGCGTGTCACCGGGGAGCAGGAACCCCACCAGGAGACCTGTCTCGGCGAAGATGATGAAGCACACCACCAGCAGCGCCCAGGGGCCGGCCGCGCCGATGATCACCTCGGGGTCGAGCCAGGGGATGAGCGCAATGTGATGCATGTGCGGAAGGCGGGACTTGAACCCGCACGCCCTGAGGCACAGGAACCTAAATCCTGCGTGTCTACCAATTTCACCACTCCCGCGCAGAGATCAGTCTAGAGCCGCAGCCGGGAGCGGAACAGCGGGGCATCCGCGCTTTCATTTCCGGAAAACCCGAAGACCCTGTGGATAACTTCCGAGGCGAATTCTGGATTCTTGCGAGGATGCGGGGGTGAGTCAGTCGTCCCTCGTCGTCGCAGAGCGTGTCCGCCGGCGCCTGCGTGCCGAACGCACCGACCCGTCGCTGGCGCCGGATGACGCCCGGCGGATCGCGCAGGCGGAAGTCCGTCGTCACAACGACCTCGCACTGTCGCGCGGCGATGCGACGATCGATGATGAGTCGGCCTGCGTGCAAGATGTCCTGGCGTCGGTGAGCGGGTTCGGCCCCCTCCAGCCGCTTCTGGATGATCCGAGCATCGAGGAGATCTGGCTGAACGGGCCCGACCGGGTCTTCATTGCGCGCGGCGGGGTGTCGGAGCGGCTCCCGCTCGCGCTGACGGATGCGATGGTCCGCGATCTCGTCGAACGGATGCTGCAGTCCACCGGCCGTCGCGTCGATGTGAGCCAGCCGTTCGTCGACGCGTCGCTGCCGGATGGGTCGCGCCTGCATGTCGCGATCGCCGACGTGGTCCGCGGCTCCTGGGCGGTCAACATCCGGAAATTTCTTCCGGGGTACCGGACCCTCGATTCCCTCGTGGAGCTGGGATCGATACCCGCAGACGTGGCGGAGATGCTGCGCCGATCCATGCGTGACGGATTGAGCGTCATCGTCTCCGGTGCAACGCACGCCGGAAAGACCACGCTGCTGGGTGCGCTGCTCGCCTCATGTGCCGACGCGCAGCGCATCGTCACCGTGGAGGAGACGTTCGAACTCGCCGTCGACGGCCCCGATCTGGTGGCCCTGCAGGGACGGCAGGCGAGTCTGGAAGGCACGGGCGAGATCACCCTGCGCCGCCTGGTCAAAGAAGCCCTGCGCATGAGGCCGGACCGGCTGGTCGTCGGCGAAGTGCGCGATGCTGAAGCTCTCGATCTCGTCCTCGCACTGAACACGGGTGTACCCGGTGCAGGAACCGTCCACGCGAACTCTGCCGTCGAAGCACTGGAGAAGCTCGCCATCCTGCCGTTGCTGGCCGGTCACAACATCGATCGCTCCTTCATCGCGCCTGCGCTCGCAGCATCCGTCTCGCTGGTTGTGCACTGCGCACGCGATGCCGCCGGTGCCCGGTACGTGTCAGAGGTGATCGCGCCCACGGGCGAGATCGTCGAGGGGCGGATCATCACCCGGCCGGTGTATCGCGCGGAGGGGAGAACATGACACTGCTGCTGGGCGCTCTACTCGCCGCGGGTCTGCTCCTGTGTGCATCGCCATGGCTGTGGCCACCCCGCGATCGCGCCGAGCGTGTGGAGCGTCATGACGATCGCCTCACCCGACTCATGGCCGAGGCGGGGTTCGCAGCCGTCGAACGCCATCGGGTGGTCGTCGTCATCGTCGCCCTGGCACTCATCGCCGGTGCCGTCGTCTGGCTGTTCTCGGCAATCCCCGTGCTCGCCGTGCTGGCGGCAATCGCCGCGGGCACGGCGCCGATCGCCTTCCTGCGCTCGCGTCGCCTGCGACTGCTCAAGGCACGCCGCCAGATGTGGCCCGATGTGTGCGATCTGCTCGTGGCGGCGATCCGCGTCGGACTGTCGCTGCCGGATGCTGTGGCGAGTCTCGGCGAATCCGCTCCGACTGCCGTGCGTCCTGCGTTTGTCATCTTCGCTCGGGACCTGCGCGCAACGGGCCGATTCGAAACCAGCATCGACCGGCTCAAGATCACGCTCGCGGACCCGATCGCCGACCGCATCATCGAGGCGCTGAAGATGGCGCGCCAGGTCGGTGGTACGGAGCTCACCGGGGTGCTGCGCGCACTGTCCGGATCGGTGCGGGCCGATGCTGCTCTTCGCGGCGAGGTCGAGGCCAAGCAGTCCTGGATTCGTGGGGCCGCGGTATTGGGAGTCGTCGCGCCCTGGGTGATCCTCGTGCTGCTCGCGCTGCGACCCGAGGGCGCGCAGGCGTATGCGAGTCCCGAGGGCGTGATGGTGATCGTCGCGGGTGCTGTCGTGTCCGTCGTCGCGTTCCGGATCATGGTGCGCATCGGTCGGCTGCCCGAACCACGGCGGTGGTTCGCATGAATCTGATTACGGATGCTTCGACGGCGATCCTGCTGGGTGGTCTGCTCGGCGCCGGCATCATCTGCATCCTCGCGGCTGCGCCGCGGTGGCGTGCGGCATCGCTCACCACGCGCATCGCGCCCTACATCCGCGATGCCGTCGAGGACGCGGCGCTGCCGTCCGGCACGCTGCCTGTCGCCGGCATCCTGCCGGTGGATGCTGCGTCCGGATGGCGTCGCGTCGGAGCGCGGCTCCTGCGCGGCTTCGGTGACAACGATGCGCTCGCGCTGCGTCTGGCCCAGGCGGGGGTGGATGAGAAGCCGACGGAGTTCCGAGCGCGACAGCTCGGATGGGCCGTCGGCGGCCTCGCACTCGGAAGCGCACTGGTCATCCTCCTCGCGGTCACCGGCCGCATGACACCCCCTGCCGCGGTGCTTCCCGTGATCCTCGGCGTCGGGGCCGCCCTCGTCGTCGACATGCTGCTCACGTCGCGCGTGAAATCGCGCCTCGCGCGCCTGAGCGATGAGCTTCCGACCACCCTGGAGTTTCTCGCGCTCTGCCTGTCCGCGGGGGAGGGATTCCTCGATGCCCTGCGCCGGGTCGCCGCAATCGGCTCAGGAGAGCTCACCCAGGAACTGCGGCACGTGGTGCTGGCCGTCGGGACAGGCTCGCCGCTGTCGGAGGCGCTCGGTGAGATGGCATCGCGGCTGCATCAACCGGGCCTATCGCGCGCCGTCGACCAGATCATCGCCGCGCTCGAGCACGGTGCGCCCCTCGCAGGGGTCCTGCACGCGCAGGCTGCCGACGCACGCGAGGACGCGAAGCGCACGCTGATCGAGCAGGCCGGGCGGCGCGAAATCCTCATGATGCTTCCGTTGGTCTTTCTGATCCTGCCCCTGTCCGTGCTCTTCGCCGTATTTCCCGGCATGTTCATCCTGCAGCTCGGCCTCGGCTGAGCGAATCTGAAGAAAGGACCGATGATGAATAGCATCCGAACCTGGTGGGCGCAGCTCACCGACGACGCCACGGCGCTCGCCGAAGACGAATCCGGTGACGTGCCCGGATGGGTCTTGGTCACACTTATGACGGCCGGCTT
>NZ_JBQDSX010000075.1:0-11976 GCF_052099035.1 Microbacterium sp. | reverse complement strand
CCGCCGTTCACGACGATCTCTGCGTCGTCATCGACGAGCACGGGCGTGAGCGTCACAGGTTCGTGGCGTCCCGGCCGAACCAGCTCTGGCTGACCGACGTTACGGAACACAAAACGAGCGAAGGTCGGCTCTATCTTTGCGCGGTCAAAGACGCCTTCAGCGGTCGGATCGTGGGTTACTCGATCGACTCGAGAATGAAGGCATCACTCGCGGTCCGAGCTGTCCGCAACGCCGTCCGGATGCGCGGAAACGTGAACGGCTGTATCGTCCATTCAGACAGAGGATCGCAATTCCGAAGCAGGAAACTGCGCCGCGAACTCGCCGTCCATAACCTCGTCGGATCGATGGGCAGAGTCGCTTCCTGCGGCGACAACGCGGCAATGGAATCGTTCTTCAGCCTGCTGCAGAAAAACGTCCTGAACCGCCGCTCCTGGACCACACGTGAAGAGTTGCGCATCGCGATCGTGACCTGGATCGAGCGGACCTATCACCGCAGGCGTCGCCAGGTCCGTCTGGGCCGTTTGACGCCGATCGAGTTCGAGACCATCATGAACAACGACCTGGCCCTCGCGGCCTAACTAGAACTGTCACCAGTTCCTACATCAGACCCGGATGGCTCCGACACCCTGCCGGTACACCGCCGCGTGCGATTGACGGCGGAACGACGAGCCGCACAGGTTAGCTGTCCGGAACGACGGCGTTGAGCCGCTGCGCGCGTCGGACGAGATAGTCGCCCGCATTGAGGTCGATCTGACGGCCCCACGCCTCTGGATCGCCGAAGTAGATGTAACTATCAGGAACAGCTTGAACTTCGAATGGGACCGTCCATTGGTTGAGCGGATGGCGGGAGAACAGGACGAGGTCCCTGCCGCCGAACATCACGCTCACATCGTCGACCTCCGAGGCGATGTCTCCCGTGACGTACCGGTACCCGAGGCCCATGTCAGCAGCCACCTGGTCCACGGACTCCGCGAACGGCAGAAAGGCGTGCTGACCGACAAACGTGAACCCGACCACGCAGTCGACTCCATCAACAACAAGGCGGCCACACACAAGCCGCGCATCGCCTCCGGGTCGTCGCCCGTCAAGCCAAGCGTGAGCGGCAGTGAGGTCGCTCGGCTCCTCGGGATGCAGGAGGGCGATCACACCGGGTTGGCTCGGGAGCGGGAATCCTACCCATTCTCCTGTCTCCTCACGGGCAACGATGTCGGGGGCAACTCGAGCGAAGAAATGCAGGACGCGGATCATGGTGGATGTGACCTCACGCCCACGAAGTTCGGATTCGAACTGTGCTTTGAGGATCTGGGTGCTCTTGTACAACCGCTGGTGCGCCGCCGCGGGGATCTCGGCCCAGGATGCGTACACCCGCAGTCCGTGCAGCCCACCGATCAAAGTGTTCGGTTGGTCAGGCGCGACAGGATGCAGGACGTGCTGCGTCACATTCCGCGCGTACCGGAACGCGTCAACGAGATCGGCGTCTTTGTCACGTGGGGAGTCGAACAACGCGGCGTAATGAGCCGCATCAGCGACCTGCTGGAGCCAGTCGTTGAGCACCTGGACCGCTCCCACGAACAGGCGCGCCCGGGTCGCGAGCGCGTCGAGGTCGCCGGTTCGGGCGGTCTCGTTGTAGTAATCACGCGCTGTGATCTGTGCGTCTCTCATCGCGGCGCGGAGTGAAACCGTCTCGTCAGGACTCAGGGTCAACGGAATCGGCATCGCTCACCCTCCGCGCAATTCGTCGTTGGGCGTGCTTCCGACATGTCTACTCGGCCTCTCCGGGGCCGACTACTGGGATCTTCACGTAGTGGACGGTGAACGCCGAGCCGATGAGGCGGAACTCTTGGCGGTTGCGGCCGAAGTCGAACGGGTTGTCGCTCGACCGCTGCCAGATGTCGAGACCCTTGCCGAGATCGATGCGCCAGCCGTGGTTGGTCTCGATTCGGCGGTCGTGGATCGTGTCGTCGAGCCGCACGGCGAGGCGCGCGCCCGCTGCGTCGGACGCATCCTTGATGTCTTTGAGCATCAACAGCTGCCGCTGCTTGAACTCAGCTTTCGGTTCCTCTGTGGTGACGAGGACAACATCGATCTCGTCGGCGTCGTCTTTGGCGGCGGCGAGGAGGCTGAGCAGGTCGGCGAGGTTGCGTCCCTGGTGGGGCATGCGGATGTAGGGGTCCGTGATCGTGATCTTTGATGCGCCGCGAAGGTGTGGCAGGAGCAGGGTCTCGTAGGAAACTCCTCTCTGGCCGGCCGTGAAGTCCAAATGCCCCTCGGCCAGTACTGAGGCTGCGGGCTCCGCGGCCACGTTCGGCGCAGCCGCCGACGAAGCCGTTGATGCCACGGCGGCCGGGGCAGGCTCGGTTGCCGTGGGTGTGGCTTCACCTGACCCGCCGTCGCCGTCGTGCGTTGCGTCCCAGGCCCGCCGGTATAGCTGCGGGTACTGGCTCTCTTCGAGGGTGGCGACGTCGTGCCATACGCCTGCCTTGTCGGCGTAGCGGAATTGGACCGGCGTGTCGCGCATCGTGGCGTCGATCCTCAGGATCGAGTCCTTGACGCGCTTGCGCCCCTCGATGGCGAACTCGAGCAGCGCACGAGCCTCGTCCTCCGTGGCCTCCCCGGTGGGGTGCACGAGCTTCATCAGCCCGGAGAAGGTCTTGCGGATGCCGTCCTGGTCGCGCGTCGAGATCGAGTTGTCGAGAGTGAAATAGTCCTTGTACTTGTCCGAGAAGTCCTCCGACCGCTTCGCACGCAGGATCTCGGCGAGGTAGTCGACGACGAAGCCGTACCCCGCGGAGAACATCTCCGAGCGGATCGGTGCGACCTCCCAGCCGGGGATGTAGTGGTGGATGCGGTCGAGCCAGGCCGGGTCGCGGTAGGCGTCGGGCAGCTCGTCGAATAGGTCGGAGTTCTTGAGCATATAGGGCACGGTGTGGGTGGTGTTGCCGATGAAGGCCATCGAGGCCTCGGCGCCGTAGATGCTCGTGCCGCGCGAGAAGGACTTGTTCGCGAGGTAGTTCTTCATCACGTTGACGAGGTTCTGGTCGGTGCGCCGGTTGGCGGCGAACTCGTCGAACGCGACGCAGTCCCAGTAGCCGACCAGCCCGATACGGCCGCTCGCGTTGTTGACGAACAGCTTGGCGACCGTGACCTCCCCACCGGAGATGAGGATGCCGTTCGGGGAGAACTCGCTGAACGTGTGCGACTTGCCGGTGCCCTTCGGCCCCAGTTCGACGACGTTGTAGTTGCGCTCGACGAACGGGATGAGGCGGGTCAGGGCGATGAGTTTGCCGCGTTCGTTGTACTGTTCGGGGTTGAGGCCGATCGACTGCATGAGCAGGTCGATCCACTCCTCGGTCGTGAACGCCTTGCGGGCCTCGTAGTAGTGATCGATGTCGACGCCGGCGACCTGGATGGGCTTGAGCTTGTCGAGGATCCACGGCACGACGCGCTGGTCGTCGGAGTGGAAGTACTCGATGTCGCAGATGCACCACACGCCGCCGACAAGGAGCTTGGGGTTCTGCTTGACCGTGACGTCGTCGATGATGACGCCCTTGATCTGGAGGTTCTCGAACTCTGCCTCGTGGACGTCGTTCTTCTCGTTGAGTGTGACCGTGACCTTGTCGATGACTCGGTGGCGACCCTTGCGGCGGATCTCCGACTTCACGAGCATGTGCTCGTTGCGGTTGACGTAGTGAGTTGCGAGGATCTGTCGCACGCTGTCGATGCCGGCCTGGATGGTCGCCTCGTCGTCGGATGCCGCATACTGGCCCAGCAGGTACTCCAGGACGTACGACGGCACCACAGCGTTGCCGCGGACCGCCTTGACGAGGTCCTTTCGGACGACGGCACCGGCGAAGTGCTCGTTGATCTTGTCGTCGAGCGCGGACTTCGCCGGGGCGCCGTCGGTCGCCTCAGCTGCGAGCACGTCGATCTCGTCGAGTGCGTCTTCGAGGTTCGTCATGGCTCTCCTAGAAGTCGAAGTCCGTCGTGAACGACCGCTTGATGGTGTAGTTCCCCTTCGAGAACGCCTTCCACTGCGTCGTGTTCGGGATCGGCTCTTCGAGCCGCAGCTCGACGGGCCGGTTGTTGAACTGGTCGGCGTCCTCGGTCAGGTACAACACAGCCCTCTGGTAGCGGTCACGCTGATCGTCTGATGCGCTGTCGAAGGTGAGGACGGGCTGGTCGGAGATCAGCGTGTCGCCGACGTAGAGGCCGAGGCGGACCTGGCGCGGTTGGATCTTGTCGGTGACGGCCTCACGCTGGAGCAGCTTGACCGCGAGCTGCCCCGTGGTGATCTTGTCGGTCTCGGGCATGAGGTCCACGTTCACCGGGCGGACGTCGCTCCTGCGCTTCTTGTTGACCGTGATCACTGGGACGACGATCTCCTGGAGAGATGCGCCGCCGTGGACGTAGCGGGTGCCGGCACCGGGCTGCGGGATGCGGTGGATCGACTTGGGAATCTGGATGTCGACGTCTCCCGCGAGCCCGGCCTGGGCCGAGGTGAACGTCATGAAGGACGGGGAGGGCTTCAGCGAACGTCCGAGTACGTAGCGGCGGTTGGTCTTGGTTACCGCGTCGCCCTGGGGCTTCTCTGAGAGGTAGTACGCCTGCTCGAGCGGGATGTCCTGGTAGAGGAACCCGTGGTCGGCGGTGATGAGGATGTTCGTCGCGTTCGCGTTGGTCCACTTCTTCACCAGGAGCACTAGCTCACGAAGGGTCTCTTCGGCGGCCTCGAAAACGGTCCGCTCGGTTGAGGCCTTGTCGCCCGCCGCGTCGATGCGGTCGTGGTAGACGTAGAAGATCTGGTGCTTCGTGTACAGCTCGCGAAGCTCGTTACCCGGCATAGCCAGCACCTCGGCGGCGGTGATGGCATGCCCCTTGACCGCTTGCAGGACCTTGTCGCGGTTCGCGGTGCCGTTCGTCGGTTTCCCGTCCGCGAGCACCGGCAGGCCCTCGGGGCCGAGTTCCAGGCTCGACTGCGGCAGCAGCGCCGCCATGCCGAGCTGGGTGTAGCTCGGCATCGAGCCGAGCACGGCCGAAAGGGACGCGTCGAACCGGTCCTCGCTGCGGATCATCGACGCGAGTTCGTCGGCGATCTCGTACCGCATGCCATCGGAGATGATCACGACCACCTTGGTGCGCCCGTCCTTGACGACAGGTGCAACGTGACGGTCGAAGAACTTCGCCTGCGGCGAGAGCGCGGCGGACTTCCATTCGCTCATGGGCTCAAGAGCCTGCTGCCAGAGCCCACTGAAGTCGTAGAGGTACTTGTTGGCGTACTGCTTGTCGACCTCAGCCTTGAGCGCTTCGAGCGGCTTCTGGAAATCCGCCGTCTGGTGCGCGTAGGTGAACCAGCGGTAGAGCTGGTCGATGCGGAACCAGTCGGACTGATACTTCTCCAACCCCACGGCGGGTGAAGCGATGGCGTGCGGCAGGCTGGCGATCGCGGCGAGCAGCTCTGAGGCGCTCTGAATGGCCTGGTAGAGCTTCGCGTACTTCGCCTTCCAGAGGCTTTCCTGGCGCTGCCGCACGATGTCGGCAACCTCGCGCGGGGTCACCGACCGGGTAGCGACAGCGGCAGCGAGGTCGACGATCACCTTGCGGTCGATCTCCTCGAAGATCGTGATCCTGGCGAGCTCGCGGTAGTCGCGATGCTCGATTTTGGACTTCACGTCGAGTGCCTCAGCTGCCCGGGATGCGAGCGTCGTCATCGTGTCCTGACTGCGGACGTCGTAGCGGAGGGCGTTGAAGTCGCTGCGGATGTTGCGGAACTCGTCGGGGGTGGTCGACGCGAAGTCTTCGATGGCTCGGCTGAACATCCACAAGACAAAGTCGTCGATCGTTGGCGCCGTGCTCGGATACTTGTAGATGCTCGCGAGCCCGTCCCAGAAGAACTGATCGAGACCGAAGGTGACGAGTTCGTCGAACTTGGTGCTCTTGCCGTCAGCGTTCTCGAGGAGCAGCTCGCGCACGATGTCGGTCAGCTTGTTGCCCGATGCCTTGACGAGCACCTGGCACATCTTGGCGCGAAGGCGGGCCGCATCGTCTCCGTCGTTCAGGAGCTTCTCCAGCGCCTGCTTGCGACTGCTCGCGGCGAAGAACCTCTGATGCCGCTCTATGACCGACAGCAGAGCCGGGTCGTTGAGACCAAGCTCCCGTTGGAGCATGGACGTCTTGTCGGCCGTGAAGATTCCGTAGGCGAGCTCGAGATCGAGCAGCCAGTTCGCCGTCCCGCGAGGGATGTCGCCGGAGCGGTAGACGAGGTGCTTGCTGACGTGATCGGCGAGGATGGTGTTCTTTACGCCGAACTCGTTGTCCTCGACACGGAGGACGTTGACGGGCCCGAGATCGAGCGCATCGAGGTCAGCGGCATACTCGCCCGCGGGATCGTGCCAGAACACGACCCGCTTCGAGGCGAGTCGGGTCTGGAGGGCGTCCTCGACGGACGTCAGATCAGTCACTCGCCGCCTCCAATCCTGGGATTTTCTTGAGTGCCGCGCCGAACTTCGGGTAGTTCGCCTTCACGCCGTCGTCGAGGTCGATCACGACGTTCTCGGACGCCTTCGGGAAGAGCGTGTCGTGCTCGTACTCGTTCAACTCGACGAGGATCTTACGAAGTCGATCTGCTTCCTTCGCGTTCCCCACGCGCTCGGCCTGGTGGAGCGCGGACTCCAGCTTGGTCACATACTCACGCAGGTAGGTCAGCACCGTCGAGACCATCGAGGGTGTGTAGCGATGCATGTAGATCAGGGCGTTGAAGGAGCCCTTGGGGCTGGAGAACATCCAATAGATCGGACGCTTCTTGTACCGCTGGACGTGATCCTTGTAGAACGACTTCACGAAGTAGTCACGCAGGTGCTTTACGCCGAGCGACTCGGTGACGAACTGCAAGTTCTCCTCGAAGTGTTGTTCCCCGAACGCCGCATGCAGGAACTGGCGGAACCGCTCGACGATGTCGTCCTCGAACCAATCGCCGTCCACGATGGGGATGACGTTGTCGGCGTCCGGCGTGAACGTCGGATTTGGCACCTTGGTCAGGTAATCCTGGAATGTGGCACCCTGGTCAGCCAGGATCAGCCCCGGTTCGTCGAGGCTGTACCGACCGAACAGGCAGCCGACCGCGTACGACACCAGGCTTTCCATCGCGTCGCCGCGCATTGCCTGCGCGTACCCGGCATCACTTACATCCGCCAGCTCCACGTCTGGCAACACTGACAAGGTGAGGTCGCGCTGGGCGACGGATGTGTCAAGCTCGGCTCCTACGCCATAGATGTCCGCGGCGATGCGATTGATGTCCTCCTCCAAGGTCATGGCTTCACGAACCGTAGAGCGCCAGGCTGTAGCCACACTTTCGAGGCGCTCGCGAAGCGAAAGACCTACTCCGGTTCGGAGCAACTCCGGCGCTTGGAACTCCCAAGACAGTTCACTGCGCCTAGCGTCGACCATATGAATTTCGATCAGGCGTTCAGCCAAGGCCGCGAGACGCCCATCGAACACCGCCGGCGCCAGCGGGAACTTCGAGACCGGACCGGGATCGAAATTCACGGTGGGCGACAGGCGATTGACCGCTCGATTCATCACGACGGAGTTCAACACGGCGATGACGCCGAGGAGTTCATCGTCAGCGCCGAAGATGCCTCCGCCTCCGCTGCCGAACAAGAACCCGGTGGGATATGCGCGAATCGAGAAGTCGGTCGACGTGACCATCGTCCAACCCAGGGATCGGCGAAAGAAATAGGCGGGGTTCCTAATAGTGGCGTTCCCTCGTGCCCCAACCCCCACGCGCGACCGGATACCAGCGCCACCACCCTTCCAATCGATAACAACCTCTTGATTCCCGTACCACCGACGGCGCTCGCCGCCCTTATTCATGGGAAACCAGCGCGCTGCGCTGGCCGCCGCATCAACTTCGCTCTCGTAGCCCAGTCCAATATCGGCGCGCGCAACCTCGAACCATAGACGGAGGAACCTCGCGTTGTCGCCAGTGTCTAGGCCCTTCTTAACGGCAACCCTGTCGCCGAGCGGCCCAAAGGAGAAGACATGTCGCATGGCATCCGAAAGCCAGTAGGCGATAGGGAAACCGGGTACCTGACGCAAGGCAGCACGCGAGACCGAGTGCACCTCGCCATGTCGAACCAACTCGCGGAACCGTTCCGCCTGGATCGCCTCACCCGCTACTTTCGTGAGTTGCACAAACGTGCCGGTGAGGTCACTTCCAACCGCCAGGACGAAGGCAGTCGTCGACACCACTTCACCCGCGATGCTGTCGAATGCGCCCGACCCGAGATGCGCCATCGTGGCCACGGAACCGGCACTAAGGAGCGATTCACGCAACTTCTCGTACGATCCGAGGAACATCCAGGACTGCATCGTGATCATGCCAACGAGTCCCTTCGCCCCGACCAAACATCTAGATCGGTCGATGAACATCGCGAACGAATCGGACTTGGACTGGGGATATGCCGACTTTGCAAAGTCAGCCAGACGGGGACCCATGTTGCCTGCCCCCATATATGGCGGGTTCGCAACGACCACCGAGTACCCCGGCAGCAGGATCTCTGCTTGGCGGATCACCTGCTGCGCCCAGTCGAGAGCGTCGGCGCGGAGGATGTCTCCCTCGTCGTCGAGGGTCGCGACGTGATGGGCGAGCCGCGCGGTCAGGCCGCGGTCGGGCTGGATGAGGGAGCCGAAGGTGTCGGCGTCGGCGAACTGGTTCCAGAAGGCTTCTTCAGCCTGCTGGTCGCCGTCCTTGGTCACGAGGTAGCTCAGCTCGTCGGCGCTGAAGGAGATCGGTTCAAGCACACAGATGTTCGGGTCGACGGGGTTCTTCAGGAACAGCTTGCGTTTGGCGGCGGCCTTCATCGTCAGCGCGAAGGCGGCGAGCGCACCGGCGCGGGGGTCGATCTCGGTGCCGTAGAGATTGTTGGTGAGGATCAGGCTCGGGATCTGCGACGGCGTGAAGCCCTCCTCTTCGTAGATGGCGTAGAGGAGGTCGAAGGCGTAGGTGAGCATGTGGCCGGAGCCGCATGCGGGGTCGATTACCGTGAGTTCTTCGGGCGTCGTGATCTTGAGGAAGTCGGTCTCTTCGTCGACCGGGGCGATGTAGTAGTCCATCTGGTCGATGAGGCGCGACTCAGGATGGTTGAGCATCCACAGGCGGCCCACGGAGTTCTCGACGAGGTAGCGGACGATCCAGTGTGGGGTGAAGAGCTGGGTGGCGGCGGGGATCTCGTCGGCGCCGGCCTTCTTGTTCTTCTTGAACCCGGCGAAGACCTCGTCCTTCCGCTCGGAGATGTAGAACTGGTAGAGCCAGCCGATGACCTCGACGTCCTGGCAGACCTCCTCGGTGAGTACCTTGACGGAGCGGTTCAGGACGGAGTCTTCGGCGAGCAGGTTGGCGGGGATGAGCAACTCGGTGTAGTCGCCTTCGCGCTCGAACATGAAGGGCATGGACTTGTTCCAGTAGCGGCAGTAGTCCGTGAGGAGGAGCGCGTATGCCTCGGCTTGGGCGTCGACGCCGGGGCGCGGCTGGCGGGTGCCGTTGAGCAGCCCCGCGATGGTCGCGGCGTACGCGCCCTTGACCACGTCACCGTCGATCTGTCCGCGCTTGGCTGCAGCGAGCACCTCGGGTTGGCCGACCTGTTCGGCCGCGGGCGATACGACACCGATGCCGGTGTACCCGTTGGCGTCCATGAAACGCAGGGCGATGATGCGGTTGAACCAGGTGTACGCAACCTTGTCGGCCACGTGCGCCTTGCCCTTGTCGCCGCCGCCCGCGGCGGCGATGGTGCGTTCCAGCGCGGTCACAGCTCCCGGCTGTTCGACACGTTCGGGTGATCCCGGGGCGAGCACAGCGGTGATGCGCGCGCCTACCTCGCGGATGAGTTCGATGCGTGCTGACGTGGCGAAGGACTTGAGCGGTGCGGTGTCCATCAGAGCGTGATTCGCTTTCCGTCATTGAGGGTCGCGACGAGCGCGGCGCGGTACTTGGCGAGGTATGTGTCGACGTCGGCCTGGGACTCCAGGACGCCCGACGCGTCAGGGACGCTGATCGATTTGACTGACACCATCGGCTTCGGCGGCGGAGCGTCGTCATCCCCACCCTGCTGCGCCTCGACGAGCCGGCTCAGCAGCTCCGGGTAGTCGTCCTGCTCGAAGGTTGCTCCGGTCTGGAGGATGAGCGCGGCCTGAGTCTCGCCGCCGAGGCGCGCGAGGATGCTGTCGATCCGCCGGATCGCGCTCTCCTGTGCGGCTGGCGTGGCGTTGGCGTAGTAGGTGCTGCCGAGGATCTCGGCCCGACGATCATCGATCGCCGCGGTCACCTCCGCACGCTTGTCGGTGACGATGTCGTCGATCTGCCCCCGCAGGGTGTCGGCCGCTGTCTTGAGCTGGTTCATCTTGTTGCCACGGAAGGCGTTGGCGTCTGCGAGCAGGGCTTTGACCGTGTCGGCGCTGCCTGTGGGGAGGTAGCCGAGGTTTCCGGCGTTGGTGTTCAGGAGGGCCTGTGTCTCGTCGAAGATCTTGGCCTGCTGGCCGTTGAGGAACGACTTGATGGGGTCGATCAGGTCTTCCTTGGCTTCGAGCAGTTCGTCGGCCTTGTTGAAGTCGGTGAGGTACCAGTCGACCTGCTTGCCGACGACCTCGTCGAGCAGGGCGACGACGCCGGCGAGCTGGCTGACGAAGGGGTACCGGCTGCTGCTGACGAGGGCGTTGAGCTCGTCGCGCCTGGCCGCGAGCTTGTCCTTGCCGAACCGGGCGAGTTCGGTGGGGTCGCTCGGTACAGCACCTTCGTCGAAGAAGTCGGTGCAGAACTTTTTGAACGCGGCGACCTTCGCATGGTCGTACGCCTTCTGGGGCGCGACGACGACGTGCGGGTGCTTGCCGGTGTTGCGGATCAGGTCTGTTACCTCGGTTCGGACGACCGGGTTGGAGTCGACGCTCAGCGCCACCTTGCCATTGCCGACGAGCCATCCCAACACGACTTCGATGGATCCGAGGTCCCACCCGTAGGGCTTGGTCTCGAAGCGGTCGACGATCTTCTTGATCGTCACCTTTTCGCCGAGGCCCGTTTGGGTGATAATCCAGGACTCCATCTCGGTGCCCGGCGAGTTGAGCGCGCTGAGCGTCGCCGCGTCGAACAGCCCCGTTTCGCTTTGGACCGCACCAGCGACTTGCTGCTCGGGGTAGACCTTGCCGCCGAGCAACCCGAGGTTCGTGTGGGTCCGGCTGACGAGCTCCTGGAACCCGTCCGACACCCGAGTCACAGCATCCTGGGAGCTGGAGGGGATCTCGGCGGCGTTGATGATCAACTGCGCCTTGCCGACAGCCTGGCGGAGGCGCTCGATGAGCTCCTTCTCGCGGTCAGCGTTGAGCACCTGCTTCGACTGGAGGATCGCCTGCATAGATGGCGTCGCCCCTGAGTTGGTGCGCTGCTTGGTGTACCTCTCTGTCTTGAGCAGCAGGCGCAGGTCCGCGAGCAGCCGCTTGTCACGACCGAGGAACACCCGCAGCTCGTCCCGGCCCATGCTCTGCGCCGCGATCTCGGAGTCGCTGTAGCTCGTCTCGGGCGTGATGAAGTGAATAGTCAACTCGCGCTGATTCCCCTGGGGTACATCGTCGAGCTTGTAGCCAAACGAGAAGTCCTGGCCGTTCTTCGCGTACTTCAGCTTGTTGGTCTTGAGGATGTCCGACGAGAGGTACCGGAAGAGCTTGCTGGAAACCTCCGCGGAGTCGACGTCGACCGCCTTGATCTCCTTCTCGATCTCCTGCTCCTCGTTGGTGAGGTACTCGTAGACGTTCCCGTTGCGCTGGACATACGACTGCGCCTCCAGCAGGTTGAGCGCCTCCTGCACCTGCTTACCCAACCCGGTGAGGTCGAGCCCGAAGCGGTCGTAGACCAGCACGGTGAGGTTGCGAGGCGTGGCCTTAAAGGTGTCGACGTACTTGACCAGGAACAGCGCCTTCAGCAGTCGGTTGGCG
>NZ_JBQDSX010000074.1:0-12254 GCF_052099035.1 Microbacterium sp. | reverse complement strand
GCGATGATCTTCTCGATCTCGCCGAACACCTGCTGCTTGACGCCGACCTCTTCGAAGACGGCTTCGATCACGAAGTCGCAGTCCGCATACAGGGACTTGTCGGTCGTGCCCGTGACGAGCGCACGCAGCTGGTTCGCCGAGTCGGCATCCAGCCGTCCCTTGCCCTCGAGCTTGCCGATCTCCTCGTGGATGTACGCGATGCCCTTGTCGACACGGGCCTGGTCGAGGTCCGTGATGAGCACCGGCACGCGCAGTCTGCGCAGGAACAGCAGCGCGAACTGGCTGGCCATTAGTCCAGCACCGATGATGCCCACCTTGGTGACCTTCTTGGCCAGCGCCTTGTCAGGCGCTCCAACGGGGCGCTTGGCGCGCTTCTGCACGAGGTCGAACGCGTACATGGATGCCGCGAACTGGTCTCCGACCACGAGCTCGGACAAGGCTTCATCCTCGCGGGCGAAGCCCTCGGCCTTGTCCTTTGCCGATGTCCCGCTCTTGGCCTTCTCGAGCAGGTCGAGCGCCATGTACGGCGACTTCGGAACGGTGCCGATCTTCGACTCGAGCATTCCGCGGGCCATCTTGATGGCGATCGGCCACTTGGTCAGCCGCTCGATCTTTCCTGGCTCGTTCTTGCGTTCGACCTTCTTGCCACCGAGGACGGCGTCCGCCCAGGCGAGCGAGTTCTCGAGATAGTTCGCGGCCGGGAAGATCGCGTCCATGATGCCCAGGTCGAAGGCCTGCTGCGGCTTGAGCATGCGATTCTGCTTGAGCGGGTTCGAGATGATGACCTCGAGCGCGTTCTCGATGCCGATGAGGTTCGGCAGCAGGTACGCGCCGCCCCAGCCGGGGATGAGCCCCAGGAAGACCTCGGGGAGCGCGACAGCCGCTGCCGAGGCATCCACAGTGCGGTACGTCGAGTTCAGTGCGATCTCGAGACCACCGCCGAGCGCGAGCCCGTTGACGAACGCGAACGAGGGGACGCCCAGATCGCCGAGCGAACCGATCACCTTGTGACCGAGCTGCGCGATCATCCGTGCGTCATCCTTCGAGGTGACCTTCGAGATGTCGGAGAGATCGGCACCGGCAGCGAGGATGTACTGCTTGCCGGTGATGCCGACAGCCTGAATCTCGCCGGACGATGCACGTGTCTTGAGCGTGGAGAGCGTGTCACCGAGCTCGGCCAGGGTCTTCGGCCCCAGCGTGTTCGGACGCGTGTGGTCACGGCCGTTGTCGAGCGTGATGAGGGCGAGCACCTTGCCGGAAGCCAGGCGTACGTCTCGTACGACGGAGTGCGTCACCACCTCGTCATCGCCGGCGATGGCGATGATGGGGGAGAAGTCGATCTTTTCGTAGTCGGTCACGTGCGCACTCACTTCCGCTTCTTGCCGTCGTAGAACGGGTTCTCCCAGATGACGCTGCCGCCCTGGCCGAGACCGACGCACATGGCCGTGAGGCCGTAACGCACATCGGGCCGTTCGGCGAACTGCGCCGCGAGCTGGATCATCAGACGAACACCGGATGCTGCGAGGGGGTGTCCGACCGCGATCGCGCCGCCCCACTGGTTGACGCGCGGGTCGTCATCGGCGATTCCGAAGTGGTCGAGCAACGAGATGACCTGAATCGCGAACGCTTCGTTGAGCTCGAAGAGGCCGATATCGGAGATCGTGAGCCCGGCCTTCTTGAGTGCCTTCTCGGTCGATGGAATCGGACCGATGCCCATGATCTCGGGCTGCACGCCGGCGAAGGCGAACGAGACCATCTTCATCTTCGGTGTGAGACCGAACTCCTTGACCGCGCCGCCACCAGCGAGCAGTGACATCGTAGAGCCGTCGGTCAATGGTGAGGACGTGCCTGCGGTGACGCGTCCGTGCGGGCGGAACGGCGTCTTGAGAGCGGCGAGATCTTCCATCGTCGTCTGCGGACGGCGACCCTCGTCCTCGGTCGCGAGGCCCCACGCGCCATCGGCACCCTTGACGGCGACGGACACGAGATCCGGCTGGATCTTGCCGGCGTCGTAGGCGGCCTGCACCTTGTGCTGGCTGAGCATGCCGAACCGGTCTGAGCGCTCCTTGGTCAGGTGCGGGAAACGGTCAAAGATGCGCTCGGCCGTCACTCCCATGTTCAGGGCGCCCGGGTCGACCATCTTCTCGGCGACGAAACGCGGGTTCGGGTCAGCGTTGCCGCCGATCGGGTGATGGCCCATGTGCTCGACACCACCGGCGAGGGCGAAGTCGTACATGCCGATGCCGATGGATGCAGCCATCGTCGTCACGCTGGTCATGGCGCCTGCGCACATGCGCTCGACCGCAAGGCCGGGCACCGTGTTGGGGAGACCGGCGAGGATCGCGACCGACCGACCGAGGGTGAGGCCCTGATCGCCGGTCTGCGACGTCGCAGCGATCGCGACATCATCGATGCGTTCCGCGGGAACGGCGGAGTTGCGCTCCATCAGGCCGATCGTCGCCTTCACGGCGAGGTCGTCTGCGCGGGTATTCCAATACATGCCTTTTTCGCCGGCGCGCCCGAAGGGGGTACGCATTCCATCGACGAAGTAGACGTCCGAGATCTCGGCCACTCTGCCTCCAAGGTTGGGGTATGTCCTCAGCCTAGGAGCCGTCCCGAGGCAAAGGGAATCGGTTGGATCGAACCTACGATTCGGGACTGGACGTCGGGTCGGGTGATTGACCGGCTTCTACAAAGGCATCCAGGATCTTCTGTGCAGTCTGCTCAATTTGCCACGGTCGTGCGCCGAGGGCCGACAGTGCTTCTCCGACAGCATCCGATGTCAACGGCACGGGTGGTTTCCACGCGACGCGACGCAGCATTTCCGGCTTGAGAAGGTTCTCGGTCGGCATGTGCAGTTCTTCTGCGATGGCCTCGACGGCAGGCCGGGCGAGCTTCAGGCGCGCGTCTGCTTCCGGGTTGCGATCCGACCAGGCGCGTGCCGGGGGGAGCGCATCGCTGCTCATCCGGGCACGGGGGAGGTCTTCGCTCTCACGACCGCGAACGATCGCCGCCCACCAGCGGTCAAGCTCCGTCCGGCTCGCACGGCCGTTGAACGCGCGCACATCGGCGAGATCCTGCTTGGACTGGGGGTTGGCGAGCACCGCGGCGACCAGCGAACGGTCGGGCACGAGCCGTCCGGGTGATGTGTCCTGCTGCTGCGCATACTCTTCCCGAGCTTCCCAGAGCGAGCGAGCGACGGCGAGATTGCGTGCGCCCTTGACCTGGTGCAGCCCGCTGAGCCGTCGCCATGGGTCTTCGCGAGCTGGTCGCGGGGGCTGTGCGAGAGTGGCGGCGAACTCCTCCGCGGCGAACTCCGACTTCCCCTGCTCTTCGAGCTCTTCGGCGATCCGGTCGCGCACATCGACGAGATACAGCACGTCGAGAGCCGCGTAATCGAGCCAGGAGTCGGGGAGAGGACGGGTGGACCAGTCCGCTGCGGAGTGCTCCTTCTTCAGCGTGATGTCGAGAACTTCTTCGACGACCGCTGCGAGGCCGACCCGATCATGGCCGAGCAGCCGGGAGGCGAGCTCGGTATCGAAGATCGACTTCGGCTCGAGCTCGAGTTCACGCAACGAGGGAAGATCCTGACTGGCGGCGTGGAACACCCACTCGATGTCGCCGATCGCGCGCTGCAGGGGCGCGAAGTCGCCGAGTGCGGGCGGATCGAACAGGAAGACGCCGGCATCGCGCCGGAACACCTGCACGAGATACGCGCGCTGCGAGTAGCGGAATCCGGATGCACGTTCGACGTCGACAGCGACGGGGCCGGTGCCTGCGGCAAGCGCACGGCATGCCGCCTCGAACTCAGTGGAATCGTCGATGACGTCGTACTCAGTCACGACCTGCCTTTCGCGCGCCGAACACGGCGATGTTCTCAGAGCCGGGCGGGAGACCGGCGAGCATGCCGACGAGTTCGGCCCATGCTTCAACGTGCGGCCGGAATGGCTCTACCGGCGTCCAAGACGAGCGTAGTTCGATCTGGGCGCCGTCGCCTTCCGAGGCCAGCGCTCCGAATCCGGTCGACAGAGTTTTCGTCGACGTGCCGGATGCCGAGTGATAGCCGGCATCCCGTGAATCCAACGCATCCACCAGCCATGACCAGGTCACGTCGGCGAGCAGCGGGTCGGTTCCGATCTCGGGTTCGAGTGGCGCCTGCGCGAAGGCGACGATGCGCCAGGGGCCGCCCCAGGCTGCGGGTTCATCCGGATCGTGCAGCAGCACGAACCGGCCGGTGCCGTAGAGCGAGTCACCGTGATCATCGGGACGCACATCAGCGGCGAGCGCGAGAGAGAACGGTGCCAGGCCCTGCGGCGCTGGGATCTGACGAACGACGATGTCGTTTCTGAACGCCGTTTCGAGGAGTTCGGCGGCGACGCGCGCGAACTGGGCTCCGGCGTCGGGGTGTGCGCTCACGGTGACAGGCTAGAGTCAGGAAGCGATGAAGAGTCTCAGGCACGCCGTTGCTCTGCTGGTACCCGCCCTGATCGCCCTGGGCACCGGAGCTGCCATTCTGGTGTTCTCGATCGGGCGTCGAGTGGTCACTCCGGCCGCTCGCGTGGCCGATACCGAGATCCTCGCCGTCGACACGGGCGCTCAGACGATCGAGCTCGCCCGCACGCCTGACACCGAGTTGCCCGGCCGCTACGGCCTGTTCACCACAGGTACCCACGACTACGTGAAACTCGGTGCGGTGCTGAGCGCCGATGCGAAGCACGTGCGTCGCAAGCTGCTGACCCAGATCGATACCGGAGCAAACGTCGACCGCGCGGCAGGATTCAGCGGCTGGTACTACTCGTCGCCGACGGAACTCCACCTTCCCTGGGAGCCGGTACTGATCGGCTCTCCTGCAGGTCCGTGTCCGGCGTGGCTGTTCCCCGCGGAGTCATCGACCTGGGTGATCCAGATCCACGGTCGAGGGGTCACGAGGGCGGAGTGCCTGCGCGCGGTTCCCGTCTTCCATGCGATGGGGCTGCCGAACCTGGTGGTTTCATACCGCAACGATGGCGAAGCGCCGCGTAGCCGTGACGGGGCGTACGCGCTCGGTGCCTCCGAATGGCGGGACGTGGATGCCGCGATCGCCTACGCTCTGCGACACGGCGCGGTGCGCGTGGTGCTGATGGGCTGGTCGATGGGGGGTGCGATTGCGCTCCAGGCCGCCGCGTCGTCGGGAAACAGGCAGGCGATCGCCGGGCTCGTACTCGATTCACCGGTCGTGGACTGGCGAAGCGTGCTGCGCTTTCAGGCGCGCGCGACAGGGATCATCGATCCGCTGCCGACTCTGGCGATGAACGCGCTGTCCTCTCCGCTCACGGCGCGGCTCAGCGGTTCGCAGGAGCCGATCTCATTCGATCGCCTGGACATGGTCGCCCGTGCAGATGAGCTGACGATCCCGATCCTGCTGCTGCACAGCGACGACGACGGTTTCGTTCCGGTTGATGCGTCACGTGCACTGGCCGAGGCTCGTCCCGACCTGGTCACAATGCCTCATTTCACCGTCGCACGGCACACCAAGATCTGGAACTACGACCAGGTGGGCTGGACCGCGGCGATCACGGAGTGGATGAGCGCGAACGGATTCAGCGCGCCGAAATGAGCACCATCAGTGCTTCAGGGCGATCTGGCGCTTCACGCGCATCAGCATCCCGGTCATCCCGGCGATCCGCAGCGGCGACACTGCCCTCGTGAGACCGATGGACTGCGGGTAGTCATCAGGAATCGCGAGGACATCATCGGCGGAAAGGCCGGTGATGCCCTGCACGAGGATGCTGGCGAATCCGCGCGTCGTCGGAGCCTCCGGCGGCGCCGTCGCATGCATGGTGACGATGTCATCGACCACCTCGACATGGATGTAGACGGGGGACTGGCACTCGGCGACGCGCTCGTACATCTCGGGGTGGCTCGCGACTTCATCCGAGACCGGCGGGAGCTCCTGTGAGAACTCCAGCAGCAGCTGAAGGCGTTCGCCCTCGGGCAACTCGAGGAAGTCGTCGCGGATCTCCGCGAGAGTGTCGGGAACGTGCGTAGTGCTCATCCCAGCAATTCTGACACGGTCAGAGGACGCCGGGCTCTGCACCCGTGACGATCGGCACGCGCACCGCGCTGCCCCATTCGGTCCAGGAGCCGTCGTAGTTGCGGACGTTGTCGAATCCGAGAAGGTGCTTCAGCACGAACCAGGTGTGGCTGGAACGCTCGCCGATCCGGCAGTACGCGATGACGTCGTCCCCATCGCTGACACCGGCGCCGTCGCGGTAAATCGCGTCGAGCTCGGCGCGGGATCGGAAGCCGCCGTCCTCGGCGACCGCCTTTGCCCACGGGACGCTCTGAGCGGTCGGGATGTGTCCGGCGCGCAGCGTCCCTTCCTCCGGGTAGGCGGGAGCCGTTGTGCGCTCACCGTTGTACTCCTCGGGCGAACGAACGTCGATGAGCGGTCCCTTGCCGATGAAGTCCACGACATCGTCCTTGTAGGCGCGCAGCACCGAGTCGTCGCGCTCGATGACCGGGTACTCGGTCGGGGCACGGTGCGCAGCCTCGGTGGTGACCTCGCGGCCCTCGGAGATCCAGCGGTCGCGGCCTCCATCGAGCAGCCGCACGTCTTCGTGACCGAACAGTGAGAACACCCACAGTGCGTAGGCCGGCCACCAGTTGTTCTTGTCGCCATAGATGACGACGGTGTCATCGCGCGAAATCCCCTTGCGGCTGAGGAGCTCTGAGAATCCGGCGCCATCGACGTAGTCGCGCACCACCGGGTCGTTGAGTTCGGTGTGCCAGTCGACCTTCACCGCACCGGGGATGTGCCCGGTCTCGTACAGCAGAACGTCCTCGTCGGATTCGACGACGACAAGCCCCGGCTCTCCGAGGTGAGAGGCGAGCCACTCGGTGCTGACGAGACGTCCGGGCTCGGAATATTCGGCGAACTTCTCGACGGTCGTATCGAACTCGATGGTCATCTGGCGCTCCTGGGTGGCTGGGCTCTCGGGTGGACGGCGTAATGTTGAGCCGTCCCCTTCGACCATAGAGCCGTTCGGTGCGCCCCGTCCCCGATCCGTAAGACTTCGACATAGGAACTGCATGACCGACACAGACAGTGCGACCGTCGCGCACCTGACCGCGCGCGAGCCTGTGGTGACCGGCCCCGAAATGCTGGCGAGCCTGGTGCCGCCACCGCAGTTCGACACCGCGACCTTCGACAGCTACCGCTCCGATGACGCATACCCGTCGCAGGCCGAGTCGAAGGATCTGCTGCAGCGCTTCGCAGGACGCGGTGCCGTGGCGAAGAAGTCGGGGTTCTTCAGCCGTGCGAAGAAGGAACCGGAGATGAAGCCCGGCGTCTACCTCGACGGCGGGTTCGGCGTCGGAAAGACTCACCTGCTGGCGTCGATCTACCACGCGATGCCGGCCCGCCGGAAGTACTTCGGTTCGTTCATCGAATACACCGCTCTGGTCGGCGCGCTCGGGTACAAGAACACCGTCGATCTGCTCCGCGGTGCCGACCTCATCTGCATCGACGAATTCGAGCTCGACGATCCCGGCGACACGATGGTGATGACCCGACTGCTCGGAGAACTCGTCGCCTCGGGGACGAAACTCGCCGCCACCTCGAACACTCCGCCGAACGCTCTGGGCGAGGGACGGTTCGCCGCGCAGGACTTCCTCCGCGAGATCCATGCGATGTCGGACAGCTTCGAGACGATCCGTATCGACGGCGTCGATTTCCGCCAGCGCGCCCTCGACGGCCGCGCCGTCGTGTGCGATGAGGCGCAGTACCTCGGTGCAATCGCGGCGACAGCGGGCACAGCATCCGATGATCTGTTCATCGATGTCGTCCGTCATCTTGCCAAGGTGCATCCCTCGCGCTACATCCGACTGATCGATGGCATCTCGCTCGTCGGCCTCCGCGATGTCGAGATCCTCACCGATCAGTCCGAGGCGCTGCGTTTCGTCGCATTCGTCGACCGGGTGTACGACGCACAGGTGCCGATCGTGGCGACCGGCGTGAGCCTGGACGAGGTGTTCGCCGAGGAGATGCTCGGCGGCGGTTACCGCAAGAAGTACCTTCGCGCCATCTCTCGCCTGAATGCACTGACGCATTCTGCGCAGCTGCAGAGCACGCCGTAACTCGATGTTCACACAGCGGTCGCGGGTGTAACGCCCGCGAAACAGGGGACGCGCATCCCGGAAACGGGGCCTCGCCACACTGAAGCTCTCAATTACTTCGGATGTGAGGTTTTCCTATGGATGCTCCCGGCAACATCTCGTGGGGTATTACTGCCACGGCGCTCGTGCTCTTGATGACACCAGGCGTGGCGTTCTTCTACGGCGGGCTCGTCAAGGCCAAGAGCGTCGTCAGCATGATGATGATGAGCTTCGGCTCCATCGGCCTGGTGGCTGTGCTGTGGATCCTGTACGGATTCTCGATGAGCGCCGTCGACAGCCCGACAGCTTTCGCGGGGAACCCGTTCGCGGACTTCGGCCTGAGCGGACTCGCCTCTGGTGAAGGATCGAATGTCGCACTCATCAGCGTCGCCTACGGTGCGACCTTCGCGATCATCACCATCGCCCTGATCTCGGGAGCGATCGCCGACCGTGCCAAGTTCGGCAGCTGGCTGATCTTCGCCGGTGTCTTCGCGACCGTCGGGTACTTCCCTATCGCCGCATGGGTCTGGGGTGGCGGCTGGATCATGAACCTCGGGACGACGCTGTTCGGTGAAGACAGCGGTATCTCCGTGATCGACTACGCCGGTGGAACCGCGGTGCACATCAATGCCGGTGCGGCGGCCCTCGCTCTTGCGCTGGTGCTCGGACGACGCATCGGGTTCCAGAAGGGCATCCTGAAGCCGCACAACGTGCCGCTGACTCTGATCGGTGCTGCTCTGCTGTGGTTCGGCTGGTTCGGATTCAACGCCGGTGCTGAATGGCTCTCCGAGGACATGGGCGGTGTCGGCCTCATCGCGTTGAACACGCTGGGTGCGACGGCAGCTTCGATTCTCGGATGGATCCTTGTCGAGCGGATCAAGGATGGCAAGGCGACGTCGGTCGGTGCGGCATCCGGTGCCGTCGCGGGCCTGGTGGCCATCACGCCAGCGTGTGCGAACCTGACACCGGGGTGGTCGCTGCTGCTCGGAGCCGTCGCTGGGGTGCTGTGCGCTCTGGCCGTGGAGTTGAAGTTCCGACTCGGCTTCGACGATTCGCTCGACGTCGTCGGTATCCACCTCGTCGGAGGCCTGTTCGGAACTCTGTACCTCGGGTTGTTCGCCACCGGGACCGGGCTGTTCGTCGGTGGCGATGGACGTCAGCTGATCGTCCAGCTCATCGCGGCGCTGGGTGTTCTCATCTATGCGTTCGTCGTCGCCTACGTCATCGGCTTCGTGATTCAGAAGACGATCGGCTTCCGCATCACGAACGAGGATGAGATGGCCGGTGTCGACTCGGTCGTTCACGGCGAAGAGGGCTACGCGCTCATCGACGCATGAGGCTGGCCCACGTGGGCGTGGGTACGCTGACGGGATGAGTTCTCCCAAGGGCATCCTCCGGCAGCTGGCCGACATCGTGATCAACGCGCTGTCGGCCGGAACGTCCCGGACTTCTTCACAGAAGCCGGGGCGTTCTGGCGTGTCCGCACCGACCGCTCGACTCCGGGAAACTGCAGAACGACGCGAACCCGGTCATGAGCAGGGGAGTGAGACCGTACGGATCGACCCAGACCGGATTCGGGATCTCCAGGTCGACTACTCACCATCACGAGATGGCGCACCCGACTCGGGCGAGGTGATCTGGACGTGGGTGCCGTATGAGGAGAACGACGGCCGCGGCAAGGATCGTCCGGTCCTCGTGATCGGACGCCACTCCGCGGATCGGGTGTACGCGGTGCGGATGACGAGTAAACCGCACGAACGAGACCGCGACTACCTGTCGATCGGCAGCGGCGGATGGGACTCGCAGGGACGGGAATCCTGGGTCGACATCGAGCAGCTGTACAGCGTGCACGAGAAGGGCATGCGACGAGAGGCAGCGATCCTCGATCGGAAACGCTATGACCGCGTGGCCGCTGCCCTCGTTGAGCGCTACGGCTGGGCCACCCGCTGAGTGCTGCTGGATCCATCCACGAGGGCGGGAAATGCTGACAGCACCATCTCGACCAGGTCGCTCAGGGGGCGAGTGAGCGGATCCGTCGCCGGCACGCCGATCTCCAACTCGATGGCGTCGATCGCCTCTCCGATCTGAGCGGTAGAGAGGTGCTCGTGGTTCACGGTCACACCGATCACGCGAGTCTCGGCGAACGATTCGATGAGAGCCACTTCGCTGGCGACGGTGGGCATCGGCATCATCGGGAAGTCCCCGAGAACCTCTCGGCCGGGTGCGTGCTGCACGATCACTCCCGCGGGCCTGCTCCCTCGGAGGATGTGCGCTGACGTCAGATACGCGGGGTGGCTGAGAGCTCCCTGGCCTTCCACGATGATGATGTCGGGGTCTTCATCCTCGAAAGCCGCGACGACCTGGTTCTCGACCTCGCCGGAGCAGAACTGCGGCACGAGCGCATCGAGCGCGACGCCGTAACGCCCTCCCTGAATGATCGTCGTCTGGCCGGTGCCGACCATGACCGCATGGATGCCGCGTTCGTTCAGCGCCTGGACGAGAAGTGTCGCGGTCGTGCGCTTGCCGATCGCGCCGTCCGTGCCGAGAACCGCGATGCGCGGGCAGGTGACGTCGAAGATGCGTCCGGAGAACAGGTGGAGGTCCTTCTTCTCCTTGGGGCGGCGGACGTCGGTGATCGTGACCCCGGCCAGAAGCGCCGCGGCTGCGAATTCTGCATCATCGTTCAAGAACTCGTGCAGCCCATTGATGACATGCATGCCGTGGCTGATGCCGTCCAGCAGCACGATGCGCTGTGCGGGGGAGAGGAGCCCGTCGGCGGGTGCGACACCGCAGATGAGATAGTCCGGCACATGGGCGGCGTGCGCGATGCCTTCTGCGAGGCTCGACAGGATCGGGATGCCGTTGGCCAGGTCGTCGAGCACAGTGCCGGCATCGGCGCCAGCGTGGCGGCTGTCGATGACGCTGAGAATCTCGTACTTCTCGGAGTGGCGGACAAGCCCATTCGCTGTCTTGCCGTCCTGTTCGCCGAACTGGCCCTCGCAGTAGACGATCGCGGTCGCGCCGATCGGCAGTGTCGGCAGGGGGTTGGAAGGGACGGGCTGGATATACGGGTACACGGAAATCGGGTCTCCTCATGATCAACCAGAGGAGGCGACGGAGAACGAAATGGCTGAATGCGGCCCGTTGGTCGACAAGAAGTCTTCCCTGAAGCTGGCGAGATGCCGGCGCGGCAACAGTATCAGCGTCGACTGCGAGTATGCAGGGCGTCGGTGCTCCACAGGGCCCAGAGAATCAAGACCGGCTGGAGGAACAGTCGGACCAGGCGTTTTGTGTCGGTGTCCAGGCCTGGTGCCGGATGATGGGTGCGCCATTGCCGGACGTTGCCGGGAAAGACAGCGACGAAGAACGCGGCGGTGGCCCAGCCGATGCGCGCGCGTTCTCTCGGCAGCGCGATGAGCCCGGCAGCGAGTGCGAGCTCGGCGGCACCGGATGCAACGACGACGCCGTCCTTGTCGAGGCGAGTCATCCGAGTCGCCCAGTCCGGGATAAGACCGCGGAACCCTCGTGTCTGGACGAAGTGCAGGACGCCCATGAATGCAAGGCCGAGCGCCAGCGCCCAGCGTGCGATGTGTCGGATCATGCGTTCACGCTACCTCGCGGGCTGTGGCGAATTCATGATGTCGTCGTTGCTCGACGGTGCGATCGCCGGGTTCAAAGGCAAGGATTTCGTCGTGGCGAATGCGGGCCAGCCGGCGTCTCGGTTGTCTGCTCGTGCCGATCTTCACACGGCGGTCGAAACGCAGGTAGTAGACCACGTCGACGCGGGGGAGGGAAAGATCGGCGTCGGGAACGTCGCCGTAGCGCCAGGTGCAGTCGGCGCAGACCCATGTGGCGTCGATGCGCGTTCCGCGGAGTCCACCGCAGAGGTGGCACGGGCCTGGGAGGGAATCGTCCGGCATTCGCTGAACGATACCTGCGGGTGCCGACAGTCGAGTGGTCTGGTGTCAGAACACCGAGGTCGTGCCTGTCGATGCTGGGGGAGTAGGGACTTCCGCATGATTACGCGGCAGAAAATGGTGGGCGATGCCGGACTCGAACCGACGACCTCTTCCGTGTGAAGGAAGCGCGCTACCAGCTGCGCCAATCGCCCAAGACCC
>NZ_JBQDSX010000073.1:0-12324 GCF_052099035.1 Microbacterium sp. | reverse complement strand
ACCGCGCGCTGCTCGCCGACACGTGCGAGGAGTTCTTGGACCTGGATCCGTCGCGCGATCGTCAGCCGCGCCGCTACGGCGGTGGGTACGCCGGCTGGCAGGAGGGGCGGCGCGCGGAGCGCGAGCGGTGGGAGCAGGAGCATGCGGATCAGCAGCTCGAGCACGCGCGCCTAGCCACCGCCGCCCAGTCCGCCCGCGACCGCCTGCAGACCGGATGGCGTCCGCCGAAGGGCACCGGCAAGCACCAGCGCCAGAGCCGCGCGCCGGGCGTCGTGCAGGCGGTCGCGCGAGCGCAGGGGGCACTGGAGGCCCACCGCGTGGCAGTCCCGGCCCCGCCGCTCGCGTTCTCCTTCCCGACCCTGAATCCTGGCCGCGGCGTGCTGCTGCGCGCGGACGACGTCACCGTCGAGAATCGGTTGACGCGCCCCGTGACCCTGGACCTGTCAGCGGGCGATCGCCTGCTCGTGACGGGGCCGAACGGCGCGGGAAAATCGACGCTGCTCGCCGCCCTAGCGGGAAGGTTGGAGCCGACGACCGGGTCCGTGCGGACCGGCAACGGCGCGCGCGTGGTGCTCGTCGCGCAGGAGACCGAGGTCGACGACGCGTCGCGCACGGCGGGCGAGGTGTTCGAGCAACACATCGGTCGGCTGAGCTCGTCAGGCATCCTCTCGGGTCGCGACACCGCCTCCCTCGGATTCCTCGGGCTGCTGCCCGGTGGCTCCGTCGGGACCCGAGTGCGCGATCTCTCTCAGGGTCAGCGACGGCGCTTGGACCTCGCGCTGCGCCTCGCCGAGCGCCCGGACGTGCTGATCCTCGACGAGCCCACGAACCATCTGTCGATCCCGCTCGTCGACGAGCTGACCGAGGCGCTCGGCGCGACCCGCGCAGCGGTCGTCGTCGCGACGCACGACCGGCGGCTGCTCAGCGACCTCGAGGAATGGCCGCGCCTCGAGATCGGTGCGACATGAAGGCCTGGACGACGGGAACGTCTCGCTCCGATGGGTGTTGTTCTGCGCCAGCGGCCGTGTATTCTGCGGGGAGCGTCGCGTGCCGGTGGCAGACCGTGTCAGGCATGGAGGCGTGGGATCTGAAGGAGGAAGACATGTCTATGTCGCCCCCTTCGCCCTCACGTGACTGAGGGCGACATCACCGGGCCAGGGTCCCGGAACAACCATCCGGATGCGCGTGCTGTTCGCGCTGACCACCGGGCAGCAGCGTCCGGGCCGCCCGGGACCGGCGAGCGGACCAGGCTCGTCGCCTGGTCTGCGGAGCTGCGTCAGGTGCACGATCGCCTGCGCAAGGCGTTGCGAGTGGCGCAGGACGCCGCTGCGTCCGGCCAGTTTCCCGAGGCTGCGGGCCGCGAGCTGCTCTTGTTCTGCCACGGATTCTGCACGGCACTCATCGGGCACCACGAAGGAGAGGATCGCGAGCTGTTCCCTGCGATCGCGGCCGCTTACCCTCATCTACGCGACACACTGCGCTTCCTGGAACAGGACCACTCGATGATCGCTCATCTTGTCGGCGGGCTGCAGTCCGCCCTCACGGAAGCTGCCGACCCCAAGGACCTCTCCCTGCACTTGGAGGGCATCACCGCGATCATGGAGAGCCACTTCCGCTACGAGGAGCGCCAACTTCTCGAAGTGCTAAAGACGCTCGCTCTCGACGCCGATTCGGAGCGCGTGCTCGGGGCGTTGTGATCGTGGGGAGTGGAGTATCGCGCGATTGCCGCACGACGAGGCGGCTGCGTGCCCGCAACGGCTGACGCGCCCGACGTCGGGCGCGTCAGCCGTGCCAGCGCCACACACGGGCGCCGTCGTCGGTCGTATGAAGTGACAGCCCGCGGAGGCGCCCGCCCCTCACCTCGTCGATGAACAGCGTGCCCGGCACGTTCGCATCCGTCCGGACGTCGCTATCCGCCCTGAAGATGATTCTCTGCCAATCGCGGCTGCGATTGCGCGGCGGATCCGGGGAGAGGAATCGGAAGTTCGGCTCGCCTGGCCGCCCTGTCGTCGAGAACGTGCGCGGCTGCCATGTGCTGTCGAGAACCGCGGCCGCGGCGCGTCGCACGCGGCGGCGACTGCGCCAGAACATGGTGGTGGCGAGGACCAGCCCGATGACGAGCGACCCGCTGGCCACTCGCATTGCGAGCGGCGAACTCGTGGAAGGCTCACCGGCGCTGGTGGCCCAGATCCTGACCTGGTCACCGATCGTCCACGGTTCGCCGCATACGCGGATCTGGCCCGTGCGGGCCAAGCCGTCCTGCTCCCAGGCGATCGTGTAGCGATCACGATGATTACGGCCGCACCAGGGCACTTCCTCGAAGCCGGTCACCGCTGCCGTCTGCTCGGAGCTCTGTCCGAGAAGATGATCGACCGTGCCGGGCTCCCGCACTTCAACGAGTCCGATACCGATCGCGATCAACCCGACGACCGCGACCATGGCCCAGAGCATGCGTGACCACGGTCGGTGGGCGCGCGTGAGCGCCTCGAACTCCTTCGATGGCACGTCACGATCGTACGTGCGCAGCTTCGAACTCAGCGACTTGGCGACGTTCGATGTCTCGTTGTAGCGGCGAGTGTTTCCAGCCGCCCGGCGACGGCAGCAGAAGTCGTCGGTCGTCGCGTGATTTGAAAAGTAACCGGAGCACACGCGTCACGTGCTCGACCCACGCACGGCCCGCTCAGGCGTCGCTCGATGAGATATTTCCGGCGCTGACCGTGGTCGTAGGGATCCGGATTGCACGCATATCCAACCGCCACGGACGCGCTCGCACTCGCGGATCCGCGCCTTACCGCCGCGACGCCTGCGGTAGGGATTCGTCACTCCTCTTCCAGCTCATCGAAGGGGAGGAAAATCGCGTCAATCGTGCTCTCAGGCAGCAAACTAACGTTGACACCGACGTCCTCGATGGGGTCAACGTTCCAACCGGGTGCGATCCGGTTGATCGAATCGGTGTCTTCACTTGTCAGCCGCCACCCTTCTGACAAAGAACGCAGATGTTCGAGCGAGCTGTATGCAGCACCTTCGCGCGGAGCCGTGCCTTTACCCGTGGGGAGTCGCTGTTCGGTCGCGAAGAAGCTCGCGAGCGTCTCGATGCTGGTAGCCAGCAGGCTCTTGACGGGCTCCGTCACGTTCTGCGCGTCAACCCACCCAGGAGCGTGAAGATCGAGGTAGTACACGCGGTCAGTATCAAGCTCGCCCGCACGCAATCGGTGACGTTGCCGTGTGAGCCAGTACCCGAGCCGGCTCTCGTCTTCGGTTGCCTTCCCTTCGGCGCGTGGGTTGTGGCCGTAAAGCAACCGGAACTCACCGATGCGATCGGCCCGAGCGCAAAACCTCGCGAAGCGGGGATCAGAGTCACGGAGATTCGCATCGCGCCAGCCAGGCAATTCCTCATCAAGACGACGAGCGATCGCCGAGTTGTCATTATCGAGCGCACGTTGCATCCACAGCGCGTCGGACCGCTCGACGCCTTCTGCGGACAAGCGGGGAAACGCCCCTGTCTTCTCGCGGCGGCGGCCGATCACCGCGATACGTCGCCCAGTATCGTCCTCGTCCCAGTGCGGCGCCTCACGGTCGAGCGCTGCTCTCCGGTCAAGCTCGAGGAGACCTGCCTCAGCTCGCGAACGCTGGTACCGCACCCACTGCATGAGCCCCCCCGGTCCCGTGCCCTGCGTAGGGAATCGTCCGGCGTTGTCGGAGAGGAAGCGTGCGAGCTGCTCGAGGCGTTTCTCCCAGGGCACGGCCCCGTTGCGTCCGGTTGATAGTTCACGTCGACGGTACAGGATACCGGGGAGGTGGGCGTGGACAATGGCGACAACTCCTGCGTGGATAGTTCCGTTCTGGGTTGTTGTGCGCGTGTTGGCGAGCCAAGCGTGAAGAGAGCGTTCCGCGGGGTCAGCACTGAGTGTCTGCGGGAACCGTCCGTGCTCTTCGACGAATGCGGCGAACTCCTGCGCGCGTTTAGCATGATCGGCCTTCGGCGTGAACCGCGCAAGAGGGCGCTCCTCCCAGCCGGGCGCAAATTCGTCAAGCGTTCCTACGCGGCTGTCAGAAAGCTCGCCCCGCTGGTGCAGGAGCCGCTGCCTAGACATGAACGCGTAGAGAGCCGTCGCCGGTTTGTCACTTGCGTCACGGTTCGTTGGTTGGTGCCCTTCTCGTTCGCGATATTCGGCCCAGCGACGGACGCTGTCGAGGAACGCTACGTCATGCGAGGGAAGCTCGCCTCGCGGCACGGGCACGCTCATGCCGCCACCACTTCGTCGGCGAGCAGCGCGGCCTGTTCGATCACGAGCTCGATTGCCTCGTCTCGGGCGTCCGGCGGGTATTTGTAGCGGGCCAGGATGCGCTTGATTTGCGAGCGCATCTGCGCCTGCACGGACTGCTTGTTGCGCCAGTCGATCGTTACCGAGTTGCGGATCTTCGTCACTAGCTCGCGGACAATCTTCTTCAGAGTCTCGTCGCCGAGTTCGAGGACCGCAGACTCGTTCTCTGCGACCGCGTCGTAGAACGCGACCTCATCGACACGGAGACCGAGCTCTTCAGCGCGCTTCGCGAGGTTGGTTTTGCCCTTCATTTCCTTTGCCATCTTCACGAGCTCGGCGATGATCTCGGCAGTCGAGAGGGTGCGGTTGGTGTACTTGGTGAGGGCTTCGTCGAGCATCTCGGAGAACCGCTTCGCCTGCACGATGTTCGACCGGCGCAACGATCGGATCTCATTGTTCATCAGACGCCTCAACAGCGCCTCCTGCAGATTCGGCTGGTCGGTGTGCTTCAGCGACTCGAGGAACTCGTCCGACAGCAGCGACAGTTCCTGCGAGTTCATGCCCGCACGCGCGTAGATGTCGACGACCTTGTCAGCGGCGACAGCGGCGTTCATCAGCTGCGTGAACGACGTATCCAGATCCTGACCACCTTGCCCACTGCGCCCCGAGTCGGGGTTCTGCAGTTTCAACACCGCGACCCGTGCCGAGGTGAACAGGCGCACATCGTCCGCGATCGCGCGTGCGCGGTCATCCGCGCCAGCGAGCGCGTGAGCCTTCACGAGCGCGAGTACCTGGTCAAGGAACCGCTTCGCCCGGTCATCGTCGGCGAGCACGAAGTTCGCCATCCCCGCAATTTGCTGCAGCTGTGCCGGGCCAGTGAGATCCGGCGAGGAGTCATACTCGTGCTTGTGAAGGAGGGAACGGATGACGTCGTGCTTCTCGAGCATCACGTTGATCACATCATCGATCGGGACGCCCGCCTGCTCACGGTCGGACGGAGAGTAGACCGCAAGGGCGTCTTCGAGGTTCGACAAGAGACCGATGTAGTCGACGATGAGGCCACCGTCCTTGTCGCGGAACCGGCGATTCACGCGCGCGATGGCCTGCATGAGGCCGGCGCCGCGCATTGATTTGTCGACGTACATTGTGTGCATTACGGGCGCATCGAACCCAGTCAGCCACATGTCGCACACGATCACGATCTCGAGCGGATCGACCGGGTCCTTCGCCCGGGCCTGCAGCTCCTGCCGCACCTTTTTTGAGTAGATGTGCGGCTGCGCCCACGGCTCGCTCGCGGCAGACCCGGTGATGATGACCTTGATCTTCCCCTTCTTCGGGTCCGGGTCGTGCCAGTCGGAGTGCTTAGCGACGAGCTTGTCATACAGTCGCACCGCGATACGGCGGCTCATTGTGACGATCATCGCCTTCCCGAACGCGGCAGTCTTCCGCCTCGTCCATTGCTCGTCGATATCGTCCGCGATCCGCTCCAGTCGTGGTTCGGCGCCGACGATCGCCTCCATGTGGGACCACTTCGACTTCGCATCATTGCCGGTGTTCTCGTCAACGCCGTCGATGATCTCCTCGACGAGATCATCGAGCGCGGAACGGTCGTCCCTAGAGATATCGAGCGGGGCGACGCGAGCCTCGTAGTAGATTTTCACCGTCGCGCCGTCCTGCACGGCGCGGGTGAGGTCATAGACGTCGATGTAGTCACCGAACACGGCGCGTGTGGACTTGTCGGCGACATCGATCGGAGTGCCCGTGAACCCGAGGGACGTCGCCCCGGGCAGGGCGTCGCGCATGCTCTTCGCCAGGCCCGGCTTCACGCGGCCCTGTGCATCGACGCGGTTCTTCAGCCCGTACTGGGATCGGTGCGCTTCGTCGGCGATGACGACGACATTGCGACGCTCGGTGAGTACCGGGTTCGTGTCCCCAGCGTCGCCGAGCGCGAACTTGTGCAGAGTGGTGAACACGATGCCGCCGGATGCGCGCGTGAGGAGCTTCCGCAGGTCGGCGCGGGAATCGGCTTGCACAGGGATCTCGGGGAGGATGTGTGCCGGCGCGAACGTGTCGGTGAACAGCTGATCGTCCAGGTCGTTGCGGTCGGTGATGAACACGAGCGTCGGGTTCATCATCCGCGCGTCCTGCATGATCTTCGCGGCGTAGAACACCATCTCGAAGCTCTTACCCGACCCCTGCGTATGCCACACGACACCACCGCGACGATCCCCGTCCGGGCTCGACGCGCGGACGGTCGACTCGACAGCAGCGTTCACGGCCCAGAACTGGTGATACTTCGCCACACGTTTGACCAGGATGCGCTTGGCCTGCCCTGTCTTCGCATCGTTGATCGTTTCGCTGCTAAACACGACGAAGTTCCGTACGAGGTCCAGGAACCGCTTTTTTTCGAAGACGCCCTTAATCAGCACCTCGAGCTCGAGTCCATCCACTGGCGTCGGCGAATCGATCGACTTCCACGGCGCGTAATGCTCGAACGCTCCGGTGAAGCTGCTCATCGCCGCGGCGATCCCGTCCGAAATGACCGTGACGACGTTCGTGCGGAACACCGACGGGATGTCCGACCGATACGTCTGGATCTGATTCCACGCCGACTGCAACGTCGCGTTCTCAACGATCGGGTTCTTCAGCTCGAACAGCGCCAGCGGCAGCCCGTTCACGAACACCAGCAGGTCGGGCCACCGGTTCTTGTTCTCGACGATCGTGAACTGGTTCGCCGCGAGCCAGTCATTATTGTCGGGCTGCTCAAAGTCGATCACTCGCATGAGGCGCGTACGTACAGCGCCGCCCGCGTCGCGATACTCAGCTCCGACACCGTCGGCAAGGATCCGATGGTTACAAAGGTTCTCGTCGATCAGGCTCTGCGCACTTGGTGACGTAACCTCCTTCACCGCGCTGTCGACCATCTCGGCCGACGCGTCCGGATTGATCCGCGCGATCGCATCACGTAGGCGCCCCTCGAGCACCGTCTCCCGGAACGAGACTCGTTCCGCGGCGGGCTCGCCCGGAGCGATGTGGGCGGCGTTGAGGGTGTGGAACCCGAGCTCAGAAAACCAGCCGAGCGCGCTCTCCTCGAGCACCGCCTCGTTCATCAGCGACATCCGGACCCCTCCGTTACGCGGACACCGAGTATTTACCTGTGCACATGGATACACGACAAACTATCCCGCCGCTCACACGCCCTCCTCGACCGGCACGCGGACACGCCCGGAGAGCAGCTCCGGGCGCAGCGCGTCACGGAGCGCAGCGAGGCGGCGGGATTCGTTGTAGCCGTCGCGAACGAGCGTCAGAAGCGGCTCGACATGATCGTTGAACGCAGCGGCGGTTGCCAGGTCCGGGATTGTCGCTTGCATGTCCGCGAGGGCCCCATCCCAGACAGCGTATGGCATCGTGGACCCCTTCGAAGTGGCACTCGCGTAATCGATCGTGCTGTCGCGATCGAGCAGCAGAAGCGCGAACGCGAGGTACTCCGGTGAGTTCGGGCGCAGCACGAACGTGGTGTTTCGAGTGATTCCTTCGTATGGAGCGAGAGAGACGCGATGAAAGTACACGCGCATCGCGCCGAAAAGGATGTCATTCTTCGTGAACAACGAGAGGCTACTCTTCGCCTGTTCGCTGGGCCGCGACTCGTGCAGGCCAAGAGTTCCCATGGGAAGGGAGTCGATAGGAACGTAAGGGAGGTCAGGCCGAGCGCCAGCTCTCGTCGGCTTCTTGACGAGCTTCACAACTTCCTGAAGCGTGCCGACACGCCACGAAGCGGGAGCTTCCCCGCCCCAAGGCTGATACTCAACGAACCAGCACTCGAACAACGCGCGCAGAAGTTCTTGCGCCGTCTCGACAGCGCGCCGGTTCGACTCGATCTTGTTGTCGAGCGCGCCGAGCGTCGCAGCGATCGCACGCTGCTCCGCAATCGTTGGAACAGAAACGGGCAGACGGTAGAACGCATCTCGACTCGTTGACGGAATCGCGCTACCCGAGTCCATCGAGTTCAGGTCGTGGGTGAGGAGCTATGGCACGATCAGCCCGCTCCCGCCTCGAGACGGGTCTGGTGAGCCGATGTGGGCGACGCCGGTCGCGAAGCCGGTGGTCGCCGCGCTCCACGAACTCACGACCTCCCCGGATGTGCAGGTCGGCTGGGTCACGAGCTGGAGTCCCGGCATGGTGCAATCGCTGATCGAAAGGCGACTGGGTGGGCGGCTCGACGGCCGACACTTGCACGGCGATGATGATTGGGCGCCGGGATGGCGTGCCAGAGCCGTCACGCACGCGGTGGAGAGATCCGGCGCCCGAGCAGTCGTCTGGTTCGACGACATGGCGGTCCGCAGCACATTGATGCGCACGCTGGAGCGAGCCGGGCTCAGCCCCGCGGTCCTCGTGATCCGCCCCGACGAGTACACCGGCATCACGATGCGGCAGGTCCGTCGGGCTGCGCAGTTCGTGGCCGACGTCCGGGATGCCGAGCTACTCGACAGGCCGACAACTTGAGCGGCGAGGCGGCAGTCGCGTGGCTTGCTGGTGCCCGGATTCTGCTCGTTCGTGTTCCCCGCAATGGGATCATGCGCGACGGTAGCGGTCACGCCGTACGCATTCGCGCGAGAGGAGTTCAGCATGCCTACGGAGATCGTCGAGATCGATATCGAGCCTGAAGACAAGGCCGAGCTGGACCGCCTCGTGGAGATCTACGGTGGAGGCGACCCGTCGGCGTTCCTTCGCGAGGTCATGCGAGTCATGTCTGCCCTCGAACACGAAGCGCACGTCTCGGGGGATCCGCGCCAACCGTGATAGCAGGGCGGCATCGCCTCGGAGAATCCTCGAGCGACAACGAGCGGCAGCCCTCAGCGGCGCAACGAGGCTGGCCCAGGGATCGAACTCGGTGGACGTTGCCGCTGCGGTACCGCATCTGATTGGCTCTGACGTCCCCCGAGTCAGAAACTGGGGGTGAAACCGGTTCTCGCCGAGTTGCTCGGTGCGTCGCGGAAATCCGACGGGTTTCACCGCCGATAGGGTGACTATGTGCGCACTTCGCGCACTCCATCCGGAGGTCTATCGACGTGGCTGAGCCCTGGCTGTCTGCTGAGGAGATTGCCGCCCACCTGGGCATTACGAAGGACACCGTCTACGACTGGATCTCCGAGAAGAAGATGCCCGCCCACCGCGTCGGCCGGCTCTGGAAGTTCCAGGTCAGCGAGATCGATGAGTGGGTGCGCAGCGGCGGGGCAGCCCCGAGCCACGGGACGACGAGGGCGACACGTGACGGTTGCTCGGCGATGTCGGAGGGTCGACGTATGCTGATCAACTTGCCATTTTCCAGAGGGGGTGTCCTGTGAGCAGCCGCAACTCGACTGCCGCGCCGCGCTACGCGCTGTCGTTCACAACCGGCGGCCTCCTGGAGCGCGAGGCCGCATTCTTGGCGCCGGTCTATGTCGAGCATCATGACTGGGTGAAGGTGCGTGACCTTGCGGTCGAAGGAAACCTCCTGCAAGCGCGCACCTACAGAACCGGCGTACGCCTCGTGCGCGAGACGGTCAAGAGGATGTCGGCACTCTCCGACCGTGAGGTTGAGAGCCTCACCGAGATCACCGCTTCTGAGGGCGGCCACCTTATGTGGGCAGCCGCGTGTCGTCGCTACGACCTCATCGGCGAGTTCGCCGAGGAGGTACTCCGTGAGCGCTTTCTCACCTTGGCGGGCACCGTCTCCTATGAGGACTACGACTCCTTCTACCGCACCAAGGCCATGTGGCACGACGAACTCGACGCCGTCTCGGCCGCTACATACAAGAAGCTCCGAGAGGTGCTGTTCAAAATGATGGTCCAGGCAGGGCTGTTGACCACGCAGCGCACTATCGAGCCCGTGCTTCTCTCCGCCCGCGTCGCCGAACTCCTCACCCAGCGCACGCCGAGCGACATCCGCTTCTTCCCGACGAGGGTGGCCTAATGCCCCTGAACTCCAAGCCCACACTGGCTCAGCAAGAGGAGCACCTGTTCAGGGTACTCAGCAGCGAACGCTTCCTGAAGATGGAGGGTCTCGGCAACGAGGTCGCCCACTTCATCTACGACTACGACCCAACTTGGGCGCTCGATATCACCCAGGCCAAGAAGCGCATCAAGACCAAGCTCGACACCGAGCGGGGAATCAAGGTCCTCGAGATCAACCTCTACGACCTGTGCGTCGAGCTGCTCAAGGAGCGCAACGTGTGGGAGCGCATCCTCACCGCCGAGCCGACGATGGACAAGCCCGACTTCCTAAAAATGCTTCAGAACATGCTCGACCCACAGATGCACCTGGCTCCGGCGATCAAGGAACGCATCACGGACGAGTCGTTCCAGATCCTCTTCCTCACCGGAATCGGCGAGGTGTTCCCTTTCGTGCGTTCGCACACGGTGCTGAACAACCTTCAAACGGTCGTCTCCCACAAGCCGATGCTGATGTTCTTCCCAGGACGGTACGAGGTGTCGACCACGCAGGGCTCGGCACTGGTGCTGTTTGGCCAACTCAAAGACGACTCCTTCTACCGCGCCAAGCGCATTCTCGACCAGGAAGCATGACCCGATGAAACTCAACGAGATCTTCCTCAAAGACGTCACCCGCTCGATCGAGGGCGTCGTCAAGGCCGACGACGTCGACCACCTGGGCATCGAGGTCGAGGAGTACGTCTTCACCAACGACGCCGCGAAGGGCGTGGCGCCACTGCTGGAGGAGTACACCAACTACACGAACGCCAACGGCGTGTGGATCTCGGGATTCTTCGGCTCCGGTAAGTCCCACCTGCTCAAGATGCTCGCCCACCTGCTTGGTGACGTGGAGGGTCAGGCATTCGCCCGCGAGAAGGTGAGCGAGTCCTTCCTCAGCAAGACCGATGACGCGATGCTCATCGCTTCACTGGAGAAGGCTGCGGCCATCCCGGCGAAGAGCCTGCTGTTCAACATCGACCAGAAGGCGACCCTGATCGCGAAGGACCAGACTGACGCGCTGCTCAAGGTCTTCGTCAAGGTCTTCGACGAGAGCCGCGGCTACTTCGGAAATGATGGCGCTGTTGCCCGATTCGAGGAGGATCTCGACAAGCGCGGCCAGTACGAGGCGTTCAAGGCAGCCTTCGCCAGGCACGCCGGAATCGACTGGTCGCAAGGGCGCGAGCAGACCGCCCTGGAAGGTCACAACATCGACAAGGCGTTCGCCGAGGTCAACGGTGAGGCTAACCCCGGGATCATTGCGCAGTACCAGAAGTCCTACGCCGTGTCGATCGAGGACTTCGCCACCTCGGTCAAGGCGTGGATCGACAAGCAGGGACCGGGCTTCCGGCTCAACTTCTTCGTCGACGAGGTCGGCCAGTTCATCGCTGACGACGTCAAGCTCATGCTCAACCTCCAGACGATCGCCGAGTCCCTGAACACGAAATGCAAGGGGCAGTCGTGGGTCTTCGTCACCTCACAGGAGGACATGGATAAGGTCATCGGCGACCGCACCAGGCAGCAGGGCAACGACTTCTCCAAGATCCAGGCCCGGTTCAGCGCCAAGGTGAAGCTGACCAGCCAGGATGTCGAAGAGGTCATCAGCAAGCGTCTGCTGGAGAAGAACGATGCGGGCGCTGCCGAACTGATGACCATCCACGCCAAGGAGGGTGCGAACTTCAAGACGATCTTCGACTTCGTCGACGGCGCGAAGACGTACCGCAACTACGTCGATGGTGGTCGATTCATCAGCACGTATCCGTTCGTGACGTACCAGATCCCTCTGTTTCAGGCGGCGATCGAGGGCTTGTCTGATCACAACATGTTCGAGGGCAAGAACAGCTCGGTCGGTGAGCGCTCGATGCTCGGCGTGGTCCAGGAGGTCGCCAAGCGCATCGGCACCGAACAGGTGGGCTACCTCGCGACCTTCGACCAGATGTTCGCGGGTATCAGCGCCGCGCTGAAGTCGGCCGCCCAGAGCGCCATCCTTCAGGCCGAGAGGCATCTGCCCGACCCGGGCTCTGAGGTCACGATCCTCGCCAACCGACTGCTGAAGGCGCTGTTCCTGGTCAAGTACGTCGACACCTTTAAG
>NZ_JBQDSX010000072.1:0-12582 GCF_052099035.1 Microbacterium sp. | reverse complement strand
CCGCTGATCATGCCAGCTGAGCCCACCCCAGGCTCATCGGTGGATCGAGGTTTAGTGTGCGACCGGGTAACCGCAATCCGTTACTCGCGACTGCGGTGATTGAACACGACGACGGCAGAAGCCGGGCGGGCGCCAACGGCGAGGTCCGGGGGAGCGGTACCGGGCATCCGATCGGCGTCGTTGTGCGTCGCGTCAGCGCCGCGTTCCGACCGCGAGCTGCTGACGCGGTTCAGCTGGCGCGCAGAGAGCTGTGGCGCACGATTAGCTCGGGCTGGATGACCATCCGCCGCGTCGCGGGCCGGGCCAGGGCACGGGCCTGATCTGAGACGAGGTCGACTGCGCTGCGCCCGAACTCGACGCGGGGTCGCCGGACGGACGACAGCGGGATGGCCGAAGCTGCAGCGAAGTCGACGTCGTCGTAGCCGACGATCGCGATATCGTGCGGCACGGCGATCGTTCCCGTACGAACGAACGATTCGATCATGCCGATCGCGAGCGAGTCGTTGGCCGCGAATACGCCGTCAGGTCGATCGTCCTCACGGCGGCGGGCAATGGAGTCACCGGCGGCGATGCCCGACATCACGGAGCGATCATCGGTTGCGATGATCTCCATCTGCACCCCCGAGAAGTCCTCGATCGCCGACTGCGCTCCGCGGAGCCGCTGCGCGATCTGATGCGTCTTCGTTTCGCCGCCGACGAAGGCGATGCGCCGGCATCCCTGCTGCACCAGGTGAGACACAGCTTGCCTCGATCCGGCGACGTCGTCGATGGAACAGGAAGAGAATCGGTCCGTATCGGGATACGCATCCATGAGAACGGTCGGGATGCCGCTGCTGTGCAGCAGGTCGAGCTCCGCGTTCTTCGTCTGTCCCGACGCGAGGATGACCCCGTAGACGCGCTGTTGGACGAGCAGGCCGACGTACGCGGCCTCGCGTTCGGCGTCACCGCTCGCGCTGACGATCGAGAGGAACAGGTCGTCCTCGGTTGCGCGGCGCTCCATCGCCTCGGCGACCTCGCCGAAGAACGGGTTGTTCAGCTCTAGGGCCACGAGCGCGATCGTGCGGCTGCGGCCGGACTTCAGTTGCCGGGCGGCCTCGTTGCGGGTGTACCCGAGCTCGGCGATCGCCGCGCGAATGCGCGCCTGCATCTCCGGAGATACGCGTTGGGGAGTATTGAGATATTTCGATACCGTTCCGAGCGCGACGGATGCGTGACCCGCCACGTCCTTCATGCTGACCACGTCATGTTTCCTTCCCGCGGGCGGGCTTGCCATTGCGCCCTCGTATGACGATCATCGGATAGTGTAACGTTTCACTCGGCGAGGACGCCCCCAGCCACGCCTGAAAAATTCAACGGAGAATCAGAACAGGAGCACACGCGTGTCATATCAGATCGGAAATTCACGCGCCGGTAATCGGCGCGCCTCCTCTTTACGACGACGACCGGGCGCACGCATCGCTGGGGCCCTCGCTATCCTGCTGGGCATGTTGGCATCCGTGCTCGTCCCGTCCGCGGCGTTCGCGGCAGAGACGCCGGCGTGGACGTTCGACACCCCCGGCGACACGCAGGGATGGACCGTGGGCAACGGCGTGCCGTCGCTCGAGGCCACCGAGCGCGGCCTTGAAGTGCAGATCTCGGGCGACGATCCCTGGATCGCCTCGCCGGACTTCGATCTCGACGCCGAGGCGATGAACACCCTCGTCATCAGCGCGGAGAACGCGACGGGCAACACCGCCGGCAAGATTTATTGGCAGACGGCCGACTCTCCGGGCTATTCCGAGACCATGGCGCAGACTTTCGAGCTGCGGCCGGACGAGTCGGCGCCGAGCGAGTATCGCGTAGATCTGCGAGGAATCTCGTCGTGGGCGGGCACGATCACGAAGTTGCGCATCGACACGGGTGAAAACGCCACGAGCGACGGCACGGTGACGGTCACCTCCGTCGGATTCGACCTCAACGAGGAGGAGCTGCCGAACCCTGAGGAAGAGGACCGTGATCCGGTCGACCACATCGGTCACGTCGACCCGGTGGCGGCGACTGATGACCAGATCCACGTGACGGGTGCGGCGCGTGAGGACGCGGATGAGTTCCGGCTTTACGAGCTCGACGCCTGGGAGTATGAGACGGACATCGATAGCGCGGATCTGCTCGATGCGCAGCCGGCGGCATCGGAAGACTTTTCCTTCGCCGTGTCGCGGTTCGACGGCGAGCGCGACCGTCTGACCTCGAAGTTCCTCGTCGTGGCGGCCACGGGCGACGATGTCGCCTACGTCGATTCGGCACAGTACGCGAGCGACCTCGATTTCGCCGCGGAGAACGACTTCGCCTTCCCCGAGCCGCCGACGAAGAAGGGGCTGCAGGTGCAGATGACCGATGATGCCGAGGAACTCGGTGTCGGTCACGCGGCCATCAACGTTGCCTTCGATCGGTTGCTGCTGCCCGACGACCTCGGGCCGGAGAAGACGATCCCCTTCTCCTACGACGGCGAGACGTACTACTTCGATCGGGAGTATGCGGAGGAAAGCGATCAGGCGATCAAACCGCTCTCGGACAACGGCATGCTCGTCAACCTGATCCTGATCGTCTACGACGACGATAAATCGAACCCGGGCGCGCCCGACCTGCTCATCCATCCCGACGCCGCCCGCGGCCAGGGGACGGTCTACGCGTTCAACACGGTTGACGACAACTCACGGTTCTTCCGAGCAACGCTGGCCTTCCTCGCCGACCGGTACAGCCGTGAGGATCAGGCTAACGGTCGCGCGGTCGGCTGGATCGTCGGCAACGAGGTGAACAGTCCCTGGGTCTGGCAGAACCGTGGCGAGGCGAGCGTCAACACATTCATGGACGACTACGAGAGGGCGCTGCGGTGGACCTACTTAGCGACGAGTCGCGAGTACGACAAGGCGCGCACCTACATCTCGCTCGACCACTTCTGGAACCAGTCGATGAACCCATCTCAGCAGTACCGGTACTACTCGGGACGGGCACTCCTCGACCGGCTGCAGGAGCTCACGCAGGAGACGGGAGACTTCCCCTGGAACGTCGCCCACCATCCTTACCCGGAGGATCTGTTCGATCCTGCCGTGTGGAATGACGAGACGGCGACTGACTCGTTCGACACCATGCGCATCACGTTCAAGAACCTGCAGGTGCTCTCGGAGTATCTCAGTCAGGACGCGTTCCTCGACGAGGGGAAGCTGCGGCACATCATCTTGTCGGAGCAGGGATTCAATACGCCGTCATCCGACGAGGCCGACGAAGAACTGCAGGCAGCTGCATATGCCTACGGCTATTATCGCGCCGTGTCGACACCCGGGATCGACTCGTTCATCCTGCACCGCCATGTCGACCACAAGGTCGAGGGCGGTCTGCGGCTCGGGCTGTGGACGTGGGACGACGAACATGAAGAGGACTCGTCTCCCGGCGAACGTAAGCGCATCTACGACGTGTTCCGCTACATCGACACTGTCGAGGGGAGCGAGCACACCGCGTTCGCGCCTGCGATCATCGGCGAGGAATCGTGGGAAGACATCTTCCCAGGTCTCGACATCGAGGCGCAGGGCACTCGCCCGCTGCCGGCGGAGATGCCGATCTCGATCGAGGAGGCCGCTTCCGGCGAGGACGCACTCGAGATCCAAGTCCCACTGCCGGACGAGCGCTGGGTCTCGAGCGAGAACGCGAAGGGCGTGGAGACCGGTGACGGCGTCACGGTCGATTTCGCGGCGCTCGACAAGCTCTGGCGCGGCATCGTGCATCCCGCGCAAGAGCCTATCGATGCGAGGGATGCGCCTCTGCTGCGCTTCGGACTCGACGTCCCCGGAACGAACGCCGACAACGGGCGGGTCGCGAAGGTGAAGGTCTACTCAGGCGACGAGGTCGCCTTCGGAACGGCCGAGCTCACGGGAGAGAAAGCCACTGTCACGGTCGATCTTGGTTCGTGGGACCGGACGGAGGCCATCGATCGGGTGAAGATCTGGGTCCGAGGTTCGTCGAACGCCGACTGGGACGGTACCTTCACCGTGACCGGCGCCGGCTTCGCCTCCGACGCGCCCGACGAGGAGCCGGAGCCGGAGCAGCCGGGACAGCCGGCTCCTGAGGATCCGGAGCCGGAACAGCCCGCGCCGGAGCAGCCGGGTCCCGTGGAGCCGGAGCCGACAGCGCCCGTTCCAGAGCAACCGGGTCCGGAGGATCCCTCCGGCGAGCAGCCTAGGTCGGGTGAGGATCCCGGTGAGGGCGACGAGCCACTGGCGCCGACCGGCACCGACGCGGCGTCAATGCTGGGTGCTGTGAGCATCCTGCTTGTGCTGGGCGGGTGCCTGATCTGGCGTGCGTCGCGCCGCATCGCTACGAAGTGAGCACGAGCATGTTCCGCCTTCCGCTGCATCGCGCGGAAGGCGGAACATGCCTATCGGTCGCGCGATGCGGGGGCGCGCCGGCGTCGTGAGTACCTCGCATACGACGTAGGGGCCTCTGTTGCCGCGATGGCCCTCGTCTGCGCGGGGTCACCAGAGCGGCGGAGCTGTAGAGTGTCTCACTTCGAGGGTCGGAAGAAGGTCGACTCGGCGGGGCTCGCGACGGCCTTCGATGCGCTCGATCATGAGGCGAATGGCGTTTGCGCCGAGCTCGAAACCATGCTGGTTGACCGTAGTCAGCATGACGCGCGAGTGCGCGGCGACCGCAATTCCGTCGTAGCCGACGATGGACAGGCGTTCCGGAGGGAGATCGGCTTCGGCAGCTGCGCGGAGAGCACCCATCGCTAGGGTGTCGTTGCCTGCGAACAACGCCCGGGGGCGATCGTCGGATGAGATGAGCTGCCGTGTAGTCGCATACGCGGCTTCCTCATCGATGCCGGTGAGGAGGACGTGCTCAGCGAGACCCGCGGCCGCCATGCGCTCTCGGTAGCGTTCGAGGCGCCGCATATGAGGATCGGTAGCCCCGGTCATGAGCTCGGGCGAGACTGTGAGATGAGTGATCAGCGTATGTCCGAGAGTGAGCAGATGGTCCATCACGAGGTCGGTTCCGGCGCTGTCCCGTCCAGTGACGGCGTCGTACTCCTCGGCCTCGGCGTGGCGTCCGATCATGACGACGGGCATCGACAAGGCGAGGTTCTCGAGCCAATCGGGGGCGAGCAGCGGGGCGATGACGACGATGCCGTCGACCTGGCGGTCGGCGAGGCTTTCGATGGCTTCGCTCGCGCGCGCAAGCGAGCTGACGTGTGCCGCGATGAGCTGGTAGCCTGTGCCCTCCATGCCAGCGATCGCGCCGCTGACGATCTGAGAGAAGAACTCGTTCTCGACCTGGGGAATCTGGATGCCGATGGTGAAGCTCGATCCCCGCATCGCGCGGGCCGCGACGCGGGGCCGATAATCTAGCTGCTCGATCGCTGTTCTTACTCGTTCACGCATGTCGTCGCTCACGCCGTAGGCGTCGCGCAATACCTTCGAGACGGCAGCTCGAGAGACGCCGGCTACGCGGGCGACATCTTGGATCGTGGCTGCTCGACCGCGTGGGGATGCGTGGGTTGACATTGTCCTCCTCTCGCGGCTACCTTAGCTAGGTCGTCGCGATAGTAAGCGGCGGTCCGTTCGATGTAGATCGGTCTACACAAATGTAGATCGATTTACGCCAGCTTACAAGGAGGTAACTGATGGCTTTTCCGTCGCGAAAACGCTTCATGGTTGTGGGATTGGGTGTTCTGTCTTCGATCGCCGTCGTCGGATGCGGTGCCGCGTCGGATGACGGCACTACTCGAGTTTCGTTCGTCGTGGATAACTCGTCGACCATGGTCGACACCGCCACGGCCCTGGTCGAGGCGTTTGAAGCCGAGAATTCCGACATCTCGGTCGCTCTCGAGACTCGTCCGTCGGGTACCGAGGGCGACAACCTCATCAAGACCCGGCTGTCCACGGGCGAGATGGAGGACGTCTTCCTGTATAATGCCGGTTCGCTTCTGAATGCGCTCAACCCCGATGAAACCCTCGTCGACCTGTCTGAGGAGGAGTGGATGGAGGGCCTCAATCAGGACTTCATCGATGTCGTCAGCGGCGACGAGGGGGTTTATGGGGCGCCATTGGGAACGACCTCGGCCGGCGGCGTAATTTACAACAAGCCCATCTACGACGAGCTCGGGCTCGAGATCCCGGACACCTGGGACGAATTCATGGCGAACAATGCCGTGATTCAGGACGCCGGAATCGTGCCCGTGGTGCAGACCTTCGGCGACACGCACAGTAGCCAGTATTTCGTGTTGAGCGACTTCGCCAACGTCGTCGCCGCCGACCCCGAATGGGCCGAGGAATACACCGCGAATAACCGCAGCTTCGCTGAGGAGCCCGCGCTCGCGGGTTTCCAGCGTCTGCAGGACGTCTACGACGCCGGGTATCTCAACCCCGACTTCGCCAGCGCGACCGTCGACGACGGCACCCGCATGGTGGCCGAGGGCACCGCAGCCCACTACCCGGTTGCATCCGGCATTATCGCCACGATCCAGCAGAACTCTCCGGAGTACGTCGAGGACGTGCGCTTCTTCGCACAGCCTGCAGACGACGCCGCCAACACGCAGGCGACCATCTGGCAGTCCAACGCGGTCTACATCCCGCGAACCACGGAAGGCGACGAGCTCGAGGCGGCGAAGGCATTCGTCGCGTTCTTGAACAGCCCAGCCGGCTGTGACATTCAGAACGAGATGGGTTCCGCGGCGGGCCCGTACGCGGGCCTGTGCGAGCTCGACGATGACGAGCCCTCGCTGCTCTCCGACATCCAAACGTACGTCGACGAGGGGCGCAGTGCATCCGCGCTCGAGTATCTCTCTCCCATCAAGGGACCGAACCTCGAGAACCTCGCGGTTGAGGCCGGGTCAGGCATCTCGACGGCCGAGGAGGCCGCCGCGCGCTACGACGAGGACGTCAAGAAGCAGGCGCAGCAGCTGGGCCTCGAGGGCTGGTGACGGCCCGCTATCGGAATGGGGCCGGCACTCCTGAGCGCCGGCCCCCGCAACGGAATCTCATGATCAGAAAAACACCTGCCCCCCGTCGGCGGGCGCAGCCGCTACGGTCCGCCTACCCGCTGTGGTTCTACGTACCGGCGCTCGTCCTCTATGCCGTTTTCTTCGCGGTCCCAACCTTCGCATCGTTCTACTTCAGCCTTACGCGCTGGTCGCTCTTCGATATCGAGTTCATCGGTTTCGAGAACTTCGTGCAGTTCTTCAGTGAGCCGCAGCTGCTTCAGGGGTTCATCAACACCTTCGTCTACGGCTTCCTCACCTCCGCGGCGAAGGTCGTGCTCGGCCTCGCGCTGGCAGTGCTGCTGACGACCCAGCTCGTCGGGAAGTCCTTCCTCCGGTCGGTGGTGTTCTTTCCCGTGCTTGTCTCCACGATCGGCATCGGAGTCACCTTCAAGGCGCTTCTCGATCCCTTCGACGGGCTCGTCAACGCGGTGCTCGGATTCTTCGGCCTGGAAGGGCCGGGTTGGCTCACCGATCCGAGCCTGGCGCTGCTGACCGTGGCGGGAGTGGACATCTGGAAGGGGCTCGGCATTGCGACTCTCATCTACATTGCGGGTATCGCTGCGATCCCTCAGGAGTATTACGAGGCCGCACGCATCGACGGAGCGAGCGCGTGGCGCAGCTTTCGCAGCATCACCCTTCCCCTCGTCCAGCCCGCGACGGCGACTGTCGTGACGCTCTCGCTCATCGGCGGATTGCGCTCGTTCGACCTCATCTGGGCGATGACGAAGGGTGGGCCTGGTTTCACGAGCGACGTCGTGGCGTCTGTCATTTACAAGCAGTACCAAGCGGGCTTCTACGGGCTGTCTACGGCTGGCAACGTCATCCTCTTCGTTGTCGTCACGGCGATCATGGTGCCGGTTACGGTCGCCCTGAATCGGAAGGAGGTTGAGCGATGAGAATTTTCCAGCGCTGGTCTCTGGGGATCATCTCGATCCTCGTCTCAATCGTCGTCTTCATCGTCCCCTTCGCTTTCATCTTCTTGACCGCCTCCAAAACCGCGAGTGAGGCGTCGCGATTCGAATTCACCTGGCCCACGACGTGGGCGTTCATCGAGAACGTCGTCACTGTCTGGCAGTACCGCGACGGGATCCTTCAGCGCGCGTTCGTCAACAGCACCGTGCTCACGGTTGCGAGCGTCGTCCTCATGGTCGTGTTTGCGGCCATGGTCGGGTACCTGCTCAACCGTCGGCGCTCGCGCTGGAATCGCCTCATCAACGCGCTCGTGCTCGCGGGGCTGATCGTGCCGCCCGCCATCGTCCCGACGATCTGGGTTCTTCAGGAGATAGGGCTGTTCAAGACGCTGCCGGGCCTCATCCTCGTAGAGGCGACGTTCGGTCTGTCGTTCTGCATCGTGATGTTCCGCGCCTTTGTCGGCACGATCCCGCGGGAGCTTGACGAAGCAGCGCTCGTCGACGGCGCCGGCCCCATAAGGCTGTTCTTCACCGTCGTGCTCCCGCTGCTGCGCCCCGTCATCGTCACGGTCGTCGTCGTGCAGTCCGTGACGGTGTTCAACGATTTCGTGAACCCGCTCTACTTCCTGCCGGGAGACGCCAACGCGACCGTGCAACTGACTCTGTACAACTTCCAGTCGCAGTCCGTGAGCCAATGGAACCTCCTGTTTATGGACGTTCTGCTCATCACCGTTCCCCCGCTCATCATGTACATCTTCTTCAACCGTCAGATCGTCACTGGCATGACCGCAGGGGCGATCAAAGGATGACCACCACAAGGAATCAGATGAACTCTTCCAGCCCTGCTCCTCGCGTCACCCGTGTGCGCCTCGAGCGCCGCAACGATGGCGCTTTCGCCGACAGCCCCAGCCCTCGCTTGAGCTGGATGGTCGAGACCTCAGCATCAGGATGGCGTCAAGCGCGCGCAGAAGTGCGCCTCGATGCAACGCAGACGGTCGCGATCCAGTCCGACGAGTCCGTGTTCCTTGATTGGCCCTTCGCACCGATCGCGCCCTACGCTCGCCATCGTGTTGAGGTGCGAGTGACCGGCGCCGATGGGATCACCGGGGACTGGAGCGATCCCGTCGAAGTGCGGGCGGTGTTCGTGCCGGAGAAAGATTGGCGGGCCGACTTCATTGCGCTGGCAGAACCGCCTACGGCGGCCGCTCCCGCGTTGCTGCGCGCCGAGTTCGACATTGATCGCGCCGTCGCATCGGCGACGCTGTTTTCCACTGCGCGAGGCGTCTACCAGGCGGTCGTCAATGGGCAAGACGTCGACGACGCGGTGCTCAAGCCGGGCTGGACGGTTTATCAGTCCCGCCTGCTCCACGACGCCGTCGATGTCACCGCTCTTGTGCGCAGTGGGCGCAACGCCCTCGGCATCCGTCTGGCCGGAGGATGGTGGACGGAAGAATGGGGCTTTGCCGGCGCTGGTCAACGGTTCTACGGCGAGCAACCGGACGCACTCGCGCAGCTGCGTGTGGAGTACGTCGACGGAACCGTGCTCACCATCGCCACGGATGAACGATGGCGTGCGGCTAACGGGCCGGTCGTATCGAGCAGCCTCTATCACGGCGAGCGAATCGACCGGCGAATCGACCGAACGGGCTGGGCAGAACCGGGGTACGACGACTCGACCTGGGCGCCCGTTGCCGTCTCCCCGAGGGACATCGTTCCTGAGGCGATGATCGCCGAACCTGTGCGACGCACCCAAGAGGTCGCCGTCGAGCAAGTCATTACGACGCCGACAGGCGCGACGATCCTCGACTTCGGCCAGAACCTCGTGGGTTGGCTGCGCGTGCGTGCCACCGGGGAAGGCGGCGATGTCATCACTGTGCGGCACGCTGAGGTGCTCGAGCACGGTGAGCTGGGCACACGGCCCCTGCGCTACGCCCGCGCTACCGACGAGTTCGTCCTGAGCGGCGGAGAGGACGTGTTTGAACCGGAGTTCACGTTCCACGGCTTCCGATACGCGCAGATCGACGGATGGCCGGGGGAGCTCGACATTCGTGACGTTACGGCGATCGTGGTCGGCAGCGACATGCGGCGCACGGGGTGGTTTGAGAGCTCGCACGACCTCGTCAATCGCCTGCACGAGAACGTCGTCTGGGGGATGCGCGGGAACTTCCTCTCCGTGCCCACCGATTGTCCGCAGCGCGACGAGCGCTTGGGATGGACGGGGGATATTCAGGTGTTCGCTCCCACGGCGTCGTTCCTCTTCGACTCCGATGCCTTCTTGAGCTCCTGGCTGCGCGACGTCGCGATCGAGCAGACGGCGCGCGATGGGGTCTGTCCGATCATCGTGCCGCAGGTTCTCGAGTGGGGCGACTTTCCCGCGGCCGCGTGGGGAGACGCCGCCGCGATCGTTCCCGGGGTGCTGTTCGAACGCTTTGCCGACCGTCGCGCGCTCGCCGAGCATTATCCGCACATGCGAGCGTGGGCGGATGTCCTAGTCGGGCTCGCCGGCGACCGCATGCTCTGGGAGGGCGGATTCCAGTTCGGTGACTGGCTGGACCCCGACGCGCCCCCGGAACAGGCTGAAGCGGCCAAGACGGACCCTGACATCGTCGCGAGCGCCTACTTCTTCGCCGCAACGAGGGCCGTTGCCCGCGCCGCGGACGAGCTCGGGATAGCGGACGATGCGCACCACTACGCAACTCTGGCTGAAGAGGCCCGCCAGGCGTGGATCCGCGAATACACGACTAAGGGAGGACGCATCGTCTCCGACGCTCCCACGGCCTATGCTCTCGCCGTCGGCTTCGACCTCGTCACGGGTGAGGCGCGTCAGCGCATGGGCGACCGCCTCGCCAAGCTCGTGCGTCGCGGCGGCTATCGCATCTCCACGGGCTTCGTCGGCACTCCGCTCATCCAAGACGCGCTGACGACGACCGGCCATGCCGACGTTGCGCGGAGACTGCTGCTGCAGACTCGCGTCCCCTCGTGGCTCTACGCGGTGACCATGGGCGCCACGACCATTTGGGAGCGTTGGGACAGCATGCTTCCCGACGGCAGCATCAACCCCGGGGAGATGACGTCCTTCAACCACTATGCGTTCGGCGCAATCGCGGATTGGCTGCATCGATCGTTGGCGGGCCTCGCATGCGAGGCTCCGGGATGGCGTCGCCAGCGGATCGCTCCCGTGCCGCTCCACGGTTTCTCGCACGCGTCTGCTCGCCACGAGACGCCGTACGGGATTGCATCGTCCGGCTGGGAGGAGAAGGACGGCGCGATCGTCGTGCGAGCAGTGGTTCCGCCGAACACTACGGCGGTCGTCGCGTTGCCGGGAGCCGAGCTCTTCGAGGTTGGCTCCGGCACGCATACGTGGACTATCGCTGACCCGCGGCCGGTTCTTGAGCTGCCTTCGCTGTCGGTCGATTCGTCGCTGGGCGCATTCGTTGACGACGAGCACGCGCGTCAGGTCGTGGTTGAGGCCATCGCAAGCGTGGACGCGACGGCGGCTACCGCCTTCGACGCCATGGCCAAATGGGAAGACGGAACGCGTCTGACCGCTGGCGCGCCTATGGTATCCAGCGACGCCATTGCGGCTGTTTCCCGAGCTCTTGCAGAGCTGAACACCGCTCGCGCACGCGCTTGACCTTCCCCTGCTGTGGCGGACGACGTCCGCCACAGCAGGGAGCGAGAGGTTTGCACGTAGCTCGGTTAATCTGAGCGGATGTCGACCTCGCCACTCACCAATCTGTCGCCGTCGGTCCGTCGGCTCTTGGTAGTGGGATGCATCGTACTGATCGTCGTTTTCAGCTCCGGCACGCTGTGGTCGGCGACGGCCTGGATTCTTGACGGCGCCGATGCTGAGGCGTACTTCCCGGGACGAGGCGGAAACACCTCCGTCGACGCGTGGAAGACCACCCTGCTCTACGGCGCGCTGGCAGGGTTCTCGTGTTGGGGCCTGCGCGGACTGCTCAAAAGTCGCAACGCTCAGTAGTCGGCTGTTGAACCGAACCGCCCCCAGTTGAGGCTGGAAAGCGTCGGGCTCAACAGAGCTGAAGTGTCTCATCGACAGTGAGAACTCACCGAGGGGCTGACGGGAATCGAACCCGCGCTATCTGCTTGGGAAGCAGAAGTTCTACCATTGAACTACAGCCCCGGAGCTATTCTGCCGCGTAATCACGCGGTAGAACGGCGTTCGCTCAGAATACACGCTGGGGCTTTTTGCGTCGAATCCATCGTTTGCCCACCGCTTTGCGCATCGGATCGCATCGGGCGGGCGAACTTCTCGAGGACCACGGAGACGTCGGGCGCCTTGATGATCTGCACGCCGTAGCGCTGCTTGGTCGTGGTGAGCCACCGAAGGGCCGCGCCCGCCCCGGAGCACCTGAACTCCTCGACTCGAATGAGGCGCGGCGCTGCCCATTCGTCAGCGCATCGCTCCTGCTTCGACTCGACGGGCCCGAAGGGTGTCGGGCGGTTCCCGTGGATGACGTGCGCGAGCTCTCGATTCCAGGCGATGACGGCGTTGAGGACGGCTGCGGCGCGGTAGATGACCGCGTGTTTGTCGTAGCGGGTGGCGAGCCCGCGTCACTGCTTGATCTTGCAGTAGTTGCGCTCGATTGGAGTGGACCCCGAAAGTTGGACTCGGAATCAAAATCCTACGGGCTTGGCAGG
>NZ_JBQDSX010000071.1:0-12718 GCF_052099035.1 Microbacterium sp. | reverse complement strand
AATACCACATGTCGTGTTTGACGCCACTACGGGAGGGTGCGATTACGTGCTGAGCGGGGTCCCCAACTCTCCGTAGTAACGGGAAGAGAATTGCCCTGCGGAGACGGCTGAGCGTAAACGATGACTCAGTGCACGCGGACAGACCGAATCTGCCAGACGGGGTCAGTTCGGGCCGGCTTGGTGGTTGTGCCTGATGAGTCGTGCTCCGGCGGTTCCGCCATGGCCGTATTCGTGGTGAGCACGGGCGAGGTCGTCGATATCATAGGACTTCCCGATCGCGGGCGTCAGTTGCCCCTCTGCCACGCGTTGTGCGAGCCACGTGAGGTTTGCGGCGCTGTGGCCGGCGGCGATGCCGAGGACTCGGTGGCGACCGCGTGTCGCGGAAGGAATGGTCTTGATCCAGCTGTCTGCGCGGGTGAGAACGATACGGCCTCCGGGTCGCGCTGCGCCGAGCCAGTCCTTTCCTCGGCCGGCTGCGACGACGATGGCGTCGTAAGCGCCGGATGCCTGGACAGCATCCACCGAGACCGTGGTGTGGTCGAAGACCCCGCTCGCCCCGAGATGGCGACAGAGGTCTTGACCCGCGGGGCCTGCCACCGCGTCGACGTTGGCGTCGAAGAAACGAGCGAGTTGAATCGCGGCCGTGCCGACGGCTCCCGCCGCACCGACGACGAGGATCCGCTGCCCGGCGACGACACGGGCGGCTCGAAGGCTCTTCAGCGCGGTCAGCGCGCCAAGGGTCAATGCGCCGATATCAGCTTCTGGCGCGTAGCCATCGGGGAAGAGACCTATGCGACTGGAATCAACCCGAAGATACTCGACGGCGGTTCCTCGACGTCGAGAGGGTTCGAGACCGAGCACCGACCACACCCATCGTCCGGGCTGGACCGCGACGCTTCGGGTATCGCGGATGACTCCCAGCACGTCGAATCCGGGCTGCTTCGGGAACCCCACGCCGTGCATCCTCAGTCGGCCCGAGCGGTACATGAGGTCGATATCTGAGACCCCGCTGGACACGGTCTCGATGAGCACCTCGCCCGGTCGCAACGACGGCAGGCAAACCTCGTCTCGTTGCAGAACGGAGGGATCGCCGTATCGGTGGTACTGGATGGCCCACATCGTCTATCCGTTCCGCCGCCGACCGCGCACGGGTATGTTTGCGGCTGATTTCTTGCCGAGAATGAGGCGAGTGAACACATGGGTGCCCAGTATCAGCGGAAGCACCGAGACGGCCACCGCGATGGACTTCGCGTCGTGCTCGCGGATGCCGTTCCTGCGCAGCACGCGCCGCGCCCACAGCCAGAATGGAATCACGATCGTGGGAGAGGTTGCGACTCCGGTGGTGTACTCGCGCGCGGCGACAGCGGTTGCGAGATGGGTGAAACCGTGTGCTCCGAACGCCAGCAGCCCTCCGCGGAACCAGACCGACCGGCCCTCGGTTCGAACGCCTGCGACAGACGCAGTGGCGACGAGCGCCGCCATGATTCCGATGCCGACGTTGACGTGGGTCTGCGAGAGTCCTCTCATTCTGAGATCGTCAGGGATAGGCGCCCACTTCGGCACGCGTGCGAGGACTCGGCGCGAGCTGGGTGCCATAGTCACGAGCTCCTCCGCGTCGTGGATGGCGAACGCGGCGAAAAAGCCGAGACTGGCCCGAGTGAGATCATTCATCGCGGTTCAGCTCCTTTCTCCCTTGCCATCGGTTACGCTACCACGAGTAGTGGAACTAGGGATAGAACTAGGAGGCTCGCGATGAATGGGGCAGGTGGCCGACCTCGGAACGCCGCGGTCGATACTGCGGTGCTGGCGACGACGATCGGCCTGCTCCGAGAGCGGGGATACGCGGGGCTGCGCATCAATGACATCGCGGAGGCGTCGGGGACGGCCAAGACGACGATCTATCGGCGATGGCCGACGTTGACGCACCTCGTGGTCGCGGCAATGCAGCATGCGCTCGGCGAGCGTGCATTCGAGGCCACCGGAGACACTGAAGCCGACCTCGACAGCCTCGTCGAGTCGGGCCTGGGGTTTCTGGTCGATGGCAGGTCTGATCTGCTGGCCGTAGCGCTGGACATCCACCGCCAAGGCGACACCGAACTACGCTCCACCTACCGGCAAAGCATTATCGACCCCATACGCGAGCAAGCCATCACACTCATCGCGACCGCGATCGAACGCGGTGAACTCGAGGAGAACACCCAGCCGGATGTGATGGTCGACGCGGTCATCGGAGGCCTCGTGTATCGCAGCGCCATTCTCGCGGAACCTCTTTCACTGGATCAGGCAAGAGCATTCTGGCGGAGCGTGCTCAGCCCGCGACGATGCCAGTCGCCGCAACCGCGTCGGCCCTCGAAATAGGCAGCCATCACGTCTGGCCTGGCCCCGGATTGAAGAAGTCGAGACCGCGCTACCTTTGCTTCCCCACGGCGTCCTTCTCTCGACGTAACCGCGCTCAACTCGGAAGAGCCGAGTCCTCTGTCACCTAGTCGCTGATGGGTGCGGCGAGAGCTTCGGGCTTTCCATTCTCTGCGACAGCGGCGAGCGCACGTTCGAGCACTTGCAGGTCTTCAACGGTCTCCACCGAGATGACCTTGCCCCACGCGAGCGTCATGAACTGGAACACCGTGTTCTCGTACCGCACCCCTCCTGGCAGGTCACCCGCGATTGATGCCCGCACAGCGATGCGAGTTCGCCATGGACCGCCGTTCACTAGGACGTCCTGGATGTCGAATCGAGCTCCCGGAAGAAGATCGAGGACGCGCTGCCACCAGCGGATCATCGACTCCCGTGTTGTGCGGCGGCCTCCCAGCGCGTGCTCCCCGTGGAAGCGGTACTCGAACGACGGGGCGAGTCCGTCGACCATCGTCGTGTAGTCGCCCGCGTTGATCCGCTCGAAGACGGCCCGTACCTTTCCTCTGACGATCCGCTTGTACATGCCTGTCCTCTTCTCTCACATGCTCTACTTACGTTACTCTTGGTTACACTATGGTTCGTTCAGGTCGCCCGCGCAAGAGCGCGGTGGAGGACAGCATCGTGCAGGCCATGGGCGATCTGGTCGCCGAACACGGGTACGCCTCCGTCACCGTCGATCAGGTGGTTACTCGTGCAGGAACGAACAAGCCGGCGTTCTACCGACGGTTCAAGCACCTGGCCGAGGTGGTGCCGCAGATACTTATCTCACGGCATGGCACCGATGAGGACATCGACACCGGCACCCTCGTCGGGGACCTGATCGAGGTGCAGCGTCGGCAGCGACGCCTGTTCACCGATCCCGTGGTCACCAGGGGCTTCACCGGATGGCTCTCACACATCGAAGCCACCCCTGAGATAGGCGCACCGTTCTTCCGCGACTATCTCGCGCCTCGCCGCGCGTACACACAGATCATCCTCAATCGCGCCGTGGAGAGAAGCGAGGTCACCGTCGCGACAGACTCCGCCTGGATCGCCGACCTACTGACCGGGCCGCTCGTCATGCGTGCGGTGATGCCCGGCCTACCGCCTATCGACGACCGACTCGTTGCGCAGACCATTCATGCCGCGCTCGACGCACTCGGCTACCAAGGCGACCGTCCAACCATCAGCAGCATAGGGATAACCTAGAACCCGCTGAATATAGCCGATCTAGACGAAGCTACTTTCGCAACCCCACAGCGTGCCTTCTGCGGTCTATAGGCTCCGTGTCGGCCCCTCATGGCTCGGGTCGGTGCGGTGGGGGTCACGCTGGAACGGGTCATGGAGTTGCCGCGCCCGTTCTGCTGCTCGTTGCCGTGCCCGCTCCTGCTCGGCACGCTTGGCCTCGATCAGATGGGCGGCGTCGGTGATGGGGAGGGCGCGGAGTTCATCGGCCTCTGACCGTAGGAGCGCGGCCCGGTTCTTGGCGTCGTGCGCTTGACGGCGGGGGTTCGTGGTGCTCCGCATCCCGTACCGGGCTGCCTGGGCGTGCTCGGCCCCGTACTCGCTGACCAGCAGTGCCGTGTGTTCCTGCTCGTGCCGTCGCCGCATCATCTGCCGGTCGGCGGTGGCGGCTTCGACAGTCTGGGCGGCCTCGGTCACGCGAGGGTCGGTCTCGGCGCGTTTGGTGGCGGCCTGGCCTGCCCATTCGGTGAGACGATCAGGGTTCTCCGGTGTGGTGCCCCATTCGCGGCTGACTTGGCCGCGCAACGCCTGGGTGCGCTCGGTCGCGGCCTTGCGCTCGGTGCGGGCCTTGCGCCTGCCGAACCGCCTAACGGTGGCGAGGCGGGCATTGGTGGCGGCTTCGTCTTCGGCGGCGGCGAGGTAGGCCGCTCCATTGCGTTCAGCCTGGCTGGTGAGCGGCTGCGTGACCTCGGCGCGTACCTGTTCGGCGGCGTCCTTGGCCTTGCCGAGCACGGCGGCGCTCTCATCGTCTTCGGCGCGGTGGGTGGCGCGTTGGGCATCGAGGCGTGCGGCGATCTGCTCCCACCGCTGCGCCGCCCGTTGTGCGTGTTCGGCCTCGTGGTCGAGCCGGTCGAGTTCGTCCACCACAAGTCGCACCGGGCCGTCGCTGACGAGACCTTGCACGGCCTCGGCGGCTTGGGCGGTGGCGTGGTCGAGGCCCCGGTCGGCGGGGTCGCGGTCCATCGCCTCGATGAACCGCGCCCTGGCATCGACCATGTCCGTGGCGACGACGTGCAGCCGGTTGGTCTCGCGGCCTCGGGTCATGCCGACATAGACCCCTGCCGCGCTGGTCGCCTCGGTGAGCACCGTGTGGGAGGCATCGACGGTTGCGCCTTGGACGCCGTAGGCGGTCGTGGCGTAGGACAGGTGCGCGTGCTCACCCACGTACTCGGCGGGCAGGGCGACGGTGCGGGGGCTCTTGCGCCCGCTGGCAGCTTCTCGCGCGTACACGACGCCATCCTCGGTGACCTGCTGGACGATCCACTGTTGCCGGTTCGCCACACCGAGCGCGGTGTCGTTCTTCCGGGTCTGGATGAGGTCACCGGCTCCGATACTGAGGCCGTCGCTGCTGGTCGCCGTCACCGTGTCATTGACCTCGCCAGTCTCGACTCTCCCGGCGCGGATGCGCTCGTTCAACGCCGCGGCCTCATCGTTGGTCGCTACGGTGATCGCCTCGCCCTGGCGGGCGTTCTCGGTGGTGTGCTCGCGAGCCTGCTCATCATCAGCGTGCAGCCTCACCAGTCCCATCGCGACAAGATGGTTGAACGTCTCGCCGGGGTTGGCCCGGTCGCGCATCGACAGCGTGAGGGCCGCGTATTCGGGGTCGGTGAAGCGGTGGAGTTCGGTCATGTCGTAGGTGCGGCCTCTGATTTGGGCGGCCATGTCGAGCACCCCGCCTCGACCGACAGCCGGGAGTTGTGCGCGGTCGCCCACGAGGGCGACCGTCGCTCGCGCCTCAGCGGTGATGGTCAGGAGTGCGTGGGCGGTGTCTTGGTCGAGCATTCCGGCTTCGTCCACGATCACGCGCTCACCAGCAGACAGCCGCGCATCTTTCGGTGGGCCGGTGTAGAGACTGCCGGTTGCGGGGTCGGTGTCACCTACTGCGAGGCGTGTCCATACGCCGTCGCTGTTCCATCGCCACCCATGCGCGTACACCAGTGCCGCAACACTGGTCGCGGGTACGTCGAGTTCATCGTGGGCGACCTGCGCCGCCCGCAACGTCGGCGCAACCACCCGTGACGGCCTGCCCTGCTGCGCTGCTACCTCGATGGCGGTGCGGAGCATGGTGGTCTTCCCGCTACCCGCGGCACCCTCCACAATCACCAGCGGATCGGTCGAGGCCACCGCAGCGGCGGCGAGGACCTGCCCCTCATCCAATCCTGCTGTTCGTGCGGCTTCGACCACGTCGGGATGCTTCGGCTCCCGGCGCGGTGTCGCGGCGGTGAGTTGATCGCGCAGCGCAGTCTCGGCGGCGACCACGCTGAGACTGGTCAGATGCGCGACGTGCTCCGGGGTTGCCGCTCCTGGTGGCAGGATCGAGAAGCAATCCGAGACCGCAACCTCGCTCGCTTTGCTGATGAACTCCCGCAACTCTGCCGGTGCCGCCTGCACACCGTGCTCGGTCGTGATCCTGGTGACGTGCTCAGCCACAGTGTGCGGTGTCCACGCCGACGACCCGGCAGCACTGCGGTCCAGTGCCCGCGATGCAATCTCCTGCACCGCGAGGTCATCGAGGGCAACCGGGGGTTGCGCGACACGTCGGGCGAGGTTGCCGGGGTCGTAGCCGGCGTCGCGGAGTTCCTGCTGCCACCACTGCTCATCTTTGAGGTCGGCGGGCTTCTTACCAGGCCGCTGATGCGCCCACGCGATGCCCTGCATCCGCGCCGTCACGACCGGGCCAGGTTCCTCGCCCGGATGCGCCGCTTCCCATTCGGCTTCAAGCCGGTCGAGGTTCTTCTTGATCTGCGCCGAACGCTTCGACATCACCGCATTGAACGGCTGCAACTCGGCGACCTCGCCGCTCACCGGGTCCAGGGTCAGGCCATGCTCTGCAAGCGTGGCCGCGAGCTGCGGGTGCGCGGCGATCACCGCCGAACCCATCGCACGGATCGCGCCCTGCTGCCTGAACAACGCTGCGGTATCCAGTGCCCGCCACTTCCCAGCCGCCCACACCCGTGTGCCGATCTGCATGTGAATATGCCGGTGCGGATCACCCGCCCGCGAGGTCTTATGACCGATGCCCACGACCTGCATGCCCTCGATAGGCGCGACCTCCTGCGCCCCACGCGGCCCGACCCGAGTCACGCTGTGCTGGCCCAGCCACCGGCGAATCTCCGCCAGGGCGTCCTGCTGCGCACGATCCAACGCCCCAGAGACTTCGGGGTGCAGGGCTGCAGCGACCGACAGGCTCTTCGGCGCGTTCACGGTCATCTCCGCGAACAACGGCGACCCCTTACGCCCCTCACCCGGCTCACGCGGGGTGCCCATCGACTCACCCGTGACCGGGTCGTGCCAGTCCACCCACGCCTCGTACTCATCCGCCGACAGAGACCGGGTGGCGGTGACCTCACCCGTGCTCTCTAGCACGGTGTACTCGGCCACGGCGTCGTCCGCACCGAGGTAATACTCATCGGCGCGGGAACGGTCGGCCTCGACATACCGGCGCGCCGCCTTGCCGCTGCCACGAAACAGGAGCACTCCGCCCTTCACACTGACCTCCCTCACGAGACGACTTCTCATGAGGGAGGTGCGCACTACGGCCCCGCCGTAGCATCCGTGCATAACTCTGATAGCGGGGAGCTGGGCAGAAGGGGATCAGTCGTGGAAAGCGGCGCGGCGCGGCCTTGACGGTCACTGAACACGCATATAGTATGCTGTATGTGCATTCAGTATCTGAGTCTTCTGACCTGACGGGTCGTGCTCGTCTTCGAGACGCGGCGATCGAGTTGTTCGCGGAGCGGGGCTTCGACAAGACGAGCGTGAAAGCAATCGCTGAGGCTGCGGGGGTGAGTCCTGGCCTGGTGATTCATCACTACGGGTCGAAGGACGAACTGCGGCGCGCGTGCGACGAGCATGTGATCACCAAGCTGCTCGATGAGCGCTTCTCCTCTGCGGAGACTCCTTCCCCGAACCTGGTGCAGGCTCTCTTAGCGGAGGCGACGAGTGCGGGGCCGATGTTCAACTACATCGCTCGCCTGCTCATCGAACCGGGCAAGGCCGGTGATGAGCTGTTCGCGCGGCTGGTTGCGAGCACTCGGCAGAACCTGGCTAAGGGGCGTGAGTCGGGGTCGATCAAGCCTGCCTCTGATCCTGACGCGACCGCGATGCTCGTGACGGTGTTCGGCCTTGCGCAGTTCCTCGTGCGTGACCGTTTCGCGCAGGTGCTTGGCGCTGACCCGTTCTCTGCCGAGGGTGCGGCACGCCTCACGCTCCCGACTCTCGAAATCTTCACCGACGGCCTCTACGCCGACACTGGAATTCTCGCAGCAGCTCGGAGCGCTCTCGCTGGGCAGCACGATGCCGCATCGGATGAGGGGAAGGATGAGAAATGACGGCCGTTATTGAGGCGCGCGGGTTGCGGAAGAAGTACGGGAAGCATCTCGCGGTCGATGGGATCGGCCTGCGGGTCGAGCAGGGTTCGGTGTTCGGGTTGATCGGGCCGAACGGTGCGGGCAAGACGACCACGCTGCGGATGCTCGTGGACATCATTCGCCCCACGGCTGGCGAGTTGAAGGTACTCGGCTCCGTGCCACGGCGATCCGGTACCGCGTTGCGTCGCCGGATCGGTTACCTTCCCGGCGAGCTGAAGTTGGCCGAGCGTGTCCAAGGCGGAACGCTCTTGCGCCATCTGGCTCAGATCAGCGGCCCGGTCGAGCCGGGCAGGATCGAGACACTGGCCGAACGCTTGGGCCTTGATCTGAGTCGCCCGGTGCGTGCGCTGTCGAAAGGCAACCGGCAGAAGCTGGGCTTGATCCAAGCATTCATGCACCGACCCGAGCTGCTGATCCTTGACGAGCCGACCAGTGGACTTGACCCTCTGGTGCAACGCGAGTTCCTGGCGATGGTGCGCGAGGCCCGCGAGGCGGGCCAGTCGGTACTGCTCAGTTCGCACATCCTGACGGAGATCCAGCACACCGCCGATGATGTCGCCGTGCTCGCAGGTGGCAAGATCATCGCCCACGGCGATGTGTCCTCGCTGAGACTCTCCAGCGTCACCCGCTTGCGCGCTGTGCTCGCAGACACCACCGCCGAGACCGTACGCACAGCACTATCCGTCTTGCCGACGCTGCAAGACATCGACACCGAAGCGACCACCTCGGGCGATCTGGTGAGACTTTCCGCCACGATCCGGGGCGATGTCGACCAGGTCGTGAAGGCCCTCGCGCAGTTCACCGTGCGCGACCTCACCGTCGAAGAACCCGACCTCGAAGAGTCGATCCTCGACCTCTACGCACGAACGAACGGCACGAAATGACCACCGCAGCACTCACTCCCGTCCCCACATCGGCCGCGCCGATTCTCTCCCGGCACCTGCTCGACGGGTGGCGCGGGCAACTCGGATGGTCGCTCGGCATCGCCGCCGTGATTGGCATGTACCTGCCGCTGTTCCCCTCGCTGCAATCGCCAGAACTCTCGAAGTTGATCGCCAGCCTGCCCGCTGAGCTGGTGAACGCGCTCGGGTTTGATCAGATCGCCAGCGGAGCGGGCTACACCCAAGCTACGTTCTTCGGTCTGCTCGGTTTCGTGCTCGCCGTTATCGCCAGCATCTCCTGGGGTGCAGCATTCATCGCGGGCACCGAGGAAACCGGAAGGCTCGAACTCATCCTCGCGCACGCCGTCGGCCGCGCACAGTACGCGCTCGAAAGTGCCGCAGCACTCATCGTAAAAGTACTCGCGCTCGGCGCGGTAGCGTTCCTGCTGATCCTCGCAATCAACACTCCCGTAGAACTTGGCCTCTCCGCTACGAACCTTCTGGCTGTCACGCTCGCATGGTCAGGTCTCGGCCTGCTCTCAGGCACCGCCGCTCTCGCCGTCGGTGCAGTAACCGGGCGGCGCTCCTGGGCCATCGGAGCCGGAGCAGGAGTCGCCGTCCTCGGCTACGGCCTCGACGCAGTCGGAGGCAGCAACGAAGACCTCACCTGGCTGGCAAACCTCTCGCCCTACCACTGGGCGTTCGGCAACGCCCCACTTGCGGACGGCTTCGACTGGGGAGGCCTCGGCCTGCTCTGGGGGTTTTCCGCAGTCCTCATAGGCGTCGCCTCTTCGGTGCTATCCCGCCGCGACATCCTCGGATAACCCGTGCCTGCCACGCAATCAGCTCTCCTATCTGTCGAATCTCGGCCGAGCGTCAGGCGGTAGAGGGGCATCGAAACGGGTTCTACCGGGTAGTCCTTCATCGTCGGGTTCGCCGCTCCCGACTCCGTGGGAGCGCGGCGTCTTTGACGAGCGACGGTTGTAAGGGCGCACTGGCCGACCTTCGGGTTTGGTCTCTGGTGGGCCACCTCCTTCACGGGAGGTGCCACCGTGACCGAACACACTTCACCCGCCGACAGCGAAGACGCTGCGGCACAATCTGGCTCCGCCAGTCGCGACCTCGAAAGCGCGGAAGGGCTGCGCGCCCTGCTGATCCGATTACACGAGTCCGGGCCTGGGGCTTGGCAGCATGATCGTGAAGCGGCGAAGCTGATGCGGTACACCGCTGTCAGATACCGACCCCTGGCGCAGAAGCACGGTCTTGATCCGTGGGAGATTGCTTCGGCTGCGTTCGAGGTCATGCTCGCTGCCTCGACGAGGAAGGCTCGGAATCCGTGGGCGGTGGTGACCAGGGCGGTGCAGATCACCTGCGGTGTCGAGATTCGAGCCGCCGGGATGCTGGTCTCGTCCGGGAAGGTGCGTCACACGTCCCGGATCGCGGGGTTCCACGACGCGATCCGGTTCGCTGATCGAGAGCACCTCGCCGACTACCACTCGGCCTTCGCCGTCAAACCCGCTGACGACGACGAAGACGACCCTGAAAATGCCGACCGTGCCCGCGTCGCTACTGCGTTGTCGGCGATAGTCGAGCTGTTTGCCTCAACGGGTTGGGGTGCTGTGCTCGTGGCTGATTGTGTCGAGCACGTCGCCTACCGTCTCGCTGACCTGACCTCGCGGGCGAATGCGGTGGAGGTGCTGCGCCGCGATCACACCATATCGGTGTTGTTCGACATACCTGCGAAGTCATGGTCAGCATTGCTGCGGATCGTCCTGGGGCATCCTGATCGGAAGTACGCGGGCACTCCGACCGGCGACGGCGTGCTCCTGCGTCTTCTCGACGGGGAACCTCTCGACTCGCTGCGCCGTGACACAGGCTTGTTGGCTGCGATCTGGGCAGCCAAACCCCGAACCGGCTCCTGAACGCGAACCCGAGAGATGAACTACATGTAGTGCTATTTTATGAGTTCAAACACTACATATTGTGGTTTTTGTGGGCGTACCTGTCGGATATGAAGGCGACAACAGCAGCCCCCAGAACCCCCGTGAACACCTCAGCTCGTAAGAGAGAGGGCCAGGCGCGGAGTGGCCTGCCGCCGGGCTTCAACGTGGCGGCGTGGACACGGCAGGCGTGTGAGCGCTCCGGGGTGCCGGTCGGCGTGAGCGATCCGGTCACGCTGGCCAAGCTCCGCGTCCTCACCCGCCCCGAACACTGATTTCATCGGTACGCGAGAGCGCCGCCGCCCGTCCCTGCTGGGCGGCGGCGCTCTCGCGTGGTTGGGTGGGTCAGGCTTTGAAGGTGAGTTCGATGCGTTCGGGTCGGAATCTCGCCCCGCGTTTGCTGATTGGTGCGGGTTTGACGGTGAGGGTGTCGATCAAGGCGGCGATGATCGCGCGTTTCTGCGGGATCGACCACTCCTCACCCCACGCCGCCCGCAACGCTTCCTCGTCGCCGATGGGGATGCCCTTCAACGCCGACGACTTCGCACTACGACCCAGGGTGAGTTCGGCGCTCGTGATCGTCGCGGTAGCGGCGGTCTTCGCCGCGTGCAACTCGGTGCGCGACAGCAGCCCGGCTCCGTAGTCGCGGGCCATGTCCTCCATCCGCTGACGGGCGGCGGTGATCTGCTCCATCGCCGCCGCGACCCCTGCATCCTCACCCCGCCCCGTGGCGGGCAGGATGGTCGCCGCCAGCCGCGTAATCATCGCCTCGCCCACGAGGGTTTCGATCCCGTGCGCGGACACGACGAGCCCGCCACGCTCCGGCCTGCCGGGGAGGGGCAGGCAGCGGTAGTAGCGTCGCTTCCCGATGGAGGTCTCGCCCCGGTGCAGGCCCGAGGAGACGAGGGTGTTGCCGCACTTGCCGCAAGTGATCAGCCCCGCGAGCAGGCTCTTGGAGGAGCGGCCCACGCGCCGGTCGGGATGGTTGAACACCGCCCGGATACGCGCCGTCTCCTCGGGGGTGATGATCGCCTCCCAGTTCCCCGGCCCCAGGATCGCCCGGTCGCGTCGCTGCCAGGCCGTTGTCGTCTTGGATGCGGGTTCGTAGGCGCGTTGCCCGGAGATACGCGCCGAGCACAGGATCGAGCCGACGGTGCTCTCGTGCCACACATTCAACCGACTCTTCCCCTTGCTGGGTGATTCGGGGCCGTCGTCGCGGTTGAGCCACCTCGTGATCTGTCGCACCGACTGCCCCGCTAGGAACCGGTCGGCCATTTCCCGAATCACGGCTGCTTCTTCGGGGACGAGGACGCCGCCGATGCCGTACCCGTACTTCGCGCCTCCGTGCCAGTCACCGCGCTCGGCCTTCTGCTGGTTCGCTCGCCGGATACGGTCGGCCTTGTGCCCGGACTCGTAGGAGGCGATCGCGACGAGTTGCCGCGCCATGAGCCTGCCTTCATGGGCGTTCAGGTCGAACGCGCCGCCCTTGACGGTCTCGATGCGGATCGGGTGGGTCTCCACGAGGTCGATGAGGTCTTCCAGTTCGCGGGGGCGACGGTAGAGGCGGTCCACATGCCACGCCACGATCCGCGACGGCCCGAGCTTCACCCGCTCCAACAACTCGAGGTAGCCGGGGCGCTTCTTCCCCGAGTAGGCCGAGATGTCGTTGTCCATGAAGATCGCCGGACCAGCGATCCCGAGCCGGGAGCACATCTCTAGGCAGTCCTGGCGTTGCCGCTCGACTCCGGCCTCCGCGCCGGTGCGATCCTCGGAGATGCGCAGGTACACCACGACCTGCTCCACGCTGTTGTTGCTTGCTTGTGTGCCGTCCATGACGACCTCCCTTGTTGCCTGGTAGGTACGCCGGTCAAACCCGACACGTCGACAAGAC
>NZ_JBQDSX010000070.1:0-13137 GCF_052099035.1 Microbacterium sp. | reverse complement strand
CTACTGTTCCCTGCGTCGCGCTGTCACTATCCGCTGGCGCTGCTAAAACTTCTGCAGCGCCAACAGATTTCAGCCGCGCGAAGGGATGAGCCGTGAAGGGATGAGCTGCGTGAAGAGGCGGATGCCGCCGCAACGGGCGCCCTGCCGCCCGAGGAGCGGATGCTGCCGCGCGAGCCCGCGCGACATCATCCCTACGCAATCGCCTACGCAATCGCCTACGCAATCGCCTACGGAATCGCCCTGCGGAATGCGAGGAACGATACGACGGCGAGCACGGCGATCACGACGAGCCCCCACAGTGCGAGCCCGAGTGCTCCGAGCGACATGATGCCAGCGGCGACCTGCCCCCACAGTTCGAGCTTCGTGATGAGGAACACGACGCCGACGAGCAGCAGCGCGAGCGCGAGGCCGATGATCGTGAGGACGAGCGTCCCCCAGCTCTTGTAGATCGTGGCGCCGGTGAATCCGACGACGAACAGGAACATCGCAAGGGTGAAGTACACGACCGCGGCTCCGAGGGGGCCCGACTCCCACACCCAGGGCAGATGGAAGAGGTACCCGTTCACGCCCCAGCCGTGGGTCAGCTGTTCGATGCCACCGCCGATCAGGAAGATCACGGACATGAACACGCTCGCGAGCACCGCGGTGATGAGCGTCCCGAGGAAGAATTCGCGTCGCGTGATGCTCATCGCCTGCGAGAAAGGGAAGGTCAGGGTCATCGCCTGCATCCCGATGACGAAGAAGACCCACAGTGGAGCTTGCCCGCCACCACCGTATTTCGGGGTGTCGACGGGGATCATTGCGTAGATCAGGATCGACACGACGGTCGCTCCGGCGAGGACGATCAGCGGCACCCAGATGAAAGTCTGCTTGTTGATCAGCTGCAGACGGATGACATTCAGCGTGCGGGACATCAGCGAACCTCCTGGGTTTTCGCGTGGGATTCGGCGCCAGCCTTCTGCGTGAGGCGGACGATGAGCTGCTGCAGCGAGACGGGTGCGAGATCGAGTCCGGATGCCGAGATCTCAGCTCGTTCGTCGGCTGAGAGCGTGCCGAGCACGGTGACGGATGCCACACGCCCCAGCGCCTCGCGATGCAGGACCTCCCGCCCGGCAGCCCAGGCGTCGACCTTCGCCGCATCGCCGACGATGGTCACGGCGCGGTCGCGCACAGCATCCGTTTCGTCGTTCAGTAGGATCTTGCCGTCGTCGATGACGATGACGCGCTCGATGAGGTTGGCGACCTCATCGATCAGGTGCGACGAGAGGATGATCGTGCGGGGATGCTCCGAATAGTCCTCGATCAGCCGGTCGTAGAAGATCTGCCTGGCGACAGCATCGAGTCCGAGGTAGGGCTCATCGAAGAAGGTGATTTCGGCACGCGAGGCGAGACCGATGATGACGCCGACGGCGGAGAGCTGCCCGCGGGAGAGCTTCTTGATCCGCTGGGTCATCGGCAGCTGGAAGTCCGCGATCAGTTCATCGGCGACATCTTCGCTCCAGTTCTCGAAGAACATGCTGGCCGCTTTGAAGGCGTGGCGGGCGGTCGCGTCATCCGGATACTTCTGGCCCTCGCGGACGAAACAGATCCGGCTGAGCACGCGCGCGTTCTCGTAGGGATGCTCGCCGAACACGCGCACATCACCCGAGGTGGCGAAGTTCTGGGCGGTGAGGATCGACATGAGCGTCGTCTTGCCGGCGCCGTTGCGACCGAGCAGTCCGTAGATGGCGTCGCTTTCGATCGTGAGTGAGACGTTGTCGAGGGCGTTGGTGTCCTTGTAACGCTTGGTGAGGTTCTCCACCTCGATGACGGCGGTCATTCGGGGTTCCCTTCAGATCTTGTGGATGCCGCGGCGGCTGCGCGTTCACGCAGCAGGGCGGCCAGGTCTTCGGTGCCGAGGCCGAGCGTGCGAGCCTCGGTGAGCAGCGGATCGATGTAGCGGTCGGCGAACGCGGAGCGCCGCTCGGTGAGCAGCACATCGCGGGCGCCGGTGGCGACGAACATGCCGATTCCGCGGCGTTTGTACAGGACGCCCTTCTCGGTGAGCATGGCGACTCCCTTCGCGGCCGTGGCGGGGTTGATGCGGTAGAAGGCGGCGAGCTCATTGGTCGAGGGGGCCTGGGACTCCTCGTCCAGCGAGCCGTCGAGGATCTGGTCCTCGATCCGCTCGGCGATCTGGAGGAAGAGCGCTTTGCCTTCTTCGATCACGATGCCTCCACCCGGTCTGTTGGTTACTTACTCGACTAGGTAACCACTTAACCTGGCGGGCGTCAACTGTCGCGCGCGCCGCGTTGCTCGCGCTGCTGTTCCCTGCGTCGCGCTGCCGTTCCCTGTGTCGCGCTGCTGTTCCCTGCGTCGCGTTGCTGTTCCGCGCGTCGCGCTGTCGTTCCTTGCGTCGCGCTGCTGTTCCCTGTGTCGCGCTGCTGTTATCTGTTCACGCGGCAGAAGTTGTAGCCGCGTCGACAGAAATGAGCCGCGCGAGGAGGCGGGGTGGGGTGGGGCGAGGGACAGCCGCGCGAGGGCGCGCGAGGGGGAGCGCGCGAGGGGGAAGGGTGGGCGCGAGAGCGCGGGGACAGCCGCGTATCGTGGGGACGTGGAATTCCCCTACGCGTCGCTGCGGCGCTTCCCCGATGTCGAAGCGCCGAACCTTCAGGCCTGGGATGCCACGGACGAACTCCTCGTGCAGCACGCGCTCGCCGCGGGTGCCCCGGGCGAAGAGATCTCGGTGATCGGCGACGGGTACGGTGCGATCACTCTGGCACTGGCGGATGCTGGATACCGCGGCATCCGCGTTCATCAAGACCTTGCGACAGGGCGACGGGCCTTGGCCCGCAATGCCGACGAGCTCGGGCACCGGACGGCGGGAGCGCCCGAAACCCCAGACGATCACGCGCACGGACGGCGTGTCGAGGCGCGACGCGCCGATGAGCACGCGGAGCATCTGGGATTCGGCACGGATGCCGCGGCATTCACCTCCCACGAACTCGCACCCGACCTGCTGAGCGGGGCGCGCCTCGTGCTGCTGCAGCTGCCGAAGTCGCTCGCTGAACTCGAGGAGATCGCGGATGCCGTCGCCCGCTGGGCCGCGCCGGATGTCACGCTCATCGCCGGCGGCCGCGTCAAGCACATGACGCTCGCGCAGAACGAAATTCTCGGGCGGAGCTTCGAGACCGTGCAGCCGCAGCGCGCGGAGCGGAAGTCGCGGCTGATCGTGGCATCCGCCCCGCGAGAGGTGCCCGACGAGCCGCCATTCCCCGTCGCAGAGCGCATCGACGTGCCGGGGCTCGACCGACCGCTCACCGTCGCCGCGCACGGAGGTGCCTTCGCCGGTGCGAAGCTCGACATCGGCACGCGCGTGCTGCTGGAGGTGCTGGCGGCGGAGGGAAGGCTTCGGCGCGCTTCGCTTGCTCAGCCCGTTTCGTCTCGCTCCGCTCGCTCAACGTCCCACGAGCCCGAGGCGCAAACCGTCGTAGACCTCGGCTGCGGCACGGGCATTCTCGCCGCGACCTACGCCCTCACCCACCCCGACGCCCGCGTGATCGCCACCGACCGCTCGGCCTCGGCCGTGGCATCCGCCCGGGCGACGATGGCCGCCAACGGGGTCGAAGCCGAAGTCACCCACGATGACGCGGGCTCGGAGATCCCCGACCACTCCGCCGACCTCATCCTGCTGAATCCGCCATTCCACCTCGGCTCCAGCATCCACGCCGGTGCCGCCGGCAGGCTGTTCGAGGCGGCCGCGCGCATCCTCACGCCGGGCGGCGTTCTGCTCACCGTGTACAACTCTTCGCTCGCGTACAGAACAGAGTTGACGAAGCGCATCGGTCCCACAGAGCAGCTTCATCGCACGCCGAAGTTCACGGTGACGCGCAGCATCCGCCGCTGAATCCATTCCACGGCACACATTGTCGACATTCGACACGTGGCGTCAATTTTGTTACGTTGGAACGTAGGCCATTTGGCCTGGGACCAGTCCGCGGACACGTCGTGCGTTCGAAAAGTTTGATGCTGGGATGCGACGTGGACGTAAGGTCGATGCTTTTACGGGGGAGCAGGATCCTCCGCTCGTGCCGCCCGCAAGACGATGTCGAACGGCCTGAGTATCACCCGGACGCAACTGAAGTGGGCTCCCGAAACCCGAAGAATCGGTGAGTCGCCAGGGGAAACGTGACTGAAACCGCACTTGTTGCGCGCAATCTTTACAAGGTGTTCGGAAAGAATCCGGCACAGGCCGTTCGTCGACTGAAGAACGGCGAGGGGCGCAGCGACGTTCTGGATGCCGGGACCGCAGCCGTCATCGACGCGAGCTTCACCGTGAACAAGGGTGAGATCTTCGTGATCATGGGGCTGTCCGGGTCAGGCAAGTCGACCATCATCCGCATGCTCAATGGACTGCTGCCTCCGACGGACGGCGACGTGACGATCCAGGGCCGCGACGTGACGAAAGCATCCGCCGCTGAGTTGCGCGATATCCGCCGCTCGTCGGTGTCGATGGTCTTCCAGCACTTCGCGCTGCTGCCGCACCGAACCGTCATCGACAACGCTGCCTACGCACTGGAGATCCAGGGTGTCGGCCGCGAAGAGCGTTTGAAGCGCGCTGGCGAGATCATCGAGAAGGTGGGGCTCGCCGAGTGGGCGGATTCCTTCCCGGATGAGCTCTCCGGTGGAATGCGCCAGCGCGTGGGCCTGGCTCGCGCGCTCACGGCGGGCACCGACATCCTCCTCATGGACGAAGCCTTCTCGGCGCTTGACCCACTGATCCGCCGCGAGATGCAAGAGCAGCTCGTCGAGCTGCAGCAGGAGCTCGGGCGCACCATCATCTTCATCACGCACGACCTCAACGAGGCGATGTTCCTCGGCGACCGGATCGCGGTCATGCGCGACGGCCGCATCGTGCAGAACGGCACTCCGGAGGAGATCCTCACCGACCCGGCGAACGACTACGTCGCCCAGTTCGTGCAGGACGTCGACCGCACCCGCGTGCTCACCGCCAGCGCAGTGATGGAGCCGCCGCATCTGACCACTCCGATCAGCGCCGGTGTGCGCGGAGCGCTCCGGGTGCTGCGCGAGCAGCAGGCCAGCGCCGTGTTCGCCGTCGAGAACAACCGGCTCGTCGGCGTCGTCACCGATCGCGGTGTCATCCGCGCGGTGAAGGCCGGGCAGACCGATGTGCGGCAGATCGTCGATGCGAACGTGCTCACGGTCGGCCCTGATGACCTGCTCACCGACATCGTCGAGCGCGCGGTCGAGACGCCCGTCCCGCTGGCAGTCGTCGATGCGAACAACCGTCTCATCGGCGTCATCCCGCGAGTGACTCTGCTCGCGGCGCTCGGCAACGTCGCGCCGACGACGCGCGAGATGCCGATCATCCAGACCCCCATCGACATGGTCGCCCAGTTCACCCCGCTGGTGGATGCCGCGGCCGAGGCCCCCACGACCCCGGCAGCCGCGGGCACGGAAGGAGTGTGAGCTGATGAACATCATCCAGTGGATCACTGACGGCGCACGCATCCCGCTCGGAAAGTGGGTGAAGGAGTTCATCGGCTTCCTGCAGGACTACCTCGGTGGGCTGTTCGACTTCATCGCCATGGTCTTCACCGCCATCTATGACGGTGCGACGTGGGTGTTCACCGAGCCTCCGGGCTGGGTCATCATCATCGTCCTCGCCATCGTCGCCTTCCTGGCGAAGGGGTGGAAGCTCGCGCTCGGCACTGTCATCGGCCTCGTGCTGATCATGACGGTCGCGCAGTGGGAAAATGCGATGCTGACGCTGGCGCTCACTGTGGTCGCCGTGCTCATCGCAACCGCTATCGCCATCCCCATCGGGATCTGGGCCGCGCGTTCGCAGGCGGTATCGAACATCGTCCGTCCGATTCTGGACTTCCTGCAGACGATGCCGGCGTTCGTCTACCTGCTTCCGGCGATCTTCCTGTTCAGCGTCGGGCCTGTTCCCGGCATCGTCGCGACGATCATGTTCTCCGTCGCGCCCGGCGTGCGACTCACCGAGCTCGGCATCCGTGGGGTTGACCAGGAGGTCGTTGAGGCAGGCAACGCGTTCGGCGCGACGCCGGGCCGCATCCTCCGACAGATTCAGCTGCCGCTGGCGATGCCGTCGATCATGGCGGGTGTCAACCAGGTGATCATGCTGTCGCTGTCGATGTCGGTCATCGCCAGCATGGTCGGGGCCCCGGGTCTGGGCCGCCCGATCGTTCAGGCACTGCAGTCGGTGAACATCCCGCTCGGTTTCGAGGCGGGTATCGCCGTGGTGGTCATCGCGATGATCCTCGACCGCATCACCGGCGGGTTCGGCGGCCGCGGACGCACGCGAAAGAGCAGCAAGAACCTCACAACATCGACGAAGGATGCCGACACGGCAGACGCGTCGACGTCGGTGAGTGCCACCGGCGCTCACTGACGCACAAGACTGCTGCACGCTCGGCGTGCAGAGAGCCCACGAAATCCCGTGGACAAATCCCCAACAACCGCGACACAGCACGCGGGAGGAAAGGAACGAAAATGAAGAAACGACACCTTCTCAGCGCCCTTGCACTGGGTTCGGCCGCAGCGCTCGCGCTGACCGGCTGCGCCGGCGGTTCAGACGCCGGCTCTGACAACGGAGACTCCGGTGCCAGCGAGTCCAAGGACATCACCATCGGTGTGTTCAACGGCTGGCCCGAGGGCGAGGCTGCCTCGTACGTCTGGAAGCTCGCACTCGAGGAGCAGGGCTACAACGTCGAGCTCGAGTACGCCGACGCGGGCCCCGTGTTCGCCGGCGTCGCTGACGGCACCTACGACGTTGCACTGGATGGCTGGCTGCCGTTCACCCACGCGGACTACTTCGAGCAGTTCGGTGACGACATCGTCGACCTCGGCTCGTGGAACAACGACGCCAAGCTGACCATCGCGGTCAACGCGGACGCTCCGATCGACTCGCTCGAAGAGCTGGCGGCGAACGCCGACGCGTTCGACAACCGTCTGATCGGCATCGAGCCGGGCGCCGGCCTCACCGCCGCAACGCAGGACAACACGATCCCGACCTATGGCCTTGAGGGCATGGAGTTCATCACGTCGTCGACGCCGGCGATGCTCGCCGAGCTGCAGACGAAGCTCGACGCCGGTGAGAACGTCGCTGTCACCCTGTGGCGTCCGCACTGGGCATACGACGCGTTCGACATCAAGGACCTCGAGGACCCGGAGGAGACCCTGGGCGCCGCTGAGGAGATCCACACCATCGCTTCGACCAACTTCGAGACCGAGTTCCCCGAGGTCTTCGAGTGGATGAGCAACTTCACCATGGACTCGGACGTGCTGTTCTCGCTGGAGAACGCCATGTACAACTCGGGTGAAGAAGACGTCACCGACTACACCGAGATCGTCCAGACGTGGATGGATGAGAACCAGGACTGGGCCGGCGGCCTGACTTCCTGATCTCCTCTTCCCCACTTCGCCGAGGCCCCCTCTGCTCGTCCGGGCCCCCGCTGAATCACGTGATTCAGCGGGGGCGTGGATGCTGCGAGGGGGCCTCGCCGCGTTTGTCGGGGGTGCCGGGGCGTGCGCCGGGGGCCGCGGTGCCGGGCGCGGGGGCCGCGGGCGCGGGGCGCCCGGTCGTGATCTCGCGTGCGACCTGTTTCTCGAGGACCTCGACCGCATCGTCGCTGAGCACGATGAGCCCGTCGAGCTCCTCGCGCACGCGCTTGTAGGCGACGTTGCGCTCGGCCTGGGTGGCAGACTCGTCGACGGCGACCTTCAGCAGCTTCTGCGCACGGTCGAGCTTCTTGCGCTCTTCCTCGGTGAAGCTGGAGGTGCGCAGGCGCCTGGCCTCTTTCTCGGCGATCTCGAATGCGACGGAGGCGTTGCCGACAGCATCCAGGTATTCGCTGACCTGCTGCTGGCTGACCTTGGCGTTCGCGGATGACGGTCGCAGATTGTCGGCCGTCTTCTTCGCCCGCAGGAATGCGGCGGTGAGCGGCTGGCGGCCGTCGCTCATCGCGGGATAGGCGATGAGCTTCGCGACGTCGAGCTCGTAGTCGAGCCAGCGTGCGGTGAGTTCGTCGTGCTCGGCGAACAGCCGCTCCAATAGCTCATTCGAAGAGAGCGCAGAATCGGATGCTGCATCCTTCGGCTGCGCGGGAAGCACTTGTCCGCGCGCGGCGAGCTGGGCGGTCTTGAGCTCGCCCTTCAGTCGCAGGGTCTCCATGCGGCGCTCATGGCGGCGCTTCGCGCCCTGCTCCCACGCCTTCACGGCGCCGCCGGCCATCCCCATGATGGGGAAGATCAGCCACCAGAAGCTGCCCGCCCACTGCCAGAACTCTTGCATGATGCGTTCAGCCTACTTCGCGCGTGGGGCTCGGTTCAGTGACGGATGTCATGACTTCAGTCCGTCACGCCGTTCGCACCGTCTCGCGGCCCGACCTCTTGCCACGCGCGCCGCGGTGCGTGACGATGGGGATCGCACGTCAAACGCGAGGAGACACAATGCAACTGGCCATGATCGGACTCGGCAGGATGGGCGCGAACATCGTCCGGCGTCTCATGAAGGATGGCCATGAGTGCGTCGTCTACGACGTGAACCCGGATGCTGTCGCCGCCCTCGTGGCGGAGGGTGCCACGGGTGCATCCAGCATGGCGGATCTCGCCGCGAAGCTGACGCCCACGCGCGTGGTGTGGATGATGGTGCCGGCATCCCTGACCGGGAAGGTCGCCGAAGAGGTGGCCGTAGTTCTCGACAAGGGCGACATCCTCATCGACGGCGGCAACTCGAACTATCGCGACGACGTGCGTCGCGCGAAGACGATGCGCGAGAAGGGCATCGAGTACGTGGACATCGGCACCAGCGGCGGCGTGTTCGGCCTCGAGCGCGGGTACTGCCTCATGGTCGGGGGGTCGGATGCCGCGGCAACCCACATCCAGCCGATCCTGAAGACGATCGCTCCCGGCGTCGGCGAGATCGAGCGCACGCCCGGTCGCACGGGCGCGCTCGCACCCGAGGAGCAGGGCTACCTGCACTGCGGACCGTCCGGCTCGGGACACTTCGTCAAGATGGTCCACAACGGCATTGAGTACGGCATCATGGCCGCGATCGCCGAGGGGCTCAATCTGCTCAACAACGCGGATGCCGGCATCCGCGAAGCCGAGCACTCCGCCGAGATCGCGCCCCTGGAGGAGCCGGAGTTCTACCAGTTCCCGATCGAGACCGACAAGGTGGCGGAGCTCTGGCGGCGGGGATCGGTGATCTCGTCGTGGCTGCTGGATCTCACCGCTGCCGCGCTGGGCGAGAACCCCACGCTCGACGGCCTCGCCGGACGCGTCTCGGACTCGGGCGAAGGCCGGTGGACCGTCAAGGCCGCCGTCGACGTGGGCGTGCCGGTTCCGGTGCTTGCGGCTGCGCTGTTCGAGCGATTCTCCTCACGCGACGAGGATCAGTTCGCCAATCAGGTTCTCTCGGCGATGCGCCTGCAGTTCGGCGGCCATCAGGAACTCCCGGCCGGCGACGTGCTCGAGGCGGGTGGGCGCAAGTCCGACTCGAGGGACGCGTAGTCCCGGCCCCGTCGCGGGCTCAGAACCGCCGCGCTCAGCGCCCGAGTTTCTCGGCGCACGGCACGCAGAGCTCCGCGAACGGACGCACACGAAGCCGCGCGATCGGGATGCGTCGACCGCAGTTCGTACAGACGCCATAGGTGCCGGCATCCATTCGCGCGAGGGCGTCGTCGACCTGCTGGAGCTCTTCGCGGGCCCCGTCGAGCAACCCGCTCAGCCGCGACCACTCTGCGGACAGTGGCACGCCCTCGGGGTCGTGTTCGTCGTCGTCGCTCTGGCTGCTGCGGTCGTGGGTGAGGTGGTGGAGTGCGGCATCCAGCGCGTCCGTCCGGTCACTCGCCTCGCGTCGCAGCGCCTCGAGCAGAGGGCGCAGCTCGGTGTCGGTCATGTCCCATACCTTAGGCCCGCGTGCCGCCGGTCGACCCTTCGACAGGCTCAGGGATCGACAGGCTCAGGGACCGACAGGCTCAGGCCCGGACCGCCTGCCCACCGGTGTTCGCCTCGCGGCCTGAGCGCCGCCCGTGCATGAACGCCGACGGATCGGTGCCCCGCCTTGTTCGCGCCCTCTTCGACGGGATGCGGTCGACAAAAGCATCCACCTCGTCTCGGCGTGACGCGAGCACGAGCTCGGTGCCGGTTCCTCCCTCTTCGACGATCGTCGCGCGACTCTCCCGAATCCGCTCGGCCGCGCCGATGCCGAACCCGCGGATGAAGCCGCTGCGTGCGCGGCGCTTCTCGCCCTCGGAGTGCCACTCATATCGCGCGCGCTCGCGCTTCCACCACGTGCGCATCGCGATCATCGCCTGAACTTCGAGGCTCGAGGTCAGCAGCTTCGTCTGCTGCACGTCTGACGCGAATCCGATCAGGTACAGGATCATCCCGGTGGCAGCCTCCGAGTACATCGCGCGGGTCGTTCCGAGCGCGAGCCCGATGCTCGCACCGAACTCACGGATGTCACGCGCATATACGCCGGTGAACAGCATCCGCTCTTGGATGATCTCCTCGCGCGACCCTCCCAGCTGCGCGCGCTTCGCATCGAGTCGCGCCTGCTCGATGCCGTACTTCACCATCAACCGCTCGGCGTGCTCGGTGAGGGCCTCCGCTTCCTCGGGGGTCGTGCTCTCGGCCTTGGCGAGTAGCTTCGTGATCAGTTCCAGCTTGTCTTCCTGTACCGGCATGGCGTCCTCCTCGGTGACGTGTTCTGTGATGCCTCGTACTCTGCCCGGGGCCACCCCCATTGGCGGTGTCGATCCCACGAACGGTGCATAACGTCGCCCGCCGGCCCGTCTGTGCAGAGAAAGTCAATCCCGCAATTTCGATCAAACGGACACGTGAAGACAAGAGGATGCTGAAGACATGAGCACATCGGCAGACACCTTCGCAGCCTTCGTCGAGCAGCTGACCGCAGCGATGCGCGACGCGGAAGTCGGCGAGCTGTCCGGCGAGGAGATCGCCGCACGCGTCGGGTTCTCGCGGTTCCACTTCGACCGCGTCATCCGCTCGGTGGCGGGCGAGTCTCCTGCCGCCTTCCGTCGCAGAATCCTGCTCGAGCGCGCCGCGTTCCGGATGGTGACCGACGAGGCACCCCTGATCGACATCGCGATCGACGCGGGCTACAGCTCGCACGAAGCATTCACCCGGGCGTTCATACGGACGTTCGGCGTGACCCCGCACGCGTGGCGGCAGCATCCGGGATCGTTCCGGGTCGACGCCGAAAGCGACGTGCATTTCCACCCACCGGGGAGCATCCGGCTCCCCTCCAGAGAGAAGGTGACCGGGATGGAACTCCTGGCGAAGATGATGGAACACCATGTCTGGCTGACCGGGGAGATGATCCGGGTGGCGTCCGAGCTGACCGACGAACAGCTCGATGCCCCGATCGGCCTCGACGTAGATGACGACGTGCAGACGATCCGATCGCTGCTGTCGAGGCTCGTCGGGCAGATGGGGATGTGGAACGCGGTGATGGCGGGCCGCGACTACGACATGTCGATCGAGGAGCACGAGTCGCTGTCATCGCTGCGCGAGCGGTTGGCTGTGGAAGGGCCCGCTTATCTCGATCACGTCCGCGAGGTTCTACGCGATGACCGGCTGGATGAGACCTTCGTGCACGCGAGCGCGACTCCGGCGGAAGTCATCTCCTATGGCGGGAACATCGCCCACGTTCTGACGTTCGCCGCTCATCGCCGCACTCTCGTCGCGCTCGCCCTCGCTCATCACGGACACGGCGAGCTCGGCTGGGGCGACCCCCGGCACTGGGTCGCGGACTGAGCTGGGCGACCCGGCGCGGCCTCTGCACCGCTGCCGCCGCTTGGCGAGTGACGACGCCGCGCTGCGCGTTACCCGAACAGCAGGCTCAGCACGGTCGAACCGCCGCCGAGCAGGATGAGAGCGACGATCGTCACCCACGCGATCATGCGCATGCGCCGGGTGCGCCGGGTGCGGCGCTCGCCGAGGCGGCCGTAGTCGTCTTCGGCGTTGTCGCTGGATGAGCTATTGGGATTGTGGCGTTCAACGTTGCTCATGCGCTGCTCCTGGTGTTGTCGTGCGCGCTTCGCGCTGCTGTTCGCTGCTGTCGCGCTGCTGTTCGTGTCGCTCGCGCTGCTGTTTCCCGCGTCGCGCTGCTGTTTCCTGCGTCGCGCTGCTCGAATCTGTTCGCGCTGCTGAAACTTCTGCAGCGCGGACAGATTTTGACAGCGCGACGGAAATCACGCGGACCCCGCGACAGACCCCGCGACGGAAATCACGCGGCCGACCCCTCGACAGCCTCCGAAACGGTCGGGCCGAAGGCCTCGGGGAGCGTCGCCCGCGACACCTCGCGCAGCTCAGCCGCCGAGACCGTGAACAGCCCGGTCACTTCGAGGTCGGCGACCGTGTCGGTCACGCCAATCCGCAGCACCGGGTAGTTCCGTCCCTCGCAGAGGCCGCGGAACTTCACATCGTCCTCACGCGGAACGGTCACGATGACGCGGCCGGTCGATTCCGAGAACAGAGCGGATGCTGCATCCACCCCGTCGCGATCCATCAGCTCGGTCAGCCACACACGGGCCCCGATGCCGAAGCGCATGACTCCCTCGGCGAGAGCCTGGGCGAGCCCGCCCTCCGACAGGTCGTGCGCGGACGAGATCAGCCACTCATCCCGCGCCGCGGCAAGCAGCCCGGCGAGGCGCTTCTCGCCTGCGAGGTCCACCTGCGGGGGAGTCCCGCCGAGGTGCTGGTGCACGGTCTCGGCCCACGCCGAACCCGACAGCTCGGTCGAGGTCGTGCCGAGCAGGTAGATGTTCTGCCCCTCGTCCTGCCACCCCGACGGGATGCGGCGCGAGACGTCATCGATGATTCCGAGCACGCCGACCAGCGGAGTCGGGTGGATCGGGGTGTCACCGGTCTGGTTGTAGAACGAGACGTTGCCGCCCGTGACGGGGACGCCCAGGTCATAGCATCCATCGGCGAGACCATCGACGGTCTGCCCGAACTGCCACATGACCTCGGGGTTCTCGGGGGATCCGAAGTTCAGGCAGTCGGTGATCGCGGTCGGGGTCGCACCGGTGACGGCGACGTTGCGGTACGCCTCGGCCAGGGCCAGCTGCGCGCCCGCGTACG
>NZ_JBQDSX010000069.1:0-13718 GCF_052099035.1 Microbacterium sp. | reverse complement strand
ACATTCAGGAAGATCGGGATGCTGAAGATGATCGCCCAGATGGCGCATCCGACCGCGATCAGACGGAAGGGCAGGCCGCCCTCGTCGGAGATTCCGAACCAGTTCAGCGCGTAGAACACGATGACGATGACGAGAGCGACGACTCCGCCGATGTAGCCGAAGCCCCAGCCGAGTCCGGAGATCTTGCCGACCGTCTTCGGATTCGCGATGCCGACGAGCATGGCGTTGGAGTTCACCGCAGCGATCTCGCCGAACACAGATCCGGCCGAGATCAGCGCCACCCCCAGCCAGAACAGCGTCGGAGTGGGCTCGACGAACCACAGACCGAACATGCAGAGGATGAGGGCACCGGTGCCGATTCCGAGCCAGAGCTTCTGGCGCCCTGCGGCATCCGCTCGCTGGCCGAGCACGGGCGCGAGCAGCAGGATTGCGAACGCGGCAATCGTCGACCCGAGCCCGAGGCCCGATGCCAGGTCGGCCTCGGCAGCTGTGCGAATCGCGTCGTCCTTGTCGAGGGCCGCGATCTCCGGGGGGAGGAACTGCGAGGTCGTGAGGTAGAGGGCCGTGAAGATGAACGTCAGGATGACGGTGTTGAACGGCTGCGTCGCCCAATCCCACAGCGCCCACGAGTAGATCTGCTTCTTTGGTGCCTCGGCCTCCCCGCGCAGTTCGAGACCGACCACGCCGACTGCGCCCGTGTTCGCAGCAGCCTCGGGTCGCGGGACGCGGGGATCCTCAGGAGCACTCATGCATCGAAGTCTGTCGAAGTCTTGTGAACGGCGGGTAGCGGCGCGCCGCTGACCCGCGCCGCCCTCACATATACGACGCAGCCATCAGCTCGGCGAACAGCTCTTCGGCATTGCACTCCACGCGGTGCCTCGCGAACCAGTCGCACACGTTCACGCAGTCGCGATGCAGCAGATCCAGCCCCTGGGGATTCGCGATGATGTCGACGATCTGCGGCAGGTCGATCACCCGCACCCGTCCCTCGTGCACGAGCAGGTTGTAGGGGGAGAGGTCGCCGTGCGCGAAGCCCGCGCCGGCGAAGATGTGCATGATCTCGACGATCTGGGCGAAGTAGTCGGCGAGGGTCTCCCGCCCCTCGCGCACCTGCGCGAGGCGTGGTGCTGCTGCGGCATCCGTTCCGATGAACTCCATCAGCACCTCCGTCCCGTTCACCTGCACCGGGTACGGGACGGGTGCGCCGAGTTCCCACATGCGGGTCAGTGCTTCGAACTCCGCGAACGACCACTCGGCGGCTGCCACCTCGCGTCCGAATGCCGTCTTGTTGGCGATGGCCCGGCCCGCGCGAGAGTCGGTCACCTTCCGCCCTTCGGTGTACATCCCCGAGCGGTGGAACGAGCGGTGCTCGGGGCTGCGGTAGCGCTTGGCGGCGAGCAACGTGCGCTGGGCGGGATCGTCGGGGACGGCGCGTTCGATGAGGAACACATCCGCCTCCTTGCCGGTCTTGAGGACGCCGAGTTCGGTGTCGAGCGCGCCGGCGGAGGTCACGACCCAGCCTGGCCACGGCTCCGGCCCGCGCTCGGATGGGGTGATCGCCGGCCACGTGGACCAGCGCTGGTCATCGCCGGGTTCGACATCGGCGAAGCTGAGGGAATCGGCGAACGAGATGGATGCGTCGGTGGACGCGAAAGGATCAGTCACGGTGGTTGCTCCGGAAGGGAGGCCACGCGCGGATCAGGAGCGGGCGGCCTCGAGAGGAAGATGGTCGGCGAGAGGCGCGACAACGACAGTGTTCATGTCACAGCTCCTCTCTCGCGGATTTCTTCCGGGCGCTTCCCGGTGCAGAAGTGAGCTTAGGCTGTCGGGGCGGTGCGTGTCCAGGCGAAGTGCAGGACGATCGGTCGGATGCCGCAGACGGCAGATCGGGTGCAGCATCCCCCTGCCTGTGAGAGTGGAATCATGACAACGACCGCCCCCATCCCCGTCACCGTGACGAGTCCCGCCGAGCGCATCCGCTACGGCGCACTCGTCGTCGTGATGATGCTGAGCTTCCTCCTCGTCACCGCGGAGTTCCTGCCCAACGGCATGCTCACTGAGATGGCGGCGGGGCTCGGCGTCACACCGGGCCAGGCTGGGCAGACCGTCACCGTCACCGCGCTGGTCGGGCTCTTCGTCGCACCGACAGTCGGGATGGTGTTCCCGCGCCTGGACCGCCGCTCGCTGCTGGTGTGGATGGCGCTCGCCGCCGCGGCATCCAATCTCATCGTGGCGATCGCGCCGAATCTGATCCTCGTGCTCCTCGCCCGGTTCTTCCTGGGAGCCGCGCTCGCCACCTTCTGGTCGATGTCGATCACGGTCGCGGTGCGCATCGCGGGACCCGAACGCCTCGGGCGAGCGGTGATGTTCACCTCCGCCGGAACGTCTCTCGCGACGGTCGCCGGTGTCCCGGTCGGGGTCATCCTCAGCGAGATGATGGACTGGCGCGCGGTCTTCGCGCTCGCCGGCATCGTGACCGGGCTCCTCGCGATCGCACTGCGCACGATGCTTCCACCGGTGCCCCCGGCGCAGGTATCGAGCTTCTCGCTGCTGCTCGACACGATCCGCCGGCCCGGCGTGGGGCTGGGGCTTGGCGGTCACGTGCTCGTCGTGCTCGGCCACTTCCTCGCGTACACGTATATTCGTATCGCCCTCGAGCGCATGCCGGATATCGACGCAGGCACGATCGTCATGCTGCTGGCGCTGTTCGGTATCGGGGGACTGATCGGCAACCTCACGATCGGGTTGGTCATCGATCGCTCCTTCAGGTTCTTCGCCGTGCTCGCACCCGCCGTGATCGCCGTGACAGTGGCCGCCACCATCCTGTTCTCGGGCTCTGTGCTCGGCGTCGGGATCGCCGTGTTCGTCTGGGGCTTCTTCTTCGCCTCGTGGCTGATCGTCGTGAACACCTGGGTCGGGCACCGGATGCCGGACCGGCTGGAAGCTGGCGGCAGCCTGGTCGTCGTCGGATTCCAGGCCGCGATCATGGTCGCGGCGGGCGCGGGCGGGATCCTCGTCGACAGCATCGGGGTCGAACCGTCGTACGCCCTGGGGGCTGCGGTGCTGGTCGTCGGTGCGGTGCTGTTCGGCGTGTCGAACCGGGTGCGCGGCACGGTTCCCGACATCACCGCCGTGGAATAGGACGCCACACCGCGCCGTTGCTTCAGAGCATGACGACGATCGATGCGGATGCTCTGGAAAAGGTGCTCTCTTCGATCGAGGTGCGACTCGGTGCCGCACGTCGCATCACGGTGGATGCCGCAGGCGTGGCGCCTCTCGCAGAGGGAGCCGTCTGGCTCGTGTATGTCGCCGAAGGAGCCGTACACGGCCAGCCCCCTGTAGCTGCGGCGTGCACCCTGGACGTCGATCGCGCCTCGGCTGCCATCGCCGTCTCGCCCGACTTGCAACACCGGACGCTCGTAGCGGGGGACGCCTTCCTCACTTTGGGGCGCAGCCCCGTCGCTCTGCAGTCCGAGCACGGCGCAAGTCTGATGCTCGCCGATCTGCAGTTATCTGACACGGCGAATACGCTCATGGATGTGCTGCCCGAGTTCATCACCGTGACCGGCTTCGCCGCACTCGAGCCTGCGGCCGCGGCACTCGCGGGGACCCTGGGTGCAGATGCGCGGGAGACGAAGAACCTGCGCTCGGGCGACCCGGTCATCTGCCGCATGATGGCGATGACGGTGCTCCTGTCAGTCATCCGCGCCTGGGCAGAGAACGGCTGCGCGCCCACCGGCTGGCCGTCGCGCTCGAACGACCCATTCCTCGACCGGGTCGTCGAGGCGATTCACGACGCGCCTGGACGCGAGTGGACTGTGGAGACACTCGCCGCCATCAGCGCAATGTCACGCTCGGTGTTCGCCGAGCGGTTCCACTCGGCTCTCGGACGCTCACCGGTCAGCTATGTCACCGAGGTGCGGATGCGGACCGCGAAGGGGATGCTGGGCGAAGGTCGCGCTGTGTCGGAGATCTCTCGCAGCCTCGGCTATGGCTCGGACGAGGGTTTCAGCCGCGCATTCCGGCGCGCGACGGGGATGACGCCATCTGCCTGGCGAGCGGCTCAGCGCGAGCTCCTTCCGGCCTGACTCTGTCGATAATGGCGTGAGTGACTCGTCAAGAGTGGACTTCAGGAGGCAGCCGCGGAATGGCGGCCATCAGCGACCGGGCGTAGTCCGTCTGCGGGGAGTGCAGGATGGCGCGAGTCGTGCCCTCCTCGACTACCCTGCCGTCCCGCAGCACGATGGTCCGCTCGCACAGGGCGGCAACGGCGCTCAGATCATGCGAGACCATGACGAGTACGAGTCCTGTTTCCCGGCGAAGAGTGTTCAGAAGGTCGATCACCTGGATCCGGGTGGTCACATCGAGTGCGCTCACGGGTTCGTCGGCGAGTAGGACCTTCGGCTTCGAGACGATCGCGCGCGCGATGGCGATGCGCTGTCGCTGCCCGCCGGAGAACTCATGCGGATGCCGCCGCAGCACATCAGGGTCGAGGCCCACTGAGGTGACAGCATCCGTCACGGCTTTTCGCGCCTCATCGCCACGGGCGATGCCGAGCGACATCAGCGGCTCACCGACGATGCGGTCGATCCGCTGGCGGGGATCGAGTGAGGAATAGGGATCCTGGAGGACCGTCTGCACGTTCGCGCGGAAGCGTCGCATCATGCGCCTGTCGCGGAGATCGAGAGGAGCCCCATCGAAGTGCACGCTGCCCGACTTCGGGGCGGTGAGTCCCAGCAGCAGCGCGAGGATCGTCGACTTTCCTGCGCCGGACTCTCCGACCAGGCCCACGGCCTCGCCGGCGGAGACGCTGACGGAGACATCGTCGACGACGGTCCGCGAACCGTAGGCGAAGCGGGCTTTCCGCAGTTCGAGGATGCTCATCGGGCACTCCCGTCCGACGGGTCATCGAGGGCAGAATCCAGGGTTCGCGCGCTCGCGACGAGCCCCGCTGTGTACGGAGCCTGGGGCGCACCGATGATCTGCTCGGCGGTTCCCTGCTCGACCGCTCGCCCACGGTGCATCACGATGACGCGGTCGGTCATCCGCGTCACGACGGCCAGATCGTGGCTGATGAACAGCAGCGCCATGCCGCGCTCTGCCACGAGGCGGTCCAGTAGTGCGAGGATCTCGTCCTGCACCGTCACGTCGAGGGCGGTGGTGGGTTCGTCGGCGATGAGCAGGTCCGGCCGCGCGGCCAGCGCGATCGCGGCCGCCACTCGCTGCCGCTGTCCTCCGGAGAGCTCGTGCGGGAACGCCCGGGCGAAGCGGGGGGCGGCGAGTGCGACGTCCTCCAGCGCGAGTCGCACAGCATCCTGCAGCTGCGCCCCGCGCAGACCGAGGTGGCGGCGCATCGGCTCGGCGATCTGCCGACCGACGCGCATGAGCGGATCGAGCGCCGTCAGCGGCTCTTGGAACAGAATGCCGGCTGCTCGGCCGCGCAGCGGGCGCAACGCGCGGTCGGATGCTCCGATGACCTGTACGCCGTCGAGAAGCACCGAGCCGGAAGCCGTGAGCGAATCGGCCAGCAGTCCGGTGACCGCGAGCGAGGTCACGGACTTTCCGGATCCGGACTCGCCGATCACTCCCACGCGCTCGCCGGCGGCGACCGTGAAGGAGACATCGTCGACGAGGCGCTGCGGGCCCGCCGTGACCGTGAGGCCGGAGACATCGAGAACGCTCATGACCGCCCCCTTCTCGTGGGGTCGATGAACTCACGCAGACCATCGGCGACGAAGTTGACTCCCAGCACGAGCATCACCAGCGCCACGCCCGGCGCGATCGCTCCGACCGGCGCCGTGAGCACGGTGCCCTGCGCCTCCTGCAGCAGACGCCCCCACGAGGCGTTCGGCGGCGGTGCCCCGAGCCCGAGGTAGGACAGGCTCGCTTCGGCGAGCACCGCGGCGCCGAACTGCAGCGCGAGATTGACCCCGAGGGTCGGTGCGATGTTCGGGAGCACGTGGAAGAGGATGATCCCGTCCCACCGAGTGCCGCTCGTGCGCGCCGCGGTGATGAACTGCTCCTGCAGCACCCGCCGCGCAAGGATGCGCGTGAGCCTCGCCACCACAGCAGACATCGCCAGACCGATGGCGAGAATCGCCGACCAGAGCGAGGCGCCCTGCACGGCGACGACGAGCATCGCCAACAGCAGCACGGGGAACGCGATGATGACATCCAGGGTGGCCGAGAGCGAATCGTCGAGCCACGGACGGGCGAAGGCCGCGATCAGTCCGAGGATGAGGCCGATCACCGCGGCCAGTGCCACAGAGGCGGTCCCGACGAGAAGCGCGATGCGCGCACCGATCATCAGCTGGGTGAACAGGTCTCGGCCGAGCTTGTCGGTTCCGAGCAGATGCTCCGGGCTCGGCGGGTCGAGCCGGCCCCCACTGATATCCGACGGGGGATAGGGGAGCCAGAAGAGCGACACGAGCGCGAGCAGCACGACGGCACCGGTGAGACACAGCCCCAGCACCAGCGTCGCGCGTCGTCCGCCGCGTCGCCGAGGCGCGGCATCCGGATTCTGCGGTTCGACCTGCTGCCCGAATTCGATGCTCATCGGTTGCCCGCCACACTGCCGCGCAGGCGAGGGTCGATGAGGCGCTGACCGATGTCTGCCAGGAATCCGACGAGGAGGACGAACAGGGTGCTGACCACGAGCACGCCCTGGATGTTGGCGAAGTCGTGCTGCTCGATACCGGTCAGGAGCATACTGCCCAGACCCGGAAGCGAGAAGACGCTCTCGACGACCACAGCACCCAGCAGGGTCGTCGAGAGCTCGATGCCGAGGATCGCCACGACGGGCACCGCGCCGTTGCGCAGACCGTGTCGGAGCAGCGCCTCGCCGAGGCCGGACCCGCCGGCCCTGGCCGTGCGCAGGTAGTCGCTGCCCAGCACATCGAGCGTCGCCGCCCGCACGTAGCGGGCGAGGGACGCACTCATGACGATCGCGATCGTGATGATCGGCAGGGTGAGCGCGCGCAGCGCCTCGGCCGGGTCCTCCCAGTCATCCCGCGGGAAGCCGCCGGAAGGAAGGATGCCGAGACCGAGCGCGAAAATCCACACCAGGATGATCCCGAGCCAGAAGACGGGCACCGCGATACCGAGCTGCGAGAATCCGGACAGCACAGCGCCGTACCAGCGGTCGGCCTTGACTGCCGCGGTGATGCCGACCACGAGAGAGACGACGAGCGCGAGCGCGAAGGCGAGGAGCGTGAGGGGAAGCGTCACCAGTAGGCGGGATGCGATCTCCGGAGCCACCGGGAGGGTGCTGATGTATGACGCGCCGAGGTCGAATCGCACCATCTGACCGGCCCAGGTGAAGAACTGCTGCGCGAGCGGCTGGTCAGAGCCCACTTGCGCCTGCGCCGCCGCGATCTGCTCCGGCGTGGCATCCACGGAGAGCAGCGCATTCGCCGGGTCTCCGGGCAGGAGCCGCAGCAGCACGAAGATCACCACCATGGCGACGACGAGCGACACCACGAGGAACGCCAGGCGGCGGACGATATAGGGGAGCATGGGCACGCAATGAGTCAGTGGGTGTGAACGACGCCGTCTGCGTCCCTCACACCCACTGCGAGCAGATCAGGACTTGACGATGTCGTAGGCGAAGAACTGCGAGTTCAGGCCATTGACAGGGTATCCGCTGACATCGGCGCGGGCGACGACGATCTGCGGGTAGAGGTAGAGCCAGACGCTCGCCGCATCCTCGGCGATCTGCTCGTTGACCTTCTTCAGCAGCTCGGTCTGCTCTTCAGGAGTCGCGGCCTGCTCGGCCTCGGCGACCCACTGCTGCACGTCGGCGTTGTCGTAGCCCCAGTAGAAGTCGGGATTTCCGTACCAGACCACATCGCGGTCGTTCACGTGCTCCTGCAGGGTCGCCTCGAAGTCGCGATCCTGGAAGACCTTCGTGTACCACTCGTCCGCGCTGATGGTGTTGATGTCGACGGTGACGCCGATCTCGGCGAGCTGCGACTGGAGGAACTCCGCGACGGCAGGGTGCGGGTCGTAGCTCGGAGTGTCGAGGGTGAACTCGATTCCGTCGGGGTAGCCGGCCTCGGTGAGCTGCTGCTTCGCGAGGTCGACGTCGTACGGGTTGACGTCCGTGAGGTCCTCGTACCAGGGGTCCGTCGGCGGAACCATCGAGCCGATGAGCGTGCCGTAGTCGGCCCAGATCGAGGTGAGCAGCTTCTCCGTGTCGATCGCGGAGTAGATCGCCTTGCGCACGAGCGGGTCATCGAACGGTGCGACCCGGTCGTTGAAGGCGAGCAGCTCCTTGGTCGTCGAGGTTCCCTCGCTGATCGTGTACTGGTCGTTGTCGAACTGGTCGAGTGCGTCAGGGCTCTGGATGCTGGTGATGAGGTCGATCTCGCCGCTGAGCAGTGCATTGTTCTGCGCGGTTGCATCGGTGTAGTAGTTGAAGACGACTTCGCCGTTCTTCGCGGCCTCGCCCCAGTAGTCGTCCCAGCGGGTGAGCGTCAGGGCGCTGCCCTGCTTCCAGTCCTCCAGGACGTAGGGGCCGGTTCCGTCTTCGCTCGTGGTGAGGTCTTCGGCCTCGCCGTTCACGATCCAGATGTAGGCGAGGTTGTAGAGGAAGGAGATCGAGGGCTGAGAGAGCGTGAAGACCACTGTCTTCTCATCCGGCGTCTCGATGCCGGAGATGACGGTGAATGCAGACGCGCGAGCGGACTGCGAGTCCTCGGCGGTGACCGCTTCGACGCTCGTCTTCACATCCGCCGAGGTCAGGGCCTTTCCGGAGTGGAAGGTGACGTCGTCGCGCAGCGTGATCGTGTAAGTGAGCCCATCGTCGCTGGTCTCAGCGTCTGTCGCGAGCAGTGGTTCGACCTCACCGTCATCGGTGAGACGGTACAGGCCCTCGTAGACGTTTCCGTTGAAGGCCTCGGTGACGCCCTGCCCGCCACCCTGCGTGTTGCTGAGGTTCTGCGGCTCGTACAGCGACCCGACGTAGATCGAGTCATCGGCGCCGCCCTCGGATGTCGACGTGCCGCTCGAGGAGCAGCCGGCGAGGACGAGTGCTGAGGCGACGATGGCCGCTGCGAGCGCGAGTGGTTTTCTCAAGGTGTTCTCCTGGGGCAGGGCGGTACGGGGTAGGACGAGGTGGGACGGTGGGGACTCTGAGGTCAGAGCGCGGTGTAGATGTCGAAGTCGCCGTGGAAGACGACGTTCTTCTCGCCGGCGCGGATCGGCTCGGCGAAGCGGTTCTGCGGGGGAGGCATCGGGCAGTTGTACTGGGCGGAGAAGCCGCACGGAGGTACGAAGGCGCGGTTGAAGTCGAGGACCACGGCGCCGGGGGTGCCGAAATCTGCTCCCTCTTCGCGGTGGACGAAGAGGAACCGACCGGCGCCGTATGTCTCCGGGCCATTGGTCTCGTCGCCGAACACCAGCAGGAGCGTGCCGCCGTCGTCGAACGCGGCGAGGCGGTGCTCGATGCCATTGCGGGTGAAGGTGATATCTCCCGGAACGACGAGGTCGCGAGTGCCACCGTTGTCGCGGATGTGCTCGAACGGCACGGTGCGGTCGGTGTCGATGGGCGTGAACTGCGCTTCGATGACCCACTCCGGGTCGTACTCATACGTGTCGATGCTGTCGAATGCCCTGATCGCCGGGGACTCTGCGTCCCACACCCGCAGACCGTACTCGGCCTCGCCTGTCGTGAGGTCCTTGCGCTCGAGGGATGTGACCGTGACGGATGCCGCGGCCTGCTCAGCGGCGAGATCGGGGCGAGAGCTTCCGGTCCAACGCGTCTCGACGAGCGCGAGATTGCCCGTCCGCGCGGTCACGGCGTCGCGCCGTTCAGATCGCCAGCGGGCGTGGTCTTCGGATGTGGTCAGAGATGTCGACATGGCTCTTCGATGCTAGGAGAACGGGCTGTGAGGCGCGGGCTGCGGCGTCACGATGGGCAACATTGTGGGTGCCCCAACGAGGACAGCCAACGCACCGATCATTCAAACGCATGAGTACGCCCAGCTATTCCGGCAGCACGACCCCGAAATATCAACCTTTTGGATGAGATGGACGCACGGGGCTTCGTCATCGATGTGCGTAGGCTAATAGAGACCCGAATACAAGGAGCACGATGTTCCGCACGCCTGCCCGTCTGTACCGCGTCCTCGCGATCGCCGAAGCGATCACCTGGACCCTCCTGATCTCCGCGCTGATCGCTCGAGCCGTCGGAGCGCCGGGAGTCGTGGTGACGATTGCCGGCGGCATCCACGGGTTCATCTTCCTCTCTTATGGCGCCACGGCGATCCTCGTCGCGTTCAACCAGCGCTGGTCGATCGGCCTCGGCATCCTCGCCGTCGTCAGTGCGATCGTTCCGTACGCAACGATCCCGATGGAGATCTGGCTGCACCGCAAGGGCAAGCTCGTGGGGGACTGGCGTCTCGAAGAGAGCGAGCACCCGCAGGACCGCACCTGGTACGACAAGACGATGCGCTGGTTCCTCAACCACGCGTGGCTGCTCGTGGTCCTGATCGCGGTCGCGATCGTCGCGCTGTACGTGATCCTGCTGACGATCGGCCCTCCCGGCGGGAAGTGATCCCGGCGGGATGTGAGCCCGGCGCGCAGCGCTAGTCGAGGGCTGCCGGCGGCGTCAGCCGCACGAGCACGCCGTCACCTTCGCCGCCCGTCGCCACGATCCACGAATCACCGGTCCACGCGGCAGCATTCGCGCCGCATAGGAACGGCAATGACTCGACGGTGCTCTCCGCTCCGGCATCCCCGACCGTCATGCGCAGGGCGTCGTCGCGAATCAGACCTTCGCACGAAGCGCGACCTACGATGGCATCCCGGGCCTCGCCGGACCCTCCGATGATCACCGAGGTCGCGTGCGCGGCGCCTTCAGCCCCTCCCCACCACAGCACGCGACCGTCGGGATCGGCAGAGACGATCGGTCGATTCGCGGACTGGGCGGCGCGGGAGAGCTCGGTGCCGTCGGGGGCAAGGATGATGCGGTACGAGGGGGTCGCGAGATAGATGGTGCCGCCGGCATCCAGATCGATATCGACCGGGGGAACCCCGGGGAAAACCTGCGGCGACGTGGAGATCGTCAGCGCCTCCCGATGCAGCAGCTCGCGCTCGCCGCTGCCGAGGTCGACCCGCAGGATCTCGAAGTCCAGGTACTCCTGCGGGACCGGTTGGTAGCGGACGACGTAGGCATCGCCGTCGTGTACGGCAAGGTCGCCGAGCATGAAGTCTCCGGCCGCGGCATCCGCTTCGCCCGCGCCGGTCTCTGGGACCGGCTTCGTCGGGACATCGGTGTACTCGAGTGTCTCCATGTCGATGATGGACAGGCCGGGCACGGCATCCGGCGCAGTGACGGTGCGAGTGGCGACCAGCTCTGTGGGCGATAGCGCGGCGATGGATCCCATCGCGTGCATCGGATGCTCGACATCGATGTTGAACCTGGCCAGAGTCTCGCCGTCCGCGCCGACGTGCAGCCAGGACCCGGCGGATCCGCTCCAGAAACCCCCGGCGCCATCAGCCGTGATCGTCGACATGCCGAAGGCGAGATCGACTTCACCCATGTGGCCGGACTCGAAGGGGACGGGCTCCAGCATCCAGTCATCGGCTGTCGCCTGCGGCGTGCAGGCGGATGCCGCGAGCGTCACCGACGTCGCGACCAGCAGAGCCGGCAGCAACCTCGTGATCCGTGCCCGCGGCATCGTTCAGTACGCCATGATCGCGTTCTTGTCGACGACTTCAGCGAACACAGCCTGCGCGTCCCCGCCGGCGCAATCCACGATGAGCGTGACTCCGGCGCCGGTCGCGGTGAAGGCGCGCGCCGCCATGATCCAGACGCGTCCGTCCTGCTCGCCGGTGATCTGGCGCTGTTCCACGTCGGCGTTGCCGCCGGTCTGGTAGCTGAATGCGCCGTCCGTCGCATGCGGCGTCACGGATGCGGCATCCGTCTGCAGAAGTGTGGCGAGAATGGCATCGGATGACGCGCTGTCGTCGCCGGGAGTCGTCTGAACATCTGAGGTGAACCCCTGCCAGAACTGCGCGGTGCAGGTGCCGTCGGTCGTCGCGTAGCTCCAGTTTCCGTTGCCGTCATCGGCGCCTGCGATCTCCCAGCCATCATCGGTCATGAGGCTGTCGCCCCACTCGATGTACGCGGACTCGGGCAGCAGCGCACCGTCCGCGAATGAGAGCGTGGCGGGGAGGTCTGAAGACGGCTCCGTCGGTTCTGGTGCGGCGCTCGGCTCGACGTTGGTCTGAGGTTCGGAAGGGATCTGTGCGGCGAGGCATCCACTCAGCGGTAGGGCAGCGAAGGCGACGATGACGGTGGCGGTCAGGCGAAGGGATCGCGTCGTGTCCATGCCAGACAGCCTAGAGGGGTGAAAAGTTGAGCCTGTTCATATCAAGTTCATTTGACAGCATCCGGTGGCCGCGATACAGTTGAGCCATCGCGACTCAGGTTTCTGATTCGCCCTATATCTTCACTACGCACTTCAACCAGAAGGAGAATCACATGGCACGTGCTGTTGGAATCGACCTCGGAACGACGAACTCCGTCGTCAGCGTCCTCGAGGGTGGCGAGCCGAAGGTCATCGCCAACGCCGAGGGCTTCCGCACGACCCCCTCGGTGGTCGCATACACGAAGGACGGCGAGGTGCTCGTCGGCGAGACCGCGAAGCGTCAGGCCGTCACGAACGTCGACCGCACCGTCGCATCCGTCAAGCGCCACATGGGCACCGACTGGAGCTTCGACGTCGACGGCAAGAAGTGGACGCCGCAGGAGATCTCCGCGCGCATCCTCATGAAGCTCAAGCGCGACGCCGAGTCCTACCTGGGTGACACCGTGACGGATGCCGTCATCACCGTCCCCGCGTACTTCAACGACGCTGAGCGTCAGGCGACGAAGGAAGCCGGCGAGATCGCTGGCCTCAACGTCCTGCGCATCATCAACGAGCCCACCGCAGCCGCCCTCGCCTACGGCCTGGACCGCGGCAAGGAGGACGAGCTCATCCTCGTCTTCGACCTCGGTGGCGGAACGTTCGACGTCTCCCTGCTCGAAGTGGGCAAGGACGACGACTTCTCCACCATTCAGGTGCGCTCGACCTCCGGCGACAACCGCCTCGGCGGTGACGACTGGGACCAGCGCCTCGTCGACCACCTGATCAAGCAGTTCAAGGAGACCACGGGCGTCGACGTCTCGGGTGACAAGATCGCCCTGCAGCGTCTGAAGGAAGCGGCTGAGCAGGCGAAGAAGGAGCTGTCCTCCTCGACCAGCACCTCCATCAACCTGCCGTACCTGTCGCTGACCGAGTCGGGCCCCGTCTCGCTCTCCGAGACGATCACCCGCGCGAAGTTCGAGGACCTCACCAAGGACCTCCTCGACCGCACCAAGAAGCCGTTCGAGGACGTCATCCGCGAGGCGAACGTCAAGGTCGCCGACATCGATCACGTCGTGCTCGTCGGTGGATCGACCCGTATGCCCGCCGTTGCCGAGCTCGTCAAGCGCGAGACCGGCAAGGAAGCCAACAAGGGCGTCAACCCGGATGAGGTCGTCGCCGTCGGCGCCGCCCTCCAGGCCGGTGTCCTCAAGGGCGAGCGCAAGGACGTTCTGCTCATCGACGTCACGCCGCTGAGCCTCGGTATCGAGACCAAGGGCGGCCGGATGACGAAGCTCATCGAGCGCAACACCGCCATCCCGACCAAGCGCAGCGAGACCTTCACCACGGCAGACGACAACCAGCCGT
>NZ_JBQDSX010000068.1:0-14098 GCF_052099035.1 Microbacterium sp. | reverse complement strand
TTCAGCGGCACGATCACGATGGTCACGAGCACGAGGAACACGATCGTCTGCGCCGCCGCCATGCCGATGTCGAACGACTGGAACCCCGATCGATAGATGTCATAGCTCGACACCGTCGTATCGAACCCCGGGCCTCCCCCGGTCATCACGAACACAAGGTCGAAGACCTTGAACGAGAGCACGACCTTCAACAGCAGGGCCGTCAGCAGCGATGGCAACAGCAGCGGAAAGGTGATGCGCCGGAACACCTGCAGCGTCCCTGCGCCATCGACCTGCGCCGCCTCGTAGACCTCTGACGGCAGCGTCTGCAGGGCGGCGAACACCAACAGCGCGCAGAACGGCGCCCACTGCCATGCATCGACGGCGATCACCGAGATCATCGCGGCCGGGCTGGATCCGAGGAAGAGAAACGGTTCTGCCCCCGGCGAGATCGTCTGAATCACATTGTTGAACAGACCACCGGTCGGCGCGAGCATCAGACGCCAAACCACCGCCGCCATCACCGGCGGAGTCATCAGCGGCAGCAGCAAGAGCACCCGCAGCACGCGCCCGGATCGCACGGAGACGTCCAGACACAGCGCCACAACGGATCCGCCCACGAGCGCGAGGATCGCCGACGCGAGCGCGAACACGACGGACCGCACGAGCGACGGCAGCGTCACGCCATCGGTGAGCAGCGCCGCGTAGTTCGCCCCGCCGACCCAGTCGGTGAACTGCTGACCGAGGCTCGAATCCGACAGCGACGCCGCGACACTGAAGACGAGCGGATAGACCGCGATGACGACGACCGCGAACACCGCCGGAACGAGCATCGCCCGCCCCGTCCAGGCCGCCCGACGCGCGGGGCGCCGGACGACCTGCCTGGTACGCGTGGCCACGGTGCTCATTCTGCGAGCGGCTGCCACGTGTCCCAGGTGTCGGACACGGCTTCTTCCGCGCTGAGGTTGCCCTGCAGCATCAACGCGAGGTTGTCGCCCAGCACCTGGATCATCTCCGGCGCGGCCGGACTCGTCGGCCACGACTGCGCGTTCGGCAGCACCTGCGCGTTCACCTCGGCCACCTCCGGCACGAGCTCCGCGTAGTCCGCGCTCTCGAGCGTCGACGTACGGGTGGGGTCGATGCCGGATCCGGTCGTGGTGATCAGCATCTCGTTCGTCTCGGCCGACGACGCGAACGAGACGAACTGCTTCGCCAGGTCCTCATCGGCCGCATTCGGGCTGATCCCCATCGCCCATCCGGCGTTCAGAGCACCCGACACAGATCCCTCCGGTCCCAGAGGCAATGGCACGACGCCCCATCCGTCGACGATCTGCGACTGCTCCGGATCCTGCGCGAACACGCCCAGGTCGGTCCAGAACTCCATCATGCCGACCTTGCCCGCCAAGAACTGCGGAAGGGCCTGCTCGAAGCCGATCTCCAGCGGGCTCGGCAGCGCATACTCCGACACATCGAGCATCGCCTGCGCGGCCTCGACGGCGACATCGCTGTCGAGCTGCGGCAGCGCCGAGTCGATGGGATCGCTCGACATCGTCGCCAACCGGTTGAAGAACGACGATCCGATGTTGAACGCGCTCTTCGACCCGAGCAGCGCCGTGCCGTACACGCCGTCGCCGCTCTCGTTCTCGGTGATGGTGCGGGCAACGTCGACGTACTCGTCCCACGTCGCGGGGGGCTCGACGCCGTTGCGTTCGAAGATTTCCTTGTTGTAGAAGAGCACGTGCGTGTCACCGTCGATCGGCAGGCCGTACGTCTTGCCGTCGTACTGCGTGTACGGCTGATAGACGGCGTCAATGAAGTCGGCCTGGTCGATGTCCTCATCGCCCGCAACCCAGTCGGTGATGTCGGCGAGCGCACCGGCCTCGGCGAGCGCCCCCACCGTCGGATACCAGTACTGGATCACGTCGTACGCGCTCGTTCCCGATTGCACGTCGAGAGTCACCTTCGACTGGATCTGGTCGTACGGCACGACCTCGACTTCCACCTCGACGTCGTGTGCCTTCTCGAACTCCTCCTCGAGGATCTTTCCCGCACCCTCCTGCGGTGCGGCGATCAGCACGCTCAGCGTGCCTGCATCCTCGTCCTCCGCGGGTGTGCCGGAGCACCCCGCGACGACGATGATTCCTGCTGTGACCGCGGATGCCGCGATCACTCGATAAGACGACCTGCTTCGTTGCACAGTCATCGTGGATCCTTTCGTCTCAGTGAGCGAACCTCGCCCACTACTTCCGGTAATCGACCACTCGAGTCGGTTCAATGTCGATCGCGTGACCGCTTCCGCTCTCGATGACGACGCCGAGCTCCGGCTGCGAATCGAGGTAGTAGAACTCGATGCTGTCGGCCGTGCGCCCGCCCATCACCTTCGGAGCTCCGAGGTCGGCCACCAGCTCCTCGGCATCGGCCGCGTCATGCTTCATCACAGCGATGTGCTGCACGCCCTCGCCATGCTCGTCGAGGAACTCCTGATAGATCGAGGCCCCTCCGGTCGGCTGGATCAGCTCGAACCCCATGTCGCCGACCATCGTCTCGGCCGCATTCATCGTGAAATCGGCCGCTTCCCCCCGCAGGTGCGTGTCGTGCAGGAAGGGCGCCTTGTACTCGTAGACCTTCCACGGCCCCCAGCCCAGCCGCTCGCTGTATTCCTTCATCGAGCGCTCGAGGTCGCGCACGACGATGCAGATCTGGCTGATGGGGTGCTTCGGTGCAGTGTTGTCAGTCATGTTCTCTCCTAATCGAATGGGTGAAATACGTCAGAGCGGCGTCAGACCATCAGCGCCACCACGGTCTCTTCGCTCGCCGGCTGGTCTTTCGGCGAGGGGATCTCGCCGGTCACCGCGCCGTCGTGCATGACGAGGATCCGGTCGGACAGGCCGATCAGCTCGAGCAGATCGTCACTCACGAGCACGATCGCCGCGCCCTGGTCAGTGAGGTCGCGCAGCAGCTGGTATATCTCTTCCTTCGCCCCGGCGTCGACGCCGCGCGTCGGGTTGTTCGCAACGATCACCTCGGCGCCCTGGGACAGCCACTTCGCAAAGACGACTTTCTGCTGGTTACCGCCCGAGAGCGTGCGCACGCGCTGATCGACGGATCGCATCCGCACGCGCAGACGCTCCGACCAGGTGCGCGCCTCGGACATCTCGCGCGAGCGCCGGCGAATCCCGAGGCCGGGCAGGGCGCCGAGCCGCACTTCGTTGATGTTCTCGGCGATCGACAGCCCCAAGCTCGCGCCCTCGGCATGACGGTGCAACGGGATGTAGCCCATGCGTGCCTTCACGCGCGAGGAGACGCTGTGTTTCACGTCGACGCCGTCGATCGCCACGGATCCCCCCGAGTCGGCCGCGCCGAACAGCGCCGCGGCGAGCTGGTTCTTTCCGGATCCGAGCAGTCCGCCGATACCGACGATCTCGCCTGAACGCACCTCGAGATCCGTCGGTTTCAGCCCGGGCGCACTCACGCCGGTGGCCGCCAACCGCACGGCCGACGACGGACCCGCTTGCCGCGACTTCTGGTACACGTCGTCGGCGCGCTCGCGCCCCACCATCAGACGGTGCAGCTGGGCCTCGGTCGTCGAAGGCGGCACCTCGTCGACGACCGCGCCGTCTTTCAGCACGTACAGCCGGTCGGAGTGCTTGAGCAGCTCGGGCAGCCGGTGCGACACGAACACGAACCCCGTTCCGGCCGCCCGCAGCCGCACGAGCAGATCGAAGAAGATCGCGAGCTCGCCGCCCGACAGCGCGGCCGTCGGCTCGTCCATCAGGATCACGGGGTGCGAGGTCTGGAAGATGCGCGACAGCGACACGGCGCGTGCGATCTCGAGCAGCTGCCGCTCGCCGAACGAGTAGTCGCCGACGGGCCGGTCGACGTCGTAATCGAGCCCGAGCTCCCCCAGCAGCGCGCGGGCGTGGGCGCGGGCCTTCGCAGCCCGGAACACGCCCGCCGTGCTGAAGTGGTCCTCGGCACCCAGGCACAGGTTCACCGCAACGGACAGCCGTCCGATGAGGCTCTGCTCCTGGAACACGCGGAAGATTCCGCGCTCGGCCCCGTCGATCAGGGTGCCAAGTTCGACGTCGTCACCGTCGATGCGCACGACACCGTCGGTGGGCTCGAGCACGCCGCACATGATGTCCATCAGCGTCGATTTCCCGGCACCGTTCTCCCCGATGAGACCCACGATCTCGCCGGCGAAGACCTCGATCGACACGTCGTCGAGCACGCGGGTGGTATCGAAGACCCGCCCCACGCCGTGCGTCGCGAGACGCGGCGTGCTCTCGAGCTGCACCATGATGATCCCTACTTCTGACCGAGCGACGACTCGCCGGCGCGGGTGAGACCGATGACGCTTCCGAGCGGGTTCGCGACAGCGTGCTCGAGGTAGGTGGCCGACACCGATTCCACGGCCCCATCGGCGAGCTCGGACGCGAGCGCCTCGGGCACCTCGTACCCCTCGGGTGCGGGCTCATCGATGCGCCCCCAGTACTCGTCGGGGTCGATGGGACGCAGCGGAATCTGCGTGTCCCAGTCATCTCCCGAGAGCGCCCGCGACATCGCAGTCCAGTCCCACGGCAGCGGATCCGCGTCGTAGACGACCGACTGGTATTCGTCGGACGCGTCGGCCGTGTCGATCGTCAGCGAGTCTTGGAACATCATCGTCTCGGCCGCCGAGTATTCTTCCCCTTCGAACGCGTCGTACAGGCGCGCGACGTTGTACCCGCCGAACCAGGATCCGTGGATCGCGACGGTCGCCGCCGCATTTCCACCGGCGCTCATGTCGTCGAGGAACTCCTCGATCGCGTCGATGCCGCCGACCTTCACGTCGTCCATGCCGCGCTCGCGGAGCGCATTGATGACGGCGATCGCCGAGTCGTCGTTGTGGCAGATGACGGCTTTGATGTCGGGATGCGCCGTCAGCAGGTCCTCGATCACGGGCTGCGTGCCCACACGGCTCTCGCCGCCGCTCTCGCGGCCCACGAGCTCCACGCCCGGGAACTCCTCGAGCGCCTGATCGACACCGAGCTGACGCTCGACGGCGGTCGTGTTGCCCGGCGTTCCGGTGATGTGCAGCACCTCGCCCTCGCCGTCGATCTGTTCGAGCACCGACGTGGCCATGTTGTACGAGTCCTGCACGTTGTCGGGCAGGAAGTACCCGGCGTAATGACCGTCGTAGTCGGGCTCGCTGGGTGTCGACCACGGCTGGTTCGAGAACACGTTCGTGACGAAGATCCCCTCGGCGGTCGCCGCCTGGATGAGCGTCGGCGACGATGCCTGATCCTGCGCGAATACCATCGCCATGTCGACGCCCTTCGATCCCGCCTGCTGGATCTGGCTGAGCTGCGTGTCGACGGAATCGCCGTAGACCTGCACGTCAGAGTTGAGGCCCAGCTCCTCGGCCGCGGCCTCGGCGCCCTTGATGACGTCGGCCCAGTAGGAGTTATCGAGCGACGGCACCTGGATCATGACGGTCGGTGCATCCGGATCCGCAGTCGATTCCGACCCGTCGGCGGTGCACCCCGCGATCGGGATGATGAGTGCGGCACCCGCGGCGAGCGCGATTGTCGTGCGGCGAAATGAGGTATTCATGTGACACTTCCTTGTGTACGAACGGACATTGAGGTGCGGACTATTTGACGCTGGACAGTTCGCGTCGGTTGAGGGTGAGCGCAACGGCCGCGATGAGCACGGCGCCCTTGATCGTCTGCTGCAGGAACGGATCGACGCTGGCGAGGTTCATTCCGTTGCTGAGCACGGAGATGACGAGCACGCCGAGCACGGTGCGCGAGGGCCCGCCGACGCCGCCCATCAGCGACGTACCGCCGAGCAGGATCGCGGCGAGCGCCTCCATGAGGAACGGTTCGCCCATGCTTCCGGAGGCGGAGTTCGTGCGCACCATGAGCAGCAGGCCGGCGAACGCGGCGAACACCCCGGATGCGACGAACGCGAGCATCTTCACGCGCTGCACGCCGATGCCCGACAGCTTCGCGACCGTCTCGTTGTCGCCGACCGCGCGGGCGCGGTATCCGAACACGAGCACCCGCTCGATGATGATCGCGATCACGAGAGCCAGCAGCGCCCACAGCGCGATCGTCGGCACGACGCCGAACACGGTGCCGCCGAAGAGCGCCGCGAGCTCGGGCGAGCGCAGCGCCTGCGGCCGCCCGCCCGTCACGATCAGGGCGAGACCCGCGAACACGAACATCGTGCCGAGGGTGACGATGAAGCTCGGTACCTTCAGATACACGTGGATCACGCCGTTGACGAGCCCGCAGAGCAGGCCGACGACGAACCCGAGCACGGCGCCCCACGGCCCCAGCGCGGTCGTCAGCATCGCGGTGCTCACCCCGGTGAGGGTGACGATCGATCCGATCGACAGGTCGATGCTGCCGATCAGCACCACGTACGTGGCGCCGAGGGCGACGACCAGCAGCACGGCCATCTGCCGCACGAGGTTCTGGAAGTTGCCCGCGGTGAGGAACGTCGGCGTGGCGATCGCGAAGAACACGATGAGCACGAGCAGCGCGACGATCGGGGCGAGGAACACGAGCTGTGCGCGCAGCTTGGCCGCTTTCTCGCTTCTGCCCCGCTGGGTGACGACGCGCTGGGTCGGCGTCGTGCCCGTTCGGCTGCTCATTGGGTATCTCCCGGTTGCCATGGGTGGTCGACCTTGTCGCCGTCGACCCACGGGGTCTTGACGAACACGGCCCGGAACACTCGATCCGAGACGTTGCGCAGGAAGTGCTCTTCACCGGGCTCGGCGTGCAGCACCTCCCCCGCGGCGAGCGTCGCGCGGTGGGTGCGGTCGATCCACACCTCCGCCTCGCCCTCGACCGCGACGAACGACTCGGTGTGGTGTTCGTGCGCGTGGTTGTCGAACGCGTCGCCCGGGCGCAGCACCACGGTGCCGAACGCGGCGGCGTCGGTCTTCGACAGGTACGCGGGCCCCCAGTCGCCGAATCTCAGCTCGGCATCGACCGGGCGCAGCACCTCGGCGGTCATGATGCCGCCTCACGGAAGATCTCGTACGCGTCCTGGGGATCTGCATCGTCGTGCACGACCGCACGCACTGCCGTCAGCATCGCCGCCGGCTGCGCGCTCTGGAAGATGTTGCGGCCCATGTCGACGCCGGCTGCCCCCGCACGCACGGCACGGCTCGCCATCGTCAGCGCGTCGAGCTCGGGCAGCTTCTTGCCGCCGGCCATGATGACGGGCACGGGGCAGCCCGCGACGACGTCTTCGAAGCCCTCGTCGCAGTAGTACGTTTTGACGATCTGCGCGCCGAGCTCGGCGATGATGCGGGTGGCGAGGCCCAGGTATCGGGCGTCGCGAGTGAGCTCCTTGCCCACCGCCGTCACGCCCAGCACGGGGATCCCGGCGTCGTATCCGGCATCGACGAGCGTGGTGAGGTTCTGCACGCTGCGCGACTCGTGCTCGCCGCCGATGAACACCTGCACGGCTACGGCGTCGGCGCCGATGCGCACCGCGTCGTTCATCGCCATCGCGGTGTGCTCATCCGACAGATCTTTGAGGATCGACGGGCCCCCGGATGCGCGCAGCACGAGCCCGGCGCTGGTCGCCGGTGGGATCGACGTGCGCAGCGCACCGCGGGTGCACATCAGCGCGTCCGCGTGCGCTTCGAGCGGTGCGATGTTCAGGTCGATGCGCTCGAGCCCGCGGGTCGGGCCCTGGAAGTATCCGTGGTCGAACGCGAGCATCACGGTGCGCCCGGTCTCGGGGTTGATGATGCGCGAGAGTCGGTGCTGCATGCCCCAGTCGAGGTTCGAGGCGCCGCGTACGGCGTGCGAGAACGTGGCGAGCGGGGTCTGCGGGGCGTACTTCTTCGCGTCGAGGTTGCCTTCGAGGTCAGCCATGAGGGTGGTCTCCTTTATGACGAGTCAGCGCGCTGCGCTGACAGTGGTGGATGTGTGAGCAGTGGGTCCGGCCGCGCGGGCAGCGCCCGGCGGCACGAACAGCGGATCGACGCCGGCCGAGACGAGTGCACGCGATGCCGCATAGGCGCGGTGCCATCTCTCGGCGGCGTGGTCGTACTGCGCGACCACGCCCGGATCCGCGGTTATGGTGCGTTCGGGTGCCGACATGGGAACGAGGTCTACCCCGACGCCCTGCGCGGCGAGGCGTGCGGCGCCGTACGAGGTCGCCTCGGGCGCCGGCGTGACGCGCACATCGAGGCCGGTCGTGCCCGCGATGATCTCGGGCCAGAGGCGCCCGGCGCTGGATCCGCCGGTGAAGGTGACCTGGCCGCTCGCGGTCGCGGCGCCGGAGGTGATCTCGGCAAGGATCCGCAGGTGGTCTCGTGCGACGTATGCGGCGGCCTCCTCGATCGCGCGCACGAAAGCGCCGCGGCCGGTGAGCCCCTGATCGCTGATGTCGAACCCGGTGAAGGTCGGCGCCGTGTGGTGCCAGGCGTCGGCCTGCATCGTGTCTGCGAGCAGGGCCAGCACGCCATTCGAACCGGGAGCGACCTCTGATGCCCAGCGCTCCATGATGTCGAATGCCGAGCATTCCTCGTCGCCCGCAGAGGCGACGGCATCGGGGCAGAACGCGTCGCGGAACCAGCGCATCGCGAGGCCGCTGAGGAACCCGATGCCCTCGATCATCCAGTGACCGGGCTCGACATGACAGAGCGTGCGCAGGCGGCGCTCGGGGTCGATGACCAACTCGTCGCTCACGCTCGTGGTCTGCCAGAAAGTGCCGCCGACGATGGTCGGGCGGCCGCGCTGCGCGTCGATCGCATGCAGCGCGAGCTGCGTGTCGGCGCCGCCCGCGATCACGGGCGTGCCCACCGGGATGCCGGTCGTCTGGGCCGCCTGCGGCGTGACGGATCCGATGCGCGTGCCGCACTCGACGACGTCGGGCAGGATCCGCGGGTCGATGCCGACGCGTTCGGCCAGCTCGTGCGACCAGGTGCGCTCGGCGAGATCGAACAGTGCGGAGCTGGATCCGCACGTCGGCTCGGTCGTGAACTCGCCGGTGAGGCGGGTGGCGACCCAGTCGCTGAGCATGCCGAAGTGTCGCGCCCGGGTCAGCACGTCGGGGTCGTGGCGCGCGATCCAGCGGATGCGCGCCGGTACCGTGATCGACACCCAGTCCCCCGCGATGCGGTAGATGTCGTCGGCCGTGCCGTCGGCGAGCAGCTCGTCGGCCTCTCGGCGCGCGCGGCCGTCGGTGTTCGGGCAGGCCCAGAGCTCGCGGCCCGCCTCGTCATAGAGCACGAACCCCTCGCGCATGCTCGAGGCGGCGATGCTCGCGACGACGTACGCGTCGCCGAGCGCTTCGGTGACTTCTCGTACCGCGCCGGCCACGGCGTGCCACCCGCCCTCGGTGTCGAACACCGTGCCGCCCGGATGTCCGTCCACAGCCGCATGGGACCACTCGCGGTGCGCGTGCGTGACGAGGAAGCCGGCGGCATCGAACGCGAGCGCCCGCGCGGATCCGGTACCCGCGTCGATGGCGAGATAGACCGGAGCGGTCATCGTTCCCACCTCAGATCGTCGCCCGCGAGGAACGCCTCGACCTCGGACGCCAGCATGTCGGCACCGCGTCGCAGGGTCTCGAACGTCGCGCCCGCGAGGTGCGGGGTGAGCACGAGGTTCGGCTGCGCGACGAGATCCCGCCAGGGACCGTCGGGTTCGTTCACATCGAGCGCGGCCCCGCCGAGGTGGCCCGACGTCAGCGCCTCGAGCAGGGCCTGCTCGTCGACGAGCGATTCGCGAGCCGTGTTGATGAAGAGGCTGCCCTCTTTCATCGCGCCGAACTGCTCGGCGCCGACCATGCCGCGGTTGTCATCGGTCGCGCGGGCATGCACGCTGACGACGTCGGATCGCGTGAACAGCTCGTTCAGCTCGGAGACGACGTCGATCTCGGGCACGGTGTCGGCGTCGATGAACGGGTCGTAGGCGATCACCCTCGTGCCGAGGGCGCGCGCCCGGGCTGATACGAGCCGGGCCACGTTGCCGTACCCGATGAGGCCGAGCGTCGTGGTGCTGAGCTCGCGCCCGAACCACTTGGCGCCCTCGAACGTCGATTCGGCGAGCTGCTGGCCGGTGCGAATGCGCTCGTCGACGTCGCGCAGCGAGGCCGGCACGTTGCGCAGCAGCGAGATGAGGAAGCCGATCGTGAGATCGGCGACGGCATCCGCGTTCTTGCCGGGCGTCGTCGTCACGCGCACGCCGCGGGCCTTCGCCGCCTGAATGTCGACGTTCACGGGGCCGCCGCGCGCGCAGCCGATGAGCCGCAGATCCGGGGCCGCGTCGAGCACGGCGGCCGTGATCGGCGCGGCGTGCAGTACGACGATGTCGTACCCGTCGACGAGCTTCGCGACGTCTGCCGGGTCTCCCTCGAACTCGCGGATCGTCGACACGTCGGACGTCGCCTCGTGCAGCTCGACAGTTTCGACGTCCGCATCGAGCCCGCGCGCGGAGAACGCGACGCGGAACGTCTCGGCGTTCATATAGCTGTCGCCGATGATGAGGATGCGGTTCGTCACGGTGTGTGCTCCTTCGAGGTGTTCGTTGTCGGCATCTGTCGCTCGTGCACGGGACGGTGTGCCACCGTGCTGTTGGCAGAGGGGTAGTGGCCGGCCGCGTCGGCGCCGGACATGCCGGTGGAATCGAATCCGGTATCGACGCTCACCCGCAGACGGTCGGTGCGCACGGACGCGCGGGAGAAGTCGATGGGCGCACCGTCGCTGTCGTACGCGACGGCTTCGACGACGACGATCGGGTGGCCGACCTCGACCTCCAGAAGCGGAGCGAGCGTGCGATCGGCGACGGCGGCCTCGATCGTGCGGTGCATGCGCGCAATGCGCACACCGGCGACGCGGGTGACGGCGCTGTACAGGCTCGCTCGCGGCTCGCGCAGGTCGGGCACCAGCCCGGAGAAGCGCCGCGGCATGTAGTTCACGACGTGCACGGCGGTGCGTGCGCCGATGGCCCGCACGCGCTCGAGCACGAACCCGTACCCGTCGGGCTCGCCCGCCTCGCCGCGGCCCACGACGGCGGCCGCCCACGACGGCAGCGGTTCGACGCCGGCGCGCAGGATCGTCGAGGTCAGGGCGCTGCGGCCATCCTCGCTGTATTCGCCGAGCAGGCTGGCGGCCGACGGCAACGTCCACGATGACGGACCGGGCAGGTGTGCCACGAAGGCGCCCTTGCCCTGCTGACGGGTCACGATGCCCGCGGTCTCGAGATGCGACAGGGCTTCGCGAACGGTCGTGCGCGAGACGCCGAAGTGCGCGCACAGGGCATTTTCGCTCGGCAGCTTGTCACCCTCGTGCCACGCGCCTTCGGCGATCGATCGCTCGATCGCGCGCATCATCTGGAACCAGATCGGCGCATCCGATGCGCGATCGAGTTCCGTCATCAGCAATGTCACTGAGTCGTCTCCCCATCGATACGAACAGCCGGAACTTCCTGGACAGCGTCTGCGCTGTCGGCGGCTTGTATCTATGGTGGCGACGAACTTGTATCGGCAGTAGAGACAAGTGGCGAGATTCCCGAAGTATTTCGAGGATTCTCATAATTACGGTTTATCAGGTGTTTTTCACAATAGGGAAAACGTGTTCCTCGTTCACGAGCGTGAGGAGAGCGCGACCCCCGTCGCTGTATCAGACAAGTGGCGTACCGCCATGCCCCGAACCCGACCTACGCGGATCCGTCCGCGCCACTGCGTTCCCGCTCCACCGCCTGCCGCTCCTTCGCGAGCGGCCAGACGACCGCGAGGTCCCCTCGAGGGGTCCGACCCGCGAGGCGAGCGCGTCGGACACGACGAACTCGTTCAGAATGACGCGGGCGGTCGCGTCCCGGCGCCCGAGCGGATCCGCGAAGCGCATCGCGACCGCGTCGCCCGCGCGACGACACACGTGCGCATCGACGAACGCGGCATCGTACGCGGGCAGTAGGTCGATCTGGTCGCCATCGGCAACGAATCGGAAGCCCCAGCGATACCCGCCGAGCGGCCCAGATTTGGCCGCACCTCATCACCTGCCCATGCGCCGCACCGAGCCGTGCCCGACGCCCGCCGAACCTGCCCGCCCGATGAACCGCACCCCGCCTACGCCGCGGGGCGGAATCGTCGCGGAGGCGGATCGACATCGCCAAACGCGTATGCCAACGCCAACCTCGGCTCGAGAACCGTCGCCGCCCCGCCCGGTTTATGCAGCACGAACTCGTCTTTCCCGTCGCGGCTAATGCGCCAACCCGAGTGGTGCAGCTGCATGTGGTGGAACCGGCACAGCAGAATGCCCCGGTCGATGTCGGTGCGCCCACCCTCGGAGTACGGGTCGATATGGTGCGCCTCGCAGTACGAGGCTGGACGGTCGCACCCCTGCCACCGGCACCCGCCATCGCGCACCGATAGCGCCACCCGCTGACCTGGGGTGAACAGGCGCCGCTCACGCCCGACGTTGAGTGGATCCCCGCCCGCATCGACCGTGACCGGCACCGTTCCCGTGTCGCACACGCGCTCATCGATATCCGGTTGCGGCAGCGAGACGAGACCATCCTCGGTGTACCCGCCCGCGCCGCCGGCGACGGTCACGACCCTCACGCCCGCCCGGCGCGTGCCGTGCACGACCTTCGCATCGGCGAGCGCACCCGCCCGAAGCAGATCCGCCAATAGGTCATAGGAGAGTTGATCGAGCGAACGCGGATCCTCCACGAGTGCCTTCGCTGCCTCCACCTCGGCCGCATCAACGAACCGAGGCCCGCCGCGCCGCGGCCGCAACACCGAGTCGAAGATCGACCGGACCAGCGCATACCCATCGTCATCGAAACTGATCGACCCGCGGCGCCGCCCATCAGCATCGGTCCACGTACGAAACGAGCGCGCCTCGTACCGCTCGAGGAACCGCCGCTCGGCGCCGTCGGGGTCGAGACGATCACGAATCAACCGTGCCTCGTCACGCAGCTCTTCGACGGTGCGGTGTTCCGCCTCGTCCGCGAGCTGCCCCGCGGCGGCCGACCACGCATCACGCGTGTCGTCGTCGACAATCCCAGTCTCACCTGTGGGTGGTTCCCCGAGCCCGCGGCGAATCGCATCGCTCTGCGCGGACGACACCCGCCCGCGCATCAGCGCGTCGGCCAGCGGCGCATGCCAAGCCGGCACAACACGCACACAGAACGCACCCGCTCCGTCCGCGCCCGCCGCGCCGCGATCCGTCGCGGGGTCAGCCGTCTCCTCAGTGGCGTCGAGGACCGACTGGCCCACCCGGATCCGCTGCCGCGCCTCAGACTTCGACCCGCCGGTGATCACCTGCAGAAAATCAGCCGGAGAGCGGTGGCCGCGCACCTGCGCCATGCCTTCCTGCCCCGCTTCACGCGTCGAGCGCTCGGCCATAATGCCCGCCCCGACTGCCTCGATCCGGCCCAACCCGCGAACAGCAGCCGCAGCCGCCTCCAACGCCCGCACGAGCTGCTGATCGCTGAGCCCGCGCATCGTGCCCGTGAGGTCGTCAGCGCCCTCGCCGAGCAGATCGCCGAGGGACCCGACCTGCTCTCGGAGTTCGCTGAAAATGTCCATACCTGACTCAACCTCGAACCACTGACAAAACAAGCGCTGCCGAGAACCCCTCGTCCACCGACAGTTCTCAACACGTACGCGCCGGCAACTACTGCGGCGGGGTGCTTCCGTCGCCCTCTTCAAGTTGCACGAGGCGCTGTATCAGACAGGTCCCGCCCCACTGATCCTCCCGGCGACCCCCGGAAGCGCCTGAACGAACTCCGGTGGACCGACCACGGTGAACGGCACGTCAAAACGCAGAACCCACGAGATCAGTCCGGCCCAAGACCACGAACCGACCCGCACGCGACACACCCGCTCTGACACCTGCTCCATCTCACCATCACCGAGCCACGGCGCGATATCGACGGGGCGCAGGTGCAGCAGCACCTCGCCGTAATAGGGCCACACGTCGGCCTCATCGGATCCCTTGGATCGCGCGGCGAGGAATGTTCGCGCGTCACCCGTCGGGATCGGTCGACGCGCGAAGGGCGCTCCCGCGGGAGTTCTCGGGTTCATTCGGTCGAGGCGGTAGATCGGTGCTTGACCCCTGATCTTGGACACGCTGATTCCAGCACGATGCTGGGGAAGC
>NZ_JBQDSX010000067.1:0-14223 GCF_052099035.1 Microbacterium sp. | reverse complement strand
ACGAATCCGGTGACGTGCCCGGATGGGTCTTGGTCACACTTATGACGGCCGGCTTGGTCGTACTCATCTGGGCCGTAGCCGGACCAGCGCTGAGCGGACTGTTCGAGCAAGCCATCTCGAAGGTCTCCGGACTCTGAGATGCGCCGGTGGGCGGCGATGGCCGATGATCGAGGGTCGAGTCCCGTCGACTTCGTACTCGTCGGCGCGCTGCTCACGACGCTCACCCTCGCGGTCCTCCAGCTGGGCTTCGCCGTCTACGTGCGCAACGTGGTGCACGATGCCGCCGCCGAGGGCGCGCACTACGCGGCGCTCGCCGATACGAGCCTGGCCGATGGGGCCGAGCGCACGCGGCTGTCGATCTCCCGCGCCGTCGGCGACTCGTACGCCGCTGACATCGCCGTGAGCGAGAGCATTCGACTCGGCCATCCCACTGCGGTGGTGACCGTACGCACCACGCTCCCGATCATCGGTCTGCTCGGCGTCCCGTACGCGATGGAGGTGGATGCGGATGCGCCGCTGGAATCTCTGGGCGACTGATGATGAAGGCACCGCCGTTCTGGAATTCCTCACGGTCGGGGTGATCCTGCTCGTGCCACTGGCCTATCTCGTGCTCACGCTCGGTGCTGTGCAGGAGACGATGCTGGGAGCAGAGGCTGCGGCCCGGCACACCGCGCGAGTGATCGGCCAGGCCGAGAACGCGGATGCTGCCGCCGAAAGCGGGGACGCGATGCTTGCCAGCGTCATCGACGAATACGGGATGGATGCCGCCGATGTCGAGGTCTCCGTGACCTGCAATCCGGGAGGTGCGGAGTGCCCCGCTGCCGGTGCGACGGTGATCGTCACCGTGAGCACTCATGTCTCCCTTCCGTTCGTTCCCGAGATCTTCGGGCTCGAACGCGCCACGCAGATTCCCCTGCAGGCCGCCGCAGCCCAGAAGGTCTCGCGGCTGTGGGGTGCGCAATGACACGACGAGGCAGGGGCGCGGACGATGAGGGCAGCATCCTGCCGCTGCTACTCGGCTATATCGTCTTAGCGATCGCGGTGATCTTCGTCTGCACCTGCGCCACTGATCTGTACATCGCGCAGAAGCGCCTGGATTCGCTCGCGGATGCAGCGGCTCTCGCCGGCGCCGATGGGTTCACACTCGTCGTCGAGGGCGAGGGAGTGCGCGCAGAACTCACCGACGAGGGCGTCCGTGAACAGGCGGTCGCGATCGTCGACGCGATGGCATCCGAGGCTGCGCTGGTGTCGGCATCCGCTCCCGATGGAGTATCGGCGCAGGTCACGGTAGCCGCCGACTGGCATCCGCCGCTCTTCTCCGCTTTCGTGCCTGCCGGCGTTCCGCTCGAAGCCACCGCGACGAGCCGCACGGCTCTGCGGTGACGGGCATGAGCCGTGGCTAATCGCGACGATCGCGTCGAGGGCTGAACCGCGGAATCCAGCGGATGAACCCGAGGGCTCCGACGAAGCCGACGACACCCATGACCGCAGCGGCGGCCGACAACGATGCGACGGCGGTGACACCGGAAACGAGGAGCGGCGCCACGGCGCCACCGGCGTCGGTCAGCGTCCGCCAGGAGCCGAGGAACGGGGCCGGGTTCGTCTTGGGAGCGACATCCGCACCGAGGGTGAGCAGGATGCCGCTTGAGAGGCCATTGCCGACCCCGAGCACCGCGGCCAGCATCCCGAACCACAGCACGGCGGAGTCCCCATCGTGCGTGAAGGAGAGCGCGAGGAAGCCCGCGCCCATCAGCACCATCGCCGGCATTGCCGCCCACAGTCTCCCGAATCGATCCATGACCTGACCGCTCGCGTAGAACAGGGCGAAGTCGATCGCTCCCGATACGCCTACGACCAGCGCGATCGTCTGCGCGTCGAGACCGAGAGACACGCCCCACAGCGGCAGCACGACCTGGCGCGCGGACCGCACCGCTGAGAGGGATGCCGCAGCGAGACCGAGCCGGCCGAGCACTCCGCGGAATCGCCACATCGTCACGAAGATCCCCGCGCGCTCGTACGTCGGGATTGAGCCGCTGACCGCCTCGCCCGAGTCCTCCGCCAGCGGCGACGATGCCAGGACCACGGGGTTGGTCTTCTCCGGGTCCGGGCCGAGAAGCACCAGCAGCACCATCACGACGAGGCATCCGAGGAAGAACCAGATCGCCGCGTGCTCGTCGCCGAACACCTGCAGGAGAACGGCAGTGACGAATGGACCGATGAACACGCCGAGCCGGAAGCTGCCACCCAGCAGCGACAGCGCGCGGGCGCGGAACGGCAGGGGGACGCGCGTCGTCATGAATGCATGCCGCGCCAGGCCGAACGCGGCGGCGCAGAAACCCAGCAGAAAGACGGATGCCGCGAATACCGCGATCACGGGAGCGAGCACCATCCCGACCACGGCGACCATAGAGATGATTCCGGCGACGACCATCGTGAAGCGCTCGCCGATGCGGGCGACCGCCCAGCCGGCCGGAAGATTGCCGCACAGCTGTCCGACCACGAGTGCCGCGGCGACGAGTGCCGCGGATGCGACGTCCGCCCCCATGTTCGCCGCGATCACGGGGATCAGGGGGATGACCGCACCCTCGCCCAGGGAGAACAGGACCGTCGGCAGGTACACCATCGGCCCGAACTGCCTCAGAACCGTCGACGCACTGCTCACCCGGTTCACGCTACTCGTCCGGGGCGCCCACACCTCCCAGCCGATCACGGTAGGCTGAACCGTCATGCTCGAACTCGATCTCTCCGCCGAAATTCAGGCGCTCAGGCACACATACGGCGACATCAGCGAGGTCGTCGACATCACGCGACTCCAGACCGACATCGCTCGGCTCAGCGAGGAGGCCGGCGCCCCCGACCTCTGGGACGATCCGGAGAAGGCGCAGAAAGTCACCAGCGCCCTCAGCCACAAGCAGGCCGACCTCAAGCGGGTGAGTGAGATCGGCCAGCGTCTGGATGACCTCGAGGTTCTCGTGGAACTCGCCAACGAGATGGAGGACGAGGAGTCCGCCGCTGAGGCGCGCACCGAGCTCGCTGCGCTGAACAAGGTCATGAGCCAGCTCGAGGTGCAGACGCTGCTGGATGGCGAATACGACGATCGCAGCGCCATCATCACGATCCGCTCGGGTGCCGGCGGCGACGATGCCACCGACTTCGCCGAGATGCTCATGCGCATGTATCTGCGTTGGGCAGAGCACCACAAGTATCCCGCGAAGGTGATGGACACCTCCTACGCCGAAGGCGCCGGCATCAAGTCGGCCACTTTCGAGATCGAAGCTCCCTACGCGTTCGGAACGCTGTCGGTCGAGGCGGGCACGCACCGGCTGGCCCGCATCAGCCCGTTCGGCTCCGCCGACAAGCGGCAGACCTCATTCGCTGCCGTCGAGGTCATCCCGCTCATGGAAGAGGCGACCGAGGTCGAGATTCCCGAGAACGACATCCGCGTCGATGTGTTCCGCTCCTCCGGTCCCGGTGGGCAGTCCGTGAACACGACGGACTCGGCTGTGCGATTGACGCACCTTCCGACCGGCATCGTCGTCTCGATGCAGAACGAGAAGTCGCAGATCCAGAACCGCGCAGCTGCCATGCGCGTGCTGCAGACCCGGCTTCTGCTGCTGCAGAAAGAGAAGGAAGCAGCGACGAAGAAGGAACTTGCCGGTAACATCACCGCGAGCTGGGGCGACCAGATGCGCTCGTACTTCCTCTACGGTCAGCAGCTGGTGAAGGATCTGCGCACCGGACACGAGTCCGGCAACCCGGCCGCTGTGTTCGACGGCGACCTCGATGACTTCATCTCGGCCGGCATCCGCTGGCGCAAGCGCAAGGTCGACGACGAGTAGCCACCCCGGTGTCGCCGAACACTCAGGGTGTCGCTCGCGACGAAGCACGAACCCGCACTTAGGCTCATAACGCCATGATTCGGTTCGAGAACGTCACCAAGCGCTACCGCGGCACGAAGCGACCGGCCCTCGCGGGCATCGACTTCGAAGTCGAGCGGGGCGAATTCGTCTTCCTCGTCGGAGCGTCGGGCTCGGGCAAATCGACCTGCCTGCAGCTGATCCTCCGCGAAGAGATTCCCACCTCCGGACGCGTTGCTGTCCTCGGACGAGATCTTCGCGCGCTCGCGAACCGGAAGGTCCCGTACTTCCGCCGGCACATCGGCTCGGTGTTCCAGGACTTCCGACTGCTGTCGACCAAGACTGTGTTCCAGAACGTCGCCTTCACCCTTCAGGTCACCGGCTCCTCGCGCGGCTTCGTGCAGCAGGCAGTGCCGGAGGCGCTCGCGCTGGTCGGATTGGCCGGTAAAGAGAAACGGATGCCGCATGAGCTCTCCGGCGGTGAGCAGCAGCGTGTCGCGATCGCCCGCGCGCTGGTGAACCGTCCGCAGGTGCTGCTCGCCGATGAGCCGACCGGAAACCTCGACCCCGGAACCTCGGTCGACATCATGCAGCTGTTGGCGCGCATCAACGCCGGCGGGACCACCGTGCTCATGGCCACGCACGAGGCGGCGTTCGTCGACCAGATGCAGCGACGCGTCATCGAGCTGCGTGACGGTGAGCTCGTGCGCGACGAGATCCACGGTGGGTACGGCGATCGTTCGATGATCCCGCAGCTGGTGCCGCAGGAGGAACGCGGCGCCGCCGCGACGGCCGCTCTCACTGCCGTGCAGGAGGTGCAGCGGCAGACCGAGTCTCTCGAGCCGCTCAACGCCGAGATGCTGGCTTCGATGAAGGCCGCACGGGATGCGGATTCCACGGCCGACTCTGCAGAACCGGCCGCGCCGGGCAGGACAGGGTCGCACACTCATCCGATTGATCTCTCCGACCTCGACGTCGCCGAGCTCGGTATGGCCGACAGGCTGGGCCTGTCCGCCACGGACGATGACGACGAAGTGGGGCCGACCTCGTGAGAGTTGGACTGATTCTGATGGAGGCCCTCGGCGGCCTTCGTCGCAACGTCTCGATGGTGATCTCCGTCGTGCTCGTGACCTTCGTCTCGCTGACGTTCGTGGGAGCTGCGATCCTCATGCAGGGGCAGATCTCGACGATGCGCGACTACTGGACCGAGCGCGCTCAGGTCGCCGTCTACATGTGCTCGTCGGTCTCCGAAGCAAAGACCTGCCTTGATGGTGCCGCCACCGAGGAGCAGATCGATCAGGTGCGCACCGAGCTCGAGGGCCCCGCGCTGAATTCGCTGATCACAGACTCACGGTTCGAGACGAAGGCCGAGGCATATGCGAATCTGATCGATCAGATCGGTCAGGAGCAGGCGAGCGTCCTCACCGAAGACCAGATGTTCGAGACCTTCTGGGTCACGCTGAAGAATCCCGACCAGTCGCAGGTGATCGTCGAGGCGTTCAGTGGTGTGAACGGGGTAGAAGAGGTTCTGGATCAACGCCAGTACTTGGATCCGCTGTTCTCCGCGCTGACGGTGGCGACCTATATCGCCGTCGGCATCGCCACGCTGATGCTCATCGCAGCGGTCCTGCTCATCGCGACGACGATCCGATTGTCGGCGTATGCGAGACGCAAGGAGATCGGGATCATGCGCCTGGTGGGTGCGTCCAACCGCTTCATCCAGACGCCGTTCGTCCTCGAGGGCGTGTTCGCCGCATTCCTCGGATCTGCACTTGCCAGCGGCGCGGTGATCGCCGGTATGCACTTCGGCGTCGATGGCTATCTGAAGGGCCGTGTGCCCTTCATCACCACCTGGGTGAGCATGCAGGACGCGATCATCGTCGTGCCGATCCTCATCGCCATCGGTGTGATTCTCGCCGCGCTTTCAGCCGGCTTCGCGATCCGCCGGTGGTTGCGCACCTAGTAAGCTGAAGGGCTTGTCACCCAGAAGATTGGAACCGTCATGCCCAGGGAACGCGGGGAGAAGGTCGTCGCAACCAACCGTCGCGCCCGTCACGACTACACCATCGAGAAGTCGTACGAGGCGGGCATGGTGCTCACGGGCACTGAGGTGAAGTCACTTCGCCAGGGACGCGCCAATCTGTCCGACGGATACGCGTTCATCAAGGGCAATGAGATCTTCCTCGACTCGGTGCACATTCCGGAGTATTCGCAGGGTCACTGGACCAACCACTCGGCCAAACGCATCCGCAAGCTCCTCATGCACCGTGAAGAGATCCACAAGCTCGAGCACGCCGTCTCGGCAGGCGGTTACACGCTCGTGCCGATGAAGCTGTATTTCCTCGACGGACGCGCGAAGGTCGAGATCGCCCTGGCGAAGGGCAAGCGCGAGTTCGACAAGCGTCAGACGCTGCGCGAACGGCAGGACACCCGCGAGGCCGAGCGAGCCATGCGGCTTCGCAATCGCACGGGGGAGTAGCCGTCCCTCGACCGCTGAGCCTGTCGAAGCGTCAGGGGCCGGCCGGCGCAAACCCGAAGGCACGGCCGAGGAACGCGAGCTCGCGCTCCAGAGCATCGACGATCGTTTCCGCCCGCCGGAAACCGTGCCCTTCACCGGGATAGACCACGTACTCGTGCGGGACGCCACGCTCCGCCAGCGCGTCACGGATGGCCTCGGACTGCGATGGCGGGACTACGCGATCATCCTCGCCCTGCAGCAGCAGCACCGGTACGTCGATCCGATCGGTGTGGGTGAGCGGTGAACGGTCGATATACAGTTGCTCGGCATCCGGCAGCGGGCCCACGAGCCCATCGATGTAGAACCTCTCGAAGTCGTGGGTGTCCTGCGCCAGCATCCGCAGGTCTGCGACGCCGTAGCGGCTGATTCCCGCCGCGAAAACGCCTCCGCGCACCAGCGCTGACAGCACCGTCCAGCCCCCGGCCGATCCGCCGCGGATCGCGATGCGGGCCGGGTCCGCCCGGCCGGAGTCGGCAAGCCCCCGGGCTGCAGCCAGCACATCGTCGACGTCGACGATGCCCCACTGCCCGTCGAGCCGTTCCCGGTAGGCGCGGCCGAAGCCCGTGGAGCCGCCGTAGTTCACGTCGAGCACGCCGATTCCGCGGCTTGTGTAGAACGCGATCGCCGCGGATGCCGCGCCGGCGACATGTGCGGTCGGGCCACCGTGCACGAACACGATGTAGGGCGGCCGTTCATCGTCAGGAGCTGTCACGTCGGGATTCGCCGGAGCATAGTCGAAGGCATGCACCGGGCCGTGGGCTCCGTCGATCGTGATCTGGGCGGCCGGCGGCATCCATTGCGGATCGGTCGGCATACCGCCGCGAATGCGAGTGACTTCACCGGAATCGACGTCTACTGTCCACAGACCCGCCTCGACAGCGGAACCGCCGCCGGAGAGCAGCACGCGGGACCCTGAGATGTCATCGACGCTGACATGCGCGCTGGCGGGGACCTCGAGGGTTCGCGCGGTGCCGTCGGTGCCGATCAGGACCACCTCATCGGACCCGTTGGTGCGGACGGCGACGATACGACCGTCGTCCAAGGGCTGATACCACCGGTTGCCCAGCACCCACAGTCCATAGCCGGTGTCGGCGTCCGCCGGTGCGATGATCCGGGGTGACTCCTGTGCGCCATCGGCACCGACCCGCACCCTGTGCAGACTCCAGCGCACGGGTTCGCCGAGACCCGTGCCGGTGATCGGGCGGTCATCGAGATACAGCAGCTCGTCATCGGACAGCCAGGAGGGCTGCAGGGCAGCAGTCGTGCCCAGCGGTACGGGCGAGCCAGCCTCAGTGCTGACGCACAGCGACGCCCGCTGCCAGGGCATCTTCATCCCGCTCCACTCGACGCAAGCGACGCGCTGGCCATCCGGCGACAGTGCCGGATGCGCGAAGAAGGACCTACCTTCGGCGAAGACACGCACAGCCGCTGCGTCATCCGCAGCTGAGCCGTCGATCGGGATCTCCACGATCCCGCGCAGATGCGGCTCGACGGTGAGATCCTCGCGCACCGCGAGCAGGCGACCGTTCTGCACGCGCAGTCCGCCATGACTCGGGCCTGCTCCATCGGCGCCCACCGGCGTGAGTGGCTCGGGCACGCTGTCACGCGGCATCCGATACACCCGCTGATCCTGGGCATTGACGAAGTACAGGGTGCCGTCGGCATCCGCCGTCCATGCCCCGCCGCCGTACTCGTGGACGCGGGAGCGGGCGTTCCAGGGATCCGGGAGCAATACGGCGCCGGAGGAGCTGCGCACCGTCACGCGCCCGCCCTCGGCGGGAACTGATTCACCCCACCAGATCTCGTCACCGACGAAGCGCGCCCCGTCGATCCTCGGTGCCGACGAAGCGATGTGCGCGGCGGCGAACGGCGATGGCCAGGTTCCGTACGGCAAGAGCATGACTCGAGCCTATGCGGAGCCTCTGACACCGAGCTGCTGCTGACGCCGAGGCCCCCTCTCTGCGCCGACGCCCCCTCGCAGATACGTATCTGCGAGGGGGCGTCGGTGGCCCGAGGGGGCCTCGGCGGGAACTCCCGGGGTCAGACCGCGCGGAGCACCGCAACGACCTTGCCCAGGACCACGGCGTCGTCGCCGAGGATGGGCTCGAACGACGTGTTCCGGGGGAGCAGCCAGGTGTGTCCGTCGCGCTGGCGGAAGGTCTTGACCGTAGCCTCGCCATCGAGCATTGCGGCGACGATCTCACCGTTCTCTGCGGTGTTCTGCGTTCGCACGACGACCCAGTCTCCGTCGCAGATCGCGGCGTCGATCATCGATTCGCCCGACACCTTGAGCATGAACAGCTCACCCTTGCCGACCAGCTGGCGCGGCAGTGGGAAGATCTCTTCGACTTGCTGCTCTGCGGTGATCGGCACCCCCGCGGCGATCTGCCCGACGAGCGGCACCATCGCCGCATCGCCGACAGGGGTGCTGGAGTCGGCGGGATTCTCACCACTGGTGCCGGGCAGGTCGATGAGGACTTCCATGGCACGGGTTTTACCCGGATCGCGGCGAAGGTATCCGCTCAGTTCGAGCTGCCCGAGCTGGTGCGTGACGCTGGAGAGCGACTTCAGCCCCACGGCGTCGCCGATCTCACGCATGCTCGGCGGATAGCCGTACTTGGCGATCGAGGTCTGGATGACCTCGAGGATCGCCAGTTGTTTCGGGCTGAGATTCTTGCGCCGACGAGTGCGAGGCGCCTCTGCGTCAATGGCGGAGTTGTCGCTCATGGGTGCTCCTTCGTGCGCGATTTCGGTGCCGCTCTTCGAATGTCGGTGGCCCGTGGTGGGGTGGCCTTATCGAAACCGTATCCGAGAAACGGCCCGATAAGGAAGATCTGTTCGAGCGTGTCGAGAGATTTGACGGTTCGGTTTCGAAGAAGTCTTGACAGATGTTCGAATTCGAAGATACATTCGGTACGTAGCTTCGCATTCGCCACTCCCGGCCGAGTGGTGAATGCGAACGCTACGCCAGAGGCAGAGGAGAATCCCATGAGCACCATCAGCATCGCAGCACCGGCAGTCCTTCCCGTTCGCCCGGCGACGCGGCTTCGACTGACCGTCCGCGGGCGCCGCGTGCTCGTCGCTCTTGCGGCTCTCCCGCTCGCCATCGGCATCGCGTTCGCTGCAATCGGCGGCGGATCAGCAATCGCGTCCGGTGAGACCGTCCCGACCGCATCGTTCGAGACCGTCGTCGTCATGCCCGGCGACACGCTGTGGTCGATTGCAGAGTCTGTGGCCCCGGCTGCTGACCCTCGCGCAGTGATCGGTGATATCCAGCGACTCAACGCGCTGGGCGCAGGATCACTTCAGGTGGGGCAGCAGCTCGCGCTCCCGGCCGAGTACGTCAACTGATCGCACCGTTAAGATGTGAAGGGTGACTGCTTCACTCGGCGACCTTCCCCTCCGCGACGATCTTCGCGGGCTCACTCCCTACGGTGCACCTCAGGCTCCACTGGCCGTTGCGCTGAACGTCAACGAGAACACGCATCCGGTTCCGGACGAGGTCGCGAGCGACATCCTCGACGACATCGCGCTCGCGCTGCGCGAAGTGAACCGCTATCCGGACCGTGAGTTCACCGCGCTCCGCGAGGCCTTCGCTGACTATCTGGGCCACGGCCTCGAGATCGACCAGATCTGGGCAGGGAACGGATCCAACGAGGTCCTGCAGCACATCATGCAGGCGTTCGCTGGCCCCGGGCGCACGGTGTTCGGGTTCGCCCCGACCTACTCGATGTATCCGCTCATCACCCAGGGAACTGGTGCGCAGTGGGTCGCGGGAACGCGTGAGCCCGATTACTCGATCACGGCAGAACATGCCGCAGCCCAGGTGGCAGAGGCCGACCCCGATGTCGTGATCCTCTGCACGCCCAACAACCCGACCGGAACCCCGCTCAGTCTCGATGTCATCGAGGCCGTCTATGAGGCCGCCCGCGGCATCGTGGTCGTCGATGAGGCGTATTTCGAGTTCGCTCCGCGAGACGCGGTCTCCGCACTCACCCTTCTCGAAGGGCGCCCACGACTGGCGGTATCGCGCACGATGAGCAAGGCCTTCGCCTTCGCAGGCGCGCGCGTCGGATACCTCGCCGCCGACCCCGCGTTCATCGATGCGTTGCGACTCGTACGTCTGCCCTACCACCTGAGCGCGCTCACCCAGGCTGCCGCGACGGCAGCGCTGCGCAACTCCGAAACCATGCTAGGGATGGTCGACGAGATCATCGAGCAGCGTGACCGGATCACCGCGACGCTCGAAGCTCTCGGCTACCAGCCTCACGAGTCTTGGTCGAACTTCGTGCTGTTCGGTGCAGTGGCCGACCCGCGCGCGACGTTCGAAGCGCTGTACGAACGCGGCGTGCTCGTCCGCGACGTCGGCATCCCGAACCACCTGCGAGTCTCGGCGGGGACCGAGGCCGAGACCACGGCGTTCCTCGACGCGCTCGCGTCGATAGACTCGGCGTCATGAGCGCTTCCCGCACCGCCCGAGACCCTCGCACAGCCCAGGCCTCCCGCGTCACGTCCGAGTCGACCGTCGAGCTCGAGCTGAACCTCGACGGAACCGGCCAGAGCCACATCGATACGTCGGTGCCGTTCTTCGATCACATGCTGACGGCGTTCGCCAAGCATTCGCTCACCGACCTCACCGTTCGAGCCTCCGGCGATACGCACATCGATGCGCACCACACCGTCGAAGACGTCTCGATCGTGCTCGGCAAGGCGATCCTCGAAGCGCTCGGCGACAAGTCCGGCATCTCCCGCTACGGTGACGCGCTCGTGCCGCTCGATGAGGCTCTCGCCCAGGCCGTGGTCGATATCAGCGGACGTCCGTACCTTGTACACAGTGGCGAGCCGGCAGGATTCGAGCAGCACCTCATCGGCGGTCACTTCACAGGATCCCTCGTTCGGCACTCCTTCGAGGCGATCGCATTCAACGCCGGACTCACCGTGCACGTGCGTGTGCTCGGCGGACGCGACCCGCACCACATCGCCGAGGCCGAATTCAAGGCCTTCGCGCGGGCATTCCGCCAGGCGAAGTCGCTCGATCCGCTGGTCGAGGGCGTGCCTTCGACCAAGGGCGCGCTGTGACACGCAAGCCCACAGTCGCCGTCTACGACTACGAGTCGGGCAATGTCCACTCAGCCGTCAAGGCACTGATCGCCGCGGGTGCTGACGCGCGTCTTACGGGTGACCGCGGCGAAGCGCTGGATGCCGACGGTCTGTTCGTGCCCGGCGTCGGCGCCTTCGCGGCGGTGCGGGCCGCACTGTCAGCGCGCGGCGGCGACGAGATCATCGAGCGGCGCCTGGCAGGCGGTCGTCCTGTCCTGGGCGTGTGCGTCGGCATGCAGGTTCTTTTCGCGCGGGGAGTCGAACGCGGTCAGGATGTCGAGGGCCTGGGGGAGTGGCCGGGAACGGTCACTGAGCTGAATGCACCGGTGCTCCCGCACATGGGCTGGAACACGGTCACCCCGGATGAGGGCAGCATCCTGTTTCGTGGGATCGAAGACGAGCGCTTCTACTTCGTCCACTCCTTCGCCGCGCAGAAGTGGGAACTCGACGTCATCCCGCCGTTCCCGCAACCGAAGCTGACCTGGACGACCTATGGTGATCCGTTCCTTTCGGCCGTTGAGAACGGACCGCTTTCAGCGACGCAGTTCCACCCCGAGAAGTCGGGCGATGCCGGCATCCGCCTGCTCAAGAACTGGGTCGAAAGTCTCTGATGACGTCGACGTTTTGAACCCGGCGTCGAGGCGGACTAGTGTCGGGTGTCGTGCCCGTGCCCGGTGCACTTCCCACACCCTGAGGATGACATGAACGACTTCGCGTCAATTCCAGCGCTCACGCTTCTGCCGGCTGTCGACGTCGCCGGTGGCAAGGCCGTCCGTCTCACCCAGGGTGAGGCGGGCTCCGAGACGAGCTATGGCGATCCATTGGAGGCCGCTGCGGAGTGGGTGAACCAGGGTGCCGAATGGATCCACTTGGTCGACCTCGATGCGGCTTTCGGACGCGGCAGCAACACCGCGGTCCTGCGCAAGGTCATCAAGCAGCACAGAAACGTGAACATCGAGCTCTCCGGCGGCATCCGTGATGACGCGAGCCTCGAAGCCGCAATGGAGAGCGGCGCTGCCCGTATCAATCTCGGCACTGCCGCGCTGGAGAATCCCGAGTGGGCGGCCGACGTGATCAGCCGCTACGGCGAGGCCGTCGCTGTTGGACTCGACGTGCGCGGCACCACGCTCGCTGCTCGCGGTTGGACCAAAGAAGGCGGCGATCTCTGGGAGGTCCTCGAGCGGCTCGAGGACGCCGGTTGCAGCCGCTACGTCGTCACGGACGTCACGAAGGACGGCACGCTGCGTGGACCGAACCTCGATCTCCTCCGTGAGGTCACCTCGCGTACGCCGAAGCCGGTCGTCGCCTCGGGCGGAATCTCCAGCCTCGACGACATCGCGGCGCTGCGCGAGCTCGTCCACCTCGGAGTCGAGGGTGCGATCGTCGGCAAGGCGCTCTACGCCGGTGCCTTCACGCTGGCTGAGGCGCTGGATGTCGCCGGAGACTGACGACACCTGCGACCACGGGGCTCATACCCCCGGAGACTCTGCCGGCGTCCCTTGGGAGGGACGGAGCTTCGAATCGAATCCACACGCAGGGGATGACGGCTCCGCCGATCCTGCCCTGCTCGCCGCACTGCTGCGCTTCCATGCGGGGGACGGCAGTCAGGTCGAGGTCGTGGATGCTTTCCGCACCGCACGCGTCCTGATCCCTCTCATTGCGGAGAGGGGCGAGGAGGGCGTCGCCCCGAGCGGGCTCGCGGTCGATAAGACTCAGGAGCTGTCGATCGTCACCGTCGCAGCACCCGACGGGCGCAAGGTCCAACCGGTGTTCTCGTCGGTGAACGCGATGCAGAAATGGGATGCCACGGCGCGACCGATTCCCGTCGAGGCAGTGCGTGCAGCTCTGGCCGCCTCATCCGACGACACGGATCTGATCGTGCTGGATCCGACCTCCGAGACCGAGTTCGTCATCCGGAGACCCGCCGTCTGGGCTGTTGCCCAGGGGCATGCATGGGAGCCGAGCTTTCTGTCGCCCGAGGTGTTCACTGCTCTGCAGGAGAGCATCGCGCACGAGCTCGCGGTCATCGACATCGCCGTTGCGCCCGGTGACGCTGAGGGGCGTCTGCACGGCCCGGAGCTGATCGTCATCCTCGAACTGGTCGACGGTCTGGAACGCGAGACACTCGATTCCGTGCTCGCCCGCCTCGCTCAGCGCTGGTCAGCTGACGACCGCATCGCCGTTCTCGTGGACTCCTTGACGGTCAAACTCCGCCGCGCAGCGTAGCCCCCACCGGCAGGGCTAGTTGACCGGCCCGGTCCACTTCTCGCCGGGGCCCTTGCCGATCGGGTCGGGAATCGTGGATGCTTCGCGGAAAGCGAGCTGCAGCGACCGGAGTCCGTCGCGCAGCGACCGCGCATGCATGTCACTGATCTCGGGGGCACCAGCGGTGATCAGGCCGGCGAGCGCATTGATGAGCTTGCGGGCTTCGTCGAGGTCGAGTTGCGAGTCCGGGTCGTCGGCGAGCCCGAGCTTGACCGCGCCGGCGCTCATGAGGTGGACGGCCGCCGTCGTGATGACCTCGACCGCGGGAACGTCGGCGATGTCGCGAGTGGCAGCGGATGCTGCATCCTCTTGTTGCTGCCAGCGCTCGTTGCGCTCGTCATGATCATGTTCGTGAGCCGGAGTCGTCACTTCGCCTTGCCTTCTGTTAGACTTTGGCGGGCTTCGGAGCGTTATGCTTCGAATCGAAAGAGGATTCACTTCCCACCCGCGCTTGCCGTTCCAGGCTACCGGGTCTTGCACTCC
>NZ_JBQDSX010000066.1:0-14362 GCF_052099035.1 Microbacterium sp. | reverse complement strand
CGAGGATCGCGATGATCTCCTGCAGTTCCTTGTTCTTCTGGAGGATCTGCTTGACTGTGGTGGCGACGCGGTAGTGGTCCTCGCCCAAATAGCGGGGGTCCATGATGCGCGACGTCGAGGTCAGCGGGTCGATGGCCGGGTACAGACCCTTCGACGCGATCTCACGGCTGAGCTCGGTCGTCGCATCGAGGTGCGCGAAGGTCGTCGCCGGGGCCGGGTCGGTGTAGTCATCGGCGGGAACGTAGATCGCCTGCAGCGAGGTGATCGAGTGACCGCGCGTCGAGGTGATGCGCTCCTGAAGAACACCCATCTCGTCGGCGAGGTTCGGCTGGTAGCCCACGGCCGAGGGCATGCGGCCCAGCAGCGTCGAGACCTCGGAGCCGGCCTGCGTGAAGCGGAAGATGTTGTCGATGAACAACAGCACGTCCTGCTTCTGCACGTCGCGGAAGTACTCCGCCATCGTCAGTGCCGACAGGGCGACGCGCAGACGCGTTCCCGGCGGCTCGTCCATCTGGCCGAAGACGAGAGCGGTCTTGTCGAAGACGCCGGCCTCTTCCATCTCGGCGATCAAGTCGTTGCCCTCACGGGTGCGCTCACCGACACCGGCGAACACAGACACACCACCGTGATCCTGCGCAACACGCTGGATCATCTCCTGGATGAGGACGGTCTTGCCGACACCGGCACCACCGAAGAGGCCGATCTTTCCACCGAGCACGTACGGGGTCAGAAGGTCGATCGACTTGATGCCGGTCTCGAACATCTGCGTCTTCGACTCGAGCTGGTCGAACGACGGAGGCTGACGGTGGATGGGCCAGCGCTCAGTGATCTCGATCTTCTCGCCGGGCTCGGCGTTGAGGACCTCGCCGATCACGTTGAAGACCTTGCCCTTGGTGACGTCGCCGACGGGAACCGAGATGGCCTCGCCGGTGTCGCGCACCTCCTGGCCACGGACCATGCCGTCCGTGGGCTTGAGGGAGATGGCGCGGACGAGGTCGTCACCGAGGTGCTGCGCGACCTCGAGGGTGATCTCGTTCTCCTCGTCACCGATCGTGATCGTGGTCTTCAGCGCGTTGTAGATGTCCGGAATCGAGTCGTGCGGGAACTCGATGTCGACGACCGGGCCCGTGACGCGTGCGACGCGCCCGACGACCGCGGTCCCAGCCTCAGCTGTGGCGGTGGGGGTCATATCTTCGTCTCTTTCTTGATGGTCTATTTGCTCGACGAGAGGGCGTCGGCTCCACCGACGATCTCAGCGATCTGCTGCGTGATCTCCGCCTGACGCGCATTGTTGCGCAGACGGGTGTAATCGGTGATGAGCTTGTCAGCGTTGTCGCTGGCCGACTTCATCGCCTTCTGCGTCGCAGCCTGCTTCGCGGCCGACGACTGCAGCAGGGCGTTGAAGATACGGCTCTGCAGGTACACCGGGAGGATCGCGTCGAGCACTGTCTCAGCATCCGGCTCGAACTCGTAGAGCGGGTAGACCGCACCTGTGGGTTCGGCCGCAGCCTCGTGCTCCACGATCTCAAGCGGAAGCAGACGCACCGTCTCCGGCTCCTGCGTCATCATGCTGACGAACCGGTTGTAGACGAGGTGCAGCTCGTCCACGCCGCCGTCCTCCGTGTCGCGGTTGAAGGCCTCGAGCAGCGTGGCTGAGATCTCCTCCGCGGTCTTGAAGTGCGGCGTATCGGTGTCGCCGGTCCACTCTGCCGAGGCCGTGATGCCCCGGAACTGGAAGTATCCGACGGCCTTGCGGCCGACGAGATAGTAGACCGGTTCGCTGCCCTGAGACCGAATCAGCTCGCCGAGTTCCATCGCCTCGCGAAGAATCTGCGAGTTGAAGGCACCGGCAAGGCCGCGGTCCGACGAGAAGACCACGACGGCGGACCGTCGGATCGTCTCTGGCTCACGCGTGAGCGGGTGGTCGACGTTGGAGTACGTCGCGACGGCAGATACCGCCTGCGTCACGGCCCGCGCAAAGGGCGAGGACGCGCGAACGCGCCCCATCGCCTTCTGAATGCGCGAAGCCGCGATGAGCTCCATCGCCTTCGTGATCTTCTTGGTCGTCTGAGCAGAAGAGATCTTCTGCTTGTAGACCCGGAGTTGAGCGCCCATGATTCAATACCCGCGCGTTACGCGCGACGACCCTTGACGATCTTCTCCTGGTTGACGTCGTCCAGCTCCTGGGCAGCATGCTCCTCGTTGCCCAGCGCGCCGATCGACTGACCCTTGCCGCCCTGGAATTCCAGGACGAAGGCGTCGATCTGCTTCTCGAGCTCGGCCACCGTCTCGTCGGAGAGGGCATTCGTCTCACGCAGGGTGTCGAGCACCTTCGTGTTGCGACGCAGGTGATCGAGCAGCTCGCGCTCGAAGCGAAGCACATCGGAAACCTCGATGGTGTCGAGCTTGCCGTTGGTGCCTGCCCAGATCGAGACGACCTGGTCCTCGACCGGGTAGGGCGAGTACTGCGGCTGCTTGAGCAGCTCGGTCAGACGCGCACCACGGTCGAGCTGACGGCGAGACGCCGCATCGAGGTCGCTCGCGAACATCGCGAAGGCTTCGAGCGAGCGGTACTGCGCAAGCTCGAGCTTCAACGTTCCGGAGACCTTCTTGATGGACTTCACCTGAGCGTCACCACCGACTCGCGAGACCGAGATTCCGACGTCGACCGCAGGACGCTGGTTGGCGTTGAAGAGGTCGGACTGCAGGAAGATCTGGCCGTCGGTGATCGAGATCACGTTGGTCGGAATATACGCCGAGACATCGTTCGCCTTGGTCTCGATGATCGGAAGACCGGTCATCGACCCCGCGCCGAGCTCGTCGGACAGCTTCGCGCAACGCTCCAGCAGACGGGAGTGCAGGTAGAAGACGTCGCCCGGGTATGCCTCGCGGCCCGGCGGACGGCGAAGGAGAAGCGAAACCGCACGGTAGGCCTCGGCCTGCTTCGAGAGGTCATCGAAGATGATGAGGACGTGCTTTCCGCCGTACATCCAGTGCTGGCCGATCGCAGAACCCGTGTAGGGAGCGATGTACTTGAAGCCGGCAGGGTCGGATGCGGGAGCGGCGACGATGGTGGTGTACTCCATCGCCCCGGCGTCTTCGAGCGCACCCTTGACGGAGGCGATCGTCGAGCCCTTCTGGCCGATGGCGACGTAGATGCAGCGCACCTGCTTGTCGACGTCACCCGACTCCCAGTTGTCCTTCTGGTTGATGATCGTGTCGATCGCGATGGCCGTCTTACCGGTCTGGCGGTCGCCGATGATCAGCTGACGCTGGCCACGGCCGACGGGGATCATTGCGTCGATGGCCTTGATGCCGGTCTGCATCGGCTCGTGCACACTCTTACGCTGCATGACGCCGGGCGCCTGCAGCTCGAGCTCACGACGTCCCTCCGACGCGATCTCACCGAGACCGTCGATCGGGTTGCCGAGCGGGTCGACCACTCGTCCGAGGTAGCCGTCGCCGACCGCGACCGAGAGGACCTCGCCGGTGCGGCGAACTTCCTGACCGGCCTCGATACCGGAGAAGTCGCCCATGACGACCGTTCCGATCTCGTGCTCGTCGAGGTTCAGTGCGAGGCCCTGCGTGCCGTTCGCGAACGTGAGGAGCTCGTTCGCCATGACGCCGGGCAGGCCCTCGATGTGAGCGATGCCGTCCGCAGCGTCTACGACGGTGCCGACCTCGGTCGCTGCTGCGCCTGTGGGCTCGTACGCAGCGGCGAAGTCCTTCAGCGCGTCACGGATGACGTCGGGGCTGATCGAAAGTTCTGCCATTGTCTTCCCTTTGTATCTGGGTGCGCGGTTGCCCGCGCGAAGTCGTATTAGCCCGCGAGCTTCTGTCGAAGATCGGCGAGCCGCGCGGAGATGCTGCCGTCGATGACGTCATCGGCGACCTGCACGCGCAGTCCGCCCACAACGGTGGGGTCGATCACTTCATTGATTGAAACGTGGCCCTCATAGCGTGCGGCCAGTGCGTCGCCGAGTCGGGTGCGCTGAGCAGCCGACAGCGGTGTTGCCGTGTGTACCGTGGCCACGATGCGCCCGCCCTGAGCGGAGACGATCTTCATCGCCCGGTTCAGCAGCTGACGAACGCGACGTCCACGCGGCTGGCGGACCAGCGACGAGACGATCAGCACGGTCGGCTCACTGGCCTTGCCACGCAGAAGCTTCTCGGCGAGGGCTCCCTTGGCGGTGTCATCCCCGAGCCGTCCCCCGAGCGCGAGCTCGAGTTCCGCGTTCGAGGCGACCACGCGCAGGAACGAGAACAGCTCGCCCTCGATGTCGGCGTCTGGTTCAGCGATCGCAGTTGCACGGATGGCCAGCTCTTCGATCCCGGCGATGAGACCAGAGGCATCCGACCACCGCTGCGCCACCGCAACCGAGACCAGCTGCCGGGTTGCCTCGGACATCGAGGCGAACACCGAGCCGACGACCTTCTCGCGAAGTCCGGCGGGTGCGGCAGGATCGGCAAGCGCGCCGCTCAGCTGCCCGGACTCGCCCACCAGACGTGCGACGGTGAACAGCTCACCGGCCGTACCGAGGGTGACGCCCTTCGCCTGAGCGAGAGCCGCCGTCGAAGCCGCGAGTGCTTGAGTGGTCGCGCTGCCCATTAGGCTCCTCCGCCCGGTACCTGAGCCTGTCGAAGGTCTGAGGCTTCGAGGTCTGCGAGGAAGCGGTCGACCACGGCGTTGGCACGCGCGTCATCGGACAGCGTCTCGCCGACCACGCCACCGGCGAGGTCGATTGCGAGCGTGCCGACCTCAGAGCGGAGTGCGACGAGCGTCGACTGACGCTCGGCCTCGATCTGGGCCTGCGCCGAAGCGGTGACGCGTGTGGCCTCAACCGTTGCAGCATCCTTGGCCTCGGCGACGATCTTCTTGCCGTCCTCACGGGCGGCTTCGCGGATCTCACCGGCCTCGGTGCGTGCTTCTGCAAGCTGGCGGGTGTACTCCTCGAGTGCTGCCTCAGCCTGCTTCTGCGCCTCATCGGCCTTGGCGATGTTGCCCTCGATCGCGGCGGACCGCTCGTCGAGCATCTTGGCCACCTTCGGGAGCGCGACCTTCCACGCCACGATCAGGATGAGGACGAAACAGACCGCAGACCAGACAATGTCGTACACCGCCGGGAGAAGCGGGTTGTGCTCCGCATCCTCGGCTGCGAGCGTGACAAGAGCGTTCAGCATCCTGTCTCCTTACGTGTGGTGGGAATGGATCAGTAGCCGAAGAGGAACGCCACGCCGATACCGACGAACGCGAGGGCCTCGGTGAAGGCGATACCGATCCACATGGTGCCCTGGAGCTTGCCGGACAGCTCAGGCTGGCGGGCGACGCCCTCGATCGTCTTGCCGACGACGATGCCCACACCGATGGCCGGGCCGATGGCTGCGAGACCGTAGCCGACGTTCGCGATCGAGCCGGTGATGTCGACGTTGATCGAGGCGAGAACAGAGATGGGATCCACTGGATCTTCCTTTCATTGTTGGGGAGCCGGAGCGCCCCGCTAGCTGTGATTAGTGTTCGTCCGCGACTGCGAGCTGGATGTAGACCGCGGTGAGGATGGTGAAGACATACGCCTGGAGGAATGCCACCAGGATCTCGAACGCCGTGAAGGCGAAGCCGAATGCGAGCGTGCCCGCACCGAGCACCGTCCACAGACCGCCCATGGAGAAGATGAAGAACTGCGTCGCTGCGAAGAACAGCACCAGCATGAGGTGGCCGACCATCATGTTCATCAGAAGTCGCAGGGTCAGCGTGACCGGACGGACGATGAACGTCGAGATGAACTCGAGCGGCGCCACGATGATGTACAGCGCCGGCGGGACTCCAGGGGGGAACAGCGAGTTGCGGATGAAGCCCCACGGGCTCTTGCGCAGACCGGCGTAGATGAAGGTGACGTACGAGATCACCGCGAGCATCAGTGGCACGGCGATGATGGCAGTACCGGCGATGTTCAGGAACGGGATGATGCCCGTGATGTTGAAGATCAACGTCATGAAGAAGATCGTCGTCAGCAGCGGCAGGAACCGGTTGCCGTCCTTCTTGCCCATCATGTCGTGTGCGACGTTCACGCGAACGATGTCGAAGAGCATCTCGAGCACGCCCTGCGCGCGACCGGGGACGAGCTTAAGCTTGCGCGTGCCGAGCCACAGGATCAGCACGACCACGATCGTGGCGAGGAACTGCACCAGGTGGATGCGGTGCACCGAGAGCGGCCCGATGCTGAAGAGGATCTCCGGGAAGAACTCCGCGATGGACGGTGGGTGGAATTCATCCGTTGCGAATCGGACGAGGAGGCTCGCGGCGTGAGTCAACGTTGCTCCAGCTTCTGGGCATCGATCAATATCGACGCGAAGATTGGGTGACGGATTTCAAGCTGAATCAGCACTGCTCGCACGACGCAAGCGACCGCTCAGCGAATCCGGATTTAGACTATCAAGATTTTTTCAGGCTCACGAATCGACATCCTCTTCGGGGTTTCTCGTGGGCAGCACGACATCCGACACATGCGGAACGCGGAGCTTGTTGAAAGCGACCGCGTCGATCACGAGGCTCACCACGATGCCGGCCACGAGCGACAGGAAGATCACACCGGGGACGACCCAGCTCTGCTCGCGCAGAATCACGATCGCGACGATGAAGATGACCAGCTTGAACAGCCATCCCCCCATGACGATGCCGAAAAAGACGGTGGCGAACATCTCCCGGCCGTACCAGCGGTTCGCGATCAGCACGCTCATCGGGGTGAGGGCGAGGAAGATCACGGCGAGGCCGACACCGGCCAGTCCGCTCCACAGTCCGTCGGCGCCGGCGACGAGGAAGCCGATACCGCAGCTGAGGATGATGAGGGCGACGGCTGCGATCCCTGTCCACAAGAGCACGGTCCGCAGCACGGGATTGATAGACGGGGCAGCTGCGCGTTCGGGGGTGTCGCTCATCGGGTCTCCATGGGTGGGGCCTGTTCGGTGGGCTCAGCGGGCACACTGGGCGTGCGCTGGGTGGGCAGAAGTGTCACGACGAGGCACGCGGCCGCGCCGACGATGCCGAAGACGACGCCGGGCAGATACTGACCGGGCCAGTCCTCGCGGGAGCCGACGTACATCAGCAGCACCGCGAGCGAGATGATCGCGGTCCAAGCGTAGAAGATCAGCACGGCATCCCGGTCGCGGTGACCGAGATCGAGCATCCGGTGGTGCAGATGCTTGCGATCCGGTGCGAAGGGTGAACGCCCCGCGCGCATGCGTCGGAAGACGGCCAGTCCGAAGTCCAGCAGCGGGAGCATGACGACGACCAGCGGCAACAGGATCGGGATGAACGCGCCGAGCAGCTGAGAGCGCCCGAATTCCTCCGGCTCCATCGCAGCGGAGGACATCTGTCCGGTCAGAGCGATCGCCGACGTTGCCATGAGGAGTCCCATGACGAGCGCCCCAGAGTCGCCCATGAAGAGCTTCGCCGGGCTCCAGTTCAACGGCAGGAACCCCACGCACGCGCCGATCGCGACAGCGGCGAGGAACGAGGCGAGGTTGAAGTAGCTACTCGCACCGGTGTCTCTGGTGAGGAAGTACGAGTACGCGAAGAAGACGCCGTTCGCAATCAGGCAGACGCCGGCGACCAGCCCGTCGAGTCCGTCGATGAAGTTGACCGCGTTCATGACGACGACGATCGCGAACATGGTGACGGCGATGCTCAACCAGCTCGAGAAGATGATCATGTCGCCCAGTGGCAGGGCGAGGATCTGCAGACCGCCGACGACGGTGATCATGCCCGCGGCGAGGAACTGCGCCCCCAGCTTGATCATCCAGTCGATATCGAGCAGGTCGTCGATGACGCCGATGACGGCGATCAGGAGAGCCGCGCCCAGCACCGCCCACATCGTCTGCGGTGGAACCCACATGATGCTGAAGAACGGGTTGGCCGCCGACACCCCGATCGCGGCGGCGATGCCGAGGAACATCGCCACTCCCCCGAGACGCGGCGTCGGGGTCGTGTGCACATCGCGCTCCCGGATGCCGGGATAGAGCTTGAATCGCAGGCTCAGCTGCCAGACCACCCACGACATGATGAAGGTGATCGTCGCCGTGAGGATGATCGTGAAGAGGTACTGCTTCACGCGGTGCCGTCCGCCGTGCCCTCCGGCGATTCCTGCGGCTCGAGCAGCTCGCCCAGGATGCTCTCGAGCTGCTTGTGCGTCACGGCGCCTTCCCTGAGCACGCGGACGCGCGGCACGGAGGTGTCATCGGCACCGCGGCGCACGAGAGAAGTCGCATCGATGATCGTCGAGGCGATACCCGTCTCGCTGAAGCCGGCATCGAGATACACCGAAACACTTTCACCCAGCATCTCGCGGGCGATCTCTGCCGAGATCGCCGCGGCTTTGCCGGTGAGGTTGGCGCTGGACACCGCGAGCGGGCCGGTCTCCTCGAGAATCTCCTGCGCTACTCGCTGGTCGGGCATGCGGACCGCGACCGTACCGAGAGTGTCGCCGAGGTCCCAGGACAGCGATGCCTGCGCGGGCAGGATGATGGTCAGCCCTCCCGGCCAGAATTCGTCGACCAGACGCTGAACGGGTTCGGGAATCTCCTCCACAAGCGCCGTCAGCGCCGCCTGTCCGGCGACCAGCACCGGTGGCGGCTGATCCCGGCCGCGCCCCTTCGCATCGAGCAGCCGCTGCACCGCCGAAGGCGAGAATGCGTCTGCGGCGACACCGTAGACGGTGTCTGTGGGCATCACGATGAGTTCACCGCGAGCGATCGCCTGACGCGCGTTGCGCATTCCGGCGAGCAGCTGGGCCTCATCGCGGCAGTCGAAGAGAGAGGTCATGACCTTCACAGTCTACGTGTACACCGTGCACGCGACACGTGCGCACGCCTGCTCGCGACCTCAGGCCTTGAGCGCTGTCGTCGCGCGGTCGCGGTGGGTGAGATCAGGGTGCGTCGTCGGCGCACGCCAGCCGTCTGCTGCGAGGAGGGCGCGGATGTCGGCGCCTTGCAGCTCGCCGTGTTCGATCACGAGCAGCCCACCGGGCCGCAGCAGTCTGATCGCGCGCTGACTGAGGATCCGGACGACATCGAGCCCGTCCGATCCGCCGTAGAGCGCCAGGCTCGGATCATGCAGCCGGACCTCCGGATCCCTGGGGATCGCATCGTCCGGGACGTACGGAGGATTGGAGATCACCACCGCCGCCGTGCCGTCGAGTTCTTGGAGCGTATCGGCGAGGTCGCCGAGCACCAGCGTGAGGTTCGCAGCATCCGCGGTGTTGCGTGCAGCCCAGGCATGCGCCTGGGACGACAGCTCCACCGCGAAAATGCGCGCGTGAGGGACCTCCGTCGCCATCGCAAGCCCGATCGCACCGCTCCCCGTGCACAGATCGACACCGATCGGGGCGGGATCGGCATCCATCAGGAGCGCGTCGATCGCGAACTGCGCCACGATCTCGGTCTCGGGACGAGGCACGAAGACGCCGGGGCCGACGGCCAGCTCGAGATGACGGAACGGCGCGACTCCCGTGAGGTGCTGCAGAGGTTCACGAGCCGCACGCCGCACGATCAGGGCGTCTATCGCGAGGGCGTCGCTCTCATCGAGTGCGTCGCCGCGGATGATCGCGGCCTGCACTTCGCCGCGGCGCTGACCCAGGACGTGCCCGGCGAGCAGTTCCGCATCCACGACCGGATCGGGGATTCCTGCGGCAGCGAGCCGCTCGGCGGCGTCGCGGACAGCGGCGGCGATGGTCGTTTGCGGCATCCCTTCAGCGTACGTGCTTCGGGATTCCGTCCTGTCACATTGCCCCGTCTGTGCATCCGCTCGAATAGGCTGGCAGGGCACGTTCCGCGAACGAAAGGTCAGCCATGCCCGGCATCCACAACGACATCACCACCGCTTTCGGCAACACGCCGCTGGTGCGGCTGAACCGCGTCACCGAGGGCGTTGGGGCGACAGTTCTCGCAAAGCTCGAGTACTACAACCCGGCATCCAGCGTGAAGGACCGTATCGGCATCGCGATGGTGAATGCGGCCGAGGCCTCCGGCGAGCTCAAGCCCGGCGGAACGATCGTCGAGTCCACCAGCGGCAACACCGGTATCGCACTGGCGATGGTCGGAGCCGCTCGCGGCTACAAAGTGATCCTCACCATGCCCGCCTCTATGTCGAAGGAACGGCGCGTGCTGCTGAAGGCCTTCGGCGCCGAGATCGTGCTCACCGATCCCACCAAGGGCATGAGCGGCGCGATCGAAGAGACCGAGAAGATCGTCGCCGCCACTCCCGGTGCCGTCTGGATCAAACAGTTCGAGAACGCGGCGAACCCGCAGATCCACCGCGAGACCACGGCGCAGGAAATCCTGCGTGACACCGATGGAAACATCGACATCCTCGTCGCGGGCATCGGCACGGGCGGCACTGTGACCGGTACCGGGCAGGCGCTGAAGGCGGCCAAGCCCGGCGTTCAGGTCATCGCGGTCGAGCCGAAGGACTCCCCTGTCCTCACCGAAGGACACCCCGGACCGCACAAGATTCAGGGCATCGGCCCGAACTTCGTCCCCGCTGTACTCGACCGTGACGTGCTCGATGAGGTCATCGCCGTCGAGTTCGACGAGTCGCTCCGCCTGGCACGCGAGCTCGCCGCAAAGGAGGGTCTGCTGGTCGGCATGTCATCCGGTGCGGCTCTGTCGGCAGCCCTGCAGGTCGCAGCCCGCCCCGAGAACGCCGGCAAGACGATCGTCGTCGTGATGCCGGATACGGGCGAGCGCTACATCTCCACTGCCCTCTTCGAGGATCTGCGCGAGAGCTGAGCCGACGAAAAGACCGACGACCATGGGCATCATCTCGCGCGTGCGCGAGGACATCGCAGCTGCGCGCCTCCGTGACCCCGCCGCCCGCTCTGGGCTCGAAGTCGCGCTGCTGTACCCGGGGCTGCATGCGATCTGGGCGCACCGGGTTTCGCATGCTCTGTGGCGTCGTGGTTTGCGGTTCCTCTCCCGTGCGAATTCACAGCTCGCGCGGGCGGTGACCGGCGTCGAGATCCATCCCGGTGCGCGGATCGGACGACGCTTCTTCATCGATCACGGCTCCGGAGTCGTCATCGGTGAGACCGCCGAAATCGGTGATGATGTGATGCTCTATCACGGGGTCACGCTGGGCGGACGAACGCGGGACGACACCGGAAAACGGCACCCGACACTCGCAGACGGCGTTGTGGTCGGTGCAGGAGCCAAGATCCTCGGCCCCATCACCGTCGGGCGGAACACGGTCGTCGGCGCCGGGGCCGTGGTCACCAGAGATGCTCCGGAGAACAGTGTCCTCACCGGTGTGCCGGCCCACGCGCGCAAGCGCCGCAAGCACGACGACTTCAGCAACCTGCGACTGTCGTCGGACTACTCGATCTGAGCGGGTAGCCCGCGAGCGTCAGGAATCCTGGCCGATAGCGGCCAGCCGCGCTTCTTCGTCCGCCGTGATCGCAGACTCGATGATCGGGTCGAGCGCACCATCCATCACCTGATCGAGGTTGTAGGCCTTGAAGCCCGTGCGGTGATCGGCGATCCGGTTCTCCGGGAAGTTGTACGTGCGGATGCGCTCGGAGCGATCCATGCCGCGGATCTGGGACTTCCGTGCGTCGGAGGCGATCGCGTCCAGTTCCTCCTGCTGCTTCGCCAGCAGCCGTGCGCGCAGCACACGCATGCCGGCCTCGCGGTTCTGCAGCTGCGACTTCTCGTTCTGCATCGACACCACGATGCCGGTGGGAACGTGGGTGATCCGTACGGCGGAGTCTGTCGTGTTCACGGACTGACCACCGGGTCCGGACGAACGATACACATCGATCTTCAGATCGTTCGGGTCGATCTGCAGCTCTTCGGGCTCGTCGACCTCGGGAAAGACGAGCACGCCGGTGGTCGAGGTATGGATGCGCCCCTGTGACTCCGTCGCGGGAACCCGCTGCACGCGGTGCACGCCACCCTCGTACTTCAGATGTGCCCAGACGCCCTGAGAAGGGTCGGACGACGACCCCTTGAGCGCGATCTGCACGTCTTTATAGCCACCGAGGTCGGACTCGTTGCGCTCGAGCAGTTCGGTCTTCCACCCCTTGTGCGCCGCGTACTGCGTGTACATGCGCAGCAGATCGGCGGCGAACAGGGCCGATTCAGCACCGCCCTCCCCCGCCTTGATCTCCATGATCACGTCCCGAGCGTCATCCGGGTCGCGCGGGATCAGCAGTCGACGAAGACGCTCCTGCGTCTGCGCCACGCCCTCTTCGAGAGCGGGAACCTCTTCTGCGAACGCGTCATCCTCTTTGGCGAGCTCGCGTGCGGCCGCGAGATCGTCGGATGCTGCGACCCACGCGTCATATGACGCGACGACCCTGCTGAGCTCTGCGTAGCGGCGGTTGACCCGCTTCGCGCGTGGCGCATCGGCGTGCACCGCCGGGTCGGAGAGCTCCTCCTGCACCCGGCGGTGTTCATCGATCAGTGCCTGAACGGACTCGAACACGCCTTTGCTCCGATCAGCGCCGGATCAGCGGATGCTGTTCTCGTGGCTGTGGCTGGAGCCGCCCGCGACCGGCGCTGGCATCGACTTCTGCATCTGCACGAGGAACTCGACGTTGGAGTTCGTCTCCTTCAGCTTGCCGAGCACGACCTCCAGGGCCTGCTGCTGGTCGAGACCCGCAAGGGCACGACGCAGCTTCCAGGTGATCTTGACTTCATCAGCAGACAGCAGCATCTCTTCGCGACGGGTGGAGGACGCGTTGACGTCGACGGCCGGGAAGATGCGCTTGTCGGCGAGCGAACGCGACAGGCGCAGCTCGCTGTTGCCAGTGCCCTTGAACTCCTCGAAGATCACCTCGTCCATCTTGGACCCGGTCTCCACCAGCGCCGTGGCGAGGATCGTGAGCGATCCACCGTTCTCGATGTTGCGCGCGGCGCCGAAGAAGCGCTTCGGCGGGTAGAGAGCAGCGGCGTCGACGCCACCGGTGAGCACACGGCCCGAAGTGGGCGTTGCGATGTTGTACGCACGGCCGAGACGGGTGATCGAGTCGAGCAGCACGACGACGTCGCGTCCCAGCTCCACGAGGCGCTTGGCACGCTCGATGGCGAGCTCGGCGACCGTGGTGTGGTCCTCTGCGGGGCGATCGAAGGTCGAAGCGATGACTTCGCCCTTGACGGTGCGCTCCATGTCGGTGACCTCTTCAGGTCGCTCGTCGACGAGTACGACCATGAGGTGGGCCTCGGGGTTGTTCTGCGCGATCGCGTTCGCGATCTGCTGCAGAACGATGGTCTTCCCCGCCTTCGGGGGTGCGACGATGAGTCCGCGCTGGCCCTTGCCGATCGGGGCGACCAGGTCGATGATGCGCTGGGTCAGCTTCTCGGGGGCCGTCTCCAGGCGCAGTCGCTCCTGCGGGTACAGCGGGGTGAGCTTGCCGAACTCCACACGGGTGGCGGCGTCCTCGACGGACAGGCCGTTGATCGAATCGACCTTCACCAGGGCGTTGTACTTCTGACGCCCCTGCTGCTCGCCCTCACGCGGCTGCTTGATGGCGCCCACGATCGCGTCGCCCTTGCGCAGGTTGTACTTCTTCACCTGGCCGAGCGAGACGTAGACGTCGCTGGCGCCCGCGAGATATCCCGTGGTGCGCACGAACGCATAGTTGTCGAGGACGTCGAGGATGCCTGCGACGGGGATGAGGACGTCGTCCTCGCCGATCTCGGTCTCGAACTCATCGGATGCTCCGCCGCCACGACGCTTGTTGCGCTGGCGACCGCGGCCATTGCCGTCGTCGTCGGAGTTGCTGTTCTGAGACTGCTCCTGGCCGTTCTGACCATTGCCGTTCTGGCCGTTGCTGTTCTGCCCGCGGCCGCGATTGCGGCTGCGGCTACGGCTGCGGTTGCGGCCGGAGCTGTCGTCGCCATCGCCGTTGTCGCCGGAGCTGTCGTTCGAATCGGACTGCGACTTCTCGCCGTTGTCGGACTTGTCCGCCTGGTCGGACGATGACTTGTCGGCCTGGGAGTTGTCGTTCTTGCCGTTCTTGCCGTTCTTGCGCGGACGCGAGTTCTTCTCTTTCGGAGCGTCGTTCGCGGTGTCCGTGTCGCTCTTCGCGGAGTTCGCGTCTGCGGCGTTGCCCTCAGACTTCTCGGAAGCAGGCTTGTCGGATGCGGGCGTCTCGGAAGCAGGCTTGTCGGATGCGGACGTCTCGCCAGCGGGCTTCTCGGCCACAGGAGCGGCATCCGTCTGCTCAGACTTCTTGGTGCGGCGTCCACGGCCGGTCGTCTTCGGCGCGGCCTCAGCCGGCGCCTCGGCGCTGTCCGAAACCGACGCGGATGCCGGAGCGGATGCTGCGGGTGCGGCATCCGACTCGGCAGGAGCACTCTCGGCGTCCGCCTT
>NZ_JBQDSX010000065.1:2318-15076 GCF_052099035.1 Microbacterium sp. | reverse complement strand
GGTGCGCGACACCCTCATCGCCGACCGCAACGCGACGCGCGCCGCGGACGACTAGCCGTACTGACCGCGAGAATTGCCCTGCGCGGTGACAATCGCCGTGGCAGCGCGAGTCTCGGCGCGCAAAGCAATTCTCGCGGCTGGACGGGTCAGCGCGGCTCGAGCACGTACCGGTCGCGGGCGGCGAAGACTCCGAAGAGGGCCTGCAGCGCCATCGTCACCAGCAGGATGACGAGCGGCAGCGTCCAGCTTCCGGTGAGCGCATGCACGGCCCCGAACAGCGCCGGTCCGATCGCGGCGATCGCGTAGCCGACGGACTGCGACATTCCCGATAGTGCGGAAGACGTGCTGTGATCGCGGGCACGCTGGGCCATCAGCGTCAACGAGACGCCGAGCGACAGCCCGGAGAACACTCCGAGCGGGATGACCCAGAATCCGATGGCATCCGGCCAGAGCATGAGACCGGCGATCCCGGCGATGCCGAGCACGGGCAGCGCTGCCGGCGTGATCCGCGCGCCGCGGCCGCGCATCGCGAAGGCGACCGTGAGGGAACCGACCAGCGAGAAGACCTGGTAGACCATCACATCGATCCCGGCGAGGGTGTCGTCTCGACCGGTGCTCAGCGACATCGTCGCGAGCCACGTGACGAGCACGTAGAACGTCGTCGACTGCACGCCCATGTAGCCGGCGACCTGCCAGGCCACCGGATCGCGCCAGATTCCCAGTCGGGATGCCGGAGCCGCGGCGCTGCCTCGCATCGCCCTCATCTCATGGCGGCTGACGAACCACCAGGCGATGAGCGCGAGCGGAGCGACGACGGCGCCGGTCAGGAGCAGAGACAACCGCCACCCCGCACCGGTGTCGCTGCCGGTGAGGTTCGCGATGGGGACCGCCATGCCGGATGCCACGGCTCCCGCTCCGCCGAGGAGCGCGGAGTACACGCCCATCATCATCGGCACGCGCAGCGGGAAGTCGCGTTTGATCACAGCCGGCAGCAGCACGTTGCCGATCGCCAGCGCGACGCCGATGATGGCCGTGCCGACCCACAGCCACACGGTCGAACCGGGGATCGAACGCACGATCACGCCGACGGCGAGCAGCCCCATGGCTGCAAGCACCGCACCGCCGAGTCCCAGGCGCCGCCCGAATCCGTGCGCGAACGGCGAGACGACGGCCCAGATGATGAGGACGATCGTCGACAGCAACCCGAGCAGTGCGAGCGGGATGCCGGTGTCCTGGGAGATCCGGTCGATGAGCGGACCGACGGCAGTGACCGCCGGTCGCATGAGGGTGGCGACCAGGCACAGCGCGATGATCGCGGCGGCTGCGGGCAGCATCCGTGGGCGCGGCATCCGTGGGCGCGGGGAATCGGTGATGATCAGTCCTTTCGTCGCGCCCTCACGCGTTCAGGTCGCAATCTCTGTCGCTTTGGCGGAGCCAGAACGACAAAGATTGCGACCCCAAGCTCTGCGGGCGGGTCGTCGAGTAATCTCAGGTCGCGGCCTCGAGAAGCTCCTTCAAACGCCATAGGTCCTCGGCGATGGATGCGGCATCCTCATCCAGCTCTTCGCCGGTGACACCGGGCAGACGGTAGAGGGTGAAGACCACCTCACTGCCGTCGCCGTTGCGCAGCACGCGCAGCGGATTGTGCACGCTCGTCCCATCGGGGAAGATCACGTCGTGATCGAGGATGCCGAGGCCAACGGCATCCGTGAATCGCACCTCGACGGCGCCCATGGGCGAGTCGGTGACCCATCGTCCGTCCTCATTTCGGATGCCGGCGCTGAGGCCGGCCGCCCACCGCGGGAGGTTCGCCGGGTCGCCGCCGAACGCTGCCACGATGGCGGGATCCGCGTCGATCGCTTGGGAGATGTGTTGGGCTTCGAAGGTCATAAGGCGAGCCAAGCACAGGGTGCGCGATGCGTCGAGTTCGGCAGGCAAGTTGCGGCCTCGCCGCAGAAGCAGTGGCCGAAACTCGCTCGTCCGCGTAATTTAGGTGCCACTCGATCGGCCACGAAGGAGAACTCGATGCCCAGCCGAAAGAAACCGCTCATCCGTCGCAGAAGGCTCGAGGTCGACGACGTCCTCGTCGTCAAGAAGTCGAAGTTGCGCACGGCGATCACCGGTACGGTCGTCGGAAACTTCATGGAGTGGTTCGACTTCGGAATCTACGGATACCTCGCCGTGACGCTGACGGCCGTGTTCACCGGCGACGCCCCCCGGTGGTCTCGGTCTGCTGCTGACTCTGTTCGGCTTCGCGATCTCGTTCCTCGTGCGGCCGCTGGGTGGATTCATCCTCGGCCCGCTGGGAGACCGCATCGGCCGGCAGAAGGTGCTGTTCTTCACGATGGCGATGATGGCCACGGCGACCGCGCTTATCGGTGTGCTGCCGACATCTGAGGCGATCGGGCTGTGGGCGATCGTTCCGCTGTACATCCTGAAGATGATCCAGGGCTTCTCCACCGGTGGCGAGTATGCGGGTGCCACGACGTATGTCTCGGAGTTCTCGCCTGATCGCTCGCGCGGTTTCTGGTCGTCGTTCCTCGATGTCGGTTCCTACGTCGGGTTCGCCGCCGGTGCATCCACTGTCGCGCTCACGACATGGATCGTCGAAGGGATCTCGGGCTCCGGCGCAATGGTCGAGTACGGCTGGCGCATCCCGTTCCTCGTCGCGATCCCGCTGGGCGCAGTGGCGATCTGGTTCCGATTGAAGATTCCGGAGACACCCGCATTCGAAGCCGAAGCAGCGGATGCACGTCCGAGCCAGGGCGATGATCCGCTCGGTCGGCACGGCCTTCCCGGGATCTTCCGCCACCACTGGCGTGAGGTGCTCATCGGCGTCGCGCTCGTATCGGCTACGAATACCGCGGGGTACGCGCTCACCAGCTACATGCCGACGTACCTCGAGACCGAGGTCGGCGTGTCGAACCTGATGGCGGCGATCGCGACGGTGCCGGTGCTCATCGTGATGAGCGCCTGTCTGCCGTTGATCGGCAAGCTCTCCGATCGCATCGGACGTAAACCCGTGTACGGCATCGCCGTGGTGGCGACGATCGTGCTGATGATTCCCGCGTTCACCGTCATGCAGATCGGCGAGGAGTGGGCGGTGTTCATCGCGCTCGCGATGGTGGCGATCCCGGTCGCGTTCTACGTCGCGATCTCGGCATCCGCTCTGCCGGCGCTGTTCCCGACGGCATCCCGGTTCGGTGCGATGGCGGTTGCGTACAACATCGCTGTGTCGCTCTTCGGCGGCACGACCCCGCTGTTCAGCCAGGCGCTGATCGAGCTCACCGGAAACACCTACATGCCCGCGTTCTACATCATGTTCTTCGCGGCTCTCGGCGGCGTCGCGATGCTGACGATGAAGGAGACGGCCAAGCGCCCGCTGCTCGGCTCGTTCCCGACGGTGGAGACCAAAGCCGAGGCGAAAGCGCTCGTCGACGGGCAGGACACCAACGAGCTGCTCGACACGAGCACGATGCCGCTCGACATCATCCCCGCCGGGGGTGGCGACGCGGCCCCGGCGGGCGAGGCTCAGCCGGAGCCTGTTTGATGGACATGGTCACCTCCGCGGACGGCACCCCGATCGCGATGCACTCGAGCGGAGCGGGCCCGGCGGTGGTCATCATCAACGGTGCGCTGTCGCGCGCGCAGGATTCCGCAGAGATCGCGAGCGCGATGGCGGATGCTGGCCTTCGGGCCATCACGTACGATCGACGCGCTCGCGGTGAAAGCGGTGACACTCCGCCCGCCGCCCCTGAACGCGAAGTCGAAGATCTGGCGGCGGTGATCGATGCTGTCGGCACCGACGCGGCAGTCCTCGGGCATTCGTCCGGAGCGGTACTGGCGCTGTTCGCAGCGGGCGAGGGCCTGCCGATGACCCATCTGTTCCTGTCGGAGCCGCCGTTCCGCTTCGGTGAGGGGGAACCGGCCCCTGATCTCGCCGAGCGGCTGCAGCGCATGGTCGATGCCGGCAACCCTGGGGACGCTGTGGTCGCCTTCCAGCGTGAGGGCGTGGGTCTTCCCGACGCGATGATCGAGCAGTTCCGTGCGTCGCCGGCCTTCGCCGAGACGGCGCCACTCGGGCAGTCCACCGTGTACGACACGCTGCTCACGCAGCGGGTGTCGACGCCGACCGAGGCGATGCACGGGGTGCGGATGCCGGTGACGATCCTGTGCGGCATCGAGACGATGCCGATCCTCGCCACTGCGGCGAAGAAGCTCGCCGAGGTGATGCCGGATGCCGAGTACCTGCGGGTTCCAGAGTCTGTGGGGCACCGCGTTCACCCGGAGGCGACGGCCCGGATCGTCGCCGACCGCCTCGGTTGAAGCTCGTACAGGGAGAATAGAGACACGACCTGAAGGAGCAGTATGACCACGCATCCGTTCGACTCGATCACTGAGGCCGACCTGCGAGCAGCCGGAAGCGTGAAGTGGACGATGTTCCCTGACGCGATCGGTGCCTTCGTCGCCGAGATGGACTTCGGCGTCGCACCCGCCATCAGCGACGCGATCAATGCGTCACTGTCCTCGGGGTTGACTGGATACCTCCCGCAGCAGCTCGCGACAGATCTGCAACAGGCGACCGCGAATCGGTACACCGAGCACTACGGTTGGGCGATCGATTCGGACAACGTCCGCCTCGTGCCGGACGTCATCGTCGCGTTCGAGTTCGCCATCAAGAACTTCACCGCACCGGATGCAGCGATCATCGTGCCGACACCGGCATATATGCCGTTCCTCTCGGTGCCGCCGCGTCTGGGGCGACGGGTCATCGAGGTGCCCAGCATCCTGGTCGATGGCCGCTGGGTCATGGACCACGATGCCGTCACCGCGGCATTCGCCGCCGGGGGCGAGATGCTCGTGCTGTGCAACCCGCACAACCCGCTCGGCACCGTCTCGACACGTGATGAGCTGCTTGCGATCGCCGATACCGTGGCGGATGCCGGAGGCCGGGTGTTCTCGGATGAAATCCACGCCCCACTGGTCTACGCACCCGCGAGCCATATCCCTTATGCGTCAGTGTCGCCGGTGGCTGCCGCCCACACGGTCACCGCGGCATCCGCATCGAAGGCGTGGAACCTTGCCGGCCTCAAGTGCGCGCAGATCATCTTCTCCGATGCGGAGTCGCTGGAGCTGTGGGAAGCCGACGGCGGGTGGACCGGGCACGGCACGTCGACGACCGGAGCGCTCGCGAGCCTGGCGGCCTACAGGTCGGGTGATTCCTGGCTCGACGACGTGACTGACTATCTCGATGGAAATCGGCGACTGCTCGTGGAACTCGTGGCCGAGCTTCCGGACGTGCACATGACCATGCCGGAAGGGACATATATCGCCCTGCTCGACTTCCGTGAGACCGGGCTGACGGGAGATCTCGGCGAATGGTTCCGCGAGAATGCGGGCGTGGCCATGACGGACGGCGCGGCGTGCGGGCAGGCGGCGATCGGGTGCACACGGTTCGTGTTCGCGACTCCGCGACCGATCATGCGCGCGGCGATCGAGCGGATCAAGGCGGCGCTGGCCGACCGGTCCTGATCTCGCTTCTGAGGGGTTCAGGTCACTGCACTGGCGGCGGATTCAATGCGAGAACGCATCACGTCGACGCTGAGAGGGTCGGCGCCATGCGCCACGGCATATCGCGGGAGCGCTGACAGCACTGGTCGGAGCTGCCCGAGGAAGAGTTCGGCATTCGCGGGTAGGACACCGAACAACTTGAGAGCGTCCGTCGACATGAGCGATTCGACCGTGATTTCACGCTTGCCGATGAGGGCGAGTTCGTGCTCATCACCATCAGCAAGCGGCTCTGGATTTACGTCGAAAGCCGGGGAGAGCTCCCACGCACTTCCGCGACGGAGGAACCCGTGGTTTCGCAGATGATCGTCGAGGTTGCCGACAAGAGCGCCGAACACGGCGCGACGCCACAGCTCCGTCGTGTCGGATCCCGACACCTGCGCGAAGTCAGCGACGTCGACCCAGTCACCACCGTCGCCGTCGGTGGATTCGAGAGCGGTCATCGCGGAGATATATGGAACGCGAATGCCGTCATCCGTGCGGTCGAATCGCTTCACGAACAGCACCGTCCGGTCGGTGCCATCGACGATCACCTGTTTCGTCATGTGCGCGGGGACATCGATCCCCGCTGCTCCCATTGCATCAAGCATTGCGGCTTCCCAGGCCATCACGTTCCAGTCGTCCCCGGCGGGCTTCGGGAACTTTGCAAGCCACAGGCTGGAGCCGAGCTTCACGTTCGCCTTGGGTCGGGCGCCGCCGAGTGAACCGGTGGCGCGAAACAGACGCCGGATCGCCACTTCGTCGATCTCCTTCTCTCCGCGTTCGATCTGATCGGCGACGTGAATAATGTCAGAAAGGTCGGCTTCGACGGGCACCCCGTCGCCCTCGGCGACCGCGACACCGTCGTTCCAGAAGCGTGTCGCACCCTGACGTCCCTCATCGTTGACGCCGAACATCAGGCTCAGCTCATCGAGCTTGCGCCCAGCAGCGCGATTCTGCACCTTGCGGCCCCATGTATCGGGCGCTGAATCACTGAGGGGATTGGTTGGGAAAAGCGGTTGTGCACCTGGGAACAGGCCGAGCGCAGGAGCTATGGCGAACGCCGTTCGCGTACGCAGATAAGCGGTGTCGTACTCGAAGGCCCCCGAAGCCCTGGTGCGGTAAACCCGTCCGGCGCGGACCTGCTGGCCCTCGACCACCGTGGTCACCTCATAGGTGTTAGCCATCGGAGCGCACCCGGACTCGCTCAGGGAGCTTCTCGTCGACCATCAGTCGGCCGCGGGGGGTTGAGAACGGATCGGTTGCGGCGACCACAGCGTCCATGAGGCCGAGCACTCGCAGGACACGGAGCGTGATCTCCAGTGACGTGCCCTGGCCGTTCTCAAGTTTGCTTATGGTCGGCGGCGTCGTGCCTGCGCGCTGCGCGACCATTTTCGCGGTCAGGCCCAGCAACTTGCGTTGCGTTGCGAGGTTCTCTCCGAGCACGCGCAGAGAACGCCTTACCGGGACTGGCGTCGTAGACATACTATCAGTGTAGATCAACTCTGCTTTAAGTAATCTATTTTTAGATAAAGCTTTCTTATTGCTAATTCAGCAATTTACCCCTTGAGGTGCCTCAGCGCGCCGCCCTTGTGCGCCGCGACGTGATCGGTCTTGTCGCTCTTGATCTCGTACTGCGGGTCGTCATCGCTCGCGCGATGCGTGTGGCCCTTGTAGTCGAAGTCGGCGGTGTGCACCTTCACGATGCGGCCGCTGACCTGTCCGGCCTCGGAGTTCCAGCCGACGTGGTCGCCGACGGCGAAGTTCTTGGTCATGGGTTCACCTCTGCTCTCGATCACGTCGATTGTGGCATCCACCCATCGGCGTCTCAACGGAAGGACGCCGTGACACCGATCGTCGCGAGAGCGGTCACTGTCACGAGCACCCAGAGGATGCCGCCGAGCGCGAGCGGCCGCCAGCCCGCGCGGCGAAGCGCGGGGATGTCGGTGGAGAGCCCGATGCCGGCGAGTGCCATAGCGATGAGAAAGATGCTGGCGTGCACGAGCACGTCCCGCGGGCCGTCCGGAATGATGCCGGATGAGTTGATGAGTGCCACGACGATGAATCCGACGAGGAACCACGGGATGAGCTTCGCAACGCGCGCACCGGTCAGGCCACTGCCGGATGCTTCTCGCCGCGCTTCCATCACCGACAGGCCGATGCTGATCGGAATGATCATGAGTGTTCGGACGAGCTTGACGACCACCGCGAACCCGAGTGCTGCCGTGCTGTAGACGCCGGCGGCGGCGACGACCGAGCTCGTGTCGTTGACCGCCGTGCCGGCCAGCAGCCCGAAGGTGTGCGGATCGAGGTTCAACGCATGCCCGAGCATCGGAAACAGGATGACGGCGAGGATGTTGAACAGGAAGATCGTCGACACGGCGTACGCGATCTCCGCGCTCGCGGCTCCGATGATCGGTGAGACCGCGGCTATGGCGGAGGCGCCGCAGATTCCTGTCCCGACGCCGATCAGCGTGGTGACGCGGCGCTCGGTGCGCAGCAGCTTGCCGATAAGCCAGGCGCCCAGAAGGCAGACCACCAGAGTCGTGAGCATGATCGGGAGGGACTCGAGACCCACCTGCAGGATGCTGCTGAGCGAGAGCTGCACGCCGAGGAAGACCACTGCGAGTTGCAGCAGGAACTTACTGGAATAGGTGATGCCGGGCTGGATGCGAGCATCCGTCTTCTCGTGTCCGCGCATGAGGCGCGGCCGCAGAAGTGAGATGAGCACGCCGATGATGATCGCCGGAACCGCCGAGCCGAGAACAGGGATCACGGAACCGATGCCCGTGGAGATGGCGGCAATGGCGGCGGTGAGGAGCACGCCCGGCCACACGGCGAGGCCGCGCGCGCCGAGTCTGCGAGGAAGGGTGGAAGCGGGGGCGATTTGCACAGTTTCACCATCCAACAGGTGCGGACACGGCGGTAGCGGTCTATCGTCGATAGGGGTACAAACTCAGACTGTGGGGCGGAAATGCAAGGTGTTCCTGACATTGAGGCGCTGGAGCTGCTGGCCGCCGCCATGCGCTACGGTTCGATCTCCGCTGCGGCGCGGGAGTGTGGGGTGACGCAGCAGTCCGCCTCGGCGCGGTTGCGCAGTGTCGAGCGGCAACTCGGACTAGAGCTGTTCTTGCGGACCCCGCGCGGAGTCGTGCCGACGGCAGAAGGCGAGACGGTCGCGTCGTGGGCCGAGGGAGTGCTTGCGGGGGCCGAGCGGTTCCGCGCGGGCATCGAGACGCTGCGTGATGAACGTCAGCGCGAGCTGACGGTCGCGGCGAGCCAGACCGTCGCGGCGCACATGATCCCCGCGTGGCTGGTCGCGCTCAGAGAGCGGCAGTTGAGATCAGGGCAAGACCCGACTGCGGTACGGCTGCTGACCGGCAACAGTACCGAGGTCGAAGCGCTTGTGCATGACGGTGCGGCCGATCTCGGCTTCATCGAATCCTCCGCGATCCCGGCAGGGCTTTCGCATACGACGATCCGGATGGATTCGCTCGCTCTGGTGGTCGCGCCCTCGCATCCGTGGGCGACGCGGGAGTCGGTCGAGATCGACGAGGTCGCGGACTGCGCGCTCGTCACACGCGAGGCGGGCAGCGGCACACGACAAACGTGGGAAGATGCCGTGCGCTCCGTTCTCGGACGGGATGCCGCAGCGCCCGCCGTCGTGCTGCCGACGTCCGCTGCCGTGCGGATGGCTGTCGCCGAAGGGCTCGCGCCCGCACTGCTTTCAGCGCTCGCGGTCGCCGATGACATCCGGTTGGGGCGGCAGGTCGAGGTGCCGCTCGACGGCCAGACGATCGCCCGTCCGATCACGGCCCTCTGGCGCGGTGGCACGCGGGATCTGCTGTCGATCAGCCGCGAACTGGTCGAAGTCGCCGTCTCGACGGCATGAGAACAGGCAGGACAGAAACTGGAGGGACTGACGGTGTCTGGGTTCAGGACATCGTGAACGCATGTCCCGGGTCATCGTGAACGATCGTGCTTCCGGTGCGGGGATGTCTCAGGACATCGTGAACGGTGGCCAAATACGAGATTCTGATCAAAGCCGTCGCCTTCCAGAGCCTGTCATACGCTCGCGTCGCTGCGCTTTACGGGGTCTCGAAAACCCCTGGTCCATAAACTTCACCACCGATGGCTGGACGAGGGCGACGCCGCATTCGAGCCACGCTCGCGACGCCCCGCAACGACACCGAACCGCACCCCCGATGCGATCCGGCCGGCTCCTCCACATCGGCAGAGCACACGCCCGCACCGAGATCATCTGCCTCGTCCACAACAATGACGCCACCGTCATCACCCTGGCCACCGGAGAACTCCTCGCCGAATTCACCCTCAACCCCGACAAGAACTACAAAAACAAAAACGGCTGAACCCCCGGTTTCCGGGGGTTCAGCCGTTCACGATGTCCTGAGACATCACAATGGAGGGACTGACGGGAATCGAACCCGCGCTATCTGCTTGGGAAGCAGAAGTTCTACCATTGAACTACAGTCCCGCAACCTTTCGGCGCCCGGCCAGCATAACAAAAGTTGAGGCGACTTCGACTCGCTGACGCTCGCTCAGCGCGTTTCGACTCGCTGACGCTCGCTCAGCGCGTTTCGACTCGCTCCGCTCGCTCAACGACCGAGGGGCATCAGCGCAAGGGATCGAACGCGGCGATCGCAGGATGCGTCTTCCCGGTGACGATCCTCTCGGCGAGCATCTTTCCGGTCGCCGGTCCCAGCACGATGCCCCACATGCCGTGGCCTCCGGCGACGAAGACGCCGGGAGCGCGCGTCGCCCCGACCAGCGGAAGCCCGTCGGGGGTGACGGGCCGCGACCCCACCCACTCGTCATGCCGCACTTCGAGGTCGACGCCGCGGAACATCCGCTCCGCCTGATTGATGATCGCCTGGATGCGGCGGGGCTGGGACGGCTCGTCGGGACCGCGGAACTCCAGGGTGCCCGCAATGCGGAACCGACCCTGGTACGGCGTGCAGGCGATGCGCTGCATCGGCAGATACACCGGATGTTCCGCCTTCACAGCGGTGTCGACGGTGAAGGAGTATCCGCGCCCGGCCTGCACCGGCATCCGCACTCCGAGTTTGCGTGCGAGTCGCGGCATCCACGCGCCCGTCGCGATGACGATGGAATCGGCGGACAGGCGCTCGCCGTCGGCAAGGGTGACGCTTGCCGACGTGCCGCCGGTGACCGAGACGACCTCGGCGCCGGTGCGCAGCGTCGCGCCGCGTGCGACGACGGCGTCCGCGAGAGCCTGCACGAACGGGGCGGGCTCGAGGAAGCGCTGTCCGTCCAAGCGATAGGCGACCGTCACGGCATCCGAGAGCATCGGAGCCAGTTCCTGGGGTGAAGCCAACCGCTCGAGCGGTGCCTCTTGCCCATGCCGGACCACGCCCGCGATCTCGCGGAGGAAGCCCTTGGCATGCGCCTCCTCCGCGAACCCGACGACGAACGGACCTTCCCGGGTCCAGGAGTCCACGCCACCATCGGTGAGCTCGTCGAAGCACTCCAGTGCAAGCTTGTCGATCGGGGTCAGCGCAGCCATCGTCCGATCCCACGCCCGGTTCGTGCCGTGCGCGGCGAACCGGGCGAGGAACCCCCAGAGGCGTGCATCCATCCGGAACGGCACGTGCAGCGCAGCATCCGGATCGATCAACGCTTTCGGGCCATAGGTCCACAGGCTCGGGTCGGCGAGCGGGATCGTCTTGCTCGGCGTGAGCCAGCCCGCGTTCCCCCACGAGGACCCGGCCGCGACACCGGTGCGATCGAGGATGGTGACCTCGACGCCCTTCTCCTGCAGATGCCATGCCGTGGCAAGGCCGACCATGCCCGCGCCGACGACGATCGAGTGCGCCATTGCCGCCTCCAGTTAGACAGCTGACCCCAGGATGCCAGACGCCTGACGGCCGCGGCCGATGCCATACGCTGGTTTCGTGCTTCTCAGTGATCGCGACATCAAGGCAGAACTCGCATCCGGCCGGATCGGCCTGACTCCGCATAGTACGGAGATGATCCAGCCGTCGAGCATCGACGTGCGTCTGGACCGGTACTTCCGGCTGTTCGACAACCACAAGTACCCGTTCATTGACCCGTCCGAGGACCAGCCCGAGCTGACGCGCCTCATCGAGGTCAAGCCGGACGAGCCGTTCATCCTGCACCCCGGAGAGTTCGCGCTCGGCGCCACCTTCGAGCAGGTCAGCCTCGCCGACGACATCGCCGCACGGCTCGAGGGCAAATCGTCGCTGGGACGCCTCGGGCTCATCACCCACTCCACCGCAGGGTTCATCGATCCTGGCTTCACCGGCCACGTGACCCTCGAGCTCGCGAACGTCGCGACGCTGCCGATCAAGCTCTGGCCCGGGATGAAGATCGGGCAGCTCTGCTTCTTCCGCCTCACCTCGCCCGCCGAGAATCCATACGGCTCGGGCCCCTACGGCAACCGTTATCAGGGGCAGCGGGGGCCGACGGCATCCCGTTCGTTCCAGAATTTCCACCGCACCGACGTCGGTTCCGTGGATGCTGGCTCGCTCGGAGGCTGACCCCGCGCAGCGATGCCCCCACACGTAGTATCGAGAGCATGAGCGGCGAAAACACGGAGAACCCGCAAAATTCCGGCGCGGATGCCACGACCGATGCCGAAGCGGCCATCGAAGGATTCGAGATTCCGCCGCCACCCAGTTTTGACTCGGCGCCACCGGCTCCCGGTGCGGAGCCCGTCATTCCGCCGGCGCCGTCGGAGCAAGTCGAGGCTGACGCTCCCGCGCTCCGCAAGCGCAGCACGTGGGCACCCGAAGACAGCTGGACCTCGGCATCCGCTCACAAGAAGGAGGCGGTGCCGCCAACCGCTGCAGAGAAGGCTGAACTGCGTGCGGCTGCATCACGCGCCGCGACGGCCCGCGACGAAGCGACCCGGAATTACGTCAGCCCGGCCGCGGGCGGAACGGCCGGGCAGAGCTACCGCGGGTGGACGATCGCGATTTACGGCGGACTCACGGTGCTGTTCGTGGGAGCGATCGCGTTCATGGTCTTCCTGGGTGTTCCGGGCTGACCCCGGATTCTTCTCCGGCCCGCCTGGCCTCCTCGAATTCACGCGGCGGGGGGGGGGAAAAGGAGCCCCCACGGGGGGGTGGGAGACGGTTTGAAAACCCCCCGGGCGGGGGGTGGCCGGCGGGCGGGGGTCCTGGCCGGGTGCGCGCTGGGCGCGAGCGAGC
>NZ_JBQDSX010000065.1:0-2308 GCF_052099035.1 Microbacterium sp. | reverse complement strand
CGTTTTCCTCCCCCGCCCCCGCGCCCCTCTCCCACCCCCGGGGGGGGGTTTTTAACCCCCCCCCCCAGTGGGTTGTTTCCCCCTCCCCCCCCCCCCCCCGCGGGCGGGTGATGCCCTGAGGCCGGGGGGTGGGGCTGGAGGTCAGCGGTCGTCGTGACCGCGAGTGAATCCGGCCTCGAAGCCGCGCTCGTAGGCACCCTGCGCGAATCGCGCGAAACGTGCGCGCGCGTGGCCGTGGCCGCCGCGGTGACCGTGCGGTCCACCGTGGCCGCGGTGGCCTTCGCGGCCGTGCGCGAAGTCGTGCTCGCCGTGACGGCAGCTTTCGTGCGCGCCCATCTCGGGTGAGCCGTGGCCTTCGTGACCGAACCCGCGGCCTCCGTGACCGAACCCCTGCTCGTGACCGAACCCGTGCTTGTGACCGAACCCGTGCTCGTATCCGAACCCGTGCCCGTATCCGAACCCGCGGTGCCCGTGCCCGTGACGGCGCCCACCGTGACCGTGCCCTCCGTGACGGCGCCCGCCACCACGCGGCAGGGGCGTGTTCTCGTCCCAGCCGAACGCTCGGGCGAGCTGCTCGAGCGTGGCCACGGTGGTGGCGAGATCCTCAGCGGGAACCGCGTCGGTGATCTTCGCGCGGATGCCGTCGACGATGCCGCCGAGGCTCTCTTTGGCCGCACGGCCTTCATCGGTCAGGGTCCAGGTGCCATCGGCATCCGTCACCCAGCCGAGGTCGATGAGCCGGCCGAGCTTGTGTGCGGAAACCGGGCGAGCGTCACCGGAAACGGTGCCGTCGATGCGGTTCAGCAGTCGCCATTCGCGACGCGTGACGCCGAACGACTCGAACGCTGCGGCGAACTCGGCCGCCATCAGGCGGTCTGTGGCCTTCAGCCAGAATCCGAACGGACGGGATGTCTCTTCATTGTTGTTGATGCTATTCATGGAAAAGTCCTTTGCTTGTAACTATGCATGTATATGTAGTGTGACATGCAATATGAATCCATGTCAAGTTGCATGTAAAGTCTGATGTGTGAGCACAGAGAACCCTGACCCCGCCGAAGCCATCGCGCACGCCCTGTCTCAGCTGCGCGGGCGTCGTCCTTTCGGGCCCCGCCACATGCACGGCGGACCGCACGGCGAGCACGGATCGCATCACGAGCACGGCGGACACCACGGGGGCAGCCACGGATTCCGCGGCGCACCGGAGTTCGGCCCGCCGCCGTGGATAGGCGGGGCGGGCGGAGGGCGAGGTCGCCTCGGGGGTCCGGCATGGATCCGGATGCTGGATGCTCTCGCCACGGCATCCGAACCGCTCAGCGTCAGCGCTCTTGGCGAAGCGATCGGCGTCGATCAGCCTCGCGCGTCACGCCTCGTGCAGCAGGGCGTCCAGCGGGGGCTCGTTCAGCGTGAGGCCGATCCCGAAGACGCGCGGCGCACGCGCATCGCGCTGACCGACGAGGGGCGGAAGATCGCGCGAGGTATGCGGGGCGAGCGGCGCGAGGTGCTCTCGAAGGCGCTCGAATCATTCACGGACAACGAAAAGAGCGAACTGGCCCGCCTGCTCGGCAAGCTCGCCGACAACTGGAGAAGCTGAATCAGCTCACCCGCTGCGACTTCACCGGCAACAGCAGCAGGAATCCCGCCAGCAGTACGAGGATGATGCCCAGGATGCCGAATGCCGTGTCGTGGGTGAGCACGATCAGCAGCGTCCAGGCGCCGGATGCCATCCAGCTCGCCGCGCGCCCGGTCGTGGCGTAGAGGCCGAAGATCTCGCCCTCGCGTCCGGCGGGAGTGACGCGAGCGAGGAAGGATCGGGATGCCGCCTGCGCAGGCCCGACGAATGCGCACAGCAGCAGTCCGCCGATCCAGAACACGAGCGATCCGGCATCCACGAGGAAGAAGACCGCAAGCCCCGCGATCACCATCGCCCCCAGCGCGAACAGGATGATGCGCTTCGGGCCGAACCGGTCATCGAGGCGTCCGGCGAGGATCGTCGATACGCCGGCGATGAGGTTTGCGGCGATGCCGAAGATCGCGAGCTCGAGGAACTCGAAGCCGAACACCTGGCCGGCGATGATCGCGCCGAAGGCGAAGATTCCGCCCAGACCGTCGCGGAAGACCGCGCTGGAGAGCAGGAACCAGAACGTCGGCCGCGTCTCGGGGGAGCGGTACAGCCCGATGACGTCCCTCACGAGCAGCACGTAGGAGCGGAAGAAGCCGACCTTGCGCTCCGGACGACCCAGCGACGGCTCCGGCACATTCAGGAAGATCGGGATGCTGAAGATGATCGCCCAGATGGCGCATCCGACCG